>JAEETJ010000087.1 GCA_016290295.1 Bacteroidales bacterium
CAGTGGAGCGTCAACTCATACACCATCACCTATATGGACGGCAACACCGTGCTCGACATCGACACCTTTGCTTATGGCGCTGTTGTCACGCCTATCGATAATCCTACGTTGACGGGTTACACTTTCAACGGATGGAGCGAGGAACTGCCGGCTACCATGCCCGCAAACGACATCACTGTCTATGCACAGTGGAGCGTCAACTCATACACCATCACCTATATGGACGGCAACACCGTGCTCGACATCGACACCTTTGCTTATGGCGCTGTTGTCACGCCTATCGATAATCCTACGTTGACGGGTTACACTTTCACTGGATGGAGCGAGGCATTGCCAAGCACCATGCCCGCAAACGACATTACTGTCTATGCACAATGGAGCATCAATACCTACACCATCACTTACATGGACGGTAACACCGTGATCGACATCGACACCTTAGCCTATGGTGCTGTTGTCACCCCTATCGACAATCCAAGCATGACAGGTTATACCTTCAACGGATGGAGCGAGGAACTGCCGGCTACCATGCCAGCAAACAATATCACTGTCTATGCGCAGTGGAGCGTCAACTCTTACACCATCACCTATATGGATGGAAACACCGTGCTTGACATTGACACCTTCGCATACGGTGCCGTTGTCACTCCTATCAATAATCCTACCATGACAGGCTATACCTTCAATGGATGGAGCGAATCCTTGCCAACTACCATGCCAGCACAAGACATCACCGTTTATGCACAATGGAGCGTCAACTCATACACCATCACCTATATGGATGGCAATACCGTGCTTGACATCGACACCTTCGCCTACGGTGCAGTTGTCACTCCTATCGATAATCCTACCATGACAGGCTATACCTTCAATGGATGGAGCGAATCCTTGCCAACTACCATGCCAGCACAAGACATCACTGTTTATGCCCAGTGGAACATCAACTCTTACACCATCACCTATATGGATGGTAACACGGTTCTGGACATTGACACTTTCGCCTACGGTGCGATAGTCACTCCTATTGACAATCCGACCATGACAGGCTATACCTTTAATGGATGGAGCGAGGAACTGCCAGCTACCATGCCAGCAAACAATATCACTGTCTATGCGCAGTGGAGCGTCAACTCTTACACCATCACCTATATGGACGGCAACACCGTGCTCGACATCGACACCTTTGCTTATGGCGCTGTTGTCACGCCTATCGATAATCCTACCATGACAGGCTATACTTTCAATGGATGGAGCGAGACCTTGCCGACTACCATGCCCGCACATAACATTGTGGTTTACGCCCAATGGAGCGGCAGAACCTTCACCATCACCTACATGGACGGCAACACCGTGCTCGACATCGACAGCTTCGCCTACGGTGTAATTGTCACCCCTATCGACAATCCCACCATGACAGGCTATACATTCAATGGATGGAGCGAATCCTTGCCAAACACCATGCCCGCTAATGACATCACCGTTTATGCTCAGTGGAGCGTCAACTCCTACACCATTACCTATATGGACGGCAATACGGTGCTTGACATCGATACCTTCGCTTACGGTGCTATTGTCACTCCTATCGACAATCCAAGCATGACTAGCTATACCTTCAACGGATGGAGCGAGGCATTGCCAAACACCATGCCTGCTAACGATATTGTGGTTTATGCACAGTGGAGCGTCAACTCCTACACCATCACCTATATGGACGGCAATACCGTGCTTGACATCGACACCTTTGCCTACGGTGCTGTTGTCACTCCCATTGACAATCCGACCATGACAGGCTACACTTTCAACGGATGGAGCGAGCCGTTGCCAAACACCATGCCCGCTAACGACATCACCGTCTATGCGCAGTGGAGCGTCAACTCTTACACCATCACCTATATGGACGGCAACACGGTACTTGACGTTGACACCTTCGCCTACGGTGCCGTTGTTACTCCTATCGATAATCCCACCATGACAGGCTACACTTTCAACGGATGGAGCGAGGAACTGCCAACCACCATGCCAGCAAACGACATCACTGTCTATGCCCAGTGGAGCGTCAACTCATACACCATCACCTATATGGATGGCAACACGGTACTTGACGTTGACACCTTCGCCTACGGCGCAATTGTCACACCTATCAACGATTCTACCTTGACAGGCTATACCTTCAGCGGATGGAGCGAAGAATTGCCGACTACTATGCCCGCAAACGACATCACCGTCTATGCCCAGTGGAGCATCAACTCCTACACCATAACCTACATGGATGGAAACACGGTGCTCGACATTGACACATTCGCTTATGGCGCTGTTGTCACGCCTATCGATAATCCCACCATGACAGGCTATACCTTTAACGGCTGGAGCGAGGAACTGCCGACCACTATGCCCGCAAACGATATTGTGGTCTATGCCCAGTGGAGCGTCAACTCATACACCATCACCTATATGGACGGCAACACCGTGCTCGACATCGACACCTTCGCCTAGTAGGCCGTTGTCACGCCCACCAACAATCCCACCATGACAGGCTACACTTTCACTGGATGGAGCGAGGCATTGCCAAGCACCATGCCAGCAAACGACATCACCGTCTATGCTCAGTGGAGCGTCAACTCATACACCATCACCTATATGGACGGCAACACCGTGCTCGACATTGGCACCTAGATCGGAAGAGCGTCG
>JAEETJ010000021.1 GCA_016290295.1 Bacteroidales bacterium
CTAAAGTGGATTTTCCCGCACCGGAAGCCCCTACCAAAGCGATGGTTTTTCCTTTCTCCAAGCAGAAATTCACATCATTGAGCACATCATATTGACCATTGATTTGATGATCATTATAAGAGAATCCGACCTGCTGGTATTCAATTTTTTCTTTGAATTCTTGAAGTTGCACTGGATTTTTGTCTTCCACGATAACTTCTTCGCCATCAATGATTTCATAAATTCTTTCTGCGGAAGCCATGCCTTTTTGGATGGTATATACCGAGGTTACCAAAGCTTTGGCGGGAGGGATGATACGCGCAAACACCAAGATGTACATCACGAAAAGTCCGCCGCTGAACATGCTTTCGGGGGCAAAGACGCCACCTAAAAAGAGTATCAACATCAGGGCCGCCACACTGAGAAATTCAATGAGTGGCGAACCTAACTCGTTGATTCTGTACATTTTCTTATTCAGTTGATAAAACTCATGATTTTCATCTTTGAATTTTTCCGACATGAAGTCAATGGCGTTGTAGGCTTTGATGATTCTCAAGCCGCTGATGGTCTCCTCAAAAATAGAGCTCAAATGACCCAGCAGTTGTTGTGCCTTGACCGATTTTTGCTTGATGCTCTTGCCGATAACGGCAATGACGTAACCGGCGATGGGCAATACTACCAGTGCAATCAGGGTGAGCTTGGCGCTAATGCTGAAAAGGGCGAAGAGGAACACCACAATCAGAAACGGGTCGCGGCAAATGGATTGCAGCGTGCTGATGACCGACCATTCCACTTCTTGCACATCGGCACCCATGCGGTTGAGAATGTCGCCTTTGCGTTGTCGGGAATAGAATGAAAGCGGCAGAATGAGCAGCTGGTGGTAAATTTCACTGCGGATTTGCTTGAGGATGCCGCAACGGATGTCCGCCAGGAAATACATGCCCATATAGCGGCATAAGTTCGACAGGAAGGACAAGATCACCATGGTGCCGGCAATATACACCAAGGCGGCCACGGGACCATGGGCCGCGATGATGATGCTCATGTAGTAATAGAAGGTGTTGATGATGTAGTCGGCGGATAATTCGAAGGCGGGTTTAACCGTGACTGCCTCGGTTTGGCCAAACAAAACCGAGAGGAACGGTACCACCATGGAAAGTGAGAAAATGGAGAAAATAGAATATAAAAAGTTGAAAATCAGGATGAAAACTATATCCAACTTATAGGGGAAAACATGCCGGAAAAGTCGAAAAAAGAGTTTCATTCCAATCCAAATTTAATATGCAAAAATACGAAAAATAATTAGCAAATTAGTTAATTAGCAAATTAGCCAATGTGTTAATGTGCTAATGTGTCAATGTGCTAATGTGCCAATATGTTAATTATAAGAGAATTGTAAAATAAACATATATTTTCTAATGGTTAAAAATAAATACTAATAAAATAATTATAACCTATTTTTATATTAAATATTTTTGTATTTTTGTGGTCTTATAATTTTGAAATTCAAAATGAGAAAAATATTGTTGCTATTGATTCTGTCGGTTTTGTGTGTTGAGGCATGGGCACAGCGGGACAGTTGTAATCTTTTGTTTTCTTTTTACAATGTGGAGAATCTGTATGATCCAGACAATGATTCGCTGTTTCGGGACGATGACTTCACGCCGGAGGGCTTGTATCATTGGACTTACGGCAAGTATGTGAAGAAGGTGAATAATATTGCCAAGGTGCTGATTGCCATGGGGGAGGGCGAGCCACCAGACATAGCGGCAATGGCGGAAGTGGAGAACGACAAGGTGTTTCAGCGTTTCTGTTATCATTCTCCGCTGAAGAAGTTCAATTATGCTTATGTGCATTTCGACTCGCCTTATCTGCGTGGGGTGGAAACGGGATTACTGTATCGCAAGGATCGCTTGCAAATTATTCACAAAGAGGCCATTACTGTAGTGTTTCCTTTTGAGCCAGCCACCCAAAACAGAGATATTTTGTATGTGGTGGCGAAGACTTTCTGCGGTGACAGCTTACACCTTTTCGTCAATCATTGGACTTCCCGCTACGGCGGCTACGGGGCTACGGTACCCAAACGGAATTATTATGCCCAGGTGTTGCGGCATTGTGTGGATTCGTTGCTGAATCTGAACCCAGCGGCTAAAGTCATCATTATGGGCGATTTTAATGATTATCCGACAGATGAGAGTGTGAGTGGGACTTTAGGGGCTTCCGACAGAGCGCAAACTGACACGGCATCGCTGTATAATTTGATGTATAGATTTTTGAAAATGAACAATATAGGCACGCACAAACATGAGGATTTTTGGGGTTGCCTTGACCAGATTATCGTGTCTCCTGCCTTGCTGGACAGCACTGTTGCGGGCGTGCATGTGGTTGGTGGCGAGGCACATATTTTTAAGGAGGATTTCATGGTGGTGCCAGACGAAAAATATGGTGGCTACAAGGTTTTCCGCACTTTCCTCGGTCCGCGCTATATCGGCGGCTACGGCGACCACCTGCCAGTGTTTATCAAGTTGAAAACTGAAAACTGATTTTCATATTTTGTTCTTCCGAATCCTCATTTCTTCCTCAAAAAACATCTCTCTGATTTCTTTTAATTGATTGGTGTTCGTTTTGTCGAAAGAAAAATCATCTTTCATGAATTCTGGCGGCGTAGTAGAGATTAGTAATGGCCAGTTGTCCCGCAGGGACTGCTCATCACTGATGTTCAGCTTTGCCTGCTCTGCTTTGAGGAACTGCAATACCCGCAAACCGTCGGCTTTTTCATGGAAAGCATGTCGGAAGTGGGCCAAGTCCTTGACATTCTGCCGCAAAGGACCCCACAAATCGTCAGTTTTGAATTGCTCTTTCAAAAATTCAATAAACGGCGTGGTCAAATCTTCCGTATAGAGCCTGTCGATGAGGTCGTAAGTCTTTTTTACTTCATCAAAAATGCTATAATGATAGATGGGATAGCTCTCCCATTGGCCTTCGCTGCCTTTGATCATGGCGGGACCGGTGCCGAAAAACACACGGTCGGAAAAACGGGCAGCCGGATAGACCAACTCGTCGTTCCAGTTGCTGATAGGAGCCATTTTCCGCAGCTTTTGTAATAGATAAAAATCCTCCCCGCTCTTCATGGGGGTGATGCCGTTGATTTTTTGCAGGGCTTTGATTTTTGCTGCAATGGCAGAGCCAATAGCCGTGAAATTATAGGGACAACCGATGCGGTAGAGGTTTAGCAGGCAGTTGCGCATGTAGATTTCATAGCGCAAAATGGCCCTATTGGCAGTGTCGTCTTCGGTCAAGGGATGGTAATAAGGCACGGAAACCACTTGCATTTGCGGATTGGCGGCGAAATTCCGTGCTATCGAGTCAAGATACAGCTCTCCAAAAACGGTATCAGCATCCATGCTGACCAAAACGTCCTCCGGTTCAGCTATGTTCATGATATGGTCGAACAGCGTTTTCCGGGCCCAGCCTACCCCGAAATTTTTGTCATCCCAGCCCTTGCCAGGTGAGCTTTTGTCGATGATATGCAAAGGAAAGGCATAATGCCGCCTGCGAAGCTTGAACAGCAGTTGCTTATTGTTCTCGCAAATGACTTTTTTGTCATCGTGCTCCCACCACGAATCTGGCTGGTTTACACAGATATATACTGAAAAAGAAACACTTGTCTGTTGCCTTTCAAGGGCTTGCAGCGTTTTGGGCAGGTAGTCCAATTCGTTCAGGGCAGGAATGGCGACAAATAGGTGCACGGTTAGTCTTTCAAGGGGTTAGGTCTAAAGGGTTCTTTCTGTAGCATGACATCAGGGTCTTTGTCGATTTCCATCTCTTCGAAGAGCAAAGCCTTGGGCAGTATAAAACTGCAAGGAGCACCATAAAGCTGGAAATCGTATGCCGGATAGAAACGGGAGAATCTGTTGCTCAACATGGTATTATGCACCTGTTGTTCGGAAGAAACTGACACTATGTGTTTGAAACTCTTGAGCTTGGGTGCGGGCATCTTCACCATGCGCACTAATTCTTCCTCGCCCGTCTTGACATTTATGCGGTAGCAATACAGCGGGTGTAAGTAACCGTTGGAACTGATGTATTTACTCATGCCCGGAAAATATTGTATGTCATCTCCGATGATTTTGGTAATGACATAGCAATAGTCGTAATCTTCCGCTTTGGCCATGCTTATCAGCTTCTTTTTCAGTTGTTTATAGGATGATTTTGTCTTGCTTTTCAGTTGAACCACACCCGGTGCAAGACAAGTGCTAAGTTTGTAGCGGTTCAGTGCCAAACGGCGGTGACCGTTGCTGTAGGGGGCATTGTCGGCAGGTTGCCGGTCACTGAGGAGTTGCAGTAACACACCGTCTTCAATAAACAATTGCTGATCTTCGGCTGTAACACCTTCTGCATCATATTGATAGCTTCCGATAAGAGGAACGCCATTATATTGCAGCAGCGTGTTGTGACTCTCTATGGTCAGGTCTCTTGAAATCACCTTTTTGTTCATCAAGGCAGCGGTGGGATTGTCCTTGGGAGCATAATCACCATATACTTGAGCTATATCAGCAGAGGAAAAGATAGGTTTGCGGGAAGCTATCAGTCCATCTGTGTTTTTGAAAAAACTCTGCTCAAATAAGGTGGCGGCGGCTTCATCGGCAAAAAGTACAGGACCATCATAACTTTCCGTGACAACAGGGGCTTTACGCAGTGCTTCCAGACGGTCGGCGAAGTCTTTGATTTGCGCTCTCAGTTCTTCCATGTCGGGAAGTTGTGTGATATCTTTTCCATAAAAATTGCAGGCATCAGCCAAGGGTTCGCCATCAAGGGCTTGTGTTTCTGCGAAAATATTGATACACACAAGGTTAAAAGGCTGTTTGTATTTTAAGCCTTCGCTGTCCATGTAATAAGCGTAGGCATTATAGGCATAGAAATTTACGCCGGAATTAACAAAATCAGGATATTGTTCGAAGAGTGCTGATAACTCTGCAAGCATGTTTTCGACATTTGTTTTGTCGATAGGAGTATGCTGAATTTCTTGCATGTGTTTTTTGCTGACTACCTCGCTTCTGTCTTTCAAATCCAGTTGTTTCTGCGGAAGATTCTGCTGTTGTATAGCGGCTTTTTTGGCTTCCAGTCTCTCGGCATTGGTTTTATAGGTCATGTCAGTGGCAAGCCAAAGGTTCTGCCGGATATTGTTGTAGTCGTTGTCAATAGCCAATGTTCCTCTTGCACTTTGGTTTCCCCTTATCAGCTCGTTGAGGTCGAAATAGTGCTGGTTGTTGAGTTTGTCATTGCCTACTAGCACGCTCACCTCTTTATCGCGGTAAGGTTTCTGTGATGAACTGATGATACCGCCCAGACTGGCTTCAACACTGGTAAGTTGGGCATCGGAAATCAGGTAGCTGATGAAATACGGAGTTTGCAGTCCATCAATATGCAAGGCAGCCATATTTTGCTCCAACTCATCTTCCATAGCATCAAAGCATACGGATTCGAAGTCTTTATCTTCCTGATAGTTACTATATTTGTTGGGAATGACAGGCGGACGCTGTTGGCTTTTGCTTTTCTTCTGGGTCTCTATTTGTTTGACAAAAAGGGCTGGGGAGCAGCAGGCAACGGGCACATAGCCGGACTCGGCACCGCAGCTGCCGGCAAAATTGCCATGCTCACTGCCGGCGGCTTCGATTTTGGAGAAGATAGACAGAGGGGTGCCTACTAAATCCACGCCACGAACCAATTCGTCGGGGCGACCGTCAACATAGATACGGTAAACTTCGATGGGGGTTACGTTGAAGGCATTGGGCATGTAGCGACCAGTGGTGGTAAAGCCGCCTTGCACGCGGGAAAACAGATAGCCGTAGGCTTTGCCCTGGGCTTTGGCTTCCGCAATCAGCATGTTTCGCAGTTGTTCGTCTGTGTATGGATGAGAAGTTTCCACAATCAAATTGGATTGGCGCGATACCGGCTGATAGCCTGCTTGGGCACGGGCATGACCATTGGAAAGCGGAAAGCTGTCAATGGGAGTGCGGGTCATGAGAAAGTTCTTCAAAATGCCGTTCTCCACCACATTCACGCGATATCCGAGAAAACCCTCATCGTCATATTGGTAGTTACCATTGAGGGCTACACCTTTGTAGTATTTCAACATGGGGTCGAAAAAGACAGAAAGATCCTTGCACAAGACCGGCTCATGCAACATTTTCTTGAAAGTCTGACCATCAGTACTTTGTTTGAGGCGTTGCGCTTCCACACGGTGTCCGAAGATTTCATGAAAGAAAACGCCGGCGGCCTCTTTCGACAGCAACGCAGGCCCTGTATAAGCCTCAGCCACAGGTGCTTTCACCAAGCGGCTGATTTTGTCATTGAGGGTCTGTGCATCGGTAAGCATCTCGTTTTGTCCTGGCAACTCATCGGGAGTGTGGGCGAAATAGGACTGATAAAGAGGTAGATACATACCATCATCAGCTTGTCCGTCCACATTGATGAATAAATGGCAGCTGGTATAATTTTGTACCACATAGGTACCTTCGCTGTTGACAAAGTATTTTCTGTTGATGCTATAATTGATGGTAGCTGTTCCTGTTTGCACATCTTGATTATGACAGAAAGTGGAAGATATTTCTTTAAGCCGGTTGATCCATTCATTTTCAACGAATAAGTTATCTGTGATAGCGGGTTCATAATAGGTTTCTCGGGCAGCATTGGAGTAATCAGGGGCATGGTCGTCGGCTTCGGCTTTAACAGCTACATTGGCCTTGACTTTCTCGTAGCGTTGTTTGGCTTCGCGGTAGGCTTTGTCGGTCTCACGCCAGATCAGTTGCGCAATGGCTTTGGGTTCATCGGTAAGAGGCAGACATACAGCAGAATAACTTGATCCCATGTCAGAATAGTCATCCCTCAGTTCATGAAAATTATCCAAATCGTAATTGCCGACTCTTACCTGAACGGTCAGGATACGCTTTGTTTCGTTGTTGGCTTGCAGCAGGCTGCCCTTGGATGTTTTCACGATGTGGGAGGTCTGTTCGTCCACCCGATAACTCAGCAAATATACACCCGATTCCTCTTGTTCAAGTTGGCTGATATTTTTTCGCATTTCCTGTTGCAGAATCTGTAATAGGGCGTCATTTTGCTGGGCAAAACCTGCGGAGAAAAATGCTCCGACTAACAGGGAAAAGATGAAAATAATGGTTCGTTTTATCATCATAGTTTTTATTTTTCCAAAGGGAAGCAAACGCTGCGTCCCTTTGGATAGACGCATAAATCTCTACAAACGTTACAAATTAAAAATCCTTTTTGCGTTTTCTGTGGTCACTTCCATGACGGTCTCTATACTTTCGCCAGTTACTTCCGCCACCTTCTGGGCGATGATGGGAATGTAGCTGCTCTCGTTGGTTTTGCCACGGTAGGGCACAGGTGCCAAATAGGGGGCGTCAGTTTCCAGCACAATATGCTGCAAACCTACTTCTTTGACAATTTCTTGCAGTTTGTTATTTTTGAAGGTCACTACGCCGCCCACTCCCAAGGCGAAGCCGAAGCGGATTCCCCATTGGGCTTCCTGGATGCCTCCTGAGAAGCAGTGCAATACTCCTTTCAATCCGCTGTGGTCGTATTTTTTCAGCACTGGGATAGCCTCTTCGTATGCATTCCGAATATGCAGCGACAGCGGCATTTGCCGTTCTTTGGCCCAGCCTAACTGGATATCAAAAACTTCAATCTGCTCTTTTTCAAACTCCCTGCTGAAATAGAAATCCAAACCGATTTCGCCAATGCCTATCACACGCGGGTCATCCAAATAACCAGCAATGGTTTGCAGTTCCTCTTTGTAGTCGGCTTTGGTATCTTCGGGATGCAAACCGACGAGCGGATAAAAATGGCCTTTGTAGCGGTCGGCCAATTCCAGCAATTCGGGAATGCTGGCGGCATTCACGCCCGGCAGGATGATGGGGTCCACTTTCGCATCAATAGCTCTTTGCACCACCTGGTCGAGGGTGTCGTGGTAGTATTCTTCGCACAAATGCGCATGGGTGTCGATAAATGTTTTCATCAGATGGAGTATTCGTGCCAGTTTTTGTTGTCAAAATATACCAGTTGGTCAATGCCGAAGCTTTTCAGTTTTGCCACGGCTTCGTTATAATACAGGTCGAGTTCCTCGGACTTGTGGGCGTCGCTGCTGATGACAAAAGGCAGGTGCATTTTCCGGGCCTGCGCCAAGATGTAATCCGAAGGATAGAAGCTGTCGCAGCGTTTTTTGTACAGCCCGCGGGTGTTGATTTCGAGAATAACATCGTGTTTGCGCACCAAATCCAGGGCATGATCGACCAAGGCGATGTACCACGGCTCCTGCTCGGTAAAAAAACGGTGCTGGTTGTGCATCTTGATTTTGTCGATATGGGCGATAATGTCAATGCGCTCTTGCTCCAGCATTTCGAAAGTCTGCTCCCAAAAACGGGTGACGGCTTTCTCCACTTGATGGTCGAATAATTGATCCAAACCATCGTCGTAAATTTCGCGTTTGGAGCCGTCGATGAACCAAAGCCGGTCATCGTTGACAGGGCGTACCAGGTGCACGCCGCCGATGAGGTAGTCCATGTTATAGTCGTTGCGGTAATGGTCGAAAGGCTGGGTCATGCCGGGGATAAAGTCGCATTCCAAAGCCGCAAATAATTGTGTCTTGGAGTTTTCCTGATACGAATGGATTTCTTTCACATATTCGGGAATTCTTGCTTCGTCGATGGCAAAATCATTTTCACCGGGCACGGGAGCATGGGAGGAGAAGCCCAAATGGTCCAGCCCTATCTCGTTGGCACGCTTCACGATAAGCTCCATCGGTTCCTTGCCGTCACAGTAAGTACAATGAGTGTGGTAGTTGCATTTCATCTTCACAAAATTTCTGCAAAGGTAGTGAAAATATTGGAGAAAAAAGGGTAGGGGCATTTTTTGCGACATAAAAATGACAACATCCATAATTTATTTGTATTTTTGTCGTTTATTATATATTTTGGAATAAAATTAATTTTACATGAAGTTTGTACATCATAAAATATTGCTGTTCTTTACTTTAAGCTTGATTTTGAGTGCATGTACCCCATGCATTAAATCTAACAAAGTAGAACAAAGAATTATATTTCCCTCCTATTCCGCTCAGTATGATGCGGCAACACAAAGCTTAACGGCTACAGTCACTTTCCAAAAAGATAATGAGTCGGGCGAATTCATAAAATTGTCAGATGACAGTTATGTGTTCTTCAATCAGGATGCGATGAAACAGATGTCCGACAAGGAACGTCCCTGCTATTATTTCTTTGAAAAGACGGATGTGGCTGAATGTCCAGAGAATGTGATGTTCAGTTATAACAATGACGAAGGAAGGATTTTTTCCAATCAGCTGAACATAAAGTCTATCCAGATGGCAGATGTCAGTCTGAGCAGAAATCAGGATAATCTTGTGAAATATAAGGGATTGCCTTTGACCGAGGACGAGACCATCAGCTTGGTGCTGACAAAGGATGACCATCAGTATGAAATATCCCCCGAGGTGGCAGAGAATAATAATCTGCTGGTTAGCGCGAGTATGTTGCAGGAACTGAAAGCGGGCACATACGATGCCCACCTGCTGAGAACCAGCTACTCGACCTCGGTGAAAGCCATGGACAGAGGCGGCAGCGCGGAAACCAGCTATCATTCGAAATCATATAAAATAACTATTCAATAAAAAACTTTACTCATGTTAAGAACACACACTTGTGGTGAACTGAACGCTACAAATATCAACCAGACCGTTACTTTGTGCGGCTGGATTCAGAAAGTCCGTAAACTTGGCGGAATGATTTTCATCGATTTGCGCGACCGCTATGGTATCACGCAGTTGGCTTTTAATAACGAAACGAATGCGGCTTTGTGCCAGCAGGTGGAGAAATTCGGTCGCGAATGGGTGATTCGCGTAACAGGTACTGTGGCAGAACGCTACAGCAAAAACAAAAATATCCCTACGGGCGACATCGAAATCATCGCTTCGGAAGTGGAGGTGCTGAACGAGTCCATGACCCCGCCTTTCACCATCGAGGATGAGTCGGATGGTGGCGACGAGCTGCGTATGAAATACCGCTACCTTGACTTGCGCCGTAATCCGGTGAAAAACAATATTTTGTTCCGTCACAAACTGGCTATCGAAATCCGCAATTACATGAATAACATCGGTTTTGTGGAAATTGAGACGCCTTTCATGATTAAGTCCACTCCGGAAGGTGCCCGCGACTTTGTGGTGCCCTCACGTATGAATCCAGGCGAATTTTACGCTCTGCCGCAGTCCCCGCAGACTTTCAAACAGCTGTTGATGGTATCAGGTTTCGACCGCTATTTCCAGATTGTGCGCTGCTTCCGCGATGAAGATTTGCGTGCCGACCGCCAGCCGGAATTTACCCAGGTTGACTGCGAGATGTCGTTTGTGGAACAAGAGGATATTCTCAATACTTTCGAAGGTTTGATTAAGCATATCTTCAAAAAAATCAAAAATATAGATATTGATCCTATTGAAAGAATGACTTGGGCTGATGCCATGAAATACTATGGTTCCGACAAGCCCGATGCCCGTTTCGACATGCGTTTTGTGGAGCTGAATGATGTGACTCAGCATAAGGAATTCAAGATTTTTAACGAGGCTGAATTGGTAGTAGGTATTGTGGCTAAAGGCTGTGCTAACTACACTCGCAAGCAGCTGGATGGCTTGGTGGATTTCGTCCGTCGTCCGCAAGTGGGTGCCGGTGGTTTGGTGTATGTGCTTTGCAACCAGGATGGCACTTTCAAATCTTCAGTGGATAAGTTCTATGACCAGAACGACCTGAAGGCCATTGCAGCCAAGTGTAACGCCGAGGCTGGTGACTTGATTCTGATTATGTCGGGTCCTCGCATGAAGACTCAGAAACAGCTGTGTGAGCTGCGTCTGGAGATGGGTACTCGTTTGGGCTTGCGCAAGGCTGGTGAATATAAGTTGCTGTGGGTTGTTGACTTCCCCTTGCTGGAGTGGGATGAGGAAACCCAGCGTTTCTATGCGATGCATCACCCGTTCACCGCTCCCAAACCGGAGCATGAGGCTATTCTCGAAAGCGATCCGGGAGCAGTCAACGCCAATGCCTACGACTTGGTCATCAATGGTACCGAGGTGGGTGGTGGCTCTATCAGAATCCACGACCGCCAGTTGCAGAACCGCATGTTCAAGGTGTTAGGTTTCACCGACGAAGAGGCTCAGAAACAGTTCGGCTTCCTGATGAATGCCTTCCAATATGGAGCACCCCCACACGGAGGTCTGGCTTTCGGCTTCGACAGAATGTGCTCGGTGCTGTCCGACTGCGACTCCATCCGCGACTTCATCGCATTCCCGAAGAACAATTCGGGTCGCGATATGATGATTGACGCTCCGTCAACCATTTCCGATGCACAGCTGCAGGAATTATGTATCAGTGTAAATACAAAACAAGAGTAAAATATGTCACAAGAAAACAAAGAGAATTTCAATTCTTTCAGTTTGGTGCAATTCGTCTGGAAATGGCGTAAGACGATAATCCTTGTGTGTCTGGTCACCGCAGTGTTGTCGTTGATAGTGTCATTTTTGATCAAGCCCAAGTTCAAATCCACAGCCATTGTCTATGCCCCGCGAACCAATTCTGTGGCGAAAATCTTGCTGAACGAGGAAAACTACAATGAGCGTTTGGACATGAAAGCTTACGCAGAAGCGGAGGGTACCGAACAGATGATGCAGATCCTCAACTCTCGTGAAATCAAGGATATCCTGATTCAGAAGTTTGATTTGTATGCGCATTATGGCATTGGAGAGAAAGAAGCTCATCGTCAGACCAAGATATACAAATATCTGAAAAGCGATATTGATATCAAGAGAACCCAGTATGGGGCTATCTCGGTGACGGTGACGAACAGGGATCCGCAGTTAGCCGCAGATATGGCCAATGAGATTATCGCTCAATTGGATACGGTAAAAAACAAGATTGAACAGGAAAGGACCAAGGCGGCATACGAATTGTTACAAAGACAGTTGGAAGTGGTGGATGCCGAAGTTCAACGGATTGATGATTCCATTAAGATTGTGATGGAAAATGGCGTTTTCGATTTCCAAACCCAGTCGGAAAGGGTAATGCAACAGTACGCCATCGCGGTGTCTCAAGGAAATACGGCCGGCATGAAGCGTTTGGAGGCTGAGATGGAAAAATTGTCCACCTGGGGTCCGCGTTCGCTCACTTTGTATGAGGAACAGGCGTTTTTCAGAGAATATCAGGCATTATGCCGCTCCAAAATGATGAGTGCCATTGCCGATTTAAGTACCGATGTACCCGTAAAATTTGTGCTTGAAAACGCTATCCCCGCTGATAAAAAAGCTTATCCCAAGAAATCATTGATTGTGATATTCTCCACTTTGGCGAGCTTTATTCTTTCAATCTTCGTACTACTGACCATCGAAAAAATTGAGTCGTCCAAAAAAGAAGAATAAAAAATTCCCCTTCTTTAGAAGTGATGGCCGAAGGCCGGGGTAGTGACGCAAATATAGTACAACTATAGAGAATCGTGTTTCATGAAGCCAGAGCTACGCAATAAACTGATTCTGTGGGCCTGTGTCGGGATTTACCTCCTGGTCAACCTGTATTGTATCTGGAAGAAGGAGTTTTTCTTCATTCCGGCGATTGCATTGGTTGTCGGTGTTCTGTATCTCTTGGTTTATCGTGTAAATTGGCTGATGTATGTCATGGCTTTCGTCACCCCTTTGTCTGTGGTGATGAACAACGAGAAATTCCAATTGGGCATTTCCATGCCTTCGGAATTTATTATGATTGCGCTCACCTTATTGTTTTTTTGTCGGCTTTTATATGATCTGAAATGGGACAAGCGTTGGGCATTGCATCCCATCTCAATCGCGGTGTATGCCTATCTGATATGGATGCTTATGACTTGTGTCACTAGCGAGCGACCCGTGGTGTCGTTCAAATTCTTGGCCTCCAAAATTTGGTTTATCACCTCCTGCTATTTTATGGTTATTCAATTGATAAAGAATGATTTGAAAAATGCTGTGAAATTTCTTGATTGCTATACGGTCGGACTTGTCATAGTGGTGATTTATACCACTATCCACCATGCCATTATGGGATTTACTGAACATAGTGGACATTGGGTAATGACACCTTTTTATAATGACCACACGGCGTACGGGGCTGTCTTGGCATTCTTTATTCCTATTGTGGCAGGGCTTTTCTTTCAAACCGAACAGAAAGGAAAGAAGTGGTTTTATCTGCTGTGCGGACTTATCCTATTGACAGGTTTGTACTTGTCGTATTGCCGTGCCGCTTGGCTGAGCGTCATTGCCATGTTGGGCGTATGGCTGGTGATGAAGCTTAAAATCAAGTTCTCTTGGCTGGTAATGACTGTTGCTGTTTTGGGTGTGCTTTTCTATTTTTCTTCTGATGATATTTTATACAGAATGGGAAGAAACAGCCAGGATACATCAGGAGATTTGGTGGAGCATATCCAGTCCATGTCCAATATCAGCACCGACGCTTCCAATGTGGAGCGTTTGAATCGCTGGACTGCCGCTATGGGGATGATCAAGGAACGCCCGGTATTAGGCTGGGGTCCAGGGACCTATCAATTTGAGTATGCACCATTTCAAAAATCCGAATATCAGACTATTATCTCTACCGATTTTGGTGATGGCGGCAATGCCCACAGCGAGTATCTTGGCCCTTGTGCCGAAACGGGTATTGTGGGTTTGTTGACTGTTTTAGCCTTGTTGGTGACCAGCCTTTATTCAGGCATTCGTGCATATAGCCGTGCCAGCGACAGCCTCAGCAGGACATTGGCACTATGTATGACTTTGGCCTTGGTGGGCTATTTCATCCACGGCTTTCTCAATAACTTCTTGGATACCGATAAACTCTCCTTGCCCTTCTGGGCCGCCTTTGCCGTGATAACAGTGGTTAGCAATGGGATTGCGGAGAGGAAGGTGGTGGAACAGTAAATAGTTGACAATTAATAATTAACAGTTAATAGTTGGAATGAGGTTGTCAAAAATTTTGACAACCTCATTCTGTGATAATCGTGATAAGGATAAATCATTATAAATCATTAATCACTGTAGCGGCGGCATGGCAGCCGAAAATGGCGGGCATGTAGGAAACAGTGCCGACTGTTGATAGCTTGTTGATGTCAGGATTGGCATCAATCATAATGGCTTCTTCAATGACGGGCTCGGGCGAGAAAACCGCTTTGAATCCCGTGGTGATGCCCATGCGGTGCAGTCGCTTGCGGATGGCATGCGCTAACTTGCACTGATGCGTTTTTTTGATGTCAGTAACTTTGACCAGCTCAGGATTAATCTTACCCCCGGCACCCATCACCGATACCAGTCGCATTTGCCGTTGTAAGGCAAAATAAATGAGATATACCTTAGGCGATAAGGAGTCGATGGCATCTACTACATAATCAAACTTGGCACTGTCCAACAGTTCTGGAGTACGTTCATCTCGGATAAATTCGTGGACGGGATGCAAAATGATGTCAGGATTAATATCCTTCATCCGCTGACAGATAACCTCTACTTTAGGTTTTCCAAGTGTGGAGCGCAAGGCGGGCAATTGGCGGTTGAGGTTGGTCAGTTCCACCGTGTCGGCATCTACCAAGGTCATCTCGCCAATACCGGCGCGACAGAGTTGCTCGGCGGCGTATGCGCCCACTCCGCCCAAACCCACCACCAAAACATGGGCTTTTTGCAGTCGTTCTATCTTTTCTTTGCCATACAGCAGTTCGGTTCTGCTGAGCCAGTTTGTGTCCATTTTATCAAAAATTTGTTGGTTGATTTGGAATGAGCTTTTTTTGCTTTTAAAAAACTATAGCTTGATTTTCTTATTTTTCACCTTCTACCTCCCACCTTCTACCTCCCACCTATTAAACTATAGCTTGATTTCCCTACGCAGCCGGGCCACGGGCAGTCCTAACTGCTCGCGGTATTTGGCTACTGTGCGGCGGGCAATGTCGTAGCCTTTTTCTTTTAAGATGGCGCATAATTGCTCATCGGGTAGGGGATTGCTCTTGTCTTCTTGTGCAATTACTTCAGACAGAATCTTTTTGATGGCTTTGGAGGAGACATCTTCATCGCCGACGGCTTCAGAGAATAGATTCTTAATCAGCAAAATACCGAAAGGAGTTTGCACATATTTGCTGCTGGTAACTCTCGAAATCGTGGAAATGTCCAAGTTTACTTTTTCCGCTATATCCTTCAGCACCATGGGCTTAAGATCCATCTCATTGCCGGAAAGAAAATATGCCCTCTGCATGTCCATGATGGCGTACATGGTGTTGTACAAAATCATCTCACGTAGCGAAAGCAAATTGATGAAGTTGTTTGCGTTATCGAGGTTGTCCTTGAGGAATTTTTCTGCATCAGCACGGAGCTTGTCGTTTTTCTCCTGACTCAGAAAACGATACTCTTTGGTGAAATCTTTGTTGATTTTAACCTTGGGTATGTAATTGTTATTAAGCGATAGCTCTAATTTTCCCTCTCGATTCGTGATGATGAAGTCGGGAACAATAATGGAGCCTGTGCTTTCAATCAGCGTGTCGTTGGAGGCGGGATGGGGGTCCAATTTCCGTATTTCTGCCAAGGCCTCTTTCAAGGAACTTTCGTCAATATCAAGTTGACGGATGATTTTATCGTAATGCTTGTTGGTAAAAGCCTCAAAATAGTCGCGGATAATATGGCGGGCATTCTCCACGGTTTCGCTGTCATCTTTGTGGTTTAGCTGTATCAGCAGGCATTCCTGCAGGTTGCGGGCACCTATGCCGTAGGGTTCCAGTTCCTGAATATACTCTACGATGATGTGCTCCAATTCGTCAGGGCTAACGGTGATGTTGTCATTGAACAGCAGTTCGTTGGACATGGCCAGATTGTCACGTTGGAGATAGCCGTTATCATCCAGATTGCCAATGATGTATTCAGCAATCTCATATTCACGCTCGCTCATGTTCATTTCTCCTAATTGGCGGAGCAATTGTTCTTGCATGGAGTGGTCGAAGGCGATAATCCTTTCTCGGTTTTCATCGTCGGCAGAGTGGTTGTTGGCATACAGGCGGTAATCTGGAATGTCATTTTCATCCTTTTCTTCGTCAGAAAAGAAATCACTGTCGAAAGGGTCCTCATCGTGATTGCGGTCCAATTCACGTGCAATGTCGTCTTGCTGTTCCTCTTCCTTATCGTTGGCGGCATGGTTGTAGCCGTCTTCCTCGTAGTCGTCATGGTCAATTTCCAGTGCGGGGTTGTCATCCACGGCTTTCCGTATTTCTTCTTCCAGCCCCATATTCGACAGCTCAATCATCTTCATCAGCTGCACGGTCTGTTGCGAGGCAATCTGTTTCTGCGCGAGTTGCTGTTCTTGTCCTAAATTATGCTTTGACATATCAGTAATTTTGATTTGCAAAGATAGCGTTTTTTAAGCAAACTTTTTGAGGTATGTGCACGGCTACCACATGAAATTATTTTTTTCCGTTACTTTTCCCTTGATGGAAAAGTAACCAAAAGATCAAGCCGACATGAATGCCGCCCTCTCTGTCCGCCCTCCAACAGCTGCGGCAAAAGTGAACTGTACGCTGACGCGCTTTTGCACGCAGCTTTAGGAGACCGTCCATTCACACCGCGTCCGCACCGCATGTCGGCATTCCCTGCGCACACATCATCAGGGTCTGATGCTTACATCAATATCCTGTAGGGATGCGATTCATCGTTTCCGCACCGCATGTCGGCATTCCCTGTGCACACATCATCAGGGTCTGATGCTTACCACAATATCCTGTAGGTATGCGATTCATCGTTTCCGCACCGCATGTCGGCATCCCCTGCGCACAGAACGGGATTGCATAGACATTCCTAAATTCTCCCTTTAGGGAGATTAATATCAATAGATGTGCACACCACCACCACCGAATCCCGCCAGGGATTCCATGTCTGTAGCTGTTGCCGTTACACCATTGTTGTCCGCGGTGCGTTATGAATTTGCGCCGAAGCACAGAACCTTCACACCGCGGAAGTGGGACCTCAAAGCCGATGCAAAAAATTTTACACATTTGTTCTGCCCAATTTCTTCTCTCCCTTGTCCATAATTCGAGAATTTCATGTATCTTTGCCGCTGTATTCATAAGAGTAAAAACCAAAATTTAATCAATATCGTAAAATAAAAGTTTTTAACATAGTATAAACCAAAGCATTAGCTATTATTCGCATTCAAATCAAAAGCGTCGGAAACTGATGATTTAGAATTATCGGATAATGCAATTTCACGGAGGCGTTTAGCTCCGTTGTCCTAATACATAGTTGATGCTCGCACCAACAGGTGTGGGCTAATCTAATAGGACAGCGGGGTTCTCCGACGCTCCCCGTGAATGCGATAGAAAGGCCTGCACCTTTCTTTTTCCCGATAAGTGATTGGTAGTTATTGCGATAACTGTCAATCATAATGGCAAACAAGAACCTCAATCAGGCGAAAAATGCTAAGAAGGACGAATTTTACACCCAACTCGTGGATATAGAGAACGAGTTGAAGCATTACAAGGCTCATTTCAAAGATAAAACGGTGCTGTGCAACTGCGATGACCCGCGTATAAGTAATTTTTTCCACTATTTCAGCTACAATTTCGAACAATTAGGCTTGAAAAAGCTGATTACTACCTGTTACAAGAACCAGAACCGTGACCTGTTCAGTCAAAACGATAGCGAGCGGGCAATTTGGTTGGAATATTATGGCGATAAAAACGGTAATCGCGTGCCTGACCCCGAAGAGATTGGTATCCACTATTTCGAAGGAGATGGAGATTTTCGTTCGAAAGAATGCATAGAATTGCTAAAGCAAGCTGATATCGTGGTAACTAATCCGCCATTTTCTTTGTTTCGGGAATATGTGGCACAACTGATGAAATATGAGAAGAAGTTTGTGATAGTAGGGCATCAAAATGCAATTACGTACAAGGAGATTTTTCCTTTAATAAAGGAGAATAAAATCTGGTTAGGATATGGATTTAAAGGTGGTGCAGGTCATTTCATAAGTAGATATGAAGATACAGCAACTGCTGGGGATCATCGTGAAGGTATGATTCGTGTTTCAGGTGTGAATTGGTTTACTAATTTGGAAATACCAAAACGCAATGAAGAACTAATTTTGTATCGAAAGTATATTATGGAAGAGTATCCCAAATATGCAGATTTTGATGCAATCAATGTAGACAAAACATCTGATATACCTTCTGATTTTTATGGTGTTATGGGTGTCCCTATTACATTTATGGATAAATACAATCCGCGACAATTCGAAATATTGAATTGTTGTGAGCCGTGTATTGATATAAATGTTTTGAGAAAAAGAGAAGGGTTTAGGGAGTACCCATCGAGGCAAAGAATCTATAATGGGAAATTATGTCAAAAAACATATCATCGCATCCTCATCCGTCGTCGTCAGGCAAGCCAATCCCAACTGTACGCACAAGCTGAAATGTCCATGCCCATGGCGGCAGAAGAACCCAAAGCATACAACCAAAACCAATAAATCATGCAAATTGAGTTACACAAAATCACCGTCCGTGAGCTGACGGCAGGCTACGAAGACAACAGTGAGAATGGCGTGCGAGCCTATGGCGGCCGCTTGGATGTGCGACCTCCTTACCAGCGCGAGTTCGTCTATAAAGAGAAACAGCGCGATGCCGTCATCGACACACTCACACAGGGTTTTCCTTTGAATGTGATGTATTGGGCAGTTCGGGAAGACGGTACTTACGAAATCATCGACGGCCAGCAACGCACCATCTCCATCTGCCAGTATGTGCACAGTGATTTTGCCTTTAATTTCCGCTATTTTCATAACCTGCAGCCCGATGAGCAAGAGCAAATTCTCAACTATGAATTGCAAATCTATATCTGCAGCGGCACCGACAGCGAAAAACTCAAGTGGTTCAAAACCATCAATATAGCTGGTGAGGAACTGACAGATCAGGAACTTCGCAATGCGGTGTATGCTGGCTCATGGGTGGGTGACGCAAAACGCTATTTCAGCAAGAATGGTGCTCCTGCGGCTAAAATCGGTAGCGACTACCTCACGGGCTCTGCCATTCGCCAAGACTATCTGGAGACCGCCATCTCTTGGATTTCAGATGGCAATATCGAAGTGTATATGTCTAATCATCAGCACGATGCAAGTGCAGCTCCGTTGTGGCAGTTTTTTCAGGCTGTTATCACTTGGATAGAAACCTCTTTCCATCCCACCAAAGAGCGCAAGAAAATCATGAAAGGCGTAAATTGGGGTTGGCTATACAAGCAAAATAAAAACAAAGTATTTGACTACCAACAAATTGAGAGTGAAGTAAAAAGATTGGTTTTGGATGATGATGTGACCAAAAAGACAGGCATCTATCCTTACATTCTTACCAGGAAGGAAAAATACTTATCCATACGGACATTTACCGATGCGCAGAAATTGTCAGCATACGAGCGGCAGAATGGTGTTTGTGCTGACTGTGGCCAGCATTTCGAGCTTTCACAAATGGAAGCTGACCATATTACGCCATGGCACGAAGGAGGCAAAACCATAGCGGAAAATTGCCAAATGTTGTGCCGTGAATGTAACCGGAGAAAGAGTGGAAAATAAATCCCAATTTATTGTTATCCAATATTTTGATGAAAAAAATTTAATATTTGTTGGGGTAAAATATGTATTTTTACCCAACAATAATGCCTGTTGCGATATTTTCCGTACCTTTGCAACTTCGTTTTTTAAAAGAATAACAATATGGAATCCCAAATCTTTACCCCGTGCCAGATTGGTCCTATGACCTTGAGAAACAGATCTATACGTTCGGCAGCTTTTGAAAATATGTGCCATGGCAACAAACCTACCCAGGAGTTGTTCGACTACCATACCGCTGTTGCCAAAGGCGGCATTGGTATGACCACAATTGCATACGCGGCAGTTAATCGCAGTGGCGTTTCTTTCGATGGCCAGCTGTACATGCGGGAAGAGATTGTGCCGGATTTGAAAAAACTGACGGATGCTATTCATGCTGAAGGAGCCAAGGCTTCCATTCAGATTGGTCACTGCGGCAATATGACGCATTTCTATACCTGCAAATGTATGCCCGTGGGTGCTTCCACAGGTTTCAATTTGTATTCTCCGACCTTTGTCCGTAAACTGAAAGAGCAGGAAATTTACGACTTGGTGAAAGATTTCGGCAAGGCTGTGAACTTGGCTCGTGAGGCGGGCTTCGACTGTGTTGAGGTACACGCTGGTCACGGTTATCTCATCAGCCAGTTCCTGTCACCCTATACCAACCACCGTCGCGACAAATTCGGTGGCTCCCTCGAAAACCGTATGCGTTTCATGCAGCTGGTGATGAAGGAAGTGATGAAGGAAGCCAAGGATGATATGGCTATAGTGGTGAAAGTGAATATGTACGATGGTTTCAAGTCAGGTATGCAGGAAGAGGAATGCATCCAAGTTGTTCAGGAATTGGAGCGTTTGGGCGTGCATGCTTTGGTGCTCACCGCTGGTTTCGTGAGCAAGGCTCCCATGGTGGTGATGGCCGGTGCCATGCCATTGAAAACCATGGCCTACTATATGAATCCATGGCGTTTCTGGTGGCTGAAATTAGGTCTCAAATTTGTGGGCCGACTGATGGTTCCGACTGTTCCTTACAAGGATTTGTATTTCTTGGAAAGAGCCAAGAGATTCAGACAAGCGGTGAAAATGCCTTTGATTTATGTGGGTGGTGTATGCTCCAAAGAGAATATGGATGAGGTTCTGAATGAAGGTTTTGTGGCTTTCCAGATGGCTCGTACTTTGGTCAATGATACTGATTTTATGAATAAAATCAAAGAGGGAACCATTACCAAGAGCGAATGCAAACACTCCAACTACTGCATCGGCCGTATGTACACTTTGGAAATGAAATGCCACCACTGCGTAGAGAACCTGCCCTGCAAGCTTCAGAAGGAGATTGACAAGCTGGAAGCCGCGAATCAATTAGCAAATTAGTTAATTAGCAAATTAGCAAATGGATTAAGGTCATTTGCTAGTAGGTACATTGGCTAAATAAATACCTTCAAACTGCGAGACGCAGTTTGTTACCTTTCATTGTCACATTAAAACAATTAACTAATTAACAAATTTGCTAATTTGCTAATTTGCTAATTTAATCACCGTTTCCGGCAACACCTGCTTTTTCACCTCAAATTCGTCATTCAGTAGCATAAAGCATGATTTTTCCAAATCAATGCTTTTGTCTTTTTTGGTGGTCTTATTTTGATAGGTGAAAGTCCAGGCAACCGCCTCGTTGGGAGCTAAATTGGCGGTGATAATCTTGATATTAGCTGTTTGTGTGGTGTCACCTCCAAGGGTTTCCTGCCATTGCAGTTGGCTTCTGAATACTTCCTGGCGGAAAGATACTCCCAGTTGTTTGTTGCCGTTCACAATGGTTACAGTTACCTTGCATTTACCAGGTTCAAGGTAGGTGGCGGAACGGTTGTACTGATATACCAAATTGCCCATGCTATCGACAAGACGGTCACCTTGCTGTGCGTATGCGACAACAACTAAAAAAATGCAAAGGAGAAGAGAAACGAGTCTTTTCATAGCTTAAAATTGGTTAATCCATTCGGCCACTTCCACCGCTGATATTTTGTTCATACAGCGGAAGTGTCTGTGGGGACATTTTTTGAATCCTGTTTTAGCACAAGGACGGCATTTTAAACTGCAAATTTCAAACATCCTGAACATCGAGCGTTCTTCGGGCATGTAAGGGTAGTAGCCGAATTCGGGTACGGTGCTGCCCCATAAAGTGCAAACAGGTTTGTGCAGTGCCACCGCCAAATGCATTAAATCCGTGTCGCCAGTAAGGACACAACTGCTTTGGCTGAGTATGGATGCGGTCTGGCTGAAGGAGAGTTTTCCACAGGTGTTGAAGGCTCGGTCGCCAAGCTGGGCTTCGATTTCCTGTCCGATGCTATCCACATTTTTGCCTCCAATAAGGGCCACGGGCTTGTGCAGAATGGTGGCAATCTCAACAATCTTGTTGGTCGGAATGCGCTGGGTGGCATGGGCGGCATCAATGATGATGGCCACATAGCCATCTTCAAAAAAGACCGGCAGGCTGTCCGTGTCAAAATCCCCGTCAGCAGGAATGTGATATTCGAGTCCTTGGTCATCTTTATGAATACCAAGGGCTTCTGCGGCATTAAAATAGCGGTCAACAACATGCTGATGGGGCAGGGTGTTGAGCTTCAGACGCAGGAATACCCACTTCCGGAAGGGATAGCGTTTGACAAACGAACAGGGTACACCTAACTGACGGCAGATGTTTTTACTGCGTCTGTTGTGTTGTAAATCAAGTACATAATCAAAGTTTTCAGACTGCAATTCATCCATGATGTTTGAACCGCTGCTTTTGAAAACATGGATTTTACGGATATAGGGATTTCCTATGATGGCGTCTTGATGTTTTTGATGAACCAAATAATGGATTTCGGCTCCATCGATTTGCTGGCTGATAGCGCGTATAAGGGGAGTCGTCAGCAAGATGTCTCCCGTTGAACCAAAGCGGATAATCAATATCCGCATTCGCGCCGGAGGTTGGTTTGCATCCATTTTTATTCTTGATATTTGATGTTTAGACTTGTGGTTACGGGATTGGCATAAATATGCAGCAGGTAATGCATCATTTTCTCTTTCGGAACATCCTCAACAATGCTTTGTTTGTCAAGGTATGCGATGAATTTATCTTTTTCTTCCTGACTGTATTTTTCGGCGAAAGTTTTATGTTGGTCTATCAAATCGAAAGCAATGAAATTATTTGGGAACAGCTTGTAGTTGTGGTAAATCTGCTGATCCACCATTTTGCATATCTCGTAGATTTTGTCATTCTGGTTCAGTTCTTCCGAAATGCTCTCTATTTCATCTATAATAGGCTTTCCTATCGTTAATTGTGCTCTGCCTTTATAGCCCATGATGCCTTGAATGATACTCTCAAAATCTTCCCCTTCTTTTTTATGGTATGGACCTTCTTCGGAAAGAGCTAATTCTCTGGCTTTCAGTTTGTCACAAGGCTCATATTCGTATGAGATCGTGACAGGGGTGAGGTTTATTTTCTTCAACAAGTCCATGGGATGTTGCTGCTCATCCATGGCTAACATCTTCACTAAGCCCTGTTTGGTGACATCCAAGCCGTCTTTGGTTCTGCCGTCACGTTGCGCAATCCATACGGATTCGTGCTCGTTGAAAAGCACATGGTGGATGTATGCGGCAAGATGCTGGTAATTGGTTATTTTTTCTCGTATGGAAACGGAACGTTTCACGATAAACATCTTGTTCAACATACCTACTTCCGCCAATAATCTGCTTGACACCAAATTGTCACCGATAGCAATCTTGGGTGTGTTATATTGATTTAAAAAGAAGTATTCTGCCAAAAGGGCCGCATCAAAGGTGATGTCCCGATGATTTCCGATAAAGACATAATTTTTATCCGGAGTGATGTTTTCCAAGCCTTTATAGGTGACTCCGTTAGTGGACATTTGGATAAATTTCTCAATATAGCGTCGGGAAGTGGCATATTGAAAATCATAAATTGTGTTAAAATGCCGCGCGTCTTCCTGAAGCTGTTCGGGAGTATATTCTGGAATATATTGCTTTAATGTATTGATAAATGTTTCATTACCAATAATTTCTGCAATTTTTTCAGGAGCTTCTTCTTCAGTATAAGGTCTTATATCTTCAAAAAGGTCAATCATAAATTTCTTTAAATACCGTGGTGCAAAGTTACAATTTTTTCGTTGTAAAACGTCAAAAATTTTTTGATGATTACTGGCATGGATGGATTAGAGTGTGATACTCAGTAGCTCTTCGGCAAAGCGATGAATGCCTGCCCGTATGCGGTCTGTTTGTTTTTGCCGTGGTGTTGCACGGTGATTCAGGTAGTTGGAAAGTTGCTTTTGGTTAATTCCTGTCATTTTTTCCATGCCTGCCAATGACATGAAGGAGGAGTAATATTCCAGAAAACTGGGGACATCAAACTTCCACTCCAACTTTATATTTCCCTTGATTTGTCTTGGCCATCGGTCCTCAGGAAGATTTTTTTTCAGGAGTCGGATGGCTTCCAGGGTGTCTGCTTTCACAGCTTCGATACTTTCACCACCAGCATATATTCCCTCGCAGTTGTCCGAGTAAGCGCCAAAATGGTCTTTAGATTTTTCTATAACCATGATTACTTTGCCCATTTATATTTCTTTTTATTTTGTGATATATCGTTTTATTAACTTATTTGCAAGCTTTTTTGGAACTTTTTTGGATCCGTGATAGGGAATAGGTTCACTTAGTTCACCATTCTTCATGTAAAAGTAATGACTTCCTTCTGCGTGATCAAATTTCCATCCAGCCTTGATAAACATTCGATGAATTTCTGAGTATTTCATTGAACTTTTGGATTTGCAAAAATAGCAAAATTTCTATTATTTTTTATTTGAAAATGTTTTTTTGCGTTAATATTGTACTTGCTATGTGTTGTTTTCCCATAAAGTTAATTAAGTCATGCAGACCAGCGGCACTGCATTAACTTCAGTAAATCGTTGTGTACACCTTGCCGGGCTTGCATTCAATGACGCCTTTGAGCTCCATGGTGAGCAGTAGGGAAGCTATGCGAGTGGCTTTGAGGTCGGGAAGTTTGCTGGAAATTTTGTCAATATTGGCGCCTTGCTCTCTTCGGATAATGTCCAAAATGGCCTCTTCTTCCCCACTTAAGTCAGGAAAAAGTTTTGTTTGCTTGTTGGGCGTATCCTGCTGGTCCCAGTTCATCATCTCTATCATGTCCTTGCCCGAACTGATTAGCGCCGCGGCATTGTTTCGGATGAGCTCATGGCAGCCTTGCTGGGATTTCTGAAATATGGAACCTGGCACGGCGAATACATCACGGTTGTACGAATGGGCGATTTCGGCGGTGATGATACTGCCGCCTTTTTCCTGTGATTCGGCTACCACCACGGCATCCGACAGCCCTGCGATCACACGGTTCCGCTTGGGAAAGTTCATGCGGTCTGGCATGGCATCGAAAGAAAATTCGGATACTAACGCCCCACCTTGCTCAAGAATCTGGTGCGCCAATTTAATGTTCTCACTGGGATATACCATGCTCAACCCACAACCTAATACCGCTATGGTTTTGAGATTTTTGTTCAAAGCCTCCTCGTGGGCGCAAGTGTCGATGCCTCTTGCTAAACCACTGATAATGCAGATGTTGTGGGGAGCAAGGTCTTCTACAATTTTTTTGACCACATCCTTGCCATAGTTGCTGGCATTCCGCGTGCCTACAATGGCAACGCATTTCCGTTCGTTGAAACAGCTGTTTCCTTTGTAATAAAAAAAATAAGGGGCATCATTGCATCTTTGCAGTCGCTCAGGGTAATCTTCATCATCAAAAAAACATATTTTTATGCCGTGATGCTGGGCTTGTTTCAGCTCGTTGGTAACAAATTGCTCAATCGATTTGTCCATTTTCGGTAGCTGCAGATTGGCTCTGTAACGGTAAAGATTACTTGCCACTACCTGTGGTTCTTCAAATAGCGCTGTGGCACTGCCGCATAAACGGATCAGTTTCTTACTGTTGTAGTTTCCGTAATTTGGAAAGTGTATCAACGCTAATCTGTAAAAAGTTTCTTTGTCCATTTTTGTGTCTTTTCATTTAAAATGGTAACCGGAAAAGTGTGAGTAATTGCCAAATATGTTATAGGAGGGATGGGTGTAATGTGCTGTAGGTGGGATGCCGGTTACCAATCCATTACACGTGGCAAAGATATAAAATTTATTTCATATTTTATTATTATAAATTAGAAAAGTTATTAACATTCTATAAGGATTCTATACGAAACATATTTAGCTGTTGACATACAGTGCGTTGTAAATTTTTTCAGGGTAAACAATAAAAAGTACACAATCTTTGTTTAATTCAATATTTTTGCGTAACTTTGCTTCACTTTTTGGTGACTTAAATTAACTTAATAAACAATAAATTAGACATATAGATAATGAAAAAAACTCCAATCCCAGCAGAAATTGTTGACAAAATCATTGCTCAAAGTGGTATCAAGGAAGTCGGCAAAGCTTCCATCCGTGAAGTCAAACGTTTAATCAACGACATTGAAAAAGCCAGTGGCGAGAAATTCGTAAGAATGGAAATGGGTATTCCCGGACTGCCAGCTTGCAAAATCGGTGTTGATGCGCAAATCAAGGCTTTGCAGGACGGTGTGGCCGCCATTTATCCCGATATCGATGGTACTCCAGAACTCAAAACAGAAGCGGCTCGTTTTGTCAAGAATTTCATCGACCTCGATGTTGATCCGGCAGGTTGTATTCCCACGGTAGGCTCTATGATGGGCGGCATGGCGGGCTTCATGACTTTTGTGCGTGCCCGTAAGGAACGTGATACCACGCTGTTCATCGACCCGGGTTTCCCCGTGCAGAAACAGCAACATCGTGTGATGGGCCTCAAATATGAGACTTTTGATGTGTACAACTATCGTGGTGCCAAACTGAGAGACAAACTCGAAAGCTATCTGTCTAAAGGCCATGTACATACTATCATGTACTCCAACCCGAATAACCCATCTTGGATTTGCTTCACGGAAGAAGAGTTGCAGATTATCGGCGACTTGGCCAATAAGTATGATGTCTTTGTGTTCGAAGATCTGGCTTATTTCGGCATGGATTTCCGTCGCGACATTTCCAAACCTGGTGTTTTCCAGCCTTCTGTTGGTAAATATACCGAGAATTATGCGCTGCTGATTTCCGGCTCAAAGGCTTTCAGCTATGCTGGTGAACGTATCGGCTTGATGGTGCTGTCAAAGAAATTGTACAATAGCGAATTTGCTGATTTGGTACCTTATTTTGGAACTCCCAAGTTAGGCAGAGCTATTATTTACGGTACGGTTTATGCCATCAGCTCAGGTACCTCACATTCCGCCCAGTATGCTTTGGCCGCTATCCTGAAAGCATGCAACGACGGCACTTACAATTATCTGGATGATGTGAAAGAGTATGCTGAAAAGGCTGCCATCATGAAGAAACTGTTCACCGACAACGGCTTTGTCATTGTGTACGACAAGGATGGTGACAAACTGCTGGCCGATGGTTTCTATTTCACCTTGGCTTATCCGGGTATGAGTGGTGAGGAATTGCTGAAAGAGTTCCTGTATTATGGTGTTAGCGCTATTTCTTTGGCAATTACGGGAAGTGAGAGAACCGAAGGTCTGCGTGCTTGCGTTTCTTTGGTGAACAGAAACCAGTTCCCGGCTCTTGAGGAAAGATTAAAGGCATTCAAAGCTAATCATTAATAATGACCTCAAACAAATTTGTAGGAAAGTTGCTTTTTATACTTTCCTTCCTGCTTTTGGCAGCATGCCATGCGAATACTAAAGAAACAGAACCTGTGCCACACTGGTTCGATGCATATTCTTCATTCAAAATGAAGGATTATCAAGAATATTTCAATCGGGAGATGACCAACATGTCTCCCGATTTTGTGCCTTATGGAAACTGGGTAAAACAGTTTTATGCACAAAGAAATTATGAACCTCTGTGGACTGCAAATGGTTTGCAGGAGCATAAAGTGGATACCTTATCTGCTTATATTTCAGATTCTTATAAGCATGGACTACCTTCATCCTTGTTCCATTTCGCAGAGGCGGATTCTTGTATCAAAATGCTTAAAGACAAGGATATAGAGAATGAACCGGAAGCACTTTACACAGCCCTCTTTAATTTGGAAATGAATCTTACGGAGGCCTATCTTCGATATGCCACCACAATGAATTTCGGAGCAACAGACCCTAAGCGTGTGAATGGAGTAAAATGGCTGAATGAAACACAAAAAGTTGACTCACTGTTTGTTATAGAATCTTTGCAACAGGTTGATAATTTAAGTTCTGCCTTGAATTCTTTTGTACCGAAAGATCCGTCTTATCAACTTCTACAGCAGGAACTGGTTCGCCTGTACCCGTTGAAAGATACAGTATTGCCGAAAATTCCCGAAAAAGAAATATCCTTGGGTCAGCGTAATCCGGCGGTGCGTTTGCTATGCCAGCGATTGCATTTGACGGGTGAACTGCCTCAGAGTGTGCAGGAAACAGACACCATGACCGATGAGGTGTTGGCGGCTGTCAATCTCTTTCGGGTGAATAACGCCATTCCAGAGAGTGACAAAACGGATGTGGAAACCATGGAAAAACTGAACCGTCCTATCAGTTACTATACCGACAGATTGATTTCCAATATGGAACGTTTGCGCTGGAAAGTATTGCCGCAGAAAGGAGAAAATTATGTGGCAGTGAATTTGCCGGATTTTACTTTATGCGCTTATTATCAGGGAGAAAGAGTGTATAAAACCAATGTCTGCTGTGGCCGTACCCAGAATCCTGCAGGGGTGAAAGGTCGCTACAATGGTGATATTGTGTTGCCATTCAAGGCGGAAACACCCTTGTTGTACAGTGAAATCAATACTGTTGTGCTGAATCCTGAGTGGAATATTCCTCATACCATTACCAGAGATGAGTATTATCCCAAATTGGTGAAAAACAACACGGCGGTAATCAAAAAAGAAGACCTGTATATTGTCAATCGCAAAACCGGAAAGTATGTGCAGGCCGACACCATAGATTGGAGTAAGTTACGTCGTAACAATTTGCCATACAGGTTGTTCCAATCTTCAGGACGACATAATGCTTTGGGTTTGGTCAAGTTTGATTTTCCGAATCCCGAAGCCGTATATTTGCATGATACCAACAACAAAGGGGCTTTCAAAAGGAGGGTGAGGGCCTTGAGCCATGGCTGTGTGCGTGTGCAAAATCCTTTTGAGTTGGCCAAGGTTATTTACGATATGAATGGTTATGATGAAAAGAAACAGGAAGAACTGAGTATTATCGTAGGTAATGAACCTATCACAGAGGATGGAGAGAAATATCTGGAAAAGAGAGAGGAAAAAGAAACGGAGTATTATGATAAACTTTCGGATGAACTGAAAAAGTTCTACCGGAAAACCCGCCCCACCCGTGTCAATTTGGAGAAAACCATGCCGGTTTATTTTGAATATTATACTTGCTTCGTTGGTGACAATGGCTACATTCAATATCGAAACGATTTGTATTATAAAGACGGCAATATTTTGTATTTAATTCAGAAATAAATAATCATTCGGCACACTTTTTATCCCGTAAGTGATTTAATATCAATAGAATACGAAATTATCATAATTCATATCTATCCCGCAAGGGATTAAATATCAATAGAATGAAAAAATTTTTATTATTATTGCTGATAATATGTTCAATATCAGTTGTATCCGCCCAGAATTTCGAACAATTTTTTGAAAACAAAACGGTCCGTATCGAGTATAAACACATCGGTAACAGCCAGATAGAGAAAATAGAGGTGGTAAATTACTGTGTGGGTGGTATTTGGGAAGGCACCGTTTCCCACTTGGTTGAGCCCAAACGTTTGGGTGGCCTGCAGTTTGAGGTCTTTGATGCCTTGTCGGGCCAACTGATATACAGTCGCAGCTACGACTGCCTGTTCAACGAATACCGTACTACCGAAAAAGGGGAGAAAGAAGTGGGCACTTTCGAGGAATGTGTGCGTTTCCCGCTGCCCAAACAGCTGGTGAAATACAAATTCACCAGCTACGATCGTCATAATGTTCCTACAGAGGTGTTCCAAGGCGTTTTTGATCCACAGAGTACAGCTTACGAGCCGATGAGGAAAGAATATAAGGTGAAAAATTTGCATATCGGAGCGAAAGTGAATGATGCGCTCGATATTCTTTTCATCCCTGATGGTTATGCCAAAAGTGATAAAAAGAAAATGCAGGCGGATTTCAAGAAATTCACGTCTTATATCATGAATTGTTCGCCTTATAAAGAGATGGCTGATCATGTGAATATCAGAGCGATAGAAGCTTATTCCAGAGAATCTGGTATTACCAATCCGAATCAGAAAGTATATAAGAATACGCTGTTGAATAGCAGTTATAATGTGATTGACGTGGATCGCTATTTGATGTGCTTGCAGGTATGGAAAATGAATGCTGTTGCTGATGACGCACCTTACGATTTTATCATAATAATTTGTAACAGTGATAAATACGGCGGCGGAGGTATTTACAATTTCTATTGTACGGTCAATAATGTGGGCGCTTATTCCGACTATGTGATTGTCCACGAGATGGGGCATCTGATTGGCGGTCTGGCCGATGAGTATTACACCTCGGAGGTGAGTGTCCGTGATTTCTATCCAGAGGGAGTGGAGCCCGTGGAGCCGAACTTGACCACTTTGGTGGATTTTGACTCCAAATGGAAGGATATGCTAGAGGAAGATACTCCAATTCCGACTCCAACCACGAAAAATTACGAAAATAAAGTGGGCGTTTTTGAAGGTGGTGGCTATGTGGCTGAAGGAGTTTACCGCCCCGCTATAGATTGTACCATGCATAAAATCATGTACAACCGCTTCTGCCCGGTCTGCTTGAAGGCTTTGCAGGAGGCTATTCTGTTCTATTCAAAGTAAAATCAATCTTTTATAGATAACAAAAAAATAACAGCATTATGATTTTAACCACAACTCCTACTGTAGAAGGCAAACAGATTGTAAATTATCATGGCGTCGTGTTCGGCGAGGTCATCACAGGTATCAACTTTGTGAAGGACTTTTTTGCCGGTGTTCGCAACATTGTGGGCGGAAGGTCTGAATCTTACGAGGATGAGATGATGAAAGCCCGTGATACGGCCATGCGGGAATTGGCACAACGTGCTGCCGACAAAGGTGCCAATGCGGTGGTCGGTATTGACCTCGATTATGAAGTGCTGGGACAAAACAATGGTATGTTGATGGTCATTGCCTCCGGTACCGCTGTCACTGTAGCATAAAATAAGCTGTTAGCACATTTGCTTAAAGGTTTCTTTGAACAAGTCCAGCTCTTTTGAGCCATGTGGCATGAAATTGCTGTGCCATAGCGCAATCATTTCTCCGCCAACAGTTTTGACTTCTTGGATGAGTTCTGTAATCTCCTTTTGATATTTTTCTTCTATTCCTAATTCTTGCACTGCCGCAGAATCCATTATCAGCAAGGGATGAAGCATTAAATTGGTGGTATTGTTTTCTTTTACATCAAAGAAAGGGAAAGGTATTGCCATGCCGTTGCGGAAACCAATGTGGTCGTAAAAGCCTAAAGAATAGTCATCGGTAATGCCTGCGGCGATGAGGTTGCGGAAAGTGTCAGGGAATTTAACTTTCAGAAAATGCTGCCGTGAGTAATGGATTTTTACCTGCCCTTTTTCTTCCAAAGTATTTTTTTCTTTGATGATATCATTCTGATTTTTAGAATGATACGACGGATGAAGACCGATAGTAGCGTAGGCTTTCAGCTTTTGAACCAGGTCGGAAAAATAGGGTGAATGAGGGGAAATGTTGCGGTCGTATTGGGTTCTGTCGGAAGTGAGAAAGAAATAAATGGCTTGGAGCTGATGTTGTTCACAAAGCTGTTTTTCAATATCATACACATCGTATGGATCCTGAAAATCTTGTTGATGACGGGCTTTGATGATTTGTTTGGCCCTGCTCCATTGCAATGTGAGAACAGCCTTGCCCAATGCTCCGCAGAAATGGAGAAAGGTCTTGCCTTTGTATGCGTAGGCAATGTCAATATCAAAAGTGGGAACAAAGCGGTAGTCATTTCCTTTCCACTGAAAATCAGGCTTTTGTTTTGATAGTAAATTTTTGTATTCCAATGCGATACGCTGTACGGTGGCTTGCTTGTGCAATTGGTGTCTTACCACAAACGACTGCTCATGAACGATGCGTCCATGTTGGTCTTTTGGGCATTCAGGCAAGTATTCTTCGTAGTTGGTGAGTAGGTAAAAAGCCAAGGCAGGCTTGTCCTGCAACAGTAATTCCTCATCTTGTTGTCGAATATCATTTTCAAACAAGATATTGCTTTTGGGCACGTAGCGCAACTTGAAATCCGTGTGTGCCTTATATTTTTCCTCATCATTGACGATGCTATATTCCAGTCCCAGCACACGCTCAAAAATGACATGACAAACATAGTCAATCCGGGGTGATGTTTGTGGACTCAGAATCAGTAGCATAGTGTTATGATTTGACGATGATGCCTTTCAGTGTAGCGGGAGAGCAGGATTGCACCAGCACATTCACATAGTCGCCGATGTGGCAATCTTCCTTCGGGAAGATGATAACTTTGTTCTGACTGTTTCTCCCAAAATATTCATTGTCAGAACGTTTGGAAGCGCCTTCTACCAACACCTCAAAAGTTTTGCCGATGTCTTTCTGGTTGCTTTCCAGCGACAGTTCCTGTTGCAGGGCAATGATTTCCTCTAAACGGCGGCCTTTCACTTCGTCAGGAATATCATCTGCGAAGCGTTTGGCAGCCATGGTGCCTTCACGTTCCGAGTATTTGAACATGTATGCAGAGCTGTAACCCACCTCACGCATCAGCGATAGGGTGGCCTGGTGGTCTTCTTCAGTTTCACCGCAGAAGCCGGCAATGATGTCAGTAGCGATGGAGCATTCGGGCATGATACGCTTGATGGTGGCGATGCGTTCCAGGTAGTATTCGCGAGTATAGACACGGTTCATGCGTTTGAGCATGGTGTTGCTGCCTGCCTGCACCGGCAGATGGATATATTTGCAGCAGTTATCGTATTTGGCGATGGTTTCAATCAGTTCATCGGAGATGTCCTTGGGATGCGAGGTGGCAAAACGTACCCTCACTTGAGGGGAGAGCAGGGCAACTTTTTCCAATAGTTTGGCGAAATTGACCACTTCTCCATTTTCTTCTGAATGGTAGGAATTGACATTCTGTCCCAACAGGGTTATTTCTTTATATCCTTGATTGATAAGTTGCTGAGCTTCGTTAATGATGGTTTTGGAATTACGGCTGCGCTCACGTCCGCGGGTATAGGGCACCACGCAGTAGGTGCAGAAATTGTTGCAGCCTCGCATGATGGAGATGAAAGCCGAAATACCGTTGGTGTCGTAGCGAATGGGATCAATATCGTCGTAGGTCTCCTCGGTAGAGAGCATCACGTTGAAGGCGGTCTTGCCGAAGCTGGCCTCTTGGATTAGGGTGGGCAGACTACGGTAGGCGTCGGGACCAGCAATAAAGTCCAGGGCGTTCTCCTCATGCAGCAGTTTTTCCTTGACACGTTCGGCCATACAGCCTAAAAGGCCGATTTGCAGACCGGGCTTTTTCTTTTTCAGGAAGCCTAACTCGTTAAGGCGTTTGCGGATACGCTGTTCGGCATGGTCGCGCACCGAGCAGGTGTTAATCAGTATCAGGTCGGCTTCTTTGATGTCGTCGCAAATCTGGTATTCGGAAGACAATATTGCTGCAACAACTTCACTGTCAGCAACATTCATCTGGCATCCGTAGGTTTCAATAAATAGCTTTTTCATGCCTGCAAAGGTACGGAATTTTTTTGAATGTGCTAATTAACAATGTGCTAATGTGCCAATGGATTTAGAAGTAGGGCTGTCACATTGTGGCAGCCAGTAATGTGCCAATGATTATGGAGGCAACTGTGTCTCGCAGTTGCAACGGTACCGTAACCAACCACAATACTTGAGCTTCTTCGCATTAGAACTCCTTCCTCTTATTGGGCTTTCCAAGGGTGAATATCCCGTCGCTGAGGGGTGAGAGTACATATAAACCACTGCGTAACGCATATTTGTCGGAGCCGTTAGCAAAGCGCATAGCGGCAATAGCCAAATAAATCGTCTTCCCTTCGAACTCATGGAATATTTCCTTGAAACGCTTCATCTGTTTGAGAAAGTAATCCACGTCCTTTTTGAAGCAGGTGGTTTTCACCTCCACGGCCACAGCCACTGTTTTGTTGCACAATAGCACATCTACCTCAATTTCTTCCTCTTCTTTTCTTCCGTGACGGGGCCCTTCATAGATATGATCTATGCCAATGCCTTCCTTCTTGAAGATTTCCAATGCCGCAGGCTTGCACAGGTCCTCTATCATCTTGCCGAATTCATTTGTGAAACCTCCGTAATTCTTGTTGATTTCTTTTATCTGCTGTTCCGTTTTTTCGTATGTCTCTTTCAGATATCTCCCAGTTTCTTGATGCATTTCTTGCATTTCTTTTATCCTGCGATCGGTTTCCTTCATCTGTTCTGAAGTGGCAAGAATCATGGCATGGAGTTCAGACCATGAGGGAGTTAGTGGTTGTCTTGTGCTATCGTTCATAATTTTATTGATTTGGAGTCATGTTTGTTAAGACGGTATCGCCGCCTTCTATTTCTGATTTATTTCATGCTGCAAAGATAATAAAATTTCTATTATAAAACTAATTTGTTGAAAAAAATTGATAAAAAATATTATCAATTTTGATTTTTTGCGAGATTGGGTTGAATACACGGCCAGTGTGCAGGCTGTTATCGAAAAAGACGGCTCCGTCGCTTTAGTTTGACATCAATTTCTACTTTTGTTTTTTTGTATGTCACAACAATTTTTTTCGTGTCATTTTTTTGACTATTTTTGCGTTTGTAAATCAAAAGTTAGCAAACAGAAATTCTTGTGTTTGTGGGAAAAGGTGACATAAGATTGATAGTATGAACATTGCGGTGATTTTGGCGGCGGGAAGCGGCACGCGGATGGGCTTGGAAACCCCGAAGCAGTTTGTGGAGGTCAATGGAAAATTGGTCATTGAGTATTCTTTGGCCACTTTTCAGGCTCATCCCGATATAGACGAAATCGCCGTGGTGACTTCTGAGGCGTATTTGCCGCTGATGAACAAGTTGAGAAACAGCGGCGTGTACTCCAAGTGGAAAAATGTGTTGCGGGGAGGAGCGGAACGCTATCAGTCCTCTTTGGCCGCTATTCAGGCATACGAGGATAATCCAGATGATATCCTGCTGATTCATGATGCGGCCCGACCTTTGATTTCCGCAGCGGTAATCACCAAAATGATAGAATCGCTGAAACAGAGCAATGCGGCTGTAGTGGCTATCCCAGCCAGCGATACGGTGCTGCAGTCGTTCGATAATCAGCACATTGCGGACATCCCTCCTCGTAAAAACTTGTATTATGCTCAAACTCCTCAGGCTTTCAGACTCGGCACATTGAAGCGTGCTTTTGATTTGGGAATGAACGATGCGAATTTCAGCCCAACCGACGACAGCGGAGTGGTGCTTCGTTACCTGCCGGAAGAGCCGATTGTGATTGTGGAAGGGGAGTCTGTCAACAGAAAAATCACCTACCAGGACGATTTGCTATGGTTGGCTTCACAAATTCAAAATAGTTGAGCATGAAAAAGATAGTGTCGATTGTGGGAGCGCGTCCCCAGTTTGTGAAGGCGGCGGTGGTAAGCAGGCAGTGGGCCTCTATGCCCGATGTGCAAGAGGTGTTGGTACACACAGGACAGCATTTCGACGATAATATGTCGGAGCTGTTCTTCCGGGAAATGTCCATTCCTCAACCTAAATACAATTTGGGAGTCAACAACTTGGAGAATGCCGATATGACGGCCCTGATGATGGAGCGTCTGGAGCCAGTACTTCAGCGAGAAAAACCTGATTTTGTGGTGGTTTTCGGGGATACCAATTCTACCTTGGCAGGGGCCAGGACAGCGAAGAATTTGTGCATAAAATTGGCACATGTTGAATCGGGACTGCGTTCTTTCAATATGGAAATGCCCGAGGAGCACAACCGCATGGAGACCGACCGCCTGAGTGATGTGCTTTTCTGTCCGACCCAAACCGCAGTGGAAAATCTTCAGAAAGAAAATATTGATAATCAAAGAAATAAGATAGTGTTATCGGGCGATGTGATGTATGATGCAGCTTTGTTTTATGCGGCATCAGCACGGAAACCACAGCTTGATTTAGCCGGGGATTTCCTGTTGGCCAGTGTGCATCGAGCCGAAAACACCAATCATGCGGAAGCTTTGCTTTCAATCTTCGCGGCGCTGGAAATCTTGGCCCAAGACAGGCAGCTGGTGTTGCCCTTGCATCCCCGCACACGGGCGAAGTTGGCAGAGTTGAATTATGATTTCGATCATTCCAGCATCACTTTTATTGCACCAGTAGGCTATTTCGAAATGCTGTATCTGTTGAAGCACTGCCAGCTTGTGCTGACTGACAGTGGAGGTTTGCAGAAAGAGGCGTATTTCTTTGGAAAGCAGTGTGTTACTTTGCGCAACGAAACTGAATGGGTGGAGTTAATGCAGCATGGGGTGAATGTTTTGGCCGGCACAGCAAAAGAGAAAATCATCCATTGTGTCCAGCAAAGTTTGTCACAACAGATGATTTTCCCGTCTTCTTTATATGGCGACGGCCACGCCGCCGAAAAAATCACGCAGACTTTGGCTGCAATGATGTAGTTGGTTTATTGCAGTTTGAAACTGATTGGAATTGCGAAACTAACCCTGACTTTTTTGCCGTTTTGCATGCCGGGTTTCCATTTGGGCATGGCTTTGATCACTCTCAAAGCTTCTTCGTCGCAGCCGCCACCAATGCCTTTCACGACTTTAACATCGGAGATACTTCCGCTCTTTTCCACAATAAATGAGACCAACACTCTTCCTTGGATATTCTTTTCCTTGGCCGTTTCTGGATATTTGAGGTTTTCGGAAAGATACTTCTGCATGGCTTCCATTCCACCAGGGTATTCAGGCATCACTTCGGGTTTGTTGTAAACGCTGTCCTTTTCTTCTGCGGGAAAAGTTATTTTGACTTTGAGGTCGTTGGAACTGATTTTTGTTTCATTGTCCTCACCCGTAGAAATAGAGAAAGGCTCAACGCTGTAGGAAATACCATTTCCATTATTCTCCTCTTCTTTCATTTGGATTTGATCATTGAGAGTACCATCTACATTGTAATTGGTAATGGTGATTTGTTTATGTGACTCGTTTGTGACAGGGTCGATAACCTCTGTAGTCTCGAATTTAAGGTAAGAACCGTCTTCGTTATAAATTATAGTATTTTCGAATTGCGGAACACCGTAGTCATCAAAGAGTTGGACAGGGTCCATTCCCTTTGTGGAAGAATTTTCAGCAGTTGTTTGTCCCTGTGCCGTCACTTTGGGGCTGGCGACCAACAACGCCGCTAATACAGGCATGATGACCAGTAGCCTCCACCAGAGACGTCTGGTCTTTTCGTTACTTGTAATCATCTTGATTCTTTTTTTGGTGAATAATAAATTGAAATTGTTGCTCATGTCGCTGAAATTGACGGCCGTGCACTGCTGTAAAATCAGATACATGTATTTTCCTTTGTCAGCGCCTCCGTGAAGTACTTCATGGTCGGCAGCATATTCATGAATCAGTTGTAAGTCTTTTTTATACAGATAGATAAAAGGATTGAACCATTGCAGAATCATCATCAATTCTGTAAAAAGAATATCGATGGAATGATGCTGGTTGATATGGCTCAACTCATGTCGGAGGATATCAGGAGATATGTTTTTATCGGGAAAATAAGCGTAATGCAGGAAAGAAAAGGCATCGTTGTCGCAATGTGTGTAAACCAGGGTATAACCGTCTCTTTTTTCTTTGGGAGAGCGAAGGGTTAAAATGGTTATCTTCAATATTTTAGTGAAGAAGATCAGAAAACTTACGATTACTCCCGCAAGATAGACAATGCCAAGTACTTGCCACAGACTGAGGCTTGTTTTTGCGGGACCAGCGATGTCGCTTGCCGCTGCTTGACTTTCAGGGGATATGCCGTTGGGTGTAATGGTGATTTCGTTCAGCATGAAGATATTGGAAAACCATTGCTCTTGGGTACTTTCGGCAAGGGCGGGACTATGGCTGAACAGGTTGCCTAAGAGGGGCAGCGCGAGGGCGAACAGCATGGCTGTCAGCAGGAAAAAGCGGTTGAACTGAAAACTCTTGCTATTGACGAACAACAGTCGATAGCACAGCCATAGTACCATCAGGGCAATGGAGCATGGCAAGAGGTAAACTAAAATAAAGACTTGTGCGTTCATGCTGTTTTGTTTTTTTCGTTATGAATAGCTTCGTCAACAATTTTTTTCAGAGCTTCGAGTTCCTCCAACTTGAAGTTCTCTTTTTTGGCGAAGGCTGATACCAGGTCAAGATAGGAGTTGTTGAAATACCGCTCTACCACGCTGCCCAAGAAGTGCTTGGAGTATTCCTCTTTGCTGATAACGGCTTGGTAGCGGTGGAAGCGGCAGAAGGTTTCGTGTTTCACAAAGCCTTTGGCTTCCAGAATTTTGATGGTGGTCAGCACAGTATTGTATGCTGGTTTCGGTTCGGGGAAGGCCGCCATGATTTCGTTGGCAAAACCCTGTCCGATTTTCCAGATCACTTGCATCACTTGCTCTTCCGCTTTGGTCAGTTCTTTCATACTAAGGTATTTTGATGTTTCTATATTCCCCAGACTGACGTCTGGGGTTATTAAAATTTCGCCTCTTCGAGGCTCCCCAACATTCACTCAATAACATTCACTCAATAATATTCACTCATCAACATTTACTCCCTAACATTCACTTAAAAACATTCACTCAAAAACAACGCTGCAAAGATACAAAAAGTTTTTAGTTATTCAACTAAAAAATTAGTTTAATAACGATTTTTTTCATGAAATTTATTGGAATAATTTTGTATCTCATTAATTTTTATTATTTTTGCAGCGGATTTGTTCAAAAATATTTTTTGTTCAAAAAAAATGAACAACCATATAAAATGAATGTAAAATGCAAAAAGCGGAAATAAAAATCATTTTTTATCTGTTGCAGGACAGTGCCAACGTAAGGCAAAATTTCCGGCAGATAGCTGCTGAAACAAGTACATCCATAGGTTCTGTTCATAGCACTTTTGTTGACTTGTCGGAACGGGGTTATATTATTGATGATGGCATGACACGTTTGTTGCGTAAGCGACAGTCGCTTATTGACAGATGGGTGATGGCGTATAACGAGAATTTTAAGAGCAAACTGCTGATAGGCCGTTTCAAATTCCTGACGGCAAAGGCAAAAGATCAATGGCAAGATATTGCTTTGCCTGATACGCTTTGCTGGAGTGGTGAGCCGGCTGCGGCTTTGCAGGATGGTTATATTTTGCCCCAACGCTGGGATATCTACACTTCAGATACAGCTGATGCGTTGATAGCCACAGCACGGATGATTCCGGATCCACAAGGGGAGATATTTGTTTATCAGAAATTTTGGAAAAAGAATGGTATTCTTCCGCTTATTGTATATGCTGATTTATTAGCCACAGGCGATGACCGTTGCCGAGAGGCTGCCGAAAGACTTAAATCTCTTATTTGATACTTTATGGAATATACTATTAATAAAGAAGATTTGAAGAATCCGTTGCTCGCTGAGACTTTAAGTGCTTTGGCGGTGTGTTTTGCTGAACTGGATATGGAGTTGTATGTGGTGGGAGCTGTCGCCCGTGACATTGCCATGCATTTGCTCCAAATGGAAGATGATGCCCGCCGGACAATGGATTTGGACGTAGCGGTTTTAATCAAGGATTGGCGGCAGTATGACCAGCTTTCGGAAGTACTTTTGCGTAGCAATTTTACCAAAGCAAGGGAAAAACAGCGATTTTTCTATGTGGGAGAGAATGGTACAGGGCGTTTTATGGTGGATATTGTGCCTTTTGGCGATATAGCTCAAAATGAACAGGTGGCATGGCCTCCCGAAGGCACGCCAGTTATGTCAGTGCGTTGTTTTGACGATGTAATGCTCCATGCGGATAAAGTGCGTGTAGAGGATAGTTTCAGTTTTAGCATGGCACCTTTAAGCGGTCAGTTTCTGATAAAATTGGACGCTTGGTCCGACAGGCATCTCATCACCAAGAAAGACGCTGCGGATATGGTGTATATCATGCAGAATGTATATGTGCCGTATGCCATGTCAAGGCAATCACTGCCGCCTGAGATTAGTATAGAAGCCTCTGAATTTGAGCTTTTGGTTGCTGGTGCCGAGTGGATTGCTGTTGAACTCAGACAAATGCTGAGTGAAGAACATCGCCATTTTTATGCAACTATGCTCAATAATGAAGTGAGCCAGGCGGAGCAAAGTGCCTTGCTCAACGATATGATGGATGTGTCTTCCGCAAGGAATTATAGGGTGTTGCGTCGCGCCTTAAGCCGCATGGCACAAATTTTTGCCTCTTAAAAGTTGGCAGAATTCTTATCTTTTTCTTGTTCGCTATAAAGTATTCTTATCTCCACTGCAGGGTGTTCACCAGCTGCAAAAGGTCGTTGCGGAGGTAGTCGATAACGGGCTGGATGGAGTCGTTGTTGGGTGGGAAATTGAAATACAGCGAGCCTCGCAGGAAATGATAGCTGCTGTCGCTGACCCAGAACTGGAAAGGAGTGGCCACATCAGAGCCTTCAATGTCGTAGATTTGTCCGAACATCCGGCTTTCGGGGTCGCTGATAATGGAATATTCCACATCATCGGCTTTCACATAATGGAACTGCACCATCTCGCGTTCTTGTACCATCCTGTCCCTCAGGTTTCCATGCATGGGAAAATAGGTCATCTTCAGCTCTGCGGCGAATTGGGGATACTGGAGGTCAATCCAAATCTTGCCGGAATCTTTGGGTGTGATGATGGCTTGGGCATGTTTCGAGATTTCCATGGTGAAGGGCAGGGTGGTGTCCAACAGGGTATATTCAGCCTTGGGCAGGTCAATACGGAAATAGCCTTTCGGCTTGGGTGCAATTTGCTCGTTCTTATGACCGCATGCTCCCAGCAGGAGGGTGAGGAGCAGAGCGAGGACTATGTTGTGTTTCATGATGTTCGTTATTATAATTCAAAATTCAAAGTTCAAAATTCAAAATCACTACCCCGGCCTTCGGCCACCCCTTCTTAAAGAAGGGGAATTAAAACTCCCCTCGAGCACGAAGTGCGAGACTCCCCTCGAATGCATAGCATGAGACTCCCCTTGGGCGAAGCCCAACTCCCCATCCCTGTATCATCTATTCTTCTCATTAACTGTTAATTATTAATTGTTAACTGTTAACTCTAAAGGCTCACTACCGTAATCCCCGTTCCCCCCAGCTCCAGTGCTTCATCGCAGAAGCTGTTGACTTCCTTGCGCTTGGCTAGGTATTGCCGTATCACATGGCGCAGGATGCCATTGCCCTTTCCGTGCAGCAGCTTCACCTGGTGAATGCTCAACAATACGGCTTCGTCTATGTAGCTTTCCAGCATTTGCAGCGCCTCGTCGGCTCTCATGCCCCGCATGTCCAGGGTGGTGTTGAAGTGGGAAATCTTCTGATTCATGGCGTCGGCCAAGGAACCACCATCCAGTCTCACACCCGTGCGTTTTACGGTTCGGGCTTCCCGCTTGCTGATTTTGGTCACTTTGTCCTTGGTAGTGCGAAGGGAAACGGAGTTGAACGAGATGGTGATATCGTCCCCGTTGAGCTGGGTGATTTCGCCTACCACTTGGGTCTCTATCATAAAGACTGAATCACCCACGTGCAGGGTGTTGTCTTCGGGCTTCTCCTGTTTTTTTGCCTGTGTCTTGGGTTTGTGGATGGGTACAATGGGCTTCAGCGCAGGTTCTTTCTCTATGGATTCCACCTCCTTGGCGAATTCCTCTTTCAGCTTGACAATGTCCTGCCGTGCCTGCTTGGTCTTGACGGAGTCGGCTTTGTGCTCTTTGATTTCGCGTATGGTCTTTTCGATTACCTTGTTGGCGCTCTCGATAATACTGTTCGCCTGGTTTTTTGCTTTTTGGATGATGTCCTTCCGGTGCTTTTCCAGCTCGGCGAACTTCTCGCTGTATTCGTTGATCATCAGCGCCAATTGGTCATCTGCGGAATTGACGAGGCGGAGCATTTTGTCAATCTCCATCTTCTCGTTCTCAATCTGCTCCAGTTTCTTCTCGTAGTCAATCTGGGCGGTGCCGGTTTTGCTGACGGCATTGTCTATAATCTGTTGGGGCAGACCTATTTCCCTTGCAATTTCGTAGGTGAAAGAGCTGCCGGGCTTGCCCATTTTCAGCTTGAACAGCGGTCTCATGGCGGTCATGTCGAAGAGCATGGCCCCGTTGACCGCCTGCTTGTGGGTATCGGGAAAGAGTTTGAGATTGCCGTAATGCGTGGTAATCACCCCGAAAGAGCCTTTGTCGTACATGGCTTCCAGCAAGGCTTCGGCCATTGCCCCGCCTGGTAGCGGGTCGGTGCCGGAACCGAACTCGTCAATCAGAAACAGCGACTTCTCGTCCAGATGCTCAATCATCATTTTGGCATTGGTGAGGTGCGAGCTGTAGGTGCTCAGGTCGTTCTCGATGGATTGCTCATCGCCCATGTCGATAAAGAAATGATGGAAGATGCCCATGTCGGAAGTATCTGACAGGGAAACCAGTAAGCCACACTGCATCATGTATTGCAGCAGTCCGATGCTTTTCAGGCACACGGACTTGCCACCGGCATTGGGACCGGAGATAATCAGGATGCGCTCGTCGTTGACCAGGCGGATATCTAAAGGTTGTACTTTTTTGCCTGTGCCTTTGAAATTCAGATATAGCAAGGGATGAATGGCATTGTGCCAGTTCAGCATGCATTGGTCGAAAACATGGGGCAGAAAACCGTTGATATCAATAGCTAGCAGGGCTTTGGCACGGATAAAGTCGATGGTGCCGAGGAAATCGTGGCCGTAGCGCAGGTTGTCGATAGATGGCCGTATGCGCTGGGTGATTTCGGTCAGAATCCGGATGACTTCACGGTGCTGGGCGTTCAACAGGTCCTTGATTTCGTTGTTGGCATCAAACACTTCGGCAGGCTCTATGAAAACGGTCTGTCCTGTAGCCGACTCGTCGTGGATAAAACCTTTCAGGCGGCGTTTGAACTGGGCGGAAACGGGGATGCAGAGACGTCCGTTCCTGACGGTCATTTCGGCATCGTCTTTGGTGATGCCGTCCTGCTTGGCGGCGTTCAGCAGTTTGCGGATACGGCGGTCGGCCTCGCCCGAAATGCGGTTGATTTCGCTTTTGATACGCCTCAGTTCATCCGACGCGTTGTCGCGCAGCTGCCCTTTGGGGTCCAGTATCTTATTGATGGCCTCCAGCAAGTCTTTCTCGGGCATAATATCCTGACAGATGGCCCACAGACGTGGAAATTTGTTGTCCTCGTGCCTGATTTTGAAATACACGAACACCTGGATAATCATGTTGATGAAGGCACGCAAAGCCGCCAGCTCATCCAGTTCGATATAGGTGCCGTCAATGTGGAGGCGCGAGAGCACCGGCCTCAAGTCGAAAAAGTCCTGGGCAGGGAAAGGGTCTTCCAGCAACAAAACCTGCTTGAATTCCTGCGTTTCCTGCAATTGTTTTTCAATCAGTTCGAAGGAGTCTGAATACTGCAGTTGGTCCACCATCTCACGACCCATATCACTGATACAGTGATTCTTGATCAGCTCACGGATGGTGTCAAAACCTATTTTTTCCTCAAAAGAAGCAGGATATATCATCTACAACAAATTAGGTTGCAAAGGTACAAAAAAAATAGAGCCGTCACTGTGGCGGCTCTGTCGTTGGTGGGACGTATAGGATTTGAACCTATGACCTCTGCCGTGTGGAGGCAGCGCTCTAAACCAACTGGGCTAACGTCCCGTTTTTTGAGGGTGCAAAAATACGAAAAAAAATCGTACCTTTGTCAAGTTTTTGAAAAAAATGAAAGATACTGATAATCAGCCTCAAGAGAAACTATGGAATAGCAACTATATCAAAGTATGGATTGCCAATTTCATGATTTTTTTCTCTTTCATGCTGCTGACACCGCTGCTGCCGCTTTACCTGAAGGACACTTTTGACGCCAACAAGCAGACCATCGGTCTGGTGTTGTCGGGCTATACTTTGATGGCCCTGCTTATCCGCCCGTTCAGCGGTTTCTTTGTCGATAGTTTCCCCCGCAAGAAAACTTTGCTGCTTTTTTATGGCTTATTCTGCATTTTCTTTGGAGGATACCTGATGGCGGGTTCGCTGTTGCTCTTCGCCATTGTCCGAACACTTCACGGGGCTCCGTTCGGGGCGGCCACTGTTTCCAACAGTACCGTTGCCATCGATGTGCTGCACCCCTCGCGCAGGGCGGAAGGTATCGGCTATTACGGACTAAGCAACAATATCGCCTCGGCTATTGCGCCGGCTTTGGCCATTTATATTCTTCAGATTTCTAACAGCTACGAAATGCTTTTCTGGCTGGCTTTATTCACCTCTGGTATTGGCTTTGCCATCAACTCTACCTTGCAGTTGAACAGCAGGGAACTGATACCTGATAAGCCCAAAATCTCCCTCGACCGCTTCTTCCTGCTGAAAGGTTGGAGTGAGGGGCTGGCGATGGTATGCTACGCGTTTTCCTATGGGGTCTTGTCCACCTACGTTGCTATTTACGGCAAGGAAGAACTGGGCATCACGGGTGGCACGGGAGTGTTTTTCATGCTGCTTTCCGCTGGACTGATTCTCTCCCGACTGATTGGTAGTCGCAGTTTGCGCGAGGGAAAAATTGTGCAGAACGCTTCCGCGGGAGTGGTGGTGTCGCTGTTCGGTTATCTGATGTTTGCCGCCTTGCATAACCCCATTGGCTATTATGGAGCGGCTTTGGTGATAGGTTTGGGCAATGGGCACATGTGGCCGGCTCTTCAGACCATGTTCATCAACCTGGCGCCTCACACCCAGCGGGGTACTGCCAATTCCAGCATCCTGATCTGTTGGGATATCGGTGTGGGTTTGGGTATCATGGTTGGGGGTATTGTTTCAGAACACATCGGTTACCATCAGGCTTTCTGGACTTCCTGGGGGGTGAACCTTGCAGGGGTGCTGTTTTTCTATCTTTATGTGCGACAGAGTTTCCTGAAAAATAAGCTAAGGTAAAAAAATCTCCATACTATAATCTCAGCCAAGCCATCATTTCCTCCATGGACACACGCATTTTCTTGCGTTTGTCAGTATAATCTTTGACCACAAAAGAGTCGTCTTCCATATACAAATACTTGTATCGAATTTTACCGTCTTCTTTATAAAAGATTCCTTTGACCAATGAATCGTTCACAAACGTACACAAGAAACTCTTATTCACACTATTTCTGTAATAGCCAGTCCATGTCCCCGTCTTTTTGCCATGATCAAAGTGCTGTTCTGCCAAGATACTTACATCGAAGGGAAGATAAAAAACTGTGGAATCCTTTCGAAAGACATTGTTTATATCATAGACAATCCATTTGCCGTCTTTTTGATGAAAATTATCATATTGATTCATCGTATCTCCCTCAAGTACAATGTAAGATGGTCCTATTTCCATAAATGTTTTCTCATTTCCGTATGCATCACTGTTTTCTCCATTCCATTTTTTGACAAAAGTCTTCCAAGACAAAGATTCTTTAAGATGTTGAAGTTCAATCTTATAACTTTCACTTCTGATGGAATCCTGATAAACAAAAAAATAAGGGTAATGGCCGTAGATGCTTGAAAGAACGGTATTGGTATTTATCAGGAAATAAGTGTTATTTGGGAAGACAAAATACAAGATACTCGGATTTGAAGAGGCTACCGGCAGGCATGATGAATGCTGGAACACAAGTTCATCCGTTTGTGTTATTATCAAATCGTTCTGATGGAAGACACATACAGTATCCCATTCAGCAGGAGCTTTTTGTTGCAATAGTAGCGCATGTGGTTGTGAAAATCCACCACTATAGATGCAAAAGATACAAGTTATTATGGTCAGCAAATGTTTCATATTGCGATGTATATGTTCAAAGTTATTCGCATAAGAGGGCAATTTATACTTGTTTTATGACAAGGGGGTGCACTGTCCCATCTGAGAAAGTATGTGGTTCAGTTAAGACTAGTCCTCCTGGCTTAAAAGCCCACTCTTCAGTATCATCATCTTTATCTCCAAGTATATAAGTGTTGTCGCAAACATGTTCAGATAAGACAGGTCTATAAGTAGTAGTTCCTTCATTCAATAATTCCACATAAATGATTTTTTTCATAGGCTTATGTCTTTTCAATTTTTGAATTTTTCCCAAAGCAATCAAATTTTTTGCAGTTTTGGAAAAAAATCAGTTCCAAATAGATTACATCAACACCACAGCGGCGAGTTGCCAGAGGGTGGGAGTGAAGTCGAAGTAATAGACAGCGGCCCCCCATTTGTCTTTTATTTTGAGCGTGTTCCCGTCAAGATAATAGAGTGGTGTGCCCCAACGGTCTTTCTGGCGGATGGTGTTGCCGTCGAAAAAGAGCAGGGGAGCGCCCCAGCGGTCTTTCAGTCTCACGGTTTGTCCGTCCATATAAACCAAAGCCTGCCCCCAGCGGTCCTTTTGGCGTAGCGTATTGGCGTTTTCGTCATACCATAATATGGGGTCACCCCATCGGTCTTTGATACGTATGGTGTTATCCTGAAAGAACAGGAGTTTCGCACCCCATCTGTCCTTTTGATAGACGGTTTGTGCCAATCCTGCGGTGACGAAGCCAAGAAATAACAGGGTGAGAATGATCGTTTTTCGCATGGCGGTGTAGTTGGATGGACAAATCATTGAGGGTACAAAAATACATTTTTTTCGGTTTTGGTTATTGTTTTGACAAAAAAATTGTGTATTTTTGCCGTGTAAAAGTGTATTGTCAAACAAAAGGTAGGAAATTATTAGAAAATAAAACACATATTATTGCGTTTTCGCTTTTCTTTGGATTCTGAAATCTCGACAATTTTAGTTCACTACAAAAAGAAACGAAAATGCTTACGAGTAATCGTGGGCATTCGTTATTTTGTAGTGGAGGTTAGTCGAGAGCCTCAGAATCAAATAATGAATCTCACGATTTTTTTGTCGCTTGCCTTACAGACAAGGAGTGTTCACCTCCTTTAGTTGTGGCTTTCCCTCAGAGAAAAATTTCCAAAATTTCAGTGGTTGATTTTTAATTCCAGACGGGATTTAAAAATATGCATCCTGCCTTTTCTGCATATTTTTACACAAATTTGTCCACTTTCTGAATGAAATGTGTAAATTATTATAGTATTGATTTTCAGTAAATTGACCATGTTGCGGTCGAAAATTTCGACCGCAAAGCAACATGAAGCAAAAAATTATTACCTTTGCAAAATTAATAACCATTGATAATGAAACAGATAATTTCTTTGTTGTTTCTTTTGTTACCAATACTGATATTTGCCCAGTCACCGGGAGGCAATTTGTCATTTGTGGAAAGCGAAAGCAGTATGCAATCCGAAGACAGTGTCAGTTTTACTATAGAATATGTCGATTCAATGGCGACTTTGGAAGAGGATAGGGATGATATTATTGATGATTTTATGCTTGGACGTTTTGCAGACGAAATGCCAGAATTTCCTGGTGGAATGGATTCTTTATACGCCTATCTTGCCAGAACACTCGAATTTCCGCAAGATGCTAAAGACAAAGGTGTTTCAGGAGCGGTGCTGGCAGAATTTGTGGTGGAAAAAGACGGAAGTATCAACCGTAACATCAGGATTTTGAAATCACTATATCCCAGTTGCGACAGGGAGGTGGCAAGGGTAATTGTACAAATGCCTGCATGGGAGCCTGGCAAATTAGAGGGAAAACCAGTTCGTTGCGTTTTTAACCTTCCAATAAGGTTTGTCCCCAAAGAGGAGGAGAATGAAACGGAGGAATAGTTATTGCGTAACATCTATTTTTGTATTTTTGCCGTTTCATTTTTAACCGCAAAAAACAGCTGTTATGATTCCGCAATTCGAACAATATCCGTCCCCGTGTTACATTATGTATGAAGAGGCTTTGGAGGCCAATCTGCAGCTCCTCGACCTGGTGCAGCAAGAGGCTGGAGTCTCTATCATCTGCGCCCTGAAAGGCTTCGCCTTCTGGCGCTCTTTCCCCTTGGTGAAACAGTACTTGGCGGGGGCTACCGCCAGCTCACTGAACGAGGCGCGGCTGATTGCGGAGGAGATGGGCTGCGAGGCACATACCTTCGCCCCAGTGTATCAGGAGGATGAGTTCGAAACCCTCTTGATGTATAGCAGTCACCTGACTTTCAATTCCTTGA
>JAEETJ010000022.1 GCA_016290295.1 Bacteroidales bacterium
TGCGTCATCCGTCCCGCCTGCATTCCCGCAGTGTCGTGGTAGAGCCTTTGCTGACCAGCAAGTGGAACCAATATCCTTACTATAATGCGCTTTGCCCTGCCGATAACCATTCTTCCAATGGACATGCCTCTACGGGCTGTACTGCTGTGGCTATGGGACAGGTTATGCGTTATTGGAATTACCCTGTTCAAGGTGTGGGTAGTCATAGCTATCTGTCCAATAATAGTCACCTGGGTATCGGTTACGGTGACTACGGTACACTGTCTGCGGATTTTGCAAATACTACTTATGATTATGACAATATGCCTGATTCTTTGTCCGCATCAAGCAGCCCTGCTGAAATCAATGCGGTGGCAACCCTTTTGTACCATTGCGGGGTGAGCCTGAACACTGCGTATGGTGTGGTTAGCAGTAGTGCTTATATTTCTGGAGTGGATGACGCACTTCGGAATTATTTTGATTATGACAGCACGATTCGACATATTTACCGTAGTGTTTTTACGGAAACCAGCTGGTTGAATAGGCTGAAAAATGAACTCAATCAGCTTCGCCCGGTAATATATACAGGCGCAGGTGCGGCAGTGGTGCACGCTTTTGTGTGCGATGGCTATGATGACCAGAATTTCTTCCACATGAACTGGGGCTGGGGCGGTCATGCGGATGGCTTTTATTTGCTTACAGACCTGAGCCCGAATGTGAATTCATACAATACGGCCCAGACCGCAATTATCAATATTGTGCATAATCCACCTATGCTGAATGCAGTAGAGGAAGAATTGACCTTCTTCCAAGAGGAAGGACAGCCTGCGGAAATCCAAAGAGTGAATGTGACTACTGTTGATATCGAAGATGTGATTGATGTGACTGTCACTGGTGATTTCAGCCTTTCTCTCGATTCGGTCAACTTTAGCAATCATGTAGTTTTGCCTGCAATAGGTGGCAGTTTCTTTGTGAAATATGCTTCTCAGCAAGAAGTTTCCACTTGCGATAGGACTAATGTTATGCTTACATCTGGAATCGCTATGGATACCGTTCGTTTGATTGGCTTAAACTATATGCCAGCCTGCCATGCCCCACTTTCTATGTACGGTGAACAGGGAACTATAGATGCAGGTACGGATACCAATCAGGTGATGATCACCTGGCAAGCTCCCATCCCAGATGTGACATGTGTCTCATGGGATTCTGTCCCGAATACCTCCATGGGAGATCAATATCCGTATGTGATTATACCTTTGCACCGTCTGGAAGAAAGCGACTTGCTTCCGTTCCATAAACATCTTCTGACACAAGTGTCTTTTATCGCGGATGCAAGTGCTACGGAATACCATGTTGTGGTGTATAAAGGTGGTGGACTTTCTGATTATGGTCGAAGACTGGATGCTGGTACGAAGATTTTGGATAAACCACTCAACTTGTCTGAATTGACGATGGGTGGATGGAATACCGTAACCTTGGATACTCCTATTGTGATAGATGCCAGTCAGGAACTTTGGTATGGTCTCTATATCGCTGCACCAGCCAACACCGCTGCGGTAAAAGTCGGTGGCTCCGAGTGTGTCCCGTTCAAGGGAAATATTTATGGCTATGACTTTGCTGGTGAGGTGTTCTGGTATCCCTACAGCGACAATTTTGTGCTGAAAGCCACTATCGACAATCCTTTCATTCAGTATGAGGTATTTAGAAATGATTCATTGCTGACGACCATGACCAGCGATACCTCGTATGCGGATTATCCGCCAGTGTATGCACATTATAACTATGAAGTACAGGCGGTTTGGAATAACCAGTGCGGCAATGGTGTGTCACAGATGGTCAACTTCCGTCCCCCTTGCCATGTGGTAAATATTGGTGAAACCGTTCATGCTTGCGGTAGCTACGTATGGATTGACTCCACTTATACGGAAAGTGGCACTTATCTGCATGAATATTGGAATGCTGACGATTGCTGGCAGGTGGATACCTTACATCTGACCATAGGACATGCAAATGCTGCTATTGACGAAATTGAGGCCTGCGACTCCCTTACCTGGATCGATGGTGTTACTTATACCGAAAGTACACAAACCCCAGTGTTTACACTGACCAATTCGGAATTGTGCGACTCGGTGGTAACTCTGCATCTGACTATCAAGCATTCTTCCTCTTCTATAGATTCAGTAGTAGCATGCGACTCTTTCACCTGGCTCGATAATGTAACCTATACCGAAAGCACACAGGAACCAACCATGGTTTATACCAATGCGGAAGGCTGCGACTCGGTGGTGACTTTGCATCTGACTATCAAGCACTCGTCTTCATCTATTGACTCTGTAACCACTTGTGATTCATTTACCTGGATTGATGGTGTTACTTATACCGAAAGCACGCAAGAGCCTACCTTCCACTATACCAATGCCGAAGGTTGTGATTCGTTGGTGACCCTTCATCTGACTATTTTGCGCTCATCTTTCAGCATAGACACTGTGGTTTCATGCTCTCCATATACCTGGCTTGATGACAGTACCTATACGGAAAGCACGGATGTGCCTACGATGATATACGAAAACGCTATTGGCTGTGACTCTATCGTTCATCTGCATCTGATTATGCTGCAGGCTACCGCTTATATCGACACGGTAGTCGCTTGCGACTCTTTGACTTGGCTTGATGGTGTTACTTATACCGAAAGTGTTCAGGGACCAGTTGTCTATTTTACAGATGTGATAGGCTGTGATAATGCTACAGTAACCTTGGATTTGACTATCTTGCATTCATCATCTTCAATAGATTCAGTAGTCGTATGTGATTCATTAACATGGCTGGATGGCATAAGCTATACTGAAAGCACGAATGAACCCACAATGTTTTATACTAATTCGGTGGGTTGTGACTCGGTGGTAACGTTGCATCTGACCGTGTACCATAGTGTTTATCAGGTAGAAGAACATGTTGTATGTGATTCGTTTACTTGGATTAATGATAGTACTTATACAGAAAATACGGATACACCAACCATGACTTATACCAGTGCTTCCGGTTGCGACTCGGTGGTGACCTTGCATCTTGTGGTAAATCACTCGGTAGAGACTGATGATTATCTGACAATTTGTGCCAATGAATTGCCCTATCCCTATGCAGACACAGTATTTGATGTCAATACTCCCCATCTGTCAACCTTCAACTTCCAGTTCTCAACTTCTGAAGGCTGTGACTCATTGGTAACTTTGCACCTGACAGTGAATCCTTCTTACGTGACAGAAGATATCCTGACTATTTGCGAGAATGAATTGCCATATACATACGGGGATACTGTTTTTGATCTCAGCACCACCCATCTTTCAACTATTTTATTCCAGTTCTCAACGGTTGATGGTTGCGACTCTTTGGTGACCTTGCACCTGACAGTGAATGAAACTTCATCTTCCATTGATTCCGTATTTGCCACTGAGCCTTATACCTGGATTGACGGAGTGACTTATTCAGAGAGCATCGAGGGTCCGAGTGTGACTCTGACGAATGAGTGGGGGTGTGATTCAGTGGTCACGCTGTATCTGACAATAGGCGAGGGTATAGGTGGTTATCAAGCACAAAGAGAACTCGTCGTATGGCCGAATCCTACAAGAGGACAGTTGAATATGTCGTTATCAGGCGTTGTGCTAGAAACCGACATGGATGTAAATGTTTATGATATGTATGGCCGCCTGCTATACACCCAAAAATGGCAGTCCGACCAAGCTACTTTAGATTTGAGCACTTTCTCCCAAGGAATATACCTTGTCAAAGTTTATGATGCGAAGAACCTGATAGGAACAGCAAAAATTAGCAAAGTTAATTAGTAAATTAACAAATTGGTTAATGTGCTAATGGAATTAGTTAATTAGTTAATGTGCAAATTAGCAAATGTTTTTAATGTACTAATTATTCTTAATTTCTGATTCCTGACCACTAACCACAAATCACTAATCACTGACCCCTGACCCCTGTAACCTGTAACCTGTAACCTGTAACCTGTAACCTGTAACCTGAAAATTCATGGCTAATTCCCTGAAAAAACTCGCCGGACAGACCGCCATTTATGGCTTAAGCAGCATTATTGGCCGTTTCCTCAACTACCTTTTGGTGCCGTTATACACTTATAATATGGCGGCAGAATCTGGTGGTTATGGAGTGGTAACCAACATTTATGCATATACGGCTTTTCTGTTGGTCTTGCTGACTTTTGGCATGGAGACCACCTTCTTCTATTTTGTCAACCGCGAGGAAGTGGATTCCCGCAAGGCCTTTTCTACCTCGGCCAATGCGGTCGGCTTGGTATCCCTGCTGTTTTTACTTGTCTGCTTGATATTTCTGCATCCAATAGCTAATTTCTTGGGGTATGAGGCTCATCCGGAATATATTGCCATTATGGCTACAGTGGTGTCTCTGGACGCTTTTCAGGCTGTGTTGTTTGCCTCTTTGCGACAAAACAATCAGGCCATCAAGTTCGTCACTCTTAAGTTGGCGTTTATCTTCTGCAATATAGGTCTCAATCTCTTTGTCATCCTTTTGGCACCGATATTGTATGAAAAAGGTTGGCCGATTATGAGTTGGTATAATCCCAGCTATCAGGTGGGTTATATCTTTATTGTGAATCTTATCTGTACGGCATGTGTGACGTTCGGCTTTATTCCGGAAATCCGTAATCTGCGTTTTGGCATTGACCGTTCACTGCTGAAACAGATGTTGAAATATACTTGGCCACTCCTCTTGTTAGGCCTTGTTGGTATTTTGAATCAGGTGGCCGACAAAATGTTATACCGCTTTATTGTGCCGGGACTCGAAGGGGAGGTGCAGCTGGGTATCTATGGTGCTTGTGTGAAGATAGCGATGATTATTGCCATTTTTACCCAGGCGTTTCGTTTCGCCTACGAACCGTTTGTGTTTGGTGGGCAACGTGACAAAAACAGTCCGGAAATACAGGCTGTGGTGATGAAGTATTTCGTCATGACCACTCTTCTGGCTTTCCTCATCGTGGTGATGTATCTCGATATATTCAGGTATATTATCGAAAGTACCTATTGGGAAGGCTTGAAGGTGATACCCATTGTGATGATGGCTGAAATTTTCATGGGCATTTATTTCAACCTGTCATTTTGGTATAAACTGAATGGTCAGACTTGGTGGGGGGCTATTTTCTCCGCCATAGGCTGCGCTGCATTGCTGGTCATTAACTTTGTTTTTGTGCCTAAATACGGCTATATGGCCTGTGCATGGGGCGGATTCGCCGGTTATGGCATCTGTATGCTGCTGTCTTATATTGTAGGACAAATCAAAGCACCCGTGCCTTATCCGGTAATGTCAATCCTCGGTTATTTTGCCCTTGCTTTAGCTTTGTATTTCGTTAGCTGTTGGATTCATCCCGCTTCCCAGATTTGGACGCTGGTACTCAACACAGCACTGCTCCTGATCTATGTGGCAGTTATGCTTTACAATGAACGCAAGCTGATACGGCAAGTATTGAGCAAAAGATAAATCGACCTAAATCGTTTTTTAGCAAGTTATTCTTGTGAATAACCCTTAGAATCATTCATGAGTTATTTGTATTCTTCCATCAAATTTTGAATGATAGAATCTAATTTCAAATAGAGCTCGTCAATCTTCACAATAACAACTTCACCAGTCTTTCGAATTTTAATCTCAATCTCGTTATTTGCGATTAATTTGGGACTTACAACAAGCCTGATGGGCATGCCCAAAAGATCCGCATCTGCAAACTTGACACCAGGACTCATGTCCCTGTCGTCAATAAGGGTATCTATTCCCTTCTTCTGGAGTTGATCATATATGTCGAAAGATAATTTCCTGACTTCTTCGTTGTCAATTCTCACAGGACAAATGTGGATTGTCCAAGGAGCTACGGAAATGGGAAGAATCATTCCATTGGCGTCATGACTGTTCTGGATGATAGAAGCAATAGCACGGCCCACTCCAATACCATAGCAGCCCATGATGGGATTGATTGATTCACCGTTTTCGTTTAAAACGGTCATTCCCATAGATTGGGTGTATTTAGTACCCAATTGGAAAATGTTGCCAATCTCAATGCCATTTTGTATGGTCAACTCATGGCCGCACTTCACACAGCGTTGGCCTTGTTTCACTTTAGCCACATCGTGGAAGTGTTCGATATTTATATCTCTGCCTACTTTGAAGTTTATGATGTGGTATTCGGGTTTGTTGGCTCCGACAACCATTCCTGCCCTGTTCTCAATGCTTCTGTCATAAATAATAGTTTTGACAGGAAGGTTGGCTAAAGGTCCAATGTTACCAAAGCTGATAGCTGGATTTTCAGTTGATTCAAGAGGTATTATTTCGGCTCGCACTACCTTACACAATTTAGATTCGTTCACTTCTAAATCTCCACGAATGAAAACCATAATAGGCTCGCCAGTCTCTTTATTAGCGTATGCCACTGCCTTTATCGTATTGGTGGCTTCAATATTAAGCCGTTGACAAACTTCTTCAATGGTCTTGGCTTCACCCGTAAAAACCTCTTCGCAAGGAGTGTCGTTAGTATTATCAAATGTGTCAGTTTGACATTCTGCCACTTCCTCATTGGCTTTATAATCACAATGACTACAAATAACTAATTCATCTTCTCCATCAGGTGTTACAGCCATAAATTCGTGAGCAATTTTTCCTCCCATCATTCCTGAGTCAGACTGCACATAGATAAAATTGTTCATGCCGATTCTTCTGAAAATATTATTATAGGCTTCTAATTGCTTATAATAATACTTTTCAAGATCCTCTTGGGTCATGTGGAATGAGTATGCGTCTTTCATGGTAAACTCGCGCACACGAATCAAGCCACCCCTTGAACGAGGTTCATCGCGGAATTTGGTCTGAATCTGATAAATCATAAAAGGCAGTTTTTGATAACTGCTTATGGTGTTCATGGCAAAATGAACCGCAGCTTCCTCATGGGTCATACCAAGAACCATATCATGATCGGCTCTGTCTTTGAATCGTGCCATCTCGCGACCAATACTGTAATAGCGTCCTGACATTTCCCACAATTCTTTGGGCATGACAACCGGAAATTTTACCTCTTGGCCATCAAGACGGTCCATTTCTTGGCGAATGATATTTTCAATTTTAGAGGCCATTTTTAAGGCAGGCATTCCTAAAGTATAAATACCATTTGCAACTCGTTTTATAAATCCAGCTCTCACGAGCAATACATGACTAATAATGATAGCATCTGAAGGAGCTGTTTTCGAAGTTTCAATAACTAGATTACTAAATCTCATACCTAATTAATACTTTTAATAGTTATACTAGTATGTGTAAAAAATATGATGCAAAAATATAAAAAAAAAGCTTAACTCTATCACTAAAATTCGTTTTATTTTATCTGTTTTTTAGACCTTCTATAAGTCCTGTTTTAGCCCGAAATATTGAATCTCCCACCAGTTCGGTTTTTTGAGAGTAAATTCATATTTTCTATACTCTGATAGAGGACAGGAACAGGATTGGAGATGTGCACAAATGAAGGTAAGCGGATGTATAAAAAAACCTCGCTCTTTTGGAGCGAGGTTGCATTGTAATGTGAATGTTTTTGATGCCTTGGCATCAGGAAACTATCATCACACTTTGATTTCAACATCAACGCCACTGGGCAATTCCAGCTTCATCAAAGCGTCGATGGTTTTGGAGGTTGTACCGTAAATGTCCAACAGTCTCTTGTAGGTGGAGAGTTCGAACTGCTCTCTTGATTTCTTGTTGACAAAAGTTGAACGGTTTACAGTGAAAATCTTTTTGTGTGTCGGAAGTGGAATAGGTCCCACAACGACAACTTTGTCATCCTTCACTGCGTTGATTGTCTTCACAATCTTTTCAGCAGATTTATCTACCAAAGTATGGTCGAATGACTTTAATTTGATTCTGATTCTGTGACTCACGTTGTTTTGTTTTTATTGGTTTATTTTTGAAATTGTTTATTGTATTGTTTAAGTTCTTTCAGAATATTACAACAGGGCATATCTGCCGACATTCAGGATGTAATCCTTTACTTCAGCGGGAACTTCTGCGTAGCGCAGAAATTCCATGCTGTAGTTGGCTCGTCCTGAGCTGATGGAGCGTAAGGTGGTGACATAGCCGAACATTTCAGCCAACGGCACCTGTGCCTTGATGATCTGGTAGCCAATTTTCGCCTCGATCTGTTCCAAAACCGAACGTCTGCGGTTGAGGTCGCTGGTCACATTCCCGATGTACTCGTCAGGAGTGGTGATTTCCACCTTCATGATGGGCTCGAGAATGGAGGTCTCTACGCTGCGGATGGCTTCTCTGAAGCCCATCTTGGCGCATACCTCGAAGGCCATGGCGTCGGAATCGACACTGTGGGTGCTGCCGTCCAATATGGTGACGGTCAGTGCTTCCAGTGGGAATCCGTATTTGCCGTTGGTCATGGCGATGCTGAAACCCTTCTCAGCGCCGGCGATGTATTCCTTCGGAATCACGCCACCCTTGACCTGACTGTCAAAGAACAAGCCTTTCTTGTCAGCGGGGGTCGGACTGATCTGGAATTCCAGTTCGGCGAAGGAACCCTTGCCACCGGTTTGGCGTTTATAGACTTCGTGATGTTTCACAAAGTCGTTGATGGCCTCTTTGTAGGTGACACGGGGTTTGCCATGGTTGCAAGCAACGTTGAACTCGCGTTTCAGACGGTCCAGCAGGATGTCCAAATGAAGTTCTCCCATACCGCTGATCAAAGTCTGACCAGATTCTTCAGACACTTTCACTTGGAAAGTCGGGTCTTCCTCTGCCAGGCGGTTGAGGGCTTGCATCAGCTTGTCTTCGTCGTCTTTGGTCTTCGGCTCGATGGCGATCTGGATCACTGGATCCGGAAATTCAATGTTTTCCAGCAGTATCGGGTGTTTTTCGTCTGTCAGACTGTCACCAGTTCTGATTTCCTTCATACCCACGAGCGCCACAATATTGCCTGCGCTGATGCTGTCCAGCTGAATCTGCTTGTTGGAGTGCATCAGCATGATTTTCGACACTCTTTCGCGTTTGCCGGTGGAGACATTGTAAATCATGTCACCGGTTTTCAGCGTGCCGGCATAGACTTTGATGAAAGTCAGCTTACCGACGTAGGGGTCGATGGCAATTTTGAAAGCCAAAGCCGCGAAGTTTTCCTTCTCATCAATTTTGCGCGTCTCTTCTGCCTCAGTCTTCGGGTTGACACCTTTGACGTCGGGCATGTCGGCAGGGGAGGGGAGGTAGCTTACGATGGCGTCAATCAGTCGCTGTACTCCTTTGTTTTTGAAAGAAGAACCGCAGAGCACAGGGGTCAGCTGATTGCTGATAGTAGCTGTTCTGATGCAGCTCTTGATTTCTTCGGAGGTCAGGCTGTCGGGGTCATCGAAAAACTTCTCCATCAGTTTGTCGTCGAGTTCGGCCACGGTCTCTAACAGCAGATTGCGGTAAGTCTCCACATCCTCAATCATGTCTGCGGGGATCTCGCATTCTGTGTAGGTTGCGCCTTGGTCTTCCTCGTTCCAGGTGTAGGCCTTCTTCTCGATGAGGTCCACCAAACCCACGAAATTCTCTTCGCTGCCGATGGGCAGTTGCAGCACCAAGGTCTTGGCGCCAAGTTTCTCTTTGATTTGGTCAACCACTGCGTAGAAGTTGGCACCCATACGGTCCATTTTGTTGACGTAGCAGATACGGGCTACATTGTATTTGTTGGCCTGTTTCCATACGGTCTCGGACTGGGGTTCCACACCGCCTACCGCGCAAAAAATGGCGACGGCTCCATCCAATATTCTCAAAGAACGTTCTACTTCGACGGTGAAATCAACATGTCCCGGTGTGTCGATGATGTTGATCTTGTAGTTTTGGTTTTCATAGTCCCAGTTGACGGTGGTGGCGGCGCTGGTGATGGTAATACCACGTTCCTGCTCCTGTACCATCCAGTCCATGGTAGCTGTGCCCTCGTCTACTTCACCAATCTTGTAGCTTTTACCGGTGTAATAAAGAATACGTTCTGTCGTGGTGGTCTTACCGGCGTCAATATGCGCCATAATCCCGATGTTCCTGATTTTCGATAAATCTTCCGACATAAACTTCTTCTTTCCGGTATAATTTTATTTAGTATATATATACTTTTAGAATCTGAAGTGAGAGAATGCCTTGTTAGCTTCAGCCATTCTGTGGATATCCTCTTTACGTTTGAAGGCAGCACCTTCTTCCTTGTAGGCTTGCATGATTTCTGAAGCCAGCTTCATGGCCATGGTTTTCTCATGACGCTTGCGGGCGAATAAGATTAAATTTTTCATACCTACAGACTGCTTTCTCTCAGGACGCAGTTCGGTAGGGATCTGGAATGTTGCACCACCGATACGTCTACTCTTAACTTCCAAAGAAGGAGTAACGTTGGCGAGAGCCTGTTTCCAAACTTCAATGCCGTTTTCGTTTGTTTTTTCTGCAATAATGTCAATAGCATCGTAGAAGATTTCGAAAGCTATTGATTTCTTTCCCTTCAACATGATGTTGTTCACGAATTTGGTGACTGCTACATCATTGTACTTTGGATCGGGAAGGATGATCCGTTTTTTTGGTTTCGCTTTTCTCATTTTGTAACTTCAATAATTTTGTTATTTACTCTCGAGACACCCATTTTAGTGCTCAATTTACTACTATGTTTGTCGGTTTACGCTTTCTTTTTCGGACGTTTTGCACCGTATTTTGATCTACCTTGCAAACGGCCTTCTACTCCTGCGGAGTCTAATGCGCCACGGACGATGTGATATCTTACACCTGGAAGGTCTTTCACACGACCGCCTCTAACCAATACGATAGAGTGTTCCTGCAAGTTGTGGCCTTCACCCGGAATGTAAGCATTCACTTCTTTTCCGTTGGTCATACGTACTCTCGCTACCTTACGCATAGCTGAGTTAGGTTTCTTAGGAGTTGTTGTGTAAACTCTCAAACATACACCGCGTCTCTGCGGACAAGCGTCTAACGCTCTTGACTTGCTTTGCGAAGTCAATTTCTTTCTTCCTTTTCTTACTAATTGCTGAATTGTCGGCATACAATTAAATTTAACCTTTGTTTTTTGTTTATAATTCTCCCCAAAAAATTGGGACTGCAAAAATACAATTTTTTTCTTATATAATATATTAGTCCATTAAAATTTTTTCAGTCAATGAATTAGCTGTTGTTTGTTTGTGTAAAATATTGTGAGTCAATAATTTATTTTGATTGTTTCCGATTTATCCTGAAAAACGATGTCCGCTATCATCGTATGTGTTGATAGATTAAGCAGATAAATTGGAAATTTTTGTTCAACAAATTGCGAGACCTATGTGTGATCGTGATGATGATGAATAAGCTGTGGGATTTTTCCGGCTTCGTGCTGTGCAAAAAAAAACACTCACGAAACCGTGAGTGTCATTTCTTGGTGGGAACTACTAGATTCGAACTAGTGACCCTCTGCTTGTAAGGCAGATGCTCTAAACCAACTGAGCTAAGCTCCCTTGCAAAATTGCGATGCAAAAATACGAAAAATTTTTATTCTAACAATAGGTTGTTGAAAAATTTTTAGTGTTATGTAAGTTGTTGATATTTAATATGTAATGAATTTATCCAGTCCCTTGTGGATAGATGTTCTTGACGATAAGATGTGCTTTTTTGTGAATTTTTATCCGAAAATGCGTAAAACGGTTAAATGATACTGACTCGCTAATAAATAACATTGGCACATTAGCACATTGTTAATTGGCACATTAATTCATTTGCTAATTGAAAAATTTCGTAATTTTGCATTTTCATTGTGTGCGAAAATGAGCTTTGCAGAACTTCAGAATTTAGTTGAACAAGGGGTGGCCAATTTGTCGGCTTGGATATGGAGTCCGCCATTGGTAGCATTGTGTCTGCTGGCGGGACTGTATTTCTCTTTCCGTACACGTTTTGTGCAGGTGCGCCATTTCGGCGAGATGGTGCGACTGTTGTTTGCCAACGACAAGAAACAGAAAACGGGTATTTCCTCGTTCCAGGCCTTCGCCATTGCACTTTCAGGTCGAGTGGGCACAGGCAATATTGTGGGCGTGGCTACTGCTATTGGTTATGGCGGACCAGGTGCTATCGTATGGATGTGGATTATCGCTTTTTTCGGTGCTGGTTCGGCATTTGTAGAGGCTACGTTGGCACAGATTTTCAAGGAAAACCATAATGGACAGTTCCGTGGAGGTCCTTCCTATTATATTGAAAAAGGATTGCATAGCAAGTGGTTGGCAGTTTTGTTTGCCGTGTGCTCAGTGGTAGCCTGCGGTTTATTCCTGCCCCCCGTGCAGAGTAATGGCATTGCTATCGCCTTTGCCAATTCTTTTCAGGTTAATCCCATGTATATTGGATTGATAGTGGCTTTTTTGCTCGGTTTGGTGGTGATAGGCGGTGTCAAGCGTATCGCTTACGTGGCGCAGATTGTGGCCCCGTTCATGGCCATCATTTACGTGGTAATGGCGGTGGTGGTGCTTTGCTACCATTGGCCAGCCATCCCTTCCGTGTTGGAAGATATGTTGTCGGGTGCGGTAGGTCTGCATGAAATTACAGGAGGCATCTTGGGTAGCACTATCGCCTGGGGAGTGAAACGTGGCATCTATTCCAATGAGGCGGGCCAGGGCACAGGTCCCATCGTGGCCGGCGCTGCCAAAGTGTCACACCCCGTGAAACAGGGCTTGGTGCAGGGATTCTCCGTTTATATCGATACTCTGTTGGTCTGTTCGGCTACTGCCGTAATGATCTTGGCCGCCAAAACCTATAACGTGGTGAATGCCACGACGGGCGAATATCTTGTCACTTCTTCTTACGCATTGGGAGCCCCGGATGTGTCTTATACGTCAACGGCTATCGGGACGGTCTTTGGACAGATGGTGGGCAATATCTCTGTGGCGGTGGCACTGGCATTCTTCGCCTTCACCACCATTATGGCCTATTACTATTATGCGGAAACCAGCATCGTTTATTTGTTCGGCAAAGGCAGACGTGAGCATGTGGCCGTTTGGGTGCTGAGAATTGCGATTCTATTGTCGGTATTTTATGGTTCGATGAAAACTGCCAAGGCCGCTTGGGATTTGGGTGATATCGGCGTGGGAACCATGGCTTGGATCAATGTGGTGGCCATATTGCTGCTTTCTAAGACAGCTCTCAAAACATTGAGAAGTTATGAGAAACAGCAGAAAGAAGGCAAGGATCCCGTTTTTGACCCGAAAGAGCTGGATATTAAAAATGCTGATTTCTGGGAACAGCATCCCAATGGAGTAATTGACAATTAGCAAATTAGTTAATGTGCTAATGTGCCAATGAATTAATCCTATAATCCTGTAATCTTATAATCCTGTAATCTTATAATCCTGTAATCTTCTAACCATTATGTTCCAAAAAATCATTCGTGCTTGTGTGAAAGTGGTGCAGCGATACCTGCCGGAACCTTTTATTTTTGCTATTATCTTGACTCTTGTGGCAGCTTTGTTAGCAATGCCGATTTGTCGTCAGACTCCCATTGAGGTAATTGAACACTGGGGTAATGGCGTGTGGGGACTGCTGGCTTTCGCTATGCAGATGGCTTTGGTGCTGGTCTGCGGTTCCACCTTGGCAGCCGCTCCTGTCGTGAAAAAAGGTATTGGCTGTTTGGCGGCTATCCCTAAAACTCCCGCCGCTGCTATCGCCTTGGTGACAGGTGTTTCCGCTGTGGCTTGCTGGATTAACTGGGGCTTTGGACTGATTGTCGGGGTGATTTTCGCTAAGGAGATTGCCCGCAAGCTGCAGGGTGTCGATTACCGTTTGCTGATAGCCTCTGCCTATAGTGGTTTTGTGGTATGGCACGCTGGCCTTTCCGGTTCTATTCCGTTGACAATGGCTACTCCGGGTGATGCACTGACCAAGGCTACTAATGGTATTTTGACCGAACCGGTCCATATCACCCGCACGATATTAGATCCGCATAATATTGTCATGGTGATTCTGGTGATTATCGCTTTGGTGGCTGTCAATGCCTTGATGCATCCCAAAAAAGAGCATACGGTAACCGTTGATCCATCCTTGCTGGAAGAAGAGGAAACACCAATAAAACCCTTGTCTGAGACACCTGCCGAAAAGATGGAAAACAGCCGTTTGTTGAGCTGGATAGTGGCATTGTTAGGCTTCTCTTATTTGGTGATTCATTTGGGTTTCAAGGGTGGTTCGTTGGATTTGAACTCTGTCATCATGCTGTTCCTGTTTACAGGTGTGATTTTGCATGGCACTCCGCTGGCCTATGTGCGTGCATTCACCAAAGCGGCTACAGGTGCGGCAGGTATTATTCTGCAATTCCCGTTCTATGCAGGTATTATGGGCATTATTACAGGTGTCGGTGCTTCAGGAATCTGCTTCGGCACGGTCATCAGTGATGCCTGCATTTCTATTTCTACCCCACATACTTATCCCTTGCTGACCTTCCTCTGTGCCGCGGTGCTCAACATGTTTGTGCCTTCTGGTGGCGGTCACTGGGCTATCCAAGCTCCTATTATGTTCGCAGCAGGTGCTGATCTCGGTGTTGACCCTGGACTAACAGGTATAGCTATAGCTTGGGGTGATGCGTGGACCAACCTGATTCAGCCTTTCTGGGCTATTCCAGCTTTGGCCATTGCCAAGCTCAATGCCAAGGATATCATGGGTTTCTGCATTATCGACCTGGTGGTTTCTGGCGTGATTATTTGCGGGGGATTGCTGCTTTGGGCGTGGTAGTTATTAGTTGATAGTTAATAGTTCTGGGGATGGGGTTAATGATTACAGGATTACGGGATTATAGGATTACAGGATTATAGGATTAATTCATTGGCACATTGGCACATTAACTAATTTGCTAATTAACTAATTTACTAATTATCAAATTTGCTAATTTGCTAATTGAAAAAATCGTATCTTTGCAACATAAAAATAATATTATGAAAAAACAATTATCTCTTGTCTCTGTCTTTTTGGTGTTCCTCGCTATGGGCTTTGGCGATGCGGCGGGACAGTTGGTCTCCATTGTGGAAAAGGCTTTTAATATCACTCCATTAGCTGCCTCATTAGTGTCTTTCTCGGGTATGATTATGTTCGGAGTGCTGTCGGTACCCATGGGGGTTACGCAATCCAGAATCGGAAAGAAAAAAATGCTGACTATCGGCTTGATACTCTTTTTGTTAGGTGCAATCTTGCCTATTATGGCCTTTAATTTCCCCATCATTTTATTGGCGGTGTTGCTGATGGGTGCGGGTGCTACAATCTTGCAAGTTTCTGGCAATCCATTGATTAGGGATGTGTCACCAGAAGGAAAATATTCCAGTATGCTTTCTTTTGCCCAGTCGTTGAAGGCAATTGGAACTCTGTCCACCTCTTTGATTTTGGTGCTGATAGGTACTTCGCTGATGAAATATGGTTGGTTCTCTTTTACTCCGGAAGGTGCTGCTGAGCCTGTAAATATGGGCTTCCGCATCCTGTTCCCGATTTTTGCGGTAGTGCTGCTGATTACCTTGCTCATGGTGATGTTTTTTGTGCCCAACCAGACCGAAAAGGATACAACAACCCCAACCACTTTGGGTAAATGCTTTGCCGCTTTGGGAAATCCTTTCATCTTGATGATGTTCCTCGGCATTTTCTTCTATTGCGGTGCCGAAGCTTCCATGTTTAACAGAATTCCTTCTATTTTGATTGAAAACAATCCAGCCATTTCTCCGGCATTGGGTAATATTGTATTGATTGTGGCATTGTTCGTGGGACGTTTCATGGGTGGTGTCTGCCTGCGCTATATCAAACCGAATGTATTCCTGATTTTGACGGTGCTGGTATCCATTATCGGAAATATCCTGTTGTTCCTGCCTTACAATGCAGTGACCACTTGGTTGAGTTTCATCCTGATAGGTGTTGGTTTCGCTAACATCTTCCCCTTGATATTCTCCATTTGTGTAGATAGAATTCCCGAAAAGACCAATGAGATTTCAGGCTTGATGACCACGGCTATCGTGGGTGCCGCTATTGTGCCGCTGTTCACAGGCTTTGCCGCCAACTTCAACCCCCGCTACGCTTTCTTCGTCACCCTCGCCTGCCTCCTCTACCTCACCTTCCTCTCCCTCCGCACTCAAAAGAACTGAAAGTTGAAAGCTGAAAACTGAAAACTGTCCTTAATGACCTTATAGTCCTTAAACTCGTTAAACTCCTTCTCTAAAACTTTAAAAAATTACCTCGAAGAGGTTAAATCTCAGTAACCCCACACAAGCGCAGCGCAGTGTGGGGAATATAAAAACATCAAAAAACCTTATCATGAAAATCCTCGCATCCGAATTGCCGAAACAAGCTTCCGGCGCCATCTATCACCTGAACCTTTTCCCGGAAGACATTGCCGACAATATCATCCTTGTGGGCGACCCCGGACGTGTGTCTATGATCTCTCAACACTTCGATACCATTGATGTGAAGAAGAGCAACCGTGAGTTATATACGCATACGGGAACCAAAAACGGCAAGCGTATTTCCGCAATTTCTACGGGTATGGGCCCCGATAATGTGGAAATTGTGATGAACGAATTGGACGCTTTGGTCAATATCGATTTGGAGAAGATGGAAGTGAAACCAGAGCACCATAGACTGAATCTGGTGCGTGTCGGTACTTCTGGTTCTCTGGATGGCCGTTATGCTCCGGGAACAATTGTGGCTTCTGAGTATGGCTTTGGCTTGGATGGACTGCTGCAATTTTACAATCACGAAGGAGTGGATGAGGAAGATGTCGTCAATGCTTTTATTGAACATACAGGCTGGGGCGAGAAACTGCCGTATCCTTATTGTGTCAAATGCTCAGAGGATTTGATGCAGCGTATTGCCATTGACATGGTGAAGGGTATGACCTTGACTGCTCCAGGATTCTTCGCCCCGCAGGGAAGGGCAGTGCGTGGTCCTCTGAAATTCCCCGATATGAATAAAAAAATCGAATCTTTTGAATATAAAGGACTTCGTTGTACCAATATGGAGATGGAATGTGCCGCTCTGTATGGCTTGAGTCGTGTATTAGGCCATAATGCCCTCACTTGTTGTGTTTTAATCGCCAATCGCGTTACCGGTGAGTTCCTCGACGATTACCACGACCTCATGAACGACCTCATCACCAAAGTCGTTGACCGCCTCTGATAATTAGTTAATTAGTTAATTAGTTAATGTGCTAATTAACAATGTGCTAATGTGCCAATTATTGAATTCAATAATTGGCTAATTTACTAATTTGCTAATTTGCTAATTTAAATCGCTGCTCTGATAACTTGCTCCAGAATAAACGTTCCGGCACCTGCAAGATAGCCTACCAGCGCAATCCAGCTGATGTGCTTCAGATACCAGATAAAGTCGATTTTCTCCATGCCCATAACGGCTACGCCAGCGGCGGAACCGATGATGAGTAAGCTGCCGCCTGTTCCGGCACAGTAGGCGATGAAACTCCAGAAATAGTGGTCCATCGGGAAATGGTACATGCCCATGGTGGCGGCCACTAATGGCACATTGTCCACAATGGATGAAAGAATACCGATGATAACGCTGATGCTGTAGTATTTTCCAGGTTCCTGTAAAGGAATACTGTCCAGTGAGTTGGCCAACAATCCTAAATGACCTACCGTACCTAATGCGTTGACAGCAAGAAGGATGCCTAAGAAAAATAAAATACTGGGTACATCAACGCGGGAGATGATATTGTTGATGGTGAAGGTATCGGTCGTCTCGTTGGTTCTGCGGTGAACAATCTCAGAGGTCATCCACAAAATACTCAGGCCACCCATCATGCCGATATAAGGAGGCAGGTGTGTCAAAGTCTTGAAAATGGGTACAAATACCAAGCAGCCTACACCTAAGCATAAAAACAGTGTTCTTTGCCAATTTTCGTAATGTATCTGTTCTGCCGTATCTTGCAGCTGTGGACGCTGAATCTCGCCTTTCAGGATGAAGGACAAAATAGTGAGAGGAACAATCATGGATACGGCGCTGGAAATAAAGGTGGCCTCAATGATGTTGAGGGCAGATACTTGGCCTCCAATCCATAACATGATGGTGGTCACATCACCGATAGGTGACCATGCACCACCTGCGTTGGCGGCTACAATCACCATGCCGCCATAAAACCAGCGGTCGTGTCGGTCGTCAATAAGTTTCCGTAATAATGCCACCATGACAATAGATGTGGTAAGGTTGTCCAAAACAGCTGACATGAAGAAGGTTAAAATGGATAATATCCACAATAATTTTACTTTTTTCGTGCTTTGGATATGATCAGTTATGAGAGAGAAACCTCCGTTGGTATCAATGATTTCCACAATGGTCATGGCTCCCAAAAGGAAAAACAGGATTTCCGACACTTCACCTAATACATGAATCAGCTCGAAGTGGGTAATCCAGTCTATAAAACCGGCGCCAGGATGTTCCGCAATGTATTTTTGCATGGAAGTGGTATCCACCAACATGCCATCTCCACCGATGATGGCACATACCCACAGTATGACTCCTAACATCAGGGCAGTGGCGGTTTTGTTAATTTTAATGGGATGTTCTAAGGCTATCAGCGTGTAGCCGATAAGGAAAATGACAATCATTAAGATAAACATGGGGCAGAAATTTTTTTGCGTGCAAAAATAATATTTTTTTCAATGCCTTATCTATAAAAAAAATGTGTATCTTTGCAATTCAAAAAATGAATATTCACTAAAATTATTTATTATGAAAAAAATCTTTACCCTTTTCGCCGCCATGGCCATGATGGCATTCTCATACGCCCAGTTGCCAGATGGTTCTACCGCTCCTGATTTCAGTCTTTATGAGATTGACAAGACAACTGGACAAATGATCACTAGTCAAACAATCAATCTCTATAGCATGTTGAATGACTACAAGACCGTCTATATCGATGTGTCTGCGACTACTTGTGGTCCCTGCTATAGTTTCCACCAAACGGGTACGTTGGAGAGCATTTACAATAATTATGGTCCCAACAGTACCGTAAACGATTCCCGCGTTCTTTTCATTGAAGGCGCTCAAACGGGCAATAGCTGGAATGCCCTTATTGGTAATACTTCTAACACATATGACTTTATTCATACATATGGAAGTTCCACAGAGGTAGTGCCTTATCCTTTTATTCCTTTGTATTTTTCTCCAAATTATGTGTCAGGTGATGCCAGTTGCAATTACTATACTTTCCACTCTGGATACGATATCCATTATTTCCCGACCCTTTACATGGTTTGCCCCAACAGAATGATTTTTGAATTGGAACGTAATGGTGGTGACGAATCTGCTACTTTTCATGGATTTATTAACACCAAATGCCCTGCTTGGAACCATACCAACGATGCTGCTTTGGGTATAGGTAGAATCACTAATAACGTGTATTACTGCGATCTGAATGTTCAGCCTCAAATCGAGATTCAAAATCTGGGTTCGGCTAATATGACCTCCGCCACCTTGCGTGTGACCCATGGCAATGATGTGCAAACCATGAACTGGACTGGCAATCTGGCTCAGTTTGACAAAGAAATGGTGACATTGCCTACGATTACAGGTTCAGACAATGGTCAGCATACATTGACTGTTGAGATTCTTACGGTAAACGGCCAGGCCGACGAAGGCTCTACTTACAATACGCATACCGAAACATTCAGTGCTCAGGTGAGCTCGAATATCAACAATGCTTCTCAGAATTTCTCAAGTAGCAATTTAAGCGATTGGTCATTGATAGATAATACAGGTGGCTATTTCGGCGTTTACAATGGTGCATTGCGCCTCCGCGCTTATTATGCTTCAAGTGGTACCACTGGCGAGTTATATGCTCCGATGATGAACTTCTCCAATACTTCAACTCCTTCTTTGAAGTTTAACTATGCACACCGTCGTTATCAATCTTACAGCGATAAACTGCAAGTGAAGGTCTCAACCGACTGTGGCGAAACTTGGACCACTGTTTGGGAAAAATCTGGTGCAGATCTGGCAACAGTGACAAGTGGTTCTGGCGAATTTAACGCTACAGCAGCTCAATATCAGACCGCATGGTTTAATTTGACCGAATGTGCTAATCAGTCAAACGTGATTATCAAATTTGTCTTTACTTCTGGTTATGGCAATAATGTCTTTGTCGATAATATTGAAATTTTGAATAGTCCTGTGGGTGTCGAAGAAGTTGAAGAAAGCAGTCTCGCTATCTTCCCGAACCCTGTGAAGGATGTGCTGAATATCAACTATGACAAGGCTATCAACCAGATTGATGTGTATGATGTGAACGGAAAACTGGTGAAGACCTTCACCACCGTTGGCAGCAGCATCAATGTCAGCGACCTGTCAGATGGTATCTATATGCTGAATATGCAGACCGAAGAAGGACTGGTTGTTAGAAAGATCGTTAAGGAATAACCCTTTCTATTTATCATATGGCAAAACGGGCGGAGGCACAAACCTCTGCCCGTTTTTTTTATACGGGTTCACGAATCCTAAATTTCCCTTCTTGTATACGGTGGGTGGCTGAAGACCGAGGTGTATAATTCATTTGCTAATTTGCTAATTATTTTTCGTATCTTTGCAGATTGGTTTAAGCATTAATTTGTATGAAGAAAAAAATATTGTTGATATATACCGGTGGCACTATTGGCATGATGCACAATCCCGATAACGGTGCCCTCGAACCCTTTGAATTCAACGACATATACAGCCATTTGCCGATGCTGAAGTTGCTGAATGCGGACATCGAATTCAAGACATTGTTGCCGCTGATCGACTCCTCTGACACCAATCCCGATTTCTGGGTGCGACTGGCTACCATGATAGGGGATAACTATAAATTGTATGATGGCTTTGTTATCCTGCATGGCACCGACACCATGTCCTATACGGCTTCTGCCCTGAGCTTTATGTTGGAAAACTTGGCAAAACCTGTGATCCTGACTGGCTCGCAATTGCCACTGGGAGCCGTGCGTACCGATGGCCGCGATAATATCGTGACCGCAGTGGAAATCGCCGCGGATGAATGCATGGGTGAACCCCGTATCCAGGAGGTGTGTATCTATTTCGACAATTCTCTTTTCCGTGGTAATAGAACATATAAGGCTAATGCCGAGGAGTTTAGTGCATTTGCTTCTCCCAATTACCACCGTTTGGCCAATGTTGGCGTCACCATTCATTACAATGATTTTTTCATTCACCAGTCGGAAAAGAAACCGCTGCGAGTGCATAAAAATCTGAATGACAATATCGCTTTGCTGAAACTATATCCAGGTATTTCCCTCAATATGGTGCGTTCGGTGCTGTCTATTCCGGATTTGCGCGGAGTGGTGATGGAAACTTTCGGTGCGGGTAACGCCCCCTCCGACAAAGAATTTCTGAACCTGATCAAAGAGGCTACAGACCGTGGGGTGATAATCCTGAATGTAAGTCAGTGCAAAGATGGCGGTGGCGTGAAGATGGGCTTGTACGAAACCAGCGTGGGCCTTGATAAAAGCGGTGTGATCAGCGGTGGCGACATGACCACCGAGGCGGCTGTTACCAAGATGATGTACCTCTTCGGCACCGACATGCCCGAAGATGAAATTCGCTTCTGGCTCCAGCACACCATGTGCGGAGAAATGACCACTAAATAATTGATAATTAATAATTTATAATTAATAGTTGTCAATTTGAAAATGGCAAATCAATGACTTGAACTTTTAAATCCTAAATATTGTAATCCATAATCCTATAATCCTGTAATCCAGAATCTTTACCCCTGTAACCTGTAACCTTATGAATCCTTTAATCTCTCCCTCAATGTTATCGGCCGACTTCTGTCATCTGGCAGAGGCTATTCAGATGGTAAACGAATCAGAAGCCGACTGGTTCCATTTAGATATCATGGACGGTGTTTTTGTACCGAATATCTCGTATGGTATGCCGCTGGTCAAAGCCATCCGTTCCATGGCGGAGAAACCCCTTGATGTGCATCTGATGATTGTGCAACCTGAGCGTTATGTGGAACGCTTCAAAGAAATGGGTGCCGACATTCTGACCGTGCATTGGGAGGCATGTACGCATCTGCACCGTACCATATATCAAATTAAAAATGCGGATATGCTGGCTGGTGTCGCCCTGAACCCCCATACCCCTGTGGCAGGTTTGGAAGACATTATCAATGATGTGGATATGGTGCTGATTATGTCTGTGAATCCGGGTTTTGGAGGACAACGTTTCATCGAGCGTAGCTTGCACCGTATCGCTGAGCTGAAGGCGATGATCAAACGCAACAAGTCGGAATGCCTGATAGAAGTGGATGGGGGAGTGGATCTGTCTAATGCCCAGGCTCTTGTGGATGCTGGTGCGGATGTGTTGGTGGCAGGTAACGCTATTTTCTCAAAAGATAACCCAACTGAAATTATTCGTCGATTAAAAAATGTTAAATAGACAGTTTCTTACCATTGCTATTTTGGTTTTTTTAACACTGTTTGCTTCCTGTGACGGGAAAAAAACATTGTCGAAAAATACCCCATTGGAAGAAATTGCCGAGGATGAGCAGTTCTCCCTTGTGAATCCTGAAGGTCCAGCTATTTTGGCTGTATTGGATACCAAGAATACTTATCTTGGACATTTTGGCTCAAAACAAGTATATGTCCGCTTGGATTACAGTAGTGAAGATAAGCTGGAAGGAACTTATTATGTGATTGATTCTGTCAATCTTTACCTTAAGCCCGTGGCTTTTTGTGTCACCACCGATGGGAATGCCTATAAATGGGAAGGCGGTGATGAGGATTTCTTTTTTGAGACGAAGTATCAGACTAATAAGAAAAAAATAAACGGTGCTTTCATTCAAATAGAGAAACATCCGAGAAGAGCGGTTTCGGAAATTGTCTATTTTGATTTCCAAAAGTATGAGACTGGTAAAGGGAAGATTAGTTCTAATCGATATCAGAAAAAAGTATTTGAGGTTGATTGTCAGCAGGATGTTGTGTATGGCCATGCCTTAGGACCATGGACATCCTTGGCTATTGCCGATGACGAGGGTTATGCTAAAGCTGTTTTGCCCTATCTCTTCAAAGCCTCTAACAATAAGAATCTTGCTTTGACCATGGATATCTATACGCCTCGTGGTGATAGCCTGAAACAGCGCCCCATGGTGCTGCTGATTCATGGCGGTGCATTCTTTTTTGGCGATAAGCATGATAAAGAGATGGTTGCACAGTGCAGTCATTTCGCATCATTGGGTTATGTGGCTGTGTCAATCAATTATCGGATGGGCTTTGAACTGTCAAAAACTTCTATACAACGCTGTGGCTACAAAGCCATTCAGGATGCCCATGCCGCTATGCGCTATATGGCACACCATGCTGCCGAGTATGGCATTGACCCAGAACGGATGTATATCGGAGGTTCCAGTGCCGGCTCCATTACGGCTATGAGTACGGTATATATGACTGACGACTCAAGACCGAAATCTACTTTGAAGAAGCATTTTGCAGGCAAATTCGGCTCGCTGACAGAATCTGGCAATGATTTGACGGACAAGTTCAAAGTTAAGGGTATTATCAATATGTGGGGAGCTGTCTATGAGCTTGTTGATGTGAGTGAGAAACCCCTGCCTATGATTTCTTTCCATGGTACTGCCGACCAAGTGGTGCCGTGCTATAAAGGCTATCCTTTTGCGCAACTGAACGGGAAAAAAGGCAAAGGTCAGTTGAGCAGTATGTATTTCGATGAGATGTATGGCTCTCATGAAATTCATGAGGTGCTGAAAGCTAAAGGAGTGCATCAGGAATTCTATCCGCTGGATAGTCTGGGACATGCTCCCTGGAGAAATAAGGATGATCGCAAATTGAATGATGTGTTTTATTTTATCCAGAGAAAAGTGACCAAGTTCTTATATGACGATTTGGTGTATGATGTGCATCTTAAACAGCAAGATAATACCGTTTTTTATGTCACAAGTACAGAAGTGAAGCACGCACAGTGGACCCTCGACGGCGGTATTATTCTTCAGGAATCGCCTGATGAGGTGGAAATCCGTTTATTGAAAGATGCTCCGAAGCCTTGCCTGTCTGTGACAGGACTCTTGAATAATAATGCTGAGTTCAATCTGAAAATCAATAAATTCGTCACCAAAAACTGATAATATCCTTTCATGAAAAGAATACTATTGAGTGCGTTTTTAGTCCTGTTGTGTTTGTCATTTTATGCGCAGACACTAACATTAACTTTTACGGCGCTCGATACCAATGACCATTATGTTCAGCTGGATAGGGTGGTGATCAATAATATCACGGAAGGATGGCAGGAAACCTTGTATTGGCCCGATACGGTGTTAACCATGCAAGTTGAAACAGGCATAGGAGATGCGGAAACATCTCATAAAACGTCTCTGCAATTATCACAAAACAATCCTAATCCGTTTAGTGGCAACACGTATGCAACATTGATGCTGCCAGAAGCAGGTGATGTGTTGGTGGAAATTACAGATATAAATGGTCGCGTTGTGGGGATGTACAGACGTGCATTTCTTCAAGCAGGTACCCATCAATTGCGTGTCACCTTGTCCACCGCAGGTGTGTACTTCCTGACCGTACGGATGAACGGAGAATCCTCATCCATCAAGATGGTGAACCAAGGCAATGGAGGCAAGGATGAAATTGTTATCACCAGCAATGTGGGGACACCGTTCATGGCATCCGCATTGCCCAATCCGAAAGGTGCTCCCAAAGGTTTATCTACCAATCCTTTCCATTTGGGTGACCAGATGATATTTGTGGGTTATGCTTCCATCAATGGCGAAGAAGTGGCGAGTTTAAGTGTGGAGCAAGCCCCAGAAGTGTCGCAAACCATCATGTTGCGCTTTGTTGTTTCGCCCACTACAACAGATGGTCAGCCTTGTCCCGGTAGTCCTACGGTGACCGACATAGATGGCAATGTTTACCATACGGTTCAGCTGGGCAACCAGTGCTGGATGAAGGAAAATCTCCGTACCACGCGTTTTGCCAATGGCGACTCCATTCTGCTAGACCCCAATCCTGTATATATGTTAAATGGTTACGGGAATGATGCAAATCCTAATCCATATCGCTACGCCCCGAATAATGACAGTAGTAATGTGTTGGTATATGGTTACTTGTACAACTGGTCAGCGTTGATGCACGGTGATAGTAGTAGTTATGATGTTCCAAGTGGTGTACGGGGCATTTGTCCAGAGGGTTGGCATGTGCCCAGCTTTTATGAGTGGAACGAGTTGAGAATGTGTGTGAGAGAACAGAATGTTTTTATTTGCGGAGACACCAATATTAATGTGGGTAAGTCATTGGCGGCGGCTGACTGTTGGGATTTGTGTGAACAAACTTGTTGCGTGGGGAATAATCAGAATACGAATAATGCCACGGGTTTTTCCGCTTATCCTGCCGGTATCTACCGTAATGGGACTTGGCCTGAATTTGGTCAACATGCATGTTTCGCCAGTGCTTCTGATCGGTGGGATACTATCCTTTTGTCCTACAATTTGTATTTCGATAAAGTTTATGTGGAGGTGTTTGGTCACTTCAAGGAAGACGGACTCTCAGTTCGCTGTATCCGTGATTAAGTAAGCTGATATGCGATAACAGAAGGTGATTCATAATGAAAAGAAACATATCATGAGAAAATATTTGCTTTTGTTGTTAGTGGTTTTTGCACTGATGGGACTTTCTGCCCAGAATATGCCTACATTGCGAAAGGGTGATACCATTGCCATTGCGGCGCCTTCGGGCAAGGTTGAGCCTTCGCAGGTCCTTCCTGCTGTGCAGTATTTCCAGTCGCAAGGTTTTAATGTCATTGTGCCAGATGATCTTTATGAGAACTACTCGGGCTTTGCCGGCTCAGTGTCCCAGCGCGTTGCCCAGTTCCAAGCCTTGATGGACCGGCCTGGTGTGAAGGCAATTGTTTGTGCAAGAGGTGGTTATGGTGCTGTCTCTTTGTTGGATAACCTTGATTTTACAGGGTTTAAGAAACATCCGAAATGGATTTGCGGCTTTAGCGATATCACAGCTTTCCATTCTCATCTGCATACTTTGGGCTATCCTACACTGCATAGCGTGATGACGATTAATTTCTGGGAGGAAAATATGGATAATGAGTACCATCGTTCATTGATCAAAGCCTTGCGCGGTGAGACTTTGCGATATGATTTTGATCCTCATCCCGCCAACCGTCCAGGAAAGGCCAGGGGCATTTTGGTGGGAGGAAACCTGTCGCTCCTGTATGCTATGCTGGAATCCGTGTCCTCTATCAATACTGATGGAAAGATTCTGTTTATAGAAGATGTGGGCGAGAATATCTATCACATAGAACGTATGCTGGTGGCACTCGACAGGGCTGGTAAACTGAAAAATCTGAAAGGCCTGATAGTGGGCTCCATGAATAAAATCAAAATTGACGATTACTACTTTGATTCCACAATTGAGGATGTGATTTTAGGCGTGTGCGGGAAATATAATTATCCCATCTGTTTCGAATTTCCCGCAGGCCACGATGGCAAGAATATGGCTATGCGCTTGGGACGCATGGCATCGCTTGTTGTATCCAAAGACCAGTGTCACTTAACAATTAATAATTAATAGTTAATAGGTTACAGGTTACAGTGGTCAGGGGTTAGTGGTCAGGGGTCAGTGATTAGGTGTTAGGGGTGGATTCATAATTCACAATTCACAATTCAACACTAAGCCTCCTAACTTTCCTAACCTTTTAACCATCCTAACCATCCTGACCTTTCCATCCTATAATCCTGTAATCACATAGTCCAGAATCAAGCCTCATTTTTCAGTTTAATTGGCACATTAAAAATCATTTGCTAATTAACGAATTAACGAATTTGCTAATTCATTGGCACATTAAAACTTTCCCTAAAAAAATTCCCTTTTTCTGTCATTTGTATTGATTTTTTTTGTATTTTTATCTTTTCATGTAAATGAAGATAATTATTTGATATTGAATTATTTAAACTAAAGAAAAAAACACTAAAAAAACAAAAAAATGGCAGAAGGAGAAAAAATAGTCCGGGTGAATATCGAGAATCAGATGAAAACCGCCTATATCGACTATTCAATGTCGGTGATTGTGGCGCGTGCACTGCCGGACGCAAGGGATGGTATGAAACCGGTCCATAGAAGAATATTATACGCAATGTGGGACATGGGTATTGTCGCTGGCAAGCCCTACAAGAAATCCGCGAGAATCGTGGGTGAGGTGCTGGGTAAGTACCACCCGCATGGCGATACTGCTGTTTATGATGCTATGGTGCGTATGGCCCAGCCGTGGTCACTGCGCTACCCGTTCGTGGATGGCCAGGGTAACTTCGGCTCCGTCGATGGCGATAGTCCCGCTGCTATGCGTTATACCGAGGCCCGCCTTCGCAAAATCGCTGAGGAAATGCTGGCGGATATCGAGAAAGATACCGTGGATATGAGCCTTAACTTTGATGACTCACTGGAAGAACCGACCGTGTTGCCGGCTAAGATTCCTTCACTGCTGGTCAATGGTTCGTCAGGTATCGCTGTAGGTATGGCTACCAACATGCCGCCTCACAACTTGTCGGAGGTTTGCGATGGCATCGCCGCCTATATCGACAATCCTGAAATTACAGTTCCAGAGTTGATGCAGTATATCAAAGCTCCAGATTTCCCAAGTGGCTGTACCATTTATGGTTACGATGGCGTGAAAGAAGCTTTCGAAACTGGCCGTGGCCGTGTGGTGATGCGTGGCGATGCGGAAATCGAGGAACATGAAGGTAAAACCAGAATTATTGTCACCTCTTTGCCTTACCTGACCAATCCTTCGGAAATGATTAAGCGTACCGCTGAATTGGTGAAAGAAGGCAAGATTGAGGGTATTACCAATATCGAAAACCTGACCAACAAGCGTAACGGTACCCGCATCGTTTACGATCTGAAACGTGAGGCTGTGGCCAATGTGGTGCTGAACAAACTGTATCAATATACTTCCCTCCAGGCTTCCTTCAGCGTGAACAATGTGGCCTTGGTCAATGGTCGTCCTATGACGCTGAACCTCAAGGATCTGATTGCTGAGTATGTGAAACATCGTCACTCCGTGGTGCTGCGCCGCGCCCAATTCGACCTGAAGAAGGCAGAAGCCCGTGCCCATATCCTCGAAGGCTTGCTGAAAGCTCTGGATATCATCGATGAGATTATTGCGCTAATCCGTGCTTCCAAAACCGTGGATGAGGCTCGCAGCGGTTTGATGACTCAATATGGCTTTACCGAAATCCAGGCATCCGCTATCGTGGAAATGCGTCTCCGCCAGCTGACCGGTCTGGAACGCGACAAACTCCAGAATGAGTATGATGAGCTGATGAAGCAGATTGAATATCTCCGCAGCTTGATTGCTGACGAACATTTGCGTATGCAGGTGGTGAAACAGGAAATCCTGGAAATCAAAGCCAAATATGGTGATGAGCGTCTGTCAAGAGTAGAATATACCGCTTCCTCTGACTTCAGAATCGAGGATAATTTTGCTGACTCAGAAGTGGTTATCACGATTTCTCACTTAGGTTACATCAAACGTACCTTGTTGAGCGAATACCGTGCCCAGAATCGCGGTGGTCGTGGCTCCAAGGGCAGCAGCTCTCGCGAGGAAGATTTCATCGAACAATTGTATATCGCTACCAACCATAACTACCTGCTCTTCTTCACAGAGAAGGGTAAGTGCTTCTGGTTGAGAGTATTCGAGATACCTGAGGGCACCAAAACCTCCAAGGGCCGTGCAATTCAGAACTTGATTAACATCGAAAGCGATGACAAGATCAAGGCCGTTATCAATGTGAAGGACTTGACGGATGAGAATTATATCAACAACAATTACATCATCCTCTGCTCTGAAAAGGGTATCATCAAGAAGACTTCATTGGAGGCATATTCTCGTCCCAGAACCAATGGTATCATCGCTATTTCGGTGCGTGAAGGCGACCACCTGCTGGATGCCTGCTTGACCAATGGTAGCAACGAGGTGATGTTGGCTCTGCAATCCGGTAAGGCTGTCCGCTTCAACGAGCAAACTGTCCGTCCGATGGGACGTAACGCTTCGGGTGTGAAGGGTGCAACTTTGGCCAACGAAGATGACCGTGTGGTGGGTATCATTTGTTTGGATGAACCCGAGTGCAATGTGATGGTGGTGTCTGAAAATGGTTACGGAAAACGCTCTGTGGTAGATGATTACCGTATCACCAACCGTGGTGGTAAGGGTGTGAAGACCATCAATATCACCGAAAAGACCGGTGGCCTGATTGCCATCAAGAAGGTGACGGATGATGATGACTTGATGATTATCAACAAGTCGGGTATCGCTATCCGTTTGCATGTGGACACTATCCGTGTGTTAGGCCGTGCTACTCAGGGTGTTCGCTTGATAAACTTGGGTGCCAAGGATGCCATCGCCGCCGTTTCTCGCGTGCCTCGTGCCGATGATGAAGAAGAGGAAGGCCTCGAAGGTGCTCCCGCCGAAGGAACTCCCGTTGAGGGTGCCGAGGGTGAGGTGATTAATCCTGAAGCCGAAAATGCAGTCGAAGAAACTGAAGAAACCAACCCGAACGAATAACAATGTAGAGACGTGGCATGCCGCGTCTCCACATCAAATCAATATCAACGATATGAACGCTAAAACCTTTTTAACCTTGCTGTTCCTCTCTGTGGCTCTGTTGCTTAACGCTCAGAAGGCCTCGTTGAACAATGCCTACAATCATTTCTATGAGAAGAATTTTGAAAAGGCAAAAGAGGCGATAGACCTTTGTGTTCAGAATGAAAAGCTGGCAGAGAAAGCACAGACTTGGCTGTACAAGGGCAATATTTATTTCTATCTGGCGAATCAGGAATATATGGCCAAGCAGAATGACAATAAGGCTGTCGTCAAGTTTCCTGACGCACCTGTTGAAGCTTACGACGCTTTTGTGAAAGCCAAGGAGTTGAACAAAAATGTGGAAGGCTTCGAGATGCTGTCGCCGGATGAGGCATTGCCAAAATTGTATTCGCTCTTGTTGGTGCGTGGCGTGGACCAGCTGATTGCCAATGACTTCGCAGCAGGAAAGGCCACGCTGGAGAAGGCTATTGCCAGCTATGAGATGAAGAATCCCCCCGAATATCCGTTAAGTGGTGAGCTGTATTACTATTACGCTGTCGCTTTGGAGAATGTGAATCAGCCTCAGCAGGCAATTGTATATTATGAGAAGGCTGTCAAGGATGGTTCTACCAATCCGAATGTGCTGGTCAGACTGATAGAACAGTACAAACAGGCTGGCGACAAGGCAAAAGTAAAAGGAATGCTGGATCAGGCATTGTCGAAGAATCCCAATGATCCCAATGTGTTAGTAGCTCAGGTGGATTACTATTACTGGATTAATGATTCGGTGAAAGCCCGCCAGTTATTGCAAAATCTGCCTGCTTCTGTCTATAGTAATGCGGATGCTACCGTCAATATCGCTAATTTCTATATCAGAGAGAAAAATTATGCTGAAGCGGAAACCTTGCTGAGAAAAGCCTATCGCTTAAACTCTGACAGCTATGTGGTGGTCTATAATTTAGGAGTTTGCACATATTACCTCTTTAATGAAAATGATATGAAAGCGAATGAATTGAAAGTGGCAGGTTCCAATAGCCAGGCGGCGGTTTACCAGACCAAGGCCAACAATTATCTGGATGAGGCAGAGAGGTTCTTTGAGGCAGCTTTGAAATATGATGCGAATGATTTGAATGTGTTGACGGCGATGAAGCAGATATATGCCAGAAAGCAATCCCCAAAATATGATGAAATAGTCAAGAAAATCAAAGAATTAGAAAAATAATAACCCTAAAAACAAAAGAGAGATGAAAAAGTTATTTGTTTTAGCCTTAATGGCTATAATGGCAATCGGAAGCGCATACTCACAGAGCTTGGAGGATGTGTGGATGAACCTTCGTAACAAACAAATCGGCAAGGCTCGTAAAGTTATGGATGCCGCTATGGTAGGCAATGAACAGAACGCCCAAGCTTGGCTGATGAAAGGTAATACCTATCTGCAGGTTTATCAGCAGGATCAGGAGAGAATCAAAAAAGACCCCGCATACGTGAGCAGAACTCCCGATGCAATTATCATTGCCAATGAAGCTTTCTATCAGGCTATTTCACTGGATGGTAATATTGTGCCGATGACAGGTATGCTCGGACCTATCGAAGGACAGGCTCTGTGCGCTGACCCGGTATATACAATGGCACAGAAAGCTGCCGAAGCCGGTGACATTGAAAACGCTATCAAGTATTATAATTTGGCTGCCAGAGATTTCAAGGCCGCAAAGTCCAATCTAAATGCTGGTATCACTTATTATGAAGTGGCTCAACTGTATAAGCATACAGGAGACAAAGCCAATTATAAGACTATGTTGAACGAGGTGGTGAAATTGAAATACCCTGGTTCGGAAGCTTATCTGGATTTGTATGATTTATACAAAGAAGAGAAAGATACCGTGAATTGCGGAAAGATATTGAAAACCGCTATCAAGAATGTTCCGGAAGACAAACGTGCTGATATCGAGGCTGCTGAATTGGATTATTTCGCTATGACTGGTCAGATTGACAAGCTGAATGCCACTTGCGACGAAATGGCTGCCAAGTATGAGAAATCAGCTCCTGTGTTGGCCTTGATCGCTAACCACTTGGTAAACAACGCTCAGTATGAGAAAGCGGAAAGTGTTATCAACAAGGGTTTGGCTATTGATCCCAACAATGCTGACTTGAACTTCCAGATGGCAACCCGCTACTTCTTTGAGGCTATTGCTAATCAGGAATTGCAGGACCAGACCATGAAGTCAAAGGAAGGCAGCTATATGGAGCGTGCCGAGAAGGTGAACGCATTGAAAGAGGTTCAGAAAGGTATTCTGCAGAACGCTCACACTTGGTCAGAAAAAGCATATAACCTTAATCCTAACGATGTCAACAACAATGTGATGTTGCAGCAGATCAAGGTGAAGCTTTTACTTCCGGTTCCCGAAGAGCTGAAAGCCAAGGTTGATTCATACAGACATTAAAAAAAAAAGGAGTCGCAAGACTCCTTTTTTTTTAGGTAGTAGGTAGCAGGTAGTAGGTAGCAGGTAGTAGGTAGCAGGTAGTAGGTAGCAGGTAGTAGGTAGCAGGTAGTAGGTAGTAGGTAGCAGGTAGTAGGTAGCAGGTAGTAGGTAGCAGGTAGTAGGTAGCAGGTAGTAGGTAGCAGGTAGTAGGTAGTAGGTAGTAGGTAGGACTGTCATATCATGGCAGCCGTAATGGGGACGCGATTTGTTGTGTCCGTTTTTTATCTATTGTTTATTGTGGAAGGGTATAATATGATTCCTTACCACGATATACAAGGTGATATTGGTTGGTTTCCAAAATTTCGGCTCGTAATGAGAGGTCTTCGTAAGACTTTTTCGAGACGATGATGTCCACTACTCCGGACTCGAACAAACAATTGTCACTTATCCGTTGGCACAAAGGCGTTACTATCTCGTAGTGCATGGTGACAGGACTTTGAACATGGTGATAGTTGTCGTAATATGCAGAGCCGTCAAAGAGGAAAACCCCGCTGCCAGACAAAGTGAAATTGGTGTTGAACAGACTTACAGGAATTTCGTTGTCGGGAACAGTAATGATCCAGTCGGTGGTGCTGCCCGAGCAGGTGACACTGTCAAGCTTTACAGCCCATTTGCCAATGCCTTGCCTGCTGATGTTCAGACGGGTGTGGTTATAACTGCCTAAAAATACAGGTCTGATACCGTCAGCGTAATATTGGTCATAATTCGAATATCTGGTAATCAGCCAGTTGGCGTCATCCTCGTCAATGGTTTTGCCGCCGGTGTTGATGAGTAGCAGCTGTTGTGTCCCACGATAAATACCGTACTCGTTGCCGCCTTCGTGGCGGATGCGTGTGTCGGGGAAATAAATGTCTTCAATAAGGCTTCTGGTATTATCATCGCCATTGATCCAGGCGTTGCTTATAAAGGCCATATTAACCGTCTCATTAAGGACAGCTTGGGTGGAATTTTTCCATGAGTTGAAAATGTCGTTTCCGTTATCTGCATGCATGCCATGCTTCCAACATCCGCTACATATAACTGCACAAAGACTTAATATAAAAAGTGATTTTTTCATGATTTCTATATTTTTTGTTGGCGAAGTGAAATTTTATTCGTTGATTTTGGCTTTTTTGTTGAATTTGTACCCGAAGCCGGCTTTGATAAAGCCTTGGCAACCTATGCCGAGTTCAGTGAAACCATACCAGTTTTTTCCAACTTGAATGCCCACTGCGGTTAGCTGTCCGGCACCGTCAACCAGTATGTTTTTGAATATTTTGGATCTGCCGTTATGCTCATAGTCCGTGTTGAAATTCTCTTTATAGCCTATGATGCAGCCTAACGATATTCCGGAATACATCGTGACATACTTCGTGTTGAGCCACGAGAAACGCACGGAGGGCATGATGGACAAGTAATGATTGGAGGTGCGAGCCAACACATCGTGTGTGTCATAATCCTCCCAGCGACTGAAACTGGCGTTATAGGAAATAGCCCCGCCGAACCAGAACCATTTTGCAAAACGGTAGCGATACTCGAAATTGATGGTGGGGATGGCTATGGTCAATGCGTTGTAAGTGTTGTTGAACCAGTCGTCAGCGGTGCTGTTGACTCCCCATGAAAACTTATGGTCATGATTCATGATTAATGCGGGGTCACCGATGCCGAATTGCAGGTCATGCCTCGGCAATGTCAACTTCCACGACGGATCTTCCTTCTGAGCATGCAGGGAAAACGCGAGTCCAATGGTCAAAAATAAAAACAAGATTCTTTTCAGATTTCTCATAATTAATTGATTTGTAAAAATTTAAAATATAATATTGGTGAATATGCGTTTATAACGAATATTCTGTGTGAATATTGTTTTATTGAAAAATAATGTTGAATTTTGAACTTTGAATTCTGAATTCTTAACTTTCAACTTTCAGTTTTCAGTTTTCAGTTTTCAGTTCTCTCCATCTTCTCCTCCACCTGTTTCGCGGTTTCGTCCAGGGCGGCATGGTGGCCGCTGACGGCGGCAAAGGGGGCAAACTGCGCCGCACGACTCATCATCGACATGGGCGGATGGTGCTTCGACACATGGTGCGGCAGGTTGATGATGTCGTCGTAATTGTCGTTCAAATCCGTTGGTTTCATGTTTAGTGTCCTCTCACTTTTTGTGGTATTGTTCGGTGATAGCGTTTTTTTGTGAAGTTCAATCTGCACGAAATGGGCTTATGCTTTGTGTCCTCCTATTTGCTCGTTGCGCTGCTTGGCAGTGGCGCCTTCCTCGAAGTTGAGGCCCCGCAGGATGGCATTCTTGCCGAAGCGTTTCTTGATGGCTAACTGTACCTCCTGAATCTTCCGCTCTTTCTGGCGGGCGGCAGCCTCTTCCTGTTTTTCTTTCTCGATGGCCTCGTAATCGGCAAAGAGGTCAAGTTGCTCCGTGGTGGCTTTGTTTTTGAGTTCTTCCTCGCTGATGACATGGTTGGCGCTGATGTTCATCCGGCGGATAAGCAGGTCGGGATTGACAATGCGGTCGAAAAGCTCAGTGACTGCCTCAATGATGAGCTTGGTGGAAGAAGTGTGCGTTTTGAGGTTGATGGAGCCATGGGCAGGTTTGGGTACGGGCCGGCCGTAGTGATCCACGGCCACCTCGCCTTTGTATTTGCTTTTGACAGAGGGTTTTGTCAAACTCTCTACGTCATAACCTACATAAACGACCAATTGGTCGGTGACCAATTGGTGCGCAACGAGGCGCAGAGCCATGGCCTCTGCCATCTCCTGAATCACTACACGAGCCTTTTTGACCGTATAGGCACAAGTCAGCACTTGTCCGTTGCTGAAGGAGTTGTTTTCGGGTCGGTAGGCTTTTACATAGTCGATGGTGCAGGGCTCCCAGCCCCAGGCATGGTCAATCAGCAGCTCAGCATTGATGCCGAACTCCTTGTATAGAAACTCCTCGTTTTGCAGCGAGCAACGGGCGAGTTTGCCCATGGTGTCGATGCCATAAAAGGCTAAGCGCTGGGCGATGCCGCGGCCCACCCGCCAGAAGTCAGTAAGCGGGCGGTGGTTCCACAGTTGTCGGCGGTACGAAATCTCATCTAACTCGGCGATGCGCACCCCGTCTTGGTCGGCGGGGCATTTCTTGGCCATGATGTCCATGGCAATCTTGCAGAGATACATGTTGGTGCCGATGCCCGCCGTGGCGGTAATGCCCGTCTGCCTCAGCACATCCTTGATGATGGTCATGGCTAATTCATGGGCGGTTTTCTTGTAGCTTTTCAAGTAGTCGGTCACATCCATGAACACCTCGTCAATGGAATACACATGGATATCGTCGGGGGAGATGTATTTCAGGTAAATCTCATAAATCTTGGCACTGCAGGCGATGTAGTGTGCCATGCGGGGTGGGGCGGCAATGTAGTCCACGGCCCAGTCGGGATGAGCTTTGAGTTCAGGGTCGGAGCTGGACTTGCCGGTCAGACGTTTTTGTGGGCTCTGCAGTCGTCGCTCATTATTGACCTCCCGCAAGCGCTGCACTACCTCGAACAGCCGCGCGCGTCCGCCGATGCCGTAGGCTTTCAGCGAGGGGGAGACCGCCAGACAGATGGTCTTCTCGGTACGGCTGGCGTCGGCCACCACCAGATTGGTCGTGAGCGGGTCCAAGCCCCGCTCCACGCACTCCACCGAGGCGTAAAACGACTTCAAGTCGATGGCGATGTAGGTCCGTTCCTTGTTTTTTTTCATCTGAAAAAGAATGAGTTGGCTTTTGTTTCTTCTTTTTGCAAAGATACAGTTTTTTCTTCATACTTTCCAAAGATGGAAAGTATGCAAAGATCTTTGCCGACATGAATGCCACCCGCTCTGTCCGCCCTCTGACAGCGGCGGCGAAAGTAAACTGGACGCTAATGCGCTTTCGCACGCCGCTGTACGAGGCCGTTCATTCACACCGCTTCCGCATCGCATGTCGGCATGGCCTACGCACGGAAGTACATTGTCCGCAATATGACGGCATCGGAGATGCCGCATCTCAATAACTCCAGACGGCAGTCTGGGGTGGAAGCGGAACTGGTGCCTCTTTGCCGCGGTGCGCTCTGAACCTGCACTGCGGCACTGAACTGGCACACCGCGGAAGTGAGAACTCACAGCAGATGTGAAAAAATCATGCTATAACCGTATGCAAAGTAATTAGAAGTTGCCATGATTTGAAAATTTCACTATTTTTGCACTTATGAAAAAGATACTCTTTTTTAGTTTGATATGCCTGATGGCATTGTCTGTAAATGCGCAATGGGTGGACTTAGGTCTTCCAAGTGGAACCTTGTGGAAGGATAAAAATGAGAAAAGGGAATTCTATACTTACAAACAAGCTGTCAATAAGTTCGGAAAGCGTTTGCCTACAAAAGAACAGTTGGAAGAATTGGTCACCAAATGCCAGTGGACATGGATGGGTTGTGGTTATAAGGTAGTTGGTCCCAATGGACAATCCATTTATCTGCCCGCCGCGGGCTACCGCAGTTGCGATGGTGGTGTTAACTACGTGAACTCATACGGTGACTATTGGTCATCTACACTCTTTTCAGGCTTTGCGTGGCGACTCTTCTTCTTTTCGGGCGGTGCAGTGCACATGAACAACAGCGACCAATGCTACGGACGATCCGTTCGCCTTGTCAAGAATATGGCTTGTGCACGCAAGAGCGCAGGCAGGAATTGAAATTACTTAATAATCTCTTCTTCCGTCAGACCAGTGGTTAGGGTGATGGTTGCCATGTCAATGCCGGCTTTCAGCATTTTAACAGCTATTTGGAGTTTGGCCTCGGTAATTCCCTCTACTTTCCCTTTGGCAATACCTTCTGAGATTCCCTCCTCCTTTCCCTCTGCCCATCCCTCAGCCTTTCCTTCTGCTCTTCCTTCCGCTTTTGCCAGTCTGCGATGGTAGTCCAAGGCGTCCTTCACATCGTCGTATTCCAAAATGCTTTTTTCATATTCCTTTTTTTCCATGTCGCTCAATTTTGATATTTTGCAATCCTCGTACAGCTCATGGAAAATCTTGTCCTCGGTTGGAATGTCCGTATCTGTCATCCTCCACATGTTCTTGATAGCATAGCACCATTTCTTTCTCTCGTCAGTGAGCTGCCCGAAATTTATTTTCGCTGCAAATTTAGTTAAATCTACCAAAATAAAGGTTACTTTTTCTGAAAAAATTTTGTTTTCATCATCTTTTAGGGTGACATGCATCATGAAATCGTTCTTGCCTTTCAGTTCCGGAATTTCAAAATCGACAAGAATGATGGAGATGACAGTGGGTGTCGTGTGCCCCGAAGCACCAAACCATCTCACCGCGGAACGGACTCGTCATGGCCAATGCAAAAAAAAAAAAAACTTGCGGCAACCGTGTAAATTTATTGTGTGTGTTTGTGGTATTCCAAAAATTTCATGTAAATTTGCATCCTCATTATTATAGGAAATCAAATTTTATACCTATGAAAAAGATATTTATCGCTATCGCTTTGGTCGCACTGATTTGTGCCTGTACCAAAAAACAAGAACAAAAAGACACGAAAGTCATCGGAAAACCGAATGTTGAAGTGAAAGACGGCCGCTTCACGCCCGAAGTGATGTGGTCGCTGGGCAAAATGGGTGAGAAAACCGTATCACCCGACGGAAAGCAGATTGCCTATACGGTCACCTATTACGATATGGCCGAAAACAAAGGCAATGCTGAGATATACCTGCTTCCGACGGATGAAGGAGAGGCTGTGCAATTGACCACCACTGCCCAGAGCGAGTTCAACCTCGTTTGGCAGGATGACCATACGCTGCTGTTCTGCCGTGACAATGAAATCCGTTCCATGGATGTGAAAACCAAAGTGGAAAAGACCATCGGTACTTTCGAAAATGGTTTGGAAGGCTTCAAGCTGGCTCCCGATGGCAAATCCATCGTGTATATCACTACTATTCCTGTAAAACGTCCGGAACATCTGCAAAAATTGTATGAAGGACTGGATAAAACGACAGGTCGTATCAATGAGGATCTGATGTACCGCCACTGGGACAACTGGGTGGATGAGATTCCGCAGATTTTCCTCGCCAAATTTGACGGCGGAAAAGTGGATGTTAAACATTCTGTGGCCATCATCGACAGCACTTTCGAATGCCCGATGCGTCCCTGGGGTGGGGTAGAACAGTACAACTACAGCCCCGACAGCAAAACCATCGCCTATACCTGCCGCAAAAAAACGGGTTACGACTATGCACATTCTACCAATAGCGATATCTATCTGTATGATATTGAGAATGGTACAACAAAAAATCTTTGTCCTGATAATATGGGATACGACCAAAATCCTGTATTTAGTCACGATGGAAAATATATCGCTTGGGAGAGCATGGAGCGTGATGGCTACGAGAGCGACCTGATTCGTCTGATGGTGATGGACCTCACTACGGGTGAGCGCACCAACATGTCGGAGAACTTCGACTATTATTTCACAGGCATCAGCTGGACCGACGACGACAAGGAAATTTTAGGTGTCGTCTATTATCGTGGTACCGACCAGATTTTCGCTTGCAACCGCGAAACCAAAGAGTTCCGTCAGATTTCTTACGGTTATCACGATGTGCATAGTTTCGAATTGGCAGATGGTAAACTCTATGCCGATCAGGTGTCTATGCAGTATCCTTCGGAGATTTACGTTTACAATCTGACTGACGACAAGGGTGAGGGAAAGAAACTTTCCGCTATCAATGATGATATCCTTTCCCAGGTGCGTATGGGCAAGGTGGAAGAACACTGGATCAAGACGGTGGATGGTCAGGATATGCTCACTTGGTTGATCTACCCATACGATTATGACAGCACTAAAATTTATCCCGCATTGCTGTACTGCGAAGGTGGCCCGCAATCAGAGGTGGGTCAGTTCTGGAGTACCCGTTGGAACTTCATGGTGATGAGTGGTGGAGGCTATTTCATTATCGCTCCCAACCGTCGTGGTACCGTGGGCTTTGGCCAAGCTTGGACAGAGGAAATCAGCGGCGATTATGGCGGACTCTGTATGCAGGACTATATGACTGCAGCTGACTATTTTACCGATAATGTGAAACAGATTGACAAAGAACGTTTGGGCGCTTGTGGTGCCAGCTTCGGCGGTTACAGCGTTTATTGGTTAGCCGGTCACAATCACGATGTGAAAGGTTATAATGACGGAAGAAGATTCAAAGCTTTGCTGGCTCATAACGGCATGTTCAACTTTGAGCAGCAATACCTTGAAACTGAGGAAATGTGGTTTGACAATTGGGATATCGGTGGTCCTTACTGGGACTGGAACAACCCGCAGGTGAAGAAGAGTTATGCCAACTCACCGCACTTGTTTGTGGACAAATGGAATGCTCCGATTTGTGTGATTCATAGCGAGTTCGACTTCCGCATTGTGGCCTCCGAAGGTATGGCTGCTTACAATGCTGCGCAAATGCGCCACATTCCGAGCCGTTACCTCTACTTCCCCGACGAAACCCACTGGGTGCTGAGACCGCAGAACAGTCTGCTCTGGCACCGCAACTTCCTCGATTGGTTCGACACGAATTTGAAGTAGAGCATGAATAATATTGCGAGATAATATATTGATTCTATGATAACATGTAGGGTTCTCGCATGGCGATAGCCCTACTTTTTTTAACTATCATATTATGAAACAATTAATCGCCACTGTTGTGCTGCTGTTAAGTTTATTTGGCGTTGTGGGACAAGGTCAAGGAGGGCGGAATATGTGGAAAAACACGTCTCGGGACTATAAGTCAAGTTTACATTTCGATGCGTTCGACGCTTCTTTTGCCGTCTCTCCCTCGGGTGAGATCTGGTTGAGCAACAACTATAGTCTATGGCATACACACGGAATGTCTTCTGTTTGGAAAAAAGTGCCTCATCCTTATAGTATTGCGGTGGATTTCAGCTATGTGGTGTGCCCGGATACCAATACGGTGCTTGTTTTTGGCAGAATGTTTGATCCATCTGATTCAACATCCCGATACAACAAGTACATGCGCTCCACCAATGGAGGCAAAAACTGGGATTTCCTGTCTATGCCACAAAGAATGAAACGGGACAAAATATGGGTTGAAAGTCGTGCTGGCGGGAAGGTTTGGCTAAGAGTTGACAGCATTTTATATTATTCCATAGATAAAGGCCTTCATTTTAGGGAGCTTACAGCGATACCCTATCTATCTTCTTTAAAATTCGACATGGATAATAATGGGCTTTGCGGTGTGGGGAAGCGCGATATGAAGGATCCCTCTGGTAAGACAAGGGATGAAATACTGATTACCAAGGACAACTGGAAGCATTACGAGGCGGTGCCAACGCCCTGTGAACAGCATCCGGAAATCAAGCAACGTTCCTATTTCTTCGAATTTGCGATTTGTCGCTCTATACTTGTTGTAGAGCAGTCTGACAAGTATTTCTGGACTTCCATCGATACCATCTGTTGGAAGGAAATACCGCTTGATATCCGCGATTTTATTGTGGACCGCGAAAGTAATGAATGGGTAATCGTCACATGGGGAAATTCCTTGTTGCGTAGCTCCAACATGCTTACTTTCGATACCGTGAACACGGGTGGTCCTTGCTATTTTGCAAAGATAAAATATGCTGACCGTCAGTCAGTTTATGGTATGTCGTATAACGCTCATAAGATGAGGTTTCTTCGAAGCAAAATTGACACTCTTTACCGTTTTTCAACGGATGGGTTGACCTCTTGCGGACTCTATACCGAAGATGTGGCGCTTGGACCCCATCGTGAATACTCCATTAGCCAAAAGGACGGTCGTGCGGAACAGGAGCTTGTGGCGAACAATACTCGTGTGGCCTTGGCAAATGCCGATGAACTTATCTTTTATGATAAAAGTGAGCAGAAATGGTATAGGCATTTGAAGACAGCTTTCCCTATCAAAAATGTGCAGGTCTGTAGAGGAGAATTTGCTGGAAATTTACTGCTTTCCGATGGCGCTCGCCTATACCTCGTGCCAATGGATACTGCGGTAATCACTCCATTCCGCTATGAGCGTCCATTGGAGGATTTTCTTAAAAGTCCAGTTCTGTCTGTAAACATTGTTTACAAGTTTTTCCCTTGTGATGGACGACGCTATGAGGAGAATGTCTTATATTGTCTTGATGGCAATTCTTTTGTCGTCAAGAAATTGTCGTTGCGAAAAAAACAGAATGATTTCGTCAAAAACATTCCGGTCCAACAGCTCTATAAACAATTAGAGGCGCTCAATGTCGGTTATGATGCATCCGTGAAGGTTGCTGACATTGGATTTACACAAGCAGATTACGATTCTCTCAGGCGTTTTCTGTTTTCAAACTCAAGGGGAATTTTTGATTATTTAGGTGATAGCATTACGGTTGAGCGAATTTTGGGTGTTTTACCCCAGCTTGGTGATAGTGTTTGGACGGACATCGTAAAAACATACTGGGATGGTGGTTGTACCAGTTATAGCACCTTGGAAATCACCTTCCAAAATCAGAAAGGCAAGACACTTGTCATTAGCAACACAGACAATGCATGTGGTTATGGATATTTCCCATACAAGACTCCATTCCAAGTTCAATGTGGAGGATATACATTCCCAGGCACGAGCCTGCCATTCATGCAGTTTGTCAGAGAAATTATGCCTCCTGCTATGGTAATGCTTAATTTTTCACATTTCAGTTTGCTGTTGAAAGCCTGTCGCTATGTGCTGTGGAATAGGGAAAAGTTTGGAATCTGATGGTCTGTAGAAGTCGTCAGGCTTTTGATACAAAAGAGCTCTTTTCGGTTTATTCTTCGACGGTATATTTGTTGAAGTACAGATTGCTTTTTCCTACACCAGTAGTGTAGAAATCGTTGTCATCTGTAAACACGACAGAGTAGAAATGTTGTGTGGCATCTCTCAATACCCTCTGTGTTATTTCTTGTTGGGGTGTGAGACGCATCACGACTGTTTCCATATCTTTTGGAAAGGTCAAAGTATTTACAGCACAAATTACATCCTTGCCGGGATAAGGGATATTTTTCACATCATCATTAAAGACAAAGTACATGTCGTTTTGGTTGGCAAAAGCCGAATAAGAGATGTTCATGGGTGTCCAGTCGCCAATAATATTGAAAGGTGCACCTGCTGATTGTTGTTTCTCAATCATGGAAAATAAGGAAGTACCATCGGTCAATAAGGTTGAAACCAGTATGTTCTTGGTAAGGAATTGGTAACTGTAGCTGTTCATATTGGGGTCGTAAATGGCTTTTACGAAGCGATGCTCGCCACAGAGTACTAGACTTCCATTTTCAAGTTCGTAAATATTATCTGCACTAATGGAGTATTGTTGGTTGCCTAAAACGTTTGCGAACCTGGCCCAAGCATTTTTCTCTACATAATTGTTGCTGAAACTAAAATTTTTCACATCGGAAATGGATTCAGTTTGGGTATCGAATTGATAGAAATAATATCCGTTGGAATTGGCAGCAGTGTTGGTGTGTTTTTCTGTATAATAGCCTGCTACGACGATATTGCCATCGGAAAGGATTTTGGCTGTGAAGTTCTGCAGTGCTCCGAATTCGCAGGCTTCCAAATAAGAATCAGTGCCTTCTTCCTTGCATACATTCATCATGAATTCGACATTTGAGACACTTTCACCTTGAAGTCGGCAGGTGTATGCGGGAAGATAAATGGTGCCGTTATTGTCCACAAGGAGATTGCCAAGAGAAAAAGTTTTGCCGTTGAATTGTGGCGCAACAGGACCGCTCCAGACAAATTCCCCTTGATTGTTTACTACTGCGGCAAAAATGCTTTCCAATTGGCTGTTTTTTCCAGTAACCATCGTGAGAATTGCCAGCATTTTGCCGTCAGGAGATTTGGCTGTTTTGAAATCAGGCCAGTAACTTTTATTGGTAGTGGCGGATATAGTGTTGGCATCGTTAAAAGTGACGGTTTTGTCATTTTTATCAATGGTGGCAACGGTGAAGTTGACTTGGTCGCCTTTCTTATTGGCGTGACGGAATACTGCAATAATATTGTTGTCGTTGACAAATCCATCCAACAGAATGTGTGTTTTGGGAACCGTGACCTCTATGTCGGTGGATTGTAGTGAGGATTTGTCAATGATGTACAGATGGTCTGTATAACTTTTGGGTTGCATAGGATCTGAGGTACGTATGTATTGATACAGGTATGCATTGCTTTCATCTTGACCAATAGAAATACTGTGGACAAACCCCCTTCTGATCCATGTGTTGGAATAAGGCTTTGACAAACTTACACTTTGTGCCAAAAGATTGGCTGTGATAAGGATAAATAAAGTGAAAATAATAGTTTTTCTCATTTTGAATGAATTTAAGGGTTATTATTTTTGATTCTGTTCTTTTGTTGGCTCAGTATGCAGGGTGACGTGAGTCTCTGCTCCGAAGCGTTCTTTCAGTTTGCGTTCGATGTCGGAGGCGCGTTCGTGGGCAAGGTGTAACGGGAGCTCTCCGTCCATGCGGATGTGCGCTTCGATGGCAATGCGGTTGCCAATGCGTCTTGTTCTAAGGTTATGCGGCTCTGACACATCGGAAAAAGAAGTGATGATAGCTTCTATTTCGTGTTCGGTCTCTTCAGGGAGAGAGCATTCGGTGAGTTCGTTCATGCTGGTCTTGAGCAGGTCCCATGCCACTTTTACCAGCATGGCTCCTACCACGATGGAAGCCAGCGGGTCGAGTACTGTCCAGCGATCACCGAGCAGGATGGCTCCACCGATACCGATGGCGGCCCCCACAGACGACAACGCGTCGCTGCGGTGATGCCAGGCGTTGGCTACTACCACTTGCGAATCCAGTGCCCGTCCCTTCCGTACGGTATATTGGTACAGGATTTCTTTCACGAGGATGGAGATCAAGGCAGCCCACAAAGCGAGTTTGCCAGGAGCTTCCAGTTGCGCGCCGTTCAGCCAGTCGGCGAATTTTACAGCCCCAGACACAATGATGCCTGTGGCGGCGGCTACTAAGGCCATGCCGATGAAGAAGGTCGCCAAAGTCTCAAACTTGCCGTGGCCGTAGTCGTGCGACTTATCCTGTGGTTTGGAGCTGATATTGACGAAGATAAGCACGATGATGTCGGTGAGAAAGTCGGACAGCGAGTGCACCGCATCGGCAACCATGGCGGCACTATGACCGAGAATACCGGCCACAAACTTGAAGCTGAGCAAGGCGATATTGCCTGCTGTGCCAATCAGAGTTACCTTGTATAGTTCTTTTTCCCGTGACATTACCTTTTTTTGAAATAGTCGTTGTAGATTTTAATGCCGAAAACAATACAGCTGCAAGTGGCGGTGATGAGGTTGGTGATGAAGAGTGACCAGATGATATCAGGTTTATGCAGGATACCTTGCAGCATGAAGAAAATAGCGCCAACACCCATCATGAGAAAGGTCGGAAGGGCAATGTCATCGGTCTTTCTTGTGCGGATGGTGCGGATAGCTTGGGGAAGATAGCCCAAAATCATGCAGATACTGGCTATCATGCCACAGATTTCGTAGAAAGTGATATTTTCCATGGTCAGGAATGTGCTATTTGATGCTATTTTGCTTATTTTGTTGATCCTTTTACGGCTTTGGGTGTCCAGTTTTTGAAGAAACGCAGCACTTTCTCTTGGTTGTAGCCTTTGCCTTCTTCCAGAAAACTCGAATCTTGGATATGGAGCACCTTGCCTTTTTCGTCAAGAACGATGAAAACCGGATAGCCGAAGCGGGAAGGGTTACCCAGGCGTTGCAGCAGTTTGGTGTTCTGTTGAGCTTTCTCTTTGTCCGCTGTTACGCGTGGGTTGTAGTTCACATGAATATAAATGAAATTCTCGTCAATTACTTGGCTGATGGTGCTGTCTTTGGTCACAAAATCGGCGAAGAGCAGGCACCAGGGGCACCAGTTGCCTCCCAACTGGCAGACCACGAACTTGTCGGAGCTTTTGGCCTGGGCTATCGCATTGTCAATCTGCTCCAAGGGGTTAATCTCTTCATTATAAACCCTTTTTATATTGGACTGTGCCATTGCTGATAGTGACAGCATGATCCCTAATAAAGTGATGGTCAGTATTTTCTTCATGATAAGTGTATAAAATGTCTGCAAAGATACTTATTTTTTCGGAATTATCCTTTTATTCTTGTTGATTTTCACGGCTACCGCATATTTTTTTATACCTCTTTCTTTTGCGGCTTTTTATCAACTTTCTTTTACTGCCATAAAAGAAAGTTGCAAAGAAAAGTGGCTTTTTCGCCGACATGAATGCCACCCGCTCTGTCCACCTCCTTACAGCGGCGGCGAAAGTAAACTGGACGCTTACGCGCTTTCGCACGCCGCTGTACGAAGCTGGCCATTCACTCCGCTTCCGCACCGCATGTCGGCATTCCCTCCCGCAGCCGTTTATGGCCCGTATTGCCGCAATTGAACACTCCTTGTGTCAACCGCAGTGCACCATTAGTTTGTGCCGTGGCTAAAAAAATGCAGGCATATACCTGCGACATCATTGCCCCGAAGCACTAAACCAACCCACCGCGGAACGAATCCATCTTAGCCGATGCGGAAAATCATACTGTTGCCGTATAATGTCAACAAAACTATAAGAAATAGTTCCTAAAAAAAGATGTGTCATTACGTGTGATATTGAAATGTTTTTGTATTTTTGCAACGTTAAAAACTAATGATACTAAAACGTTAAAAACTAATAATAGTAATACAATAAAAACTAATAAAAGAAAAATATTGTCCAGCAATTGCAAGAAAATATCAACCAATAACCTTTGGAAAGTACAAACTAATAGTTACAAAATAATATAAACCACTCGTTACAAGACAGCACAAACTAATAAAAAAAGGACAACATAAACTAATAGAAGGAGCAGGAAATATCATGGCAACAATACAGGAAAAATTAGCAGAGTCGCTGGAGGCGCTGAAGGAGTATCAGGATGCCCATGGGGACAATTTGGTGATTCATGGAGCGGATACATTAGGACGGACACACACGGAGCGGTTGGTGAACAATGGGTATCTGCAAATGGTCATCAAAGGATGGTATATTCCGTCGTCGCCTGGGAGTGAGGGTGATTCCACAGTATGGTATGTGTCGTACTGGAGCTTCATTACGGCTTATTTAGACAATAGGTTCAATGGTAAATGGTGTCTTTCTCCAGAACTGTCACTTTATTTTTACAGTGGAAATACGGTGATCCCCAAGCAGTTGATAGTGCGTAGCGAGTCGGGGACAAACAACATCCTGCAAATGCCCTTTGGAACTTCACTTGTGGACATCAAGGCATCTTTGCCGCCGGAAGTGGAACGAGAACCTCGCTATGGGGTGCGTTTGTATCCGATGGAATATGCTTTGTTGATGGTGGGTCCCGATTATTATCGGCATGATGCGTTGGAGGCGAGAACCTGTCTGGCAAGTCTGAGGGAAATTTCACCACTTGTATCGGCGGCCATTGACGGAGGGCACACCACCCGGGCGGGGCGCGTGGCAGGAGCGTTGCGCTCCATCGGCCGGGAGGAGATGGCCGACGAGCTGTTGCGCATGATGCGCCAAGTGGGACATACGGTGACCGAAGAGAACCCGTTTGAGGAAGATGTACGGTTGGAGACATTCGCGGTATCGCCGCACGCATCGCGCATCCGACTGATGTGGATGCAGATGCGGGAGATGGTGTTGGCAAAATTAAAAGTGAAGCCTGTGCAACAGGATGCGGCATCAGTGTTGGCGATGATGGATGCTACGTATGTGAAAGACAGTTACAACTCTTTGTCGATAGAGGGATATAAGATTACGGAGGGGCTGTTGGAACGAGTTCGGAGTGGAAACTGGGATCCCGAGAAAGACGAGGCAGACAAGGAGCGCAGAAATGCGTTAGCCGCCCGTGGATATTATCAAGCATACGAGCTGCTGAAGCAGGGTGTGGCCGACTGCTTTTCTGGGCAGGCACCCGCACAATTGTACGTAAAAGGACATCAAGACTGGCACTTCCAGCTGTTTGAGCCGTGCATCCGTGCGGGCATCGTGAAGGCTTCGGATTTAGTAGGGTATCGCAGACATCAGGTGTACATCAAGAATTCCAAGCATACTCCGTTGAATCCGGATGCTTTGTTAGATGCGATGAGTGCTTTGTCGGATTTGATGATGGAAGAAGAAAATGCATTGGTACGCGCCATTTTAGGGCATTTCTTCTTTGTCTATATCCATCCCTACATGGATGGCAACGGCCGCACCGCTCGCTTCGTGATGAACAGTCAGCTCGTGACCGCCGGCTACCCCTGGGTGGTGATCCCCGTGGAGCGCCGGGAAGAGTACATGGCGGCATTAGAGCAGGCCAGTGTGGAGGGAAATATTGAGGCGTTTGTGCGGTTTATTGGGAGTCTGATGTGAGCGTGGCTTTCAGAAAGATAACTTTACTGAACGATTAAGTTGTTCTTTTGCTTAATGAAAAATACTTGATGGCAATAAAAGAACTGTTTGTCAGTGCAAATTTTTTATAAGAATAGTTTTCAAATCAAAATTAATAGGATAATGTCATCTTTGAATTACGACAATGCTAAAAAAATGTGGGATTCTTTCTGTGATGAGGTAAAGTACCAACATAGATTTTTCCCATCTCATATAGTTCTTAATAGGATTGACGAAATTGCAAGAAAGAATGAGATGGAGATAAAACCAGGATCAATTTTTTATCGGGCAAGGATTATTGATCATAATGCTGCTCTTACAGAACACATGGTAGCAAAATGTTTTGGTCCAAATTCTACAGAAGAAGATCATAAATGGTATCGAAACAAGGCGAACAAGTTCAGAGGATTGTGTAAAGAAGGTTCTTATGTTCCACCGAATTCAGCATTGATAAGAGAAGGACGCTCAAAT
>JAEETJ010000052.1 GCA_016290295.1 Bacteroidales bacterium
CTTTTTTATTTTATCCCAGTATCTGTTTTTCAAAATTTTTATATACTTTTGCAATTTTTAACGCATTACTACGTTATATATTTGTTCTTTTTAAATTTTTGACAAATGAATAAGGTTAAATATTTAACAATCAATATAATGGCTTTTATATTGATGGTGGCGGCAGCAATGCCACTGTCGGCACAGACTTGCAATGTTCAGGGAACAGTGCTTGACGGAGTGACAAAAGCCCCGCTTTTCTATACCCGCATCAGCTTGATGGAAAACGATTCATCTGTCAATGAACTTTATATGTCCTTTACTGGGGCGGACGGCAAATTTACCGTGGAGAAAGTGCCAGCTGGTGATTATGTGCTGAAAGCCAATCTGGTGGGCTATGAAATGCTGTCGCTGCCGTTGCATATAGATGAAGGCGAGACGGTGAAGGATTTGGGCGAGTTGCGGATGCCTCACCAAGGCAAGAATCTGAAAGAGGTGACTGTTTCTTCCTCTAAACCTGTTTATCTGATGGAAGGGGAGAAAACACTATACAATGTGGCCGAAGACCCCTCTATTCAGACGGGAACCGCTGCCGATGCCTTGCAGAATGCGCCTGGCGTGGAAGTGGATGTTGAGGGCAATATTACTTTGCGGGGCGTTTCTTCGGTGGAAATCTGGCTTAACGGCAAACCTTCCCACTTGAATGAGGAAAGCTTGAAAGAGTTTATCAAACAGCTGCCAGCTAATTCGTTGGAACGTATTGAGGTAATTACTAATCCTTCCGCCAGATATAGTGCTAAGAGCGACGGCGGTATCATCAATATTGTGACAACCAGCAATATCAAGAAAAACAGTTTCGTCAGTTTCGGTTTTCATGGCTCTTCCAGACCGAGTGTCGGTCCTTGGGTGTCGTATGTATGGGCCAACGAGAAATGGTCACTCAACCTGTATGCTGGAATGTGGTATTCCCTATGGAAAAATAAAAGCGAGTCGACAGCACTGCGACTGACTAACGAGATGGATACGGCCAACTATGGCTATGCCAACCAGAACTCGAAAAATCATAATATGTCGTTCAATCTTAATTTTAACGGTACTTATACCATCGACAGTATGAACACCCTCAGTTTTTGGTTAGGCGCGTATCCGGGATTTGGCAAAAGCGAGGCAGAGGCTTTCACCTCAAGGCATGAGCGTATTTTCCCCCAAGGATTCTTCGAGAGGTTTGACTATACCACACTGAACAATTCAAGAAGTACGAATGCTGGCGCCTATATGGGAGTGTGGTATGAACACGATTTCAATGAGAAAGGCCATAAGATAGAAGCCAATATCGGTGGTAGTTTCCATTACAATGACGGCAGCTCTTTTTTTGATAGGGACTATACACCACAGGACTATTTGGACAAAAAACGCGATGGTCTGTCAAAGAGTGTCTCCTACGGCTTTGATGCGGGATTGGATTATACCATTCCTTATCACGAAAACGGAGAGATCAGTGTTGGTGTCAGTGGCGAATATGGCAACTCCACCAGTTTGACAAGGTATGACACCTTGGTCAGAGGTACGGAATCCCTGTATGTTACAGACTCATTGCGCTTTTATGACGCCAACACCCGTGAAGGAGATTTTGATGCATACGTCACCATCGAGCATCGTTTTGGTGGCTTTACCATCAAGGGTGGTCTGCGCTCGCAGTATATCCATTACGACTTGAATATCCACAACTCACCAGCAGACAATGTGGTCAAGGGCTATTGGAGTTTGTATCCTTCACTCCATTTGTCATATAGAACAAAATCCATGCATAATTTCAAGCTGAGTTACACCCGGAGGGTCAGGAATCCTTCGGCCTCGCAGCTAACCACCTACCGTAATTACAGTGAGGATTCCTTCTCTGTCGGTAATCCGGATTTGTTGCCCACTTATACCCATTCGGTGGATGCAGGTTGGACCAAGTTCTTCCAGAAGTTCGGCAGTGTGGGCATCAGTGCCTACTACCGGAACACTAAGGATCAGATCAGTTCTTTGCAGGATGTTGTTTTTGACCCTGTCTTCGGACGTGTGGTGACATTCTCACAGCAGATTAATGCCGGCCTGAGCCATAATGCCGGTGCCGAGCTGAACGTGACATGGAGGCCGCAATCCTTCATGAGTATCCGTTTGTATGCCAACATCTATTACAGTTATTCGCAGTTCAAGTTCCGTGATGAACAGATACAGACGGTCAAGAATTTGGGTTACAGTTTGCGTGTCAACTTGTGGTCGAAATTATGGAAAATGCTGGAAGTGCACGCCTCTCTCAGCTATCGCTCCAAAAGCAAGTCCCTTTTCACCACCACCCGTCCTTCTTATTCTTTCGACTTTGGCTTGCGAGCCGATTTCTTCAAACGAAAATTGTCTGTGCACGTCAGCGTGAACGACCTTTTCAATTGGAATGCCCAACGAAGCGATAGCAATAACCCGTATTATATTACCACAAATACCTCGAAGTATGTGAGTCGTTATATCAGTGCGGGCATCACTCTCCGTTTCGGTAAGATGGAACTGGAATCCAAAGCCTCGCAAGGCTCTCAAGGAGGAGAGGGAGCTCCGGGAGGAGTTGAGTAGTTGACAGTTGACAATTGACAGTTGACAATTAATAATTAATAGTTGATAGTAGGTGGTAGGATTTTGAATTTTGAATTTTGGATTCTGAATTCTGAATTCTGAATTCTGAATTCTGCAACCTGCAACCTATAACCTATAACCTGTAACCTGTAACCTGTAACCTGTCCCTTGTAACCTATAACTTGTCACCTCTGTTAATCCTGAAAATGCGGTGCTCAATTTGCCGTTCGTTGAGGATGGCATTCACCCGCACTTCGTCGGTGTCGGTGATAAAAACCTGCCCAAAGTGGTCTTTACCTACCAAATCAAGCAATTGCGAGGTTCTCTTCTTGTCTAATTTGTCGAAGATATCATCCAATAACAGGATGGGTTTGATGCCTTTCCGTTCGAAAATATAGTCGAATTGCGACAGTTTGAGGGCCAAAGCGTATGATTTCTGCTGCCCCTGTGAGCCGAAGCGTTTCACAGAGCGTCCGTCGATCAGGAAGTTGAAATCATCTTTATGAATGCCGAAATTGGTGTAGCCTGATCTACGGTCCGACCATTCATTTTGCCGTAACCCCTCTTCAAAAGTCATCTCGTTAAGTCTGGACTCGTATGTAATATTAACATTCTCAAGTCCTTGCGAAAGATATTGATAATGCTGGTTGAAGATGGGCAGAATCTTTTCAATAAATTCTTTTCTCTTCTGATAAATATATTCTCCTAACGGAATAAGTTGATTGTTAAATACTTCTATTAACGTAGCGTCATAATTGCCGTGTTCGATGAAATTTTTCAGCAGGGTATTGCGTTGCAGGATGATTTTCTGGTAGGAAATCAGCTGTTGGAGGTATTCTTTGTCGAACTGGGAGATGATCATGTCGAAGAATTTCCGTCGCACTTCGCTACCTTCGTTGATGATGTCGTTGTCGTAGGGCGACACCATGACGAGAGGGTAGAGGCCGATATGGTCGCTGAAGCGGCTATATTCTTTCTTGTTGGCTTTCATCGACTTGCCTTTGCCAAGCTTGTATGTGCAGCCGATACGGGTGCTGTTTTGTTGCACACGGTTCACGAAGTCACCGTAGATGGAGAAAAAATCGGTGTTGAAGCGTACGGAATACTGGTCTTGGGAGGAGAAGAAACTTTTGCTGAAGCAGAGATAGTAAATGGCGTCGAGCAGGTTGGTTTTGCCGCAGCCATTTTCGCCCACAATGCCGTTGACATTCTCGCTGAAGTCGAACTCGGCATTTTCGTAACTTTTGAAGTTGCTGAGCGTGATATGCTGTAGAAACATAGGTTTATTGCAAATCTTGTGCACTGATAACCTTTACTCTGTTGTTGGCATCGGAGACGGCTACCAGGCTATGGTTCTTGATTTGGTGTTTCAACACGCGCTTTTCCGTTAGCTGCAAGGCTTTCAGAATGGCAATTCTCTGTTTCTGAATATCTTCTAACATGTTGCAAGTATTTGGTTATACGTGTTAATATCATATATTTCGTCGGCATGGCCTTTGATTTTTCCCATAATCAGCCGATGATTCAGCTCGGAATTGTCAAAAACCATGACATTGTCGCACAGGGAAATGAAAACATTGAAAAGGTTGTTGATGCCTCTGTGGTAGCGGCGTTCCACCACGGTGTCTGACACGTTATGTCCGCCTTCCATCACACGCAGGCGCACACGCTCCTTGGCCAATGCCACACTGTTGAGCCAGAAGAAAAGCAAGTTGACGCGGTAACCATTGCTTTGGGCTTTGAGAATGATGTCTTTATAGACCAAAGCGGCCAAGGTGGTCTCTACGGTAAAATCTTCACCACGGTCAATCAGGTTGTCGATGCGTTGTAACAGTATTCTACCGGCCTCGTAAGTTGCTTTTTCAGGCTGGAAGGGCGAAATGCCGCGGGCAATCTCGTCCGCATTTACAAACTCCCGACAATTCAGTGTGTCGGGTAACAGGTTGTATGCGGCGGTCGTTTTACCTGCTCCATTGCATCCGGCGATGATGTACATGCTTCTCATTTTGATGACAAACAAAGTGCAAAAATAATAAAAAAAATCAAATCATAATAAATGTTAAAAACTTTTCTTGCTTAATATGTAGCAAAAACACTCTATGTCAGGAGGTTTGAATCTCTTGTAAAAAAATCAATGGAATAGTTTATGGTAGCAATTTTTTTATTATTTTTGCCAACACAAATTGAACTATATAAATTATCAATATGAAAGCAGTAAAAGTATTATTCCGTTGTTTAATGGTTGTGGTCGTTCTCGTGTTGGCCATAATGGTGATGAGAAGTATCATGAGACCTGAAAAATTCAGAAATGTTTATAATGAGCGTTGTGAGATGATTAAGGAAAAACTGATAACCATCAGAGATGTTCAGGCCGTTTATAAAAATGAAAATAAGAAATTCTTCGCTGATGCTGATAGTTTGGCAGATTTCGCACTTAATGGCAAAGTGAGCATTATTAAAAATGTGGGTGAAATTCCAGAAGGTATGAGCGAAAAAGACGCTTTGAAAGCTGGTTTGTTGAGTAAGGAAACCGTTGAAATTAGCACTATGGAGAAGGTAATGGAAACAGATGCTTCTCGTAAACCCGAAAATTTCAACAATTTACAGTATGTGCTCCATAGCAATGGACCTAAATTTAATATTCAAACTGGTTCCATCGCCAGCAAAACATACGAAATTCCGGTTTATATGATTGTGGTTCCTTTGGATGACATTCTGGCAGATATGGACAAGGCCATTACGCCTGAAAATGCCTCTCCCTTTGTGAAATTCTTCAACAAGATTTTTTATAACGGCTTGTCCGAAGAAACCCAATACAGATCACAATATAAGGATATGGTGATGGGTTCTCTGACCGAAGCCAGCACCAGCGGTAACTGGGAATAATGAAACAACTGATCAATTTACTTTCATACGACAAATCCATTTGGCTTTATCCAAATGGATTTTGTCTTGTTGATAGCGGCAATTCTTTGCGTCAACAGTCGTTCCGCTATGCCGACGGGGATATCCTCTCGGTGAAGGCTATGGAGTTTTTCCAGGCTTCGTCTTCCGATACCTCGGATGTGGAAGTTGTTATCGCTAATGAACCGCCTGTCGTTGTTCCGAAAGAATTGTATCACGAGGAAGATGCGGCGAAATTTGTCGCTTTGCAGTATGACGCGGCAAAAATAGCGCATACCTTCGCCATAGAACTGGAACTGTATAAATTGGTTTATTTCCTGTATCAGAGCGAACAGAACGCTTTGGAGAGACTCTCTTTCACCAAGCGCTATACCAGCTATTGGGATTTGCTTTACAAGTATGCCCATCAGGAACAACATCCTCAAAACCTTGTCTGGGCAGTGGAACATGAGCAATACCTGGATTTTATAGTCGAGAAGAAATCCAAGTTGATGTTGCTCAACCGCTTTGATTATGTGGCCGCAGAGGATGAACTGTATTATATCATGAATGTGAAACAGCAGTACCAGCTGGGAGATGCCGAAGTGAGAATCTTGTCGGAAAATCATCGTTCGCCGCTTAAATCATTGGCAAAGAAATATTTGGATAATTATTCTTGGATCGATTAAACTGTCATGAGAATTATCAGTGGTAAAAACAGAGGCCGGCAAATTACAGCCCCAAGCAGTTTGCCGGTGCGTCCTACGACAGACATGTCGAAGGAGAGCCTGTTCAATATACTTAACAACTACTTCTATTTTGACCGTGTGGTGGTGTTGGATCTGTTTGCAGGAACGGGCAATCTTACATACGAATTTGCTTCGCGTGGCGCCTTGTCAGTGACCTCCGTCGATAACCACCAGGGCTGTGCCGACTTTATCCGACGTACCGTTGGAAAATTGGGCTATTCGCAAGTATCAGTTATCAAGGCTGACGCCTTTGTGTTCACAAAGCATTGCAAACAGCAATTCGATATTATCTTTGCGGATCCGCCATACGAATTGGACAATATCGAGCAAATCATCGATAATGTTTTTGAACACCATTTGCTGAAACCTGACGGCTGGTTGGTAATGGAACACTCCAAAGCCCACGATTTCTCGCAACATCCGCAGTTCTACCAGCATCGGAAATATGGCAAGGTCAACTTCACTTTTTTGGTGAACATGACGGACAGCTCAGATAGTTCAGAGGAAGAAGAGGAGGCAGGATATGGACGATAGCCGCAAATTTCTGATTGTGGGTTTAGGCAATGCCGAGGACAAGTATGCCGGTACTCGTCATAATATCGGGTTCGAGGTGGTGAATGCATTGGCGCTGAAATTGGACACGAAGTTTGATATAGGTCGCCATGCATACGTAGCCCATGCCAAATACAAAGGACGTGCGATTACCTTGATTCTGCCTACTACCTATATGAACCTCAGTGGCAAGGCGGTGAAATATTGGATGACCCAGGAAAAGATTGGTCCTGAAAGCATTATGGTGGTGTCTGATGATCTGGACCTGCCCGTAGGCCAGCTGAAGATGAAACCCAAGGGTGGGGGAGGCTCGCACAATGGTCTGGGACATATTATCGAAACACTGGGCCATCAAGATTTTCCGCGTCTCCGTGTAGGTATCGGCAAGGATTTTCCGCAGGGTTATCAGGTGGATTTCGTTTTGGGCAAATTCTACTCAGAGGAGCGTCCCCTGATTGACGCTGCCATCGAACGCGCTGTCACCGGCCTGCTAACCTTCGTCACTATGGGAATCGAAAAGGCGATGAATGAGACAAACCAAACGGTTAACAATTAATAATTAACAATTAATAGTTAATAGTTAATAGTTTTTTTATTTTTTTTATTGCAATAATTATTCGAATTTTGTGTTATATCTTTATATTCATATTTAAGATTATATCATGAAAGGTGAAAGTATTATTCTAGGGAAAAGCAAAAAGTTCGCATTAAGAATCATCAAGTTATACACTTATTTACGTGATAAAAAAAGAGTTTTTGTTATATCAAAGCAAATTCTTCGATGTGGAACAAGCATAGGAGCTAATGTTAAAGAATCCACAATGGCACAGAGCAGACCGGATTTTTACTCAAAACTGCATATTGCCTTAAAAGAAGCTGCAGAAACAGAATATTGGCTAGAGTTATTACATGAAAGCGGATTCCTTGAAAAAAAATATTTTGACAGCATTTATATTGACTGCCAAGAAATCTTAAAAATTCTAACAGCCATCATAATAACCAAACAACCCATCAAAACCAACAAATAACAATTATCTATTAACTATTAACTATTAACTATTAACTATTAACTATTAACTATTAACTATTAACTAAAGAGTTCCTCGGCTATCCCGTCCGCAAAAAACTTCCCCTCATCAGTAAGGCTGACGGTGTCGCCATTGCGTTGGTAATGGTTGGGATTGATCTTTAGCATTTGCTCTTCGGCATGTTTACGGTACTCTTCCCCGAATAATTCAGTGATTTGTGCAAGGTTGATGCCTTTTGCTGTCCTTAGTCCCAGCATGACATATTCGTTATAGCGGTCATTGAGGCTTAATGTCTCGCTGTCACCGCTGAAATTGCCGGTGGCGACATCATCAATATATTGCATGAGGTTGCTGACGTTCCATTTGCGTGTATGCCTGTCGAAAGAGTGGGCAGAGGGACCGAGTCCGAGGTAAGGCTCACCGGACCAATAAGCGGAATTGTGGCGTGACAGCATCCCTTCTCGGGCAAAATTGGAAATCTCGTACTGTTCGAAGCCGTTTTGACGTGCTATTTGCAGTAAGGTATGGAACTCTTTGTTGGCGAGTTCCTCATCCATGTCGGGTAGCTGGTGCTGATGGATTTTCCGCCATAGCAGGCTGTTCTCCTCATTGGTAAGGGCATAGCATGATAAGTGCTGAATGGGTAAGGAACAGGCTTTGTGCAAATCGGCTTCCCATTCGCCTGCTTGGCGTTGGGAAATGCCATATATCAGGTCGATGGAGATGTTGTCGAAACCGGCAGCTGCAGCTAGGTGCACAGCTGCCTCAGCTTCTTCGGCATTATGTTTGCGGCCTAAAAACCAGAGGGTTTCATCGTTGAAGGACTGCACCCCGATGCTGATGCGGTTGATACCAATGGATAGTAGGTCTTTAAGGTAGGTCTTATTGAGTTGTTCGGGGTTGGCCTCAATGGTGCACTCATAGTCAGGAGCGAGGATGTAGTGCCTTCTGAGTTTTGTGATGATGTTCTCCAATTCCCGTATAGATAATAGGGTAGGGGTGCCTCCGCCTAGATAAACAGTATCAATATGACGGGAAGGCAAAAAATCAAGAGTGCCCTCTATTTCGGCATAGAGGGCATCGATATAATCTTGTTTTTTGGAAAGCAGGGCGACGGAATAGAACGCACAATACAGACATTTACGGCGACAAAAGGGAATGTGGATGTAAATGCCGCTCATCTACAATTATTTTTTAGGCTGAGCAGGGAGAGTTTTCTGTTGAGGCACCACTTTTTTGGTGGCAGCATTGACGCTCATCTGTTTTTTAGTGCACTGGTTCTTGAAGCTTTGTTCCAAATGGTAGAAGTCGTATAATTCTTTTGCGGAGAGGATGTTTTTGGCTTCATTATAGAACTTCTTGTCCAGCATATACATTTTGTCTTTATATACCATCTTTTGGGCTAAATAAAAAGAGACTTGCTCATCAGTGCCTTTCCCTTCTCTCAGTGCTTCACGGGTGATGCCTTTGCCGTCCATGGCTTTCTTGAAGGCGGTGTGGATGGCATTTTCATCCTTGATGTATTTGTCGTACAAGGCCCAGAATTTGGCGGCATTCGCCTCGGAAACAGTAAGATTCTCTTTGATGTAATTGTATTTCAGCTGAAGAATGCCTTGAAAGTCGGGTTTCTCGCTGGGAAATTTTACAGCGGGATTACTTTTGACGGTATTGGAGGTGCTTTGTGCATAGCTGTTGGCACAAAAAAATGAGGAAAGTAATAATGATAAAGCAAAAATCAGTGATAAACGTTTCATAATCTATGTTTTAGTATAAATATTCCAAATCTGACATTTCGTCAACGTAATAATCCAAGATTTGATAGTCAACATTGTCAAAGTCAACTTCTTCGAATTCCACGGTGGGAACAGCTATTCCGTTGCTGAGCACATCATTGTCTTCACTGGAAGCCAGCAGAACACCGGTATTGTTGGTGCTTTCCTGAGCTAATGTCGCGTCCTGACCTTTGTTGTCGGGTGAGAAAATCCAAACGTTAATGGCAATAAGCAAAGCCACCACAGCAGCTGCTGCTGTGATGATGGTGTATATCCGACGGCGGTGTGAGGCCTTCTGAATCTGATGCACTTGAGCCATAACATCTTGTTCCAGTTCGTCGAAATAATTGTCAGGAACAAGAAAGGGATTTTCTTTGGGTATGTCGTTTAACTTTTTCATTGTTGGTGATAAAAACAATTAACTTGACAAGTAATATTAGCTATAGTTTAATGCTTGGATAAAAATTCTTCTACTTTTTGTACAGCGAAATGATAAGAGGCTTTCAAGCCGCCTTCGGAACCCCCGAAAATCTTGGTCATTTCCTCGTATGGCATCTCGTCGTAATAGCGAAGCGTGAATACCGCGCGTTGCTTTTCCGGCAGTCTCTGGATTGCTTCTTCCAGCAGTTTCTGAATCTTGTCGCTGGATAAGAAACGGTCCTCGGCTACGGTCTTGGTGACATAGTCGTTATAGCCTTCCTCGTCAATGATATTGAGCATCTTCTTCTTCCTTTCCAGGAAGGTCAGCGATTCATTGACACAGATTTTCTTGATCCAGGTTTTCAGTCCGGCTTCCCCACGGTACTGGTCCAGATGGCGCCATATTTTGATGAGCACATTCTGGGAGATGTCGTTGGCGTCCTCGTGCGAAAAAACCAAGTGACGGATACTGTAATAGATTTCCTGTTTGTATTTCTTTACCAACAGGTTAAATCCTTGTTCTTTAGTCTTTTCCTGACCAAAGAGTTCTAATATTTTCTGGTCGGTGATGGGCTCCATGTATGGCTTGCTTAGGCTTTGCGTTGAATGGCTTTCTGTGCGGCCATGATGATGTGTTCTTTGTCGAGACCGTACTTGGCCATCAGTTCGAAAGGCTTGCCGCTTTCGCCGAAATGGTCGTCCACAGCCACCATCTCAACGGGAGCGGGATATTGACGGCAGAGCAGCTGGCATACGGAATCTCCCAAACCACCGTTCATCAGATGTTCCTCGGCAGTGACCACACAGTGTGTTTTGGCCACACTCTTCAGGATGGCTTCTTTGTCTAACGGTTTGATAGTATGGATGTTGATTACTTCTGCGGAGATGCCTTTCTGCTCCAATTCGTAGGCGGCTTCGAGAGCCGGATATACTAAGTGTCCCGTGGCAATAATGCTCACATCGCTGCCTTCGTTCATCAAAATGGCTTTGCCAATCACAAATTTTTGGTCGGCTGGGGTGAAGTTGGGCACTTCGGGGCGGCCGAAACGCAGATAGATGGGGCCTACGTACTCGGCGGCGGCAATGGTGGCGGCTTTGGTTTGGTTGTAGTCGCAGGGGTTGATGACCACCATGTTGGGCAGCCCCTTCATCAGGCCAATGTCTTCCATAATCTGGTGGGTGGCGCCATCCTCGCCTACGGTGATGCCGGCATGAGAGCCCGCAATCTTGACGTTAAGGTTGGAATAGGCTACGGTCATGCGGATCTGGTCATAGACACGGCCGGTGATAAAGCCGGCGAATGCACCCGCAAAAGGTATCTTCCCGCTGACAGCCAAGCCGGCGGAGATGCCGATCATATTGGCTTCCGCGATGCCCGTCTGGATGAAACGCTCGGGATGGGCTTTCTTGAAGTCTCCCATCTTCAAACTGCCGGTCACATCGGCACAGAGGGCGAAAATACGCGGATCTTTCTCACCAGCTTCTAATAAGCCGGCACCAAACCCTGAACGGGTATCCTTGAAGTCGTTACAATTTATAGCATTCATATTTAGAATATTTTCACTGAAAAAAACGTTTGCAAAGTTACGCAAAAAAATTGTTCTATGGAAATGTTTTTTTTCGAATTTGGGGCGGTATGTGAGGTTAGAAATCATGTCACGGAATAGGATTAATTGTCTCTAATATACGTTTCTGAGCGTCCCTTGCGATCCAACAACAACAAAGTGTCTTTTTCCAGGACAAATTCTTGTACTACCAAATCTGACCACCATATAAAAAAGGATTCACACTTGTCATTTTTCATTATGCTAAATAATTCTCCATGCGTGTCTTGCCAAACTCCTTGATCTTTTCCATACAAGAAATACGCATTACTGTCCACTATTGCTAAAATATTCCCTTCGGTTTGCCTCCATACACCTTGTAAATCCTCATACAACTCTTCTGTATTGCAATCTATCCTGATTTGAGCAACAGAGTCAAATGCCAAAATCAATGTCAATATTAATATGAAGATGTATCTTTTCATTTTAAAACGCTTTTTAGTTGTATATATTTACTTTCGCGGTCTTTTAGTCTATTATATCCTCCATTAATGATTTTCGTCACTTCTTTGACACTTGCATCCTTAACGTCAATTTTGTCAACAACGTTTTTTTTGAAAAACCACATGGCACTTAGTACCATATATTGGTCAGTTTTTATAAGATCAGGGTCTTTTACAAAATCAACAGTGTTGTTAGTGAATGTGGCGTTAATATAATCTGTGAAACTTTGATACGCAGATTTGCCAGTAAGTTGAATCAGTCCTCTTCCCCTGTACAAATAACCTTCATTCGCTCCATTGCCCATTCTATTACTGTAAACGATATTAGCTATTTCTTCAGCTTTGGCTGGATGGTCTTCTGTACGAGCATATTTGGTTGCATCATATTTACCCTCAACAGGCGTTCCCACATAGAAATATTTGCTGAATGTCGAGACTAGCCCATTGACACTATAGTTGAATTTTTCTTCCACAGTGGTAAACCCGGCACTTTCATGTCCTGTTTGTGATAAAAAATGACATATACTTTCGTATGAATTTAATCCGAATGATGAACCATGTAAATTTATTGCGATTTCCACATTTTTGAGATATGTAGGATTAGCTCTTGTGAAAACAGACTCCATCGTTTCATATACAACGGCTACATCAGCCTTATTCCATATGCTATTGTTCCATATCCAAGTTTGATTTTCTGTATTAGGAAGAGGTTTATTGTTTTCGTCCAATATAGGCGCATAAGCTCCTTGACCATTATAACTTCCATTGTAGTCAGGTTCTAAGCCCTCCATCTCCCTGTACCATGTTGGCATAAGTCCTGCAAACTGATATGTGGACCACCACGGGTACTTTGCCGCCAGTGGGTCTATACTCCAGAAACGGCCCAAACGGGCATCGTGCATGCGGTATTCGAAGGCAAAAAGGCTGTTTTCCCCAAACACCTCATTATCACCTTCTTGCCCGTTAAAGAAGTACCGATATCCCCCGATATTGGGACTGGTGAATTTTGGGCGATATGCGAGGAAATAGTTCATGATAGATAGTCGTTCCTGTTTAATCGTATGTTCAAAATTCAGATTAATTAATGATTAATCCA
>JAEETJ010000053.1 GCA_016290295.1 Bacteroidales bacterium
AGGTTCCACCGTCTCCCCAATCTGCTGTCATACTGCCAAAATTCAGCGGTAAAATTTGCCACCTCTCCAAACATCTCATTATCAGCCTCTTGTCCGTTAAAAAAGTACCGATATCCCCCGATATTGGCACTTTGCGGTGTAAAAGATTGGTAATGAGTTGTTTTTGCGGTCATTTTTGATGCAATTGTATATGTTTTTCCAGTTTTTTAAGTTTTTTTTGACGCATCAAAAATACAAAAAAATACGACATGAGCATGCATCTTACCAAGTGACAACTTTATCCACTATTTTTTGCTGCTCAGAGGCGGTCATTCGCAGATAGATGCGGGTAGTTTCTATACTCTCATGCCCCATCAAATCCGCCAGCAAAGCTATGTCGTTGTATTTTTCAATGAAGTTTTTGGCAAACCTGTGCCGGAAAGAGTGCGGGTGCACCACTGCTAACGGAATGCCATATATTTTTGCATAACTCTTCAGTCGCTTGGCAATACCCTCACCCGTAATCTGTTTGCCCCTCCGGTTCAGAAATATGAATCCCGATGTCTGGTTCTGGCTCTCAAGCCATACACCCGCCTCCTTTCGCAATTTCTCTGGTATGTATATCCGCCTTATTTTTCCTCCCTTGGTGTATAAGTCAAGATAGCCAGCTCTCACATGCTCCACTTTGATTTGCAGCAGCTCACCAATTCGGGCACCTGTCGCCCCCATAAACCATACCATGAAATACCATTTGGTCTTGCCGTCTTTTTTCAGTCTTGTTTTGAAATAGTTATAATCCTCATTACTGATGACATTCTCCAGATAATTCTTTTGCTGGATTTTCACCCTTTTGATTTTAAGCTTGTCCAATTTTCTGAATTCCAAATACTTGTTAATGGCATTGATGTATGAGTTCGCAGTGGACGGCTGGAAACTTTCCACGCAATATTCCTTAAACTCCAGCAGACTGAATTTGTTCAGCTCTGTGAACATCTTGAAATAATGATTTACTACCGACACATAGCTTTTTGTGGTGTTTTTGGACAAATTGCAATGGACCAAAAATTGTTTGAACTGTTTCTCCATGATTTTTTCTGTTAAAAAATTTATATTATTATTTTGATTATATGATTTTTTTCATAACTTTGCAGGCAGAAAACAAAATATAATAACAAATCTCACACCATGTTCAGCTATATACGAAAAAGTCACTTTTCAAAAGTGTTTGCCATAGTGTTACTGGTAAGTTTTCTGGCAGAATTGATGCAACCAGTACAGCTGTTTGCCTTGACAGGAGGTCCAAGTCAGCCGGAAATGGCAGGTTTTACACCTGTCAGCACAGACAATATGGTGGACTTGTTCAGCGGGGACTTTCATTACACCATTCCAATTATGACGGTCCCCGGCCCAAACGGTGGCTTTCCCATCAACTTGAATTATAACTCTAATATTGGCATGGAACATGAGGCCTCTTGGGTTGGCTTAGGCTGGAATCTCAACCCAGGTGCCATCAACCGCCAGGTAAGAGGCATACCTGATGATTTTTGCGGTGATGAGATAGAAAAGACATACAAACGAAGGGACAACAACACTTTCCTATTTTCCACTGGAGGGGGAGGAGAAGTTTTTGGGGCTGATTTTAGCATAGGAGTTAGTCAGTCGAAATCGTTCATATACAACACCTACAATGGAATCACTCTGTGTCGCAGGTTTGGTGTATCAGCATCGTATGTGAGACAAAAAGAAGAGGAAGACGAACGAAGTAAAATTGCCACAGCCAATTATGGAATCAATATGGACTCTGACAACGGAGTTACCACTTCCTTTTCCATGAACGGGGGTGTTAAAAACCTTAAATTGGGTTTCAACTATGGTTATAACAGCAAGAGCGGAAGCTATACTTATGGGAATCAGATTTCGTTAAGTTTTTCCAAACGTCTTGTTCCAACAAATAATACCAAAAGAGAAAATAAGCATGGCTACAAGGAACGCGACAAATTTGACGCCGGAGGTGGAGGCAGTATCGGAAACTCTTTTTCAACAGCGGCAAATCTTCCTCCTATGCACATTCCTCTTAGCAGTACCACATGGGGAGTCTCAATACAAGCGGGGGGAAGTGGCGCATATTTGGAAGGTTACGGTTCGGTAAACTGCAATATTGTGAGCCAGAAAACTCCGAGAGAACCAATAAAAACTGCTTCTTGTGGCATTTTATACGCAGAAAAAGCCGATGAAAACTATTTGCAAGATTTTAACAGAGAGAAGGATATCTGCGTCAATAGAGATGCTAAAAACCTGCCTCTGCCTGTGATGACAAATGATGTGTACAACATTACAGGAGAACTGATGGGGGGCTCTTTTCGGGCATATCGGTCTGACTACGGGCATTTTTATGACAATAAGATTGTTAATGAAACATTCACAACAGATGCTGGTGTTGACGCAGGATTCGGTTCAGGAGTTCAAATTGGGGTCAATCTTGCTTTCAATGGAGGTGTGTCAGAAAATGGCGACTGGGATACTGTCGATTACAACATGGCATTTTCTTTCAAAGGGAAAGACAGCTATAATGGACAAACAATACCTAAAAGTTTATATGAGCCTTTTTACTTCAAAATGTTAGGGGAGCAGACCTATTCCGAAGCAAATGCGCTTGCTGATATTGGAGGAAACGATGCTGTACGTTTTAATGTAACCCGAAACTACACCAACACATTTTGGGGCGGAAAAACATATAACTATACCATTAACAACACATTATCCAATGGCAACATAAATCACCACGAACAGAAACAGCGTGCCAAACGGACTTCCAACATAGAATACAAAACGGGCAATTCGGGAGAAGGACGACAGTTACACCATATAAGCGAGTTCTCCATTGTGAACGCAGATGGCGAACGGTTTACATACGGCAAAACATTATACAACCACGTGGAAAAAGAGGTGCAATTCTCAGTGGAAGGTTACGACTTTGATAGTAGTAAAACAACCTATCGTGATTACGAATCAGGGAATGCTAATGGAACAACACGTGTGGGTAAGGAAAAGCTGTATTCCTGCACCACTACACCTCCATATCCCTATTCTTATCTTATTACCAGCATCACATCACCCGATTATGTTGATGTCAACCTAAACGGAGAACCCGATGATGCAGATCTTGGTTATTGGGTCAAATTCTCATATATAGACAAATATACGAAAAACAGCGAATTATATCACTGGCGTTTCCCGTATGAAGGGGCAAATTTTTTCATGGGCGACCGCTCCAACCGAAATGACAACCTATGCGGTTACAATTACGGAACCAAAGAAATCGCCTATTTGGATACTATAGAAACCAAAACACACAAGGCGGTCTTTTACATTTCCAAAAGGGATGATGCCATGGCAGTTGATGATGAATACAAAGGAGGTAATCTACAGCATCAAAATCAAAGACTGTTTAAACTTGACAGCATTCTCTTGTTTAGCAAGGAGGACATGTCCATACCCATTAAAACCGCTGTATTTGAATATGACTATAGTTTATGTCCTAGGGTGCCTAACAACATTCATAATAACAACAACTCATCCAATTATGGAAAACTGACACTAAAGAAGGTGTACTTCAAGTATGCGCTGAGTGAGAAAGGTCAACAAAATCCGTATTGTTTCCGTTACAAAGGTCCCAATCCTGATTATGCACCGGAGAATATGGACCGCTGGGGCAATTATAAAGGCGATGCAAATTATTTTGAGCATTATACGACACAAAATTCTGATTCGGCAAATCAATGGGCATCCGCATGGCTGCTTACGGAAATAGACCTGCCCGAGGGAGGAACAATCACTGTTGATTATGAGAGCGATGACTATGCGTATGTGCAGGATAAACAAGCCATGTACATGGCAAAAGTCAATAACAGAACAAGTTTCAACAAAGAAGGGGATGGAAAGTACTATATTTATTTCAACAAAAAACCGGGTGTAGATGCAAGAGATTATGTCAAAGGGTTCAAACATAATCTTATGTACTTTAAAATGGCTGTCAGTTATGATGGTTATATGGATCCGGATTATATACAGGGTTATATGGAGATTAACCCCGACAACGTCATTAATTGCACTTCCACTCTCGGCAAAGTGGAGGTGAAAGCATTCAGAGCCTACGATATGCATCCAGTATGGTTTCTGGCGCTGCAATACTTGAAGAACAATCGTCCAGACCTTATGTTCAATGGCGCTGATGAGATGGAAAACAGCAGTGATGCGGCGGCCTTTTTCAGGGCTTTGGTTTCAGGTGGCATTATTGACAAGGCATACGCTATGCACGGCAATGACGCTTTCTATAGACATTGTATTACCAGCAATGACTTTGGGACCTTGTTTTTGAATGACACTGATATGCCATCCTATATCAGGTTGAATGTGCCTGATAAGATAAAATATGGAGGAGGAAGCCGTGTAAAGTCACTGACCTTAGTGGATAATTGGAATAAATCTGGTACAAGTTCCTACAAGCAGGAATATTTCTACCGTAAAACAGAAAACGGACGGTTAATCAGCAGTGGGGTGGCGGAATATGAGCCGACTGTAGGAGCGGAAGAGAATGCTATGCGGTATCCAGTATATGATGAGGTGAAAGGGCTGTTTTTCGTGGAAGATGAGATGTATTGCGAGGAGCCGTATGGCGAAAGCTACTTTCCCGCAGCTAATGTGGGGTATAGCCAGGTCATTGTGCGGACATATACTCCTGACAATGTAAATTTCTCAACAGCAGGAATCCAACGGCATGAGTTTTATACAGCCAGAGATTTCCCCATTGTAGTATCCCAAACTAATTTGTGCTGTATGGTGGATCCTGTTCCCAATGTACTGCAACTGATTACCGCTGGTTTTAAACAGCAAAGTTCGTCCTGCTATTCACAAGGGTATTTGATTGAATTGAATGACATGCATGGCAAACAAAAATCGGTAAGCACAGCACCTTACATTCCATTTCGGGATGAATCCGAGCTGATTCCAGCCGTGGAACAGTCGGCTTACACTTCTAAAGTTGAATATGAATATTTCACCAAAACGGTGAACAGCATAAATAAGATTGACAACAAGGTGGATGTCCTTTTAAGAGACAATCAGGTCAGGAAAAAAACATTAGGACAAACTTTCGATTTTTTCATAGACCAAAGGATGAACCATTCGTCAAGCTATGGAGGAGGTGTGTCAGCACAGTTCATGTTAGCCTATGTGTTCCCGCCATTGGTAGGTGCCTCTGCCATGCCGAGCTTCGATTGTTTCGAAGAGACGGTGAAATCCGTGGCCGTTACCAAGGTGATTTACAACACCGGAATTCTCAAGACAACACGCGCTTATAACAAAGGCTCTGTCATCACAACGGAAAATCTTCAATTTGACCCCTATACAGGCAAAGCCCTGCTGACAAGCGTCACCAATGAGTTCGGGCAACCTGTATATAACTACTCGATGCCAGCCTATTGGTATTACCACAATATGGGCAGCGCAGCGGAGAACTACAGGGCAAGATATTATGAGAATCCTCTGTTGCCGAACGGAGACACTACTTTCTGGCAGTATGATGTCATTCCGTATAATAGCTCAACGGCGACAATAAATGGTATTAACGGCCATGGCATGGCAACTTGCTGGCTGCCGAATAGCACGACCTCGTTTTCAGCGTATGGAAAAGAGATATGCCGTTCACGGTTCTCCAACCAGCTGAATGCGGAGGCGGCATCCTTGGTGTCGCTTGTTCATCCAACAGATTCGGGTAATCGACGACTAACTGTATTGGAGGATTTTAATGACCAGAGGAACTCTTGTGTCGTTTTGCATAATTGTAATGGGGACACAATTGATTATGTTCGCATATATTACGACCATACCCTAGAAAATCTGTATTTTTTCCGAGGAGAACCTGAAGAAAAAATATGTTATGATTCCTTATTCGAACTTTTAAATGACTACTCCCTCCATCTCAAGTTTCCAGTTGACCTTGGAAGTGAACCGGTAGATTTAACCAGTTATCTTTTTGTCCAATCAGGAAGGGAAGTGATAATTTATCATAGAGATAACCTTCAGCAACAAGTGGCGTCATTTACATGGGACGACCCTAACGGTTATTTTCCTGAATGTTTGGACGGCGTGCTGCAGGCCTCGGCAACAGAATACGAAAGCGGGTGGAATTATGATTATGAAGATGTCGGAATCCCCCAACTTAACAACGAACTGGAGAACTATCATGGAATCCCCAATATATACCGCAGTCTCAGGGCGAACCTTTATGTCACCGACAGGAACCAGACAGGCACCCATAAACAATACAACACCAACATCGCGTATGACGGCACATACTCATCGTTTGCCTTTTTCCCACAAGGCTTGGGTAATGAGAACAACATGCAAAAGCCATGGACGTGGACGGCGGAAATCACCAAATACAGTCCCTTCAATTTTGAGATTGAAAATAAGAATGCCCTTGGCATATACTCGTCCGCCCTGTATGGCTACAAGCAGTCGCTGGTGACCGCTGTGGCCAACAACGCCCGCTATGAGGAGATAGGCTTCGACAGTTTCGAGAATGACGGTCAAACAGCCATAGGCAATGCCAGAGGGCATATAGTGATAAGTTCACAGGATTCTGTATCAACCAATTATGCCCATAGCGGCAAGCACTCTTTGCAAACCTCAAATTTGTCACTGTCGTTTGGAGGAAATACACCTTTGAAACTTCAAGACGGGAAACGGTATGTGTTCTCCTGCTGGGTGAGAAGGGACTCTTGTAACACTCTCGGCAATTTGGGAGAAGACTATGTTTTTACATACAATGGCAGTATACTTGTGACCAAAGAACCCAAGGTGGAGTGCTGGCAACGCATTGAAGTGGAATTTGTGGCAGCCTCCAATGCCAACCTTCTTCAATTGAGTGCCGGCGGCAACATGGCATTCTATGTGGACGACATCCGTATAGCTCCCGCCAACGCCACCATCAAGAGCTATGTCTATGACCCGCAAAATTACCGTCTTGTGGCCGAACTGGACGAGAACAATTATGCCACATTCTACAACTACGACGAGGAAGGGATACTGGTACAAGTGAAGAAAGAGACCGAAAGAGGAATAATGACGATTAAGACGACACGACAAAACCTGAAAAAAAACAATAACACGGCAAATAACTGAGAGTAATGATAAACAACATACGAATAGCACTGATTATCGCCTTGATAATGGCTGGCTCCCTTCCCCATGGTTTCGGGATGCGCAGTTGTTGTGACCTGTCTGTCACATGGCAGGTCGCTGACACCGGGACAAGACAAATAAAAGGACTTATAACACCTAAGAGGGAGTGGATGTATGTGCAGGAGCGGATGGACGGCACCTGCCATGCGGTATATGACAGCGTTCTCAGGATACATTATGAGGAGCCATACACTGTGTCAAATCACCAGCGTCTCCGTTTCAAAGTGTATGACAAATACAGAAATGTGGTTGTACAGACTGACAACGCCGGCAATATTACAGATAGCATTTGCGGAGCTATAACCCAGTCCCCCATTATCAGAACGGGCGAAAACTGGCTTGAAATAAACTTCTGGTGTTTCAATCTTAACGAGGGAGACTATTATTACTTGGAGGTATGGAACGGGAAAGGAGAGAAAGGATTCCTCCGATTCAAAGTCATGCCATCCTGATGTTTAGACTCTCCAAAACACAGACAATGATGAAACGAAAGTTATATATCATATTGGCACTGCTTCTTTTGTCATCCGAGCTGATGGCATCCCACGAGATAATGTCGTCACATAGAAGAGGATCGAACATTGCAGTTAACGGCATAATGATGGTTGAGATGCCTGACTACAATTCCGCAGAGTGGGCAGTTCGGAGTTCGGATATTTTTGTACGTCTTTATCTAGCGGAAGACAGGGAAAGAGTCCACAATACCAATCAACAATATTGTATTCACTATACGATTGACTGTGCTGATTTTGGGAACACCCATTATGTGTACAACGACTCTGTCATTGTTGATTACTCCACGACTTTTGGATATAAGGATGTGAGTGTTTGCAAATACACAAATTACAGAATGGCCAATCTTATGATAACGTCAATCAGCGGGGATTTGTCCGATGATATCATTCTGGAACTTGGAATAGAAGTCACAAGGTATTCGCTTTCTTCAACTCTTCCCGCCTCCTCGTTTGTGAATGGGAATTATCAGACCGGAACCAATGAGTTACTGCTCTCCTGGGGATATGTGGGCGGTGCCGACGAATACGATGTGGAATGGCTGTTCGTGGACAATCCGTCCCACAGCTCTTCCGTCGCCTACGATTTCGCCAACGCCACGCGGGTTACCACGTCCAATAACCATTATCACGTGCCTTTGGCCTATTCCGAAGGCACCATCTTGTACAGAGTCAGGCCTCGGGGAACGTATGTGTCAAATAACGTTGAATACCCAGTATTCGGTAATTGGAGCTATACACCGTCAAAAGGAGATTCTCTTCCCTCTCCATCATTCACTTGCCGCTACGATTACTGCGGTCTGGAGGACAGCCTTACATGGCAATACACTGCCGTGTATGCGGAAGAAGGCAAACGGAAGGAGGTAATCACTTTCTATGATGGCACATTGCGAAACAGACAGGAAGTAACGATAAACAATACGGATAAGGTGGCCATAGTCGGTGAAACATTCTATGACCATGTGGGACGGCAGGCATTGCAGTCCATTCCAGCACCCACTCCAAGCAGGGGCGTCCGCTATTATGGGACCGGGAATTCTTCCAACGGCCTGTTCAACGGCGACTTTGAAAAAGCCGACTATGATTATGATACTACATTGACTCATGCGCTTCCATTTCCCGCCAATGCAGGAAGCGCTGTTTATCATTCGTCCGCCAACCCTTTTCTCAACAATCCGCATTGGATTAATATTGCACAGACTCCTGCGGACAGCGGCTATACCTATTCCCACACACGTTATCTGAATGACGGAACAGACAGGGTGCATTCACAAAGTGCCCCAGGCGAGGCCTTCAAAATGGGAGGCGGCAGGGAAACCAGATTCTACTATGGCAATCCCATGCAAGTGGAGTTAGACAGGCTTTTTGGCAATGAGGTGGGCGACGCCTCACATTACCAGAAGGTGGTGACTGTTGATGCCAATGGGGAAAACACCGTCTCCTATTATGACATGAAAGAAAGGCTTATAGTCTCCGCCATCATACCATCTTCCAACACGAACCTATTGCCCGTTGACAACACTCCCGTGATTGAGAGCCTGAACGAGACGCATGCGTTTGATGAGAATAGCAGAAGTTATACCCAAAGCATTGTGGTAGCCACACCGACAAACTATAATTTCACTTACCATGTGAAAACCGCTAATGCCTTGTGCGACACATGCAATGAAACCTCAGCTTGTATCGGATGCCGTTACAGGGTGGTGTTCAGTCTATGGAACCCCGATGTGTTGGAATATGTGTTCAAGGACTCTTTGATCATTAGTGAAAATACCACACTCCAGCAAAACAATGTGTTTCTGAATCCTGGCAGTTACCAATTGTATAAAAGCATTGCCGTAATCGATGATGACGAGACTGATATCGCATACGAGGCATACTCATGGCGGCAACGGCCGTGCATCCATTTTAAGGGTGCCAACATAGCCCACTGTTATACACCATGCGAGGAGTTTGCCATGGACTCATTAGAACTTGACAAACCTGATATTTCCAATGAGGAATATGTGCGTTTAGTACAAGACTGTGAGAATCCCCCGCAAAATCCTAATACCGAATGCGAGGCAAAAAGACGGGCCATGCTGGCGGACATGAGTCCGGGCGGACAGTATTTCGACTATAAACTCACATGCTGCCCCGCCGACAGTTGCACCGGTTTTTGCGAGTCCGGACTCAATAATTCTTTTCTGACTACCATTTGTCGTCACCGTCTTTTGGAGGATGGTGAATTGCGCGATCTTGCCCATTCTTTTCACACATCTGTAACCTCTTCTCTTTTCTGGGACAGTCTGCGGATTAACTGGCAACCCGAATACGCTGAAGTCATGCTAAAATACCACCCTGAATACCATTTGTTCCAAGCGGAATGCGAATGTGGAAATGCAACGGAACAATATTTATTTGATAGCATTTTTTTTAACACTAACACATTTGATCAGGCTGAAATTTTAGGTTTGTTAAACCCATTAGGGCTGGATATGAATGAAAACACGGAAATCACTTTTGATCCAAGGGACGGTTATCAACCTTTTGGATACGCATACTTGGATCCATTTTTTCAAAAAGAATTCTCCTGTTGCCAAGACAAATACGAGGAGATATACGAGTACATCCGCAACAGAATGCTTTCCTATATGTCGTGGAGAGATGGCGAGGAGGAATACCATATCAGTGTGTGGTGGCTGCTATTTGACCCCAATGATATTGCCCATGGAGGATATACCCCTGGTTGTGAGGAAATCACAGGGGTTATGCAAGCTTTTCAAGACAGTGTCGTGAAAATATGGGCACAAGGATACAATTGTTCCGAAAATGATGCCCGGTGGCTGCTTTTCAAAAGCATTTACTTATATTTGAAAGAGGAAATCAGGCAGACAATACTGCCTGCATGTCTATTAAGTTGCGATATAGGAGAAATTTGCGACATTGGCGACGGAGTGTGCTGCAATTGTCCTTCGCTTCAATGGGGACAATTTGAATGGTGGTCAAAACAGTTTGACATTTCCGCATTGGATCATTGTGCCTATTATTTGAAAGCAGATACAGGATGCTCTGCTATTCCTCTTACACCAAATGCTGATCCTAATTGTGAGGGCGGCTTTCAAATTCGGTTCATCTGCAATCCCGTATATGGTCTGAATGTGGACAACTTTATGGCCTCAAGAGACTCATTGTTGCAGCTTTCTTACGAGGATTGCTGTGCGGATTGCGAAGCCCATGCCAACGGCTGGATGGAGGAATTGCATGACTATCTTATTACCCATTGCCCAGACACTTCGTTATGGATGACTATCCGGCAAAAATTAATTGATATTTGTAAAACGAGTTGTGATGAGTCATTACAAAATGCAAACTTCACTGTAGAACAGAGAATTGACTTGGAACAATTCGAAGAGTTGCTGGAAAATAATTGTTCTGTTATATCTGCGAATGATTATCCCCGCATCATTTACCCTCGTCCGACAGATTATTACACGGATTGTGGCTGCCAAAACTACCAGAATGCGCTGCATAGCCATGGACTGACATTTTGGGATGAGCCAGGAGACACTAAGGCAGCTCTTGCCAATGAAGGTATTTTCGTCTATGAAGATGATATTGACACATGGAACCATTTCTGTATCTGGCAACTGTATGACAACATGCTGCGAAATATTGATGATACAACAGCCTTGTATGACGCCCATTTCCCCGAGCAGTTCCGCTGCGAGCCCGAACTCTCTGAACTTGAATTGTGCCAACAACAAGCAATTCTGGCCGCTGCGGCGCAAGACACTATCACCTTCTACCATATCCTCGACAGCATGGTGATGGTTCACCGGGCCATGTACGAGCCGCATTGTATGAGCGGGCTTGCCGACACGCTTCGCATCTCCTGCCATTCACAAGAGTTTCTATACACCCTGTACTACTACGACCAAGCGGACAACCTGATAAAGACCATACCTCCCAAAGGTGTTCACCCTATTCAGAGCCAAGCCACATTGGATAGCGTTTCTTTGTACCGGCACAATATTTCCCGCTACGACACGTTATTACCGGGATTCATCCATCCGCAGCACACCATGGCCACCAATTACAAGTACAACACGCTCAACCAAATTACCGTGAGCTACCAGCCCGACCACGACAGCGTTGCCGTCACTTACTACGATATTCTGTCGCGTCCTGTGCTGAGCCAGAATGGCAAACAGAAGGCGGAAGACAAATACAGCTACACCCTGTACGACAGCATTGGCAGGATTGTGGAGGTTGGACAGGTGGTAAACTCCAGCGGTATCTCGCAGGCGGAAGCGGCCAACCCTGCGGTTATAGACACTTTTATCGCTAATGGGGCCAAGACGGAAATAACGCATACATACTACGACAAACCTTTGTTAAACACTGCTGGTGGGAACAATTTGCGCAACCGCATCGCTGCCGTGGCCTTCTATCCCCAATACCCGTTGGACTCCTTTGCCTATCAAGCAGCTACCCACTACAGCTACGACATACACGGCAATGTGAAACAACTGGTACAGGATATTCCCGCTTTGATCACATACTCACGCAAACTGACCTATATTGACTACGAATACGATTTGGTGAGTGGCAATGTGAACAAAGTGTGGTTCCAAAAAGGGAAGCCGGAACAATTCATGCACCGTTATAGATATGATGCGGACAATCGTCTGACACATGTTTACACGAGTGCCACAACTCCAATTAAGATACATATACCGTATCATCAGCAAAGACAGGAATATTTTGTCTCTGAGCGTTTGGAAACCCGCTACTTCTACCTTCCCAATGGCATGCTCTCACGTGTGGAACTGGGTCAGAAGAATGTTCAAGGAACCGATTATGCCTATACCTTGCAAGGATGGCTGAAAGACATCAACGGATATCGGATAGCCGAAGGCTTAACTGCAGCATACGACATCGGTCACGACGGACAATTGAACACTGCCACTGTAAATTCGGAATTTTGCCGGGACGCATTCAGTTCCATGCTGCAGTATTATCATGGGGATTATCGTCCCATTTCGAGTGCCAACTCTTACAACAATGAATATTCTGCCGCTGTTTCCTTGTATAATGGCAATATTTCCGCCTTAACCACAGATTATCTTAGAACAGAAATAACCCCATTGGCAAAGTTTTTCCGTTATGACAAACTGAACAGGATAAAACACATGGAGACATGCATACCAAACACCTCTCCAATATGGTCATGTGTAACCTATCAATATGAGACGGGATACAGCT
>JAEETJ010000023.1 GCA_016290295.1 Bacteroidales bacterium
GCACCAGCCTGTCCTGAACGGTCTCTGTTTCCTGCGAAAGATTGTCCCGCATACGAAAGAAGACCCACAACTGCGCAAATGATAAATGTTTTATATATTTTATTCATAGCCATTATTTTTTAATATTCTCAAAATACGTTTTAGAAAGCATTTAAGTCGGTTGGACGCATAGCGCAGAAGAATTTCAGGGTTCTTTCACCAACATTAGGAGCCTTGACATGGATGATATAAATACCACCAGCCACAGGAATTCCAGCGTGGTTCTTCAAATCCCAATCAATGTAGGTTGTTGCCTCGTCTGAAGCTTTCTTACTCAACGTACGGATCAGTACACCATTGGCTGAATAGATAGATACTTCACAAGGAGCGGGTAAGTTCACAATCTTCACGTATGTTTCAAGTGCAGTAGATTCATATTTGGAGAAGCCATAGTATGGATTCGGCACAATATTGATATCCTGCAACATTTCATCGTGATATTCCTTAGAATTATTGATAACAGGAGCCAAATCAGCGGTAGAGAAGCTATACAACGGGAAACCTTCATTTTCGATAGGTCCATGAGTTGCTTCGTAAGCCATTCTCTGGTCATCGCTGAACCAACGTGATTTGTATCTCATGTATGGACGGGATACACGGATCTTGACAGTTGCGTCATTACCAGACTTGAGCCATTGATCTTCGTATCCAGGCATCGGCATAGGAATGGTAGTCCACATTACATTGTTGAACAACTGCATTTTCACAGCTCTTCTCTGTGGACGGTTCAATGAGGTATCGCTTGTGAAGGATGAGAACTTGGCAGCTAACCATTCACCTTCATCATACGGACCACATTCATAGTTGTCGTATCCCTGACCATCGGGACCAACAACGAGAGCATCGCCATTTACATAATTACGTATCTGACCACCATGCTGATAAGAGGTATGAGCACCAGCGGAGCTCAAATTACCGGCACCTTGACGCAATTGATCATCATCATTGTAATTACGTTTTGCAAATCTGTCCTCATATTGGATAGGAGCTGTTGAACCTGAACTGCTGCAGATATACAGAAAATGTCTTCCACCGAATGCGGGTTCAGGCATTACGCAAAGTGCGTGTACATCATCCACACCACCATGATCCAACATAGCATAGTTATTCCACATGGTCATATACTCGTTTTCTGTAAGTTCTTCAGTCTCGCCTGTTTCAGGATCGGTAAAATATGCATACATAGTGGTAGGATTGAAAATCATATCATTACCATTATTCAATGTATCCAATGAATTTTCGGCAAACATGACATTCAGTCTTTCACCTGTTTCAACATTGATAGCATAACCCGGGAACCAGCCGAAACCAGTTGTACCTGAATTGTCGGGGTTACCATTCTTGTCAACAGAAGGATTGTGTTTAGGTTCATGACGTACATTATCACCATATTCAGTAGGTACAAAACCAGTTGCTGTTGAACCAGCTTCAAGTACGAGACAACGAGTCCACAAGCTCTTGTCGGAAGTATAGACAACATCCACTGAATACAAGTTAGTCATTGTCATGTTGTGACCCATAGACCACTGTGCATGGTTAACGGAGGCGTGCTGTGTAGCAGAACGACCATCGTCATAATGAGGCCACAAATCGTTATTGGTATATTCTTTCTGTTTCAACAACTCTGCGAAATCATAGTAACGCGGAGTGGGGCAACCAGCACCTGAAGCATAGAAAACTGTATCAGGAACTACGAAACCAGCTTTGGGACCTCCAGAATAAGGAGATGCAATCACGTAAGGAGCCCATGTACCGTATACAACTGATTCATATTGTGAAATAGGATCTCTGAAAGCTCTCATACATTGAGTGTTATATGGAGACTCATCACCATTAGGCGGATAAATCTCACAAGCATCTTCAATTCTCCATTTCATGTATTCATCTTCAGCACCATCTTGTGAAGACCACTGCTCCCAGTTACCTTGTGCCTGGTTACCTGAACGGATCCAGTTGCTCGGATATTCACCTTCGATATCTTGCTGACCGAACAGCCATGGAGTAGATTTATCTTCGAAGTTCAAGGATGACTGAAGGAAGCTCACCTGTCCACCCATCAATAATGCACCTGAAGAAAGTGTTCCATTATTAGCCTGTTGCAACCAACGCAACTGGCTTTCGTCATGGATTTCAAATGGCTTATTGTAGATAGCCACTGACAGACCTAATTCCATAAACAGCTGTTCAGTATTGACATTGATGCTAAAATTAGAAGTATCAACAGGTTTTGTAATGTTGAATGTATCTTTCAGGTAAGCATACAAATCCTCTTCTGAAGAGAAGTTTACGCCGTCAACACCTGTTACTTTCAATGTCCATTTAGTTTCATCATTCACTTCGTCACCATTCTTGATGAATCTTACTTCGTAAGTCAAAGGCTTAACTTGCAGCGGGTCGATTACTCTTACATCAAGAGGACCATAGTTGCTCTTATACGTAACCTTTCCAGCTGAGAAATCTCCATTAATTCCACCTTTCAAAATATTTGCTCTCGACTCATCATCCATTTCAAGCACGAAACCACCATTTCCTTGACCTTCCAGTCTCGTAATTTGCGGCTGAGTACCATATGCACACAACTGGTTAACATCAACTCCTGTAGCTTTAGGACTATGAGGAATACCAGAAACAATCTTAATATTTCTTCTACCTGCCAAATACGGAGTCTTTTGACCTTTCAAACCATCGGTAACCTGTTCATCAATTGAGAACGGAGCATATTCGTTATATGCGTATGCAATGACCATGAAGTAATAGGTCTTATGATTCACTAAGGTGCTGTTTCCTGTAGCGAACTTATCTTCAGTGACTCTGAAGGTACGTTGAATACCACTATTGGAACCATTAACTTTTTCGACAGCCACATTGGTATTTAATGATTGGTCGAACTCCCAGTTGATCAACTGACCGATTGCAGTACCATCGGGACGGAAGTTCACAACGTCGCATTGAGCGATCAAACGTACTCTGTCCAAGTTACCGATATCAGAAACGCTAACATCTTTTCCTGATACCTGATAAATCTGATAACCTTCGAACACATATTTGTTGCTTCCTTCCGGATATCTCTTATAAACAGAAGTTACAGCAGTTACAGAGTCAACAGTACCATCAGGATTAGTAAATACCTGAGTATAAGTTGAGTCAGTATTATAACCTTCATTAATCTGAGGATCTACTTCAGCATATTGTTCATTCTTGTTGTTAGAGTCATCTCTATCATTGGTCAAATAAATGATCAACTCATTTTCGTATTCCTTAATAGTCACATCCGGAGCATCAGGACCATCCAATACTTTGAAGCAGTTTTCGAACAAAGCCTGGCACTTGTCATCGGCAATTTTCAGCAATTCAACTGACTGCCAGGGACCACCTGAATAGGAACGTGCCCATGGAATACCAACGGTAATGTAGTTAACGGCACCACGACGCAAGGTGAAAGGACCAGCAGACTGCATGAAACGTCTGTCTGAAGGCTGGTCATTGGCCACAGTTTCCTCTACCCAACCACGGCTTCCACCATAGTCTTGATAGTTAAACACATCACGTTGTGCAGGATCCTCAATACCCCAGTTACATGGGTCACTGGTACCCGGGAACATGAAGTCGCATTCCGGTCCTACCACTCCACCGTAGTCGGGGTGAGCCAAAGCACCGTAGGTCATACGTTGACCATCTTTCCAGATACCTTTCAACATCTGATAGTATTCAGTAGCTTTTCTTGGGTCACCACGGTTACTATCGTCATTATTGTGGAATACGAAACGTCTCATACCGAAACGTTCATTATTGGCAATACTATCACCAAAGTTCACACCATTGATAGCGAACTGGTCACTTGGATAGTCGCTTTTCAAGAACTGGTCACAATATACTTTATTGGCAACTGTACCAACAACACCTGCTTGATTTATATCAAAATGAGGATTATCACGGCCAACCGTTTCACCTGTTGAATCATCCACCATATAGTCGGGATCGATATAAGGACCTTGGAAGAAGTCAACACCAACAGCGGGAGGATTGGCACCATAGTGTTGAGCCAAACCTGCACCATCAATAGGCAGACCATTATAGCAATAACCCAAACCACGAGCAACATCACAACCGACGTAGTCATCATGTGAATAACCCAAATCGGGGTCAACCCACTGTGAGAAGAAGGTCTGGTTCAAGTTGGTAGTAGAACGGTTGATGATTTCGTATGAATAGAAAGTCATGTTGTTCAAGTCATCATTTGTTTGGAAAGCAAATGCCTGTGCACGGATTTCCAAACCGATGGAAGCACCACCTGTTTCGGTATGTGCGTTACCCTTATCATTGAAAATCCAGAACAAGGTTTCATCACCTTTCAACACGTGGTCGGCATACACCATACCATCAATACCGATGGAGTTAGCGTATGTCGGGAACTCTGAAACACGTTCCTGTTCGTAAGGAATTGGCAACAAACCGTGAGCAGCTCTAGACTTGTTAGCTTCAGTCCAAGGGCAAAGTTCATTGTCAATATCATAATACGGATAGTCACCGTTTTCAGGATCGTATTCATAGTTACCATTCACATCCTTGAATGGAGCCAGATAGAATGACTGTTTTTTGTTATCATAATCACCATGTGCAGGCCAGTTTCTGATAGCCAGAGAAGGATTAGGCACAACATGATTATGCGTATTGTAAGCATTAATATGTTCGTCAACTTCTGCACGGGTCATTTTGAACATTTTGTCCCATGCGGCACAATCCTCTTGGGCGATCTGGGCCAGACCATCCACAGAAAGAGGACCAGTCCAATAGTCATCACCAACCTGACGGAAACGGACAGCAGCCAATTTCAACTGGTTGTTATCATCCAGACCACCAATCCACAGAGCTGCAGCGAACATAGAGCTTTTACCAGAGCCCTTAGGAACCTCGTATTCTGCAAGCTCCTTATTCCACATCGTACCATTGGTTTCGATGTAAGCACGTACATTGTTAATAGTCAACTCATTGGAGTTTGTAGCCGACAAACATTTTGCGGAACCGGCCTTAGCCTGGGTTTGGGCCTTCTTTTTAGGATCTCCAATCCATCTTTCTGCCTGGACGGTTCCAATCGCAGACAGAAGCACGAGAGCTACTAAAAATAAACTTTTAATTGTATTCTTCATGATTATTTATTTTTATTATTATCAAACTGTTGGATTAAAGATTAGAATCCGAATTGAACACCCAAGCTCACACGTGTTGGCTGGCTATAGTTATAAGGATCCTGCATAATCATATTATAATAGTTGATGAATGCGCTACGGTCAGTTTGAGACTGAACAATTGCTCTGTATTCTGTTGCTGACAAGAAACCATCATCATCCGGATTTCCCGTGTAGTCATATACATAGAGAACATTCTTGAAATTGAACAAGTTTTGGATATCCAAGTAAACAGTCAGATAACCAGGTTTCACACCCTTAGGATTACCATCTTTATCCTTTGCGTTCTTGCCATACAAGTTCAACATGAAAGTCTTGTCGATACGCAAGTCGCACTGGAAGATCCAAGGTCTATGTGAACCATGGATGGTACCTTGCAGACGTGAGGTTGTACCAGATACGAATGTTGAGTTAGGAGTACTTGAACGGCTGTAAGGCATACCTGAAGCGGCAGAGAACAGAAGGGTAATACCAGCATCCTGGAACCATCTGATTTCCTTAACGGTATTGGTACCTTTTTTCTGCTTTCTAGTAACAGGTCCATTATATTCTGTACCATGATCGAAACGATAGTCAATAGTGGCACCCAATCTATGACGCTGGTCAAATGACAAATTCACCAAAGTTCTCAAGTTCGGCTGACCGGAAGCGATGATGGCAGCGTTTGAACTAGCGGATGAACCAGTACCTTTTGCAAACTGCAAAGTGTAGTTAGCACGGAAAGAAATATTTTTGACTCGTCTCAATTCATAGCTCAAAGTGAAGCCCTGAACAGTACCGAAGTCCATATTCTTATATGAATAATATGTACTTGGATATGCACCAGTGAAACGGTATGACTGTATCATGTCACGTTTTTCTGAATAATAAGCTGCAATACTGATAGCTGACTTTTCACCGATTTTCTGACGGAAACCGATTTCATAATCAACACTTCTCTGAGGTTTCAATGCAGGGTTATTGATAATGCTGGTAGCATAATCTTCAATAAACATATAAGTGATAGGATTAATGCTCAAGTTGGTAGGACGTGAAGTCACAATATTATAGTGAGCATAGAACAAAGAGTTGTCTGATACAGGGAAGGAGAAGGAGATACGAGGCATTACTGACCAGTTGGGAGCATAGTTGCCGAAAGCGTCAGCTTCAACCTTGGTTACATCTGTTTCATCCAATTTATTCTTCAAGATAGGACCAGCTGTATTCAATGACAGGTCGGTTTCTGGGTCGGTAACCAAGTCACCATATTTGTCATACCAATTGTCACCATCACGATAACCAATTACAGCCACGTCGAAGTTATCAGGATTAAGGTTGGCATTGTAATAACTTCTTTGGTTTACATATACATACCAATTGTCATTAGCACCTTCCAGAATAGTTTCTCTGCCAAAGTTCAAGGCCTTCAGTTCCTTTACAGTATAAGCATCACGGAAGAGATAAGGATCTTTCAGCACATCCTGATTAGCATCGAAATAGTCAACACGGACACCCACGCTAAAGAGCAAGCTGTTAATAGAGAATTTATCCTGCAGATAGAATGCCAAATAAGTAGGCTGATATGCGCCAATTTCGTATGTTCTCTTACCATCTTTCTTGGTGAAGAAATCTCTGATGGAAGCACTACCTCTGTATTTCTTTCCAAGACCATCGAAACCCATGTAAGAAACAATACCGCCATGACCGGTACCAACCACTAATTCTTCTGTGGAGAACAGGGCCAAGCCTCCCATTTCATTGTATTGAGCAGGTGTAATGTCATCCACATCAACCCATTCTCTCAGATTCATACCCAGTTGGTTACGGATATTCTGTGCGAAACCACCATCAGCCACATCACCGAGAGCACGGTCAAACCAAATATAGATGTCTCCATCATAACCATTGAAATCGATACTATGCTCATTAATGAAGTTCTGTCTTTGTTCATTATTATACCAAGAAGGCATCATAGCATCCAAATACACAGGATGAGTAATGTCGATTTCGTCGTTATGCTGATTAGCTTTGTTTCTCATCAGAGTCCAAATTCCGAAAGGAGAAACGGAGTAGCTACGTGAAATGATTTTCTCGAATTCAAAACCGAGTTTCAACTCATGGTTGGTTAAGTTCATAGAAATGCTGGCCTTAAGACCGAACACATCCTGTTGAGATTTACCGTAACTAGTATAAGGAATATTCGGTGAGCCATACAAACTATAGGGTGAATTGGGACCTTGACCATTCAACAATGCACCGAACATTACATACAAGTCGTCATCATACGGTTGATCAGCACCATAATTGGCAGCGATATAAGCTGGTGAGAACTGATCGTAGAAGTTTTGGGTATAGAAAATCAAACCTGGGTTCATATTACCTGATTCAAAGGTAAGCAAAGTATCCAGACGGTTATTCATTCTATATATATTACCATAATATGTAATACCTGTTTGCGGATCTAAATAAGAACTTTCCGCATCAGCATATTTCTCTGCAAAGTGAGATTTGAATCGTCCGATATAACCATAGTTAAACAAATTGCCCTTGTGGGTAGCATCTTGTGTAGTAGAGTTATAACGGGTGAAGTTAAAGTTGATATCATACATCACGTTTTTCAGGATACCTGTTCCTGTAGTATCCGTGAAGACTCTATGATTCAAACGTGCGCTGACACGGGTTGTATTAGAGATTGATTCGGGGTTATTCTGAGCATTAAACAAAGCTCTTGAAGTTCCCCAGCTTCTACCTTTGTTGTATTCATATGATCCGTTGAAAGAGAGACGGATGTTATTGGTTCTACCGAAGAGAAATTCGATTTTACCCTGTGCCAAATAGTTCCAATAACCAGCATGGTCACGAACTCTTTGTTTCACAAAAGCGTCGGAGCCGAGGTATTCAGCTTCCAATTTAGTTACACCGAAAACAGAATTACCATTAGCATCTGTCTGGGGGTAACGGATAGGAGCCTCTGTGATGCCGAGGATAGTCTCAGGGGTAGCACGCCAGGTACCTGGTTTTTTCCAACTACCCTTACCTGCGGGATAACCGTCCTTGACATATTCAACCTCGCCACTGATCAAGAAACCGATACGGGCGGGGTCATCTCTTTTCTTACCCTTCAAGATAGGACCTGTCAAAGAAGCAGCGGCCAGGAAATTGTTGTAACCTTCCAAAGAACCACGCAACTCAACTGATCCGTGGAAATCCTTAGAAGCGGGTTTCGTGGTAATCACGGTAAAGCTCGTACCATCACCCAATTCAGCGGGGATACCACCCTGAATCAGCTGGGCTTCTTCCACAGTACTCATAGCCACACTGGCGTTACCTCTCATTCTCACACCGTCAACAATCATCTGCTGACCATCGGAACGGTTACCACGCACAGCGGTCATATTACCATCCACACTGGATACACCTTCCAAGTTGGACAATGCCGCTGTGATTGAACGACCAGGGGTTTTACGAACAGCGTCACCACTCAAACGTGTGGTGGAAGAGGTGTTATCGGCATCGAACACAGGTGGTTCCCAAACAACTTCAACAACATCCAAGTCTGTGGCACAGTTAATCTTGAAGTCAACGAATTGAACCTGTCCGGTTTTCACCACCACGCCTGTTTTCTTCATTGTCTTCTTACAGGTCATCTCGGCATTGGCCTCGATGTCGTAAGTGCCTGGCTGGATACCAAACAACTGATACTCTCCTTTTTCGTTAGACATGTTGTAGTTGACAACCTTGTCGTCCACCTTAAGATAGACGTTGGTGTACGCCAACGGCTCTCCTGTCTGATCCGTGATTACTCCCTTAATCGTTCCCGATTGGGAATAAGCAAAGCTGGAAAAAAGGATGATCACTCCGAGTGTAAAGAGTAATTTTTTCATCATAGCTATTATTTTATATTAAACATTATTTTGCAGTATATTTTTAGGCGGTAAAGTTACGAAAAATTTTCGTTCCTTACCATACTTCTATTTAAAAAAAATGTAATTTGCTAATTATAAGGGTTTTTTAATATTTCACCATAAATAATAGCCTTCTTTACTTCTTCAGGATCTTGCAAATTAATATTTAACGTTTCTGTTTCATTTTCAACTTCTTGTAAATGAATTTCATCTGTAGAAGATGGTTTTGTATTTGCCGATGGCGAAATTACTTCTTCAGAGGCAGAAACATCCTCATAAGTAAAATAAGTTGACGATTTAGAAGAATTTGGTTCAATTTTTTCATTTTTCCATTTCTCCTTTTCCACAAAATAATCCTCTTCCAAAGACTCAAAATCTTCTTCCAAATTCACTTTTCCTGTATGACTTTGGGAAGCGGATGATGCCATTTTCTTTTTTATTTTCACCACTTCACTTCCGATAAAAACGGCAAAAATGCCAAGGGTAATCAAAACATCAACAAAATCCATAACTTTTTGTTTTTGTGAGACGCAAAGATACAAATTAATTCAATGTGCAAATTAAACAATGTGCTAATGTGCCAATTAATTAGCAAATTGGTTAATTAACAAGTAAATAAATCAAGTTGGTTGGTGGATAATAAGGAGATGGGTTAGCGGAAATTGAAAAAATAATTCATGAAAAAATTCCAGAAAGTCACCACTCCAATAGCCATCAATTTAGACAGGTAAAAATTCCATTTCAACTTACTGTGCAACAGATATATAACTGCATTATTGATACCCAAGCCAATAATAGCAATCAGTAAGAAAGTAAAATACTGCACACCAATATCCTGACTATGACTTTGGAATGTCCAGATGCGATTCAGAATATAATTGGTGGAAGCTGCCAGCAAGAAACCTATGGAATTGGAGACATACTTGTTAATTTTCAGCCATTCCTTACAAGCATACGTGGACCCGAAATCAACTATCATTCCACTGCCTCCCACAAGACAGAATTTGATGAATTTCCAGATAAAAGTCATGTCCACCATAGGCCATAGATAAAAAAAGAGCCTAACAATGTTAGGCTCTCCGTGTTCCAGCTGGGATTCGAACCCAGGACCCCATCCTTAAAAGGGATGTGCTCTACCTGCTGAGCTACTGAAACATCCGTTTTTTGGGACTGCAAAAATACAACTTTATTCAATGCCAACAAACACTTCCCTGCAATTTTTTATCAATTAAATTTTAACATACTGATTATCAGATTAATAAATTAAATTTTTTAAGTTTTTGAGGATTACCTGTTTTTTTGCTGATTTTTTGTATATTTGCAAAGATAACAATTTGATTATTAACAAATTAAATCAAGATATTTAAAATTTTCAAGAATGATATTTTCTACTCATTTTTGACATCATTTTTTGCGATTATGCCCTCATTTTGAAAAAAAAGAATATACAAAATACAACAACCATTAAAAAAATGAATGATGAAAAGATTGACATTAGTTCCGAAAACAGACACCATTACCATCTGCCTGCCATCTGAATGGGTTGGCAAAGTCATCAACTGCACTCTCCGCAATACAGATGAAGAGGAGATTGTGGCCTACCCTATGGCTGCCGAAAGAAGGCCCCCTTACTTTGTTAACAGGCCCAAGAGACTGAAGAAATAAAGAATCAGTGCAAATCCGCACCTATCAAATGCATAAATTCCTGACGGGTATTGGAGTTTTTCAGGAAAGCGCCTGTAAATTCCGAGGTAGTCGTCACCGAATTCTGCTTTTGTATACCGCGCATCGACATGCAAAGGTGCTGTGCTTCAATCACAACAGCGACGCCAAGAGGATTTAACACTTCCTGGATGCAGTCCTTGATTTGTGTTGTCAAACGCTCCTGCAATTGCAAACGGCGGGCAAAAGCCTCCACCACACGAGGTATTTTGCTCAGTCCCACAATTGTGCCATTGGGGATATAGCCCACGTGTGCTTTGCCAAAGAAAGGCAACAGATGATGCTCACACATGGAATAGATTTCTATATCTTTGACCACCACAATCTGGCGGTAATCCTCTTTGAACAAGGCACTGGTGAGAATTTCCCTGGGATTTTGCTCGTAGCCATGGGTCAGGAAAAGCATGGATTTGGCGGCACGCACCGGTGTTTTAAGCAGTCCCTCACGATTCGGGTCCTCCCCTACTGCGGTAAGCACTTGCCGAAAACTCTCGGCCAACTTGTTGATATTAGATTCATTGTAAATGTCGTGTCTGACGTAACCTTCAGGAATATATTTTTCCATGATTAGTTTTAGTTTTATAAAAAGCTGTTATAAGATTTTTCGTGTCCGATAGTTGTATTGATTGCATGTCCGCAAAAGACTGTAGTCTCATCGGGGAGCACCCACAGTTTTTCCTTAATGCTTTGTACTAAAAGTGCTGCTGAGCCTGTTGGCAAATCGGTACGGCCAACACTGCCATAGAATAACACATCACCCACAAAAACGGCCTTGTTAGCGGCATCATATAGGCAAATACTACCCTCCGCATGCCCAGGCGTATAAAAAACTTGCAGTTGCTGCTGCCCAAAAGACAAGACATCACCATCTTTCAGCAGTTTGGAAGGCTCTGGACAGGATTCGACATCCATACCCATCACATAACCATATCCTGCTGCCTGGTTGTAGATTTTCACAGCCTTCTCGTGCATATACACGGGACAGTGCAGGTGTTCCACACACCATTTGTTACCACACACATGGTCCACATGCGGGTGGGTATTCACCACAAACTGAACCGACAGTTGTTGCTGCTCGATATACTCCTTCAGCTGTTCATCCTCCCAACTCTCATAATTGCCCGGATCGATGATGATGGCCTGTTTTGTCTCATCGTGCAAAACAAATGTATTAACTAGTATCGGATTGAAATGAAATGTTTTAATCGTCATTTCGTTGATTTTATGGTGGCGGCTTGTTATAAGTTCACTCAAGCTGATTTTTTTCTTCATTGGTTTAGAAAGGCTTATTCATTTTGGGGTCCATCATATCATTCACCACCTTTACTTTTCTACCCTTGTTGAAGACCACTTTATAAACCACCTTCCCGTCAGGATCCCAGCAAATCCATGCACCTTGTTTCATTCGGTTTTTGAAATTGCCGGTAAAATGCTTTTTCCCATTGGGATAGAACTCTGTGAATTTGCCGTCAGGCGCATCATCCACAAAATTCTGCTCACGGATTTTGTTAGCATGTTCATCGTAATAAGTCCATTTTCCTTCTTTCTTATCCTGACGATACTGGCCACTTTCCAGGAGTTTTCCATTATCCGCATATTCTTTCCAGGCCCCATGTTTCAGGTTATGTGTATAGGAACCTTCTGTTTTTATCTTTCCATTCTCATTCCAATACTTATAAACCCCGTGTCTTTCATTTTGCTGATAGGCAATATGATATTTTTTCACACCAGTTTCATAAAAACCTTCCCAGACACCAGTCATCAGACCTTTGTCAAAAGCACCCAAATCCTGCAGTCTTCCATTGGCATAAAACGATTTCCAAACCCCGTCCTCCTTGTCATCCGTAAAATTACCCTGTCGTTGTATCTGTCCACTCTCATACCATGCTTTTGACTCTCCCTGTCTTTTATCATTTTTGTAATTAACTATTTTCCAAAGCATTCCATTTTCAAAATAGTACTTCCATTCACCCTCCTGCATGCCTTTCACAAAAGAGCCAACACTTCCCAAAGAGCCATCCTGATGATAAAATTTCCATTCGCCTTCCTGCAAGTCATTGACGGTATTGCCTTCCATATCTTTTTGACCAGCTGAAGTCCACCATTGCGTATAACCGTTCAATCTGCCATTATCATAATGTCCTTCAAACTTTTTCATCCCATTATCATGGTATTCAGTTACATTACCTTGGACACTATCATTCAAGTAGTTAGCCTTTTTGAACAAATTTCCGTTAGGGTAAAGGAAAGTCCATTCTCCCGTTCTCTGTCCATTTTCCATTTGGCCTTCCGATTCGATTTTTCCGGATGGATACCAGCTTTTATAAGGGCCTTTTACAGCTTCGAATTCGCGACTTCTTTTACCATCGTTGAACCATTCGGTCCAAGTACCCACTTTCTGGCCTTTTTCATACCGGCCTTCCATCCATTTCACCCCATTTTTATGGTAATACACCCACAAACCTGTTTCCAGTCCATTTTGTTGAAGACCAACCGACATCAGTCTTTTATTGGCCCAATATTTTTTCACGGTATCTTGGGCCGAAATTGCTGTCATACAGAACAGCACTATAAGTATCAAAGAAAAAAATCTTTTCATTTCAAATAAAATTATTCTGCTGATTGGATTTTATAATCTTTCAATTGCAATAGGAAAAGTCCATGATTTTCATAGCCTCCATTTTCTGTTTTCACGAAATTGAACTTCATGGCAATAGGTGTATATTGCACTTGTGAGGAGTCGAAATCATGCAACATCAGTTCCACGAAATACTTGGTAATATCATATCCCTGGAAAGAAAACCTTTTCAAATCGGGTGGAGTATTATATTTTTCAATAAAATCGCTGATGAATAGCAAGGTTCTGTCATCATCCATATTGACAAAATAATCTGAAAACAGGTGGACATTCAATTTATTGAGATAATCCACTTCCAACGCATCGATTTCCAGCCATTCTTCCGGAACAACAAAAGTGGTGTTGGGGAATGAATTTTCAATACCGAGGTTTCTCATTCGCGCAATAGCCATAGTTTCTGTAGGCAAGAAAGCCATAACCAACTGCCGTTTATCGTCTCCCAAGCGGCTTTTCAGACTATACTTATCTCCTTCCAACATAAACTGATACGGAATATCCATTTGTGAGAAATAGGTTTCGCATCTTTGCAAAGCCGGAATATCCGCACCTCTTTCCGTCCAAAAAAAGATTTCCGTTTCATCTCCATGGTCAACCCAGCGGTTTTTCACCATCTCTGCCACAGTCTCTGTTGACGACTGGACCTTATATACATATTCATTTTCTTCAAGGATACCTCGCTTCGAAGTAAACGGATTCACAATAGGAATCTGGTATGTTTTGGCATAATTAGCCGCTATTTCGAACTGAGAAGCGAAAAAAGGACCAATAATCAGATCCACCTGACTCATCAGTTCTTCGTCTTCCATAATCCGTATCAGTTTATCGTTGTTATATGTCACATCTTTTGCGATGACATTGATACGGTGATAGCTTTTTTCATATTCATCCAAAGCCATCTGTGCTCCTTCCCAGAAGCTGACCAAACTGAAGATAGGCTCATTGTCAATGTCAACCGACGATTTGATTTTGTATTCATTATACATGCCATATTCATCTCCGAAGAAAGGCAGAAAATACAATACTGTCTTAACATCAGCAGTCTGTGCAAACAAAGATGGCAGCAACAACAAAACCGATAAGAAAAGCAAAATTCTCTTCATTGTATTTATCTCAATAAAAGTGCAAATGTACGTATTTTTCCCGAAAAATGAATAATTTTATGATTTTTTTACAGAAAGGTGCCGTAATTAATTTGCAGAGACGCATCATGGCACGTCTCTACATGATAAAAAAAAACGGCCCTTGAAAAAGAGCCGTCTTTTTTCGTTTTTTCAATCTCTTATTCCGGGTGAATTGCTTCACAGGGGCAAACATCAGCACATGCACCACAGTCGATGCACATATCGGGGTTAATGGTGTAAGGAGTACCTTCAGAGATAGCTTCCTGAGGGCATTCTCCTGCACAAGTACCACAGCTTGCACAGAGATCCGGATCAATTTTATGAGCCATGATTAAATGTTTTTTGGTTAATAATTATCGGCGGCAAAAGTACACATTTTTTTTGATATAGCAGCATTTTAAGAAATTTTAATTTTTCAGCCTCACAACCCAAATCAAAAAACAAATAATTCAACAAAAAGTTGTATCTTTGCAGATTAATGTTTTAAATTATTCAATAAAAGAAATATATAACTCATGAATTACGATTTAATTGTCATTGGGAGTGGTCCCGGAGGTTACGTGGCAGCCATCAGAGCGAGCCAATTGAAAATGAAAGTTGCTATTGTTGAACGTGCCGAAGTCGGTGGTATTTGTCTCAATTGGGGCTGTATTCCCACCAAAGCACTGTTGAAATCAGCCCAGGTGCTCAATTACACCAAACATGCTGCCAACTATGGCATCAGCATTGAAGGTGAGGTTAAAGCCGACTTTGAGGCGGTGGTGAAACGCAGCCGTACCGTAGCAGAAATGATGAGCAAAGGCGTGCAATTTCTCCTGAAAAAGAACAATGTAGACGTGATCAATGGTTTCGGTAAGATTGTCAAAGACAAGAAAGTGGAAGTAACCAAAGCCGACGGAACCACAGAAATTTTTGAGGCTCAACATATCATCCTTGCCACAGGCGCTCGTTCGCGTTCATTGCCCAATGTACAGCAAGATGGCAAAAAGATTATCGGTTATCGTGAAGCGTTGACTTTGCCCAAGTTACCCGCTAGCATGGTGGTGATGGGTTCCGGCGCTATCGGCAGCGAATTGGCATTCTTTTATGCTTCTATGGGCACCAAGGTTACCATCGTGGAATATCTGCCCAACCTGGTACCCGTTGAAGACGAGGAAATTTCGAAACAATTGGAGCGTTCATTCCGCAAAGCTGGCATCAAAACCATGACCTCAGCCGCAGTGGAAAGTGTAGATACGACTGGTGATTTATGCAAGGTTTCCGTTAAAGATGTCAAAGGCAACATGACCGAATTGGAATGCGAAATTGTCTTGTCCGCCGTTGGTGTCATCACCAACATCGAAGGTATTGGTTTGGAAGAATACGGAGTGGCCTTCGAAAGAGGCAAAATCACAGTGGACGACTATTACCGCACCAACCAAGAAGGCATCTATGCCATCGGCGACATTGTACATGGCCCGGCATTAGCCCACGTAGCCTCACACGAAGCCTTGGTATGTGTAGAGAAAATCGCTGGCTTGGATCCCAAACCAGTAGATTATAGCAATATTCCAGGATGTACTTACACCACTCCGGAAATAGCTTCCGTTGGCTTGACTGAGCGCAAGTGCATCGAGCAAGGTCGTGAGATACTCATTGGCAAATTCCCCTTCACTGCTTCTGGCAAGGCTACAGCTTCTGGCAGTCGCGACGGTATGGTGAAGCTGATTTTCGACAAGAACACTGGTGAATGGCTTGGCTGCCACCTCATCGGTGACAATGTGACCGAGATGATTTCCGGCGCGGTATTAGCTCGCAGTATGAAGGTAACAGGACCTGACATTATCCATGCTGTACACCCCCATCCCACACTATCAGAGGGTATTATGGAGGCAGCGGCCGCCGCATACGGAGAATGTGTACACCTGTAACAAATAGAGATTGGATATGCCCATTTTTTGGGGCATATCCAATCTCCACAAAATCTGATGCAGCAAATTTCGAATTTTGTCGTCAATAAAAAGATATGCCCTAAAAAACAAGCAACCAAGGTTCATGAAAAATATTGTGATCTTTTTTCTGATGTTGATTTCTTTCGTAGCTGCTTTTGCACAAAGCGGAAATGGGGCACGCTATTCGTCCAACACATCCCATTCCGCCCAGAATACCCAAGAAAAAAACGATGATGACAATATAAAAGACAAGGGTTTTGACATTATTTTCGCTGGAGGATGCTATTTTGGCTCTAAATACAACGCACAATACTATAATGGAGACTACAACAACGAAAACGGACTCGATTACTTGTTTGAAAACACGTACCGTTATCGTGACATTTATACCATGATCAAGGAGCATTACCCCTTCATCAGCGATTCCATTCATTATGGCGGACCTTTAGGTAATATGAAATATCGAGTAGCTGTAATGATTCAGTTAGGCATTCGGTATAAATTCACCAAAAACTGGAGTCTGCAATTGGTATATTCTTTTTCTCGCCTCAAAGCCAACGGGCAGTTCCGAATACTTTACGAGGCTGTACCAGGGAATTATCACACTGGCATGTTGGACAACCAGTATATTTTAGGCAAAGAAGACCGTTCTCTGATAGACCTTTCCGTTTGTTATCATTTTACTACCAAATCCATTGTCAAGCCCTTTATTGAAGCTGGGGTACAATTCAACTTTGTACGCGTAAAAAGCATGGATGCGGTATTTTATGACGCCAACAAGAACAAATTGAAAAGTTACAGTTTCATCAACAATCTACAGAACTATGTGCCTGGCGTACAATCCGATGGATCCATTGTCAAATATGGTGGACCTGGCTTTGGTTTTTCCGCTGCCGCTGGACTGAAACTGGCCTTCAACAAGTATGTTTCATTGGATCCTTGTTTTTACTTTAACGCAGGCAAGTTCGGCTTGGAAGGGTATAAAGATTTCTCATACAATTTTGGAGTACTTGTCCGTATTGTCATGAACGACAGCATGTTTTCGAAATAAAAAATCAATCATATATCACCATGAAAAGTTTATATAAAAGATTGCTTATCAGTTTTATAACCTGCCTGTGCATCATAACAGGGTATAGCCAATCCATTACGACCACACCAGCCAATGGTCTGCTGCCCGATACCTTCCTCAACAGGTATTTTGCGGGAGAAGGGGTAAAGCTGTATAACTGCAAGTTCAATTGGAGTCCCAGTGCCATCAACGGCTCACAAGTGGGTACCTTTGCCAATACTAATCCCCTATTCCCATTTAGCGAGGGAGTTTTGCTTACCACAGGCAATATCAGTGTTGCCCAAGGGCCAAGTTCTTCCGGAAGTTCGAGCAGTTCTACTGGAGTAAACCATGCTGCTATCGACCAAGATTTACAACAATTGGTAACCTCCGGTTATCCCGTGAACAATGCATCTGTATTGGAATTCAATTTTTACAGTGGCAGAAATGAATACACAAACATCGTATCTTTCAATTATATTTTTGGTTCCGAAGAATATCCCGAGTTTGTATGTTCAAACTTTAATGACGTATTCGGTTTCTTTCTCTATGGACCAGATCCCTACGGCAATTCTAATACCAATATCAATAAAAACATAGCGATTATCCCTGGCAGCGGAAATCTTCCCGTTAGTATCAACGCATTAAACAATGGCACTGTAGGCAGTTCTGGAAGTTCATCAAACTGTGTATCATTGAATTATTCCCAATTCTATCGCAGTAATTCGGGGGGAGCCATTGAATATGATGGTTTTACAACGAATTTGGTCGCTGACGCCCAACTTTGTGCTTGTTCTGAATACAAAATGAAAATTTCCATTGCCAATGTTTCAGACGGCAGCTACGATTCTGGTGTCTTTTTAGAGAAAGGCAGTTTCAAGTTGCCAAAAGAAATAAGTATCACCGACAGTGTTGTGATAGAATCTGATACTGTGATTAAAAACTGCCATGGTGCCGATATAGACATTCATTATGGGGAGCCCTTGGAATCTTCGATGAATATTGTTTATTATTGCGATGGAGGAACTGCCAATGAAGAGGATTTTTACGTAATCCGTCTTCGCTCAAATAATCTGGTTGACACCTTGCATCATGGAGACACCATTTTTTTTCCAGAAGGAGATACACTTATTCGATTAAAAATGGATTTGAAAGAAAGCGCACAATTTGCCCCCAATCAGTCAAAAAGAGCCCAACTGGTTTTCAAAAGCATTTTGTGTCCCAGTTTCAGATACCTGGATGGTCATAGGGAAGAAAGAGCTCAATACGATACCCTTGTTTACATATTAAAAGACAATAAAAAATTCACAATTACCAGTGATACTGTTTTTTATTGTGACCGATGCGAACACGTAGCCATACAAATGGAAGGAGGCACAGAACCTTTAAGATACCAATGGACACCTTCCGCAGGATTAGCTACACCTAATGCCAGAGAGAGCAATTGCAACCTTACCCAAAACACAACCTTCCAAGTTATTGTCAGTGACCGTTGGGGATGTATGACAGATACTTGCTACCATACCGCTCTCATTACCAGCACTCCTGAACTGGCAGGACATTATCATATCAGTCCTAACGAAATATGTGTACCCGAGGAAGTTACATTTAGGTCCACAGCTACTCCTGCCAGCACTCACGAATGGACAATTTCTTCTGCCAACACGCCTGACACCACTATTTATGGCGACAACACCAGTTTTCTTTTCACCGAACCCGGACGTTATTCCATCACTTATCATGCATACGAGGCTGAACCTTGTGATGCAACCATCACGCTCAACAATTATATTAATGCCGGACAACAACCTACCGCACAATTTATCTTTGACCCAGCAGAAGCCGAAGTTGGTCAGGAAGTCCTCTTCACCAATCAATCAGAAGGCACAAACGTTCATTATTCCTGGAGTTTCGGTGACGGAACCAACAGTAATGAGGAGAATCCCACTCATGTATACAACTCCGAAAACAGCGAAAATTACAATGTCATCCTTACCGTGACCGACGACGCCAATTGTCAGGATGTATATATGGCTCCCGTCCCTGTGGTGGATAACCATGTGCTATTTGTGCCCAACACTTTCACACCCAACAAAGACGGACTTAACGACGTATTCTTACCTGTTGTGGCCTGTGTGGCTAAATATTATATCATGATTTTTGACAGAAATGGCGGATTAGTATTCTATTCCGACAATCCAGAAATCGGATGGGATGGTACCTTAAACGGAATCGAATGTCCTTCAGGTGTTTATACTTATTACATCAATTATATCCGTTACAATAATCTGAAGCAGGAACTAATCAAAACCGGTTCTATCAACCTCATCCGCTAAATGGGTGACATAATAATTCCATAAACCGATAATTCCCCTGTAATAACCATTTACAACGATTTCGGTTCTACCACATATTAATCTCTAATATCTAACATAAAACAATGTCACTTCCATTTAAAAGGCATATTTTATCCAATGGATTGAGGCTTATTGTACATGAGGATCATAGCACTCCATTGGCCTCTTGTAATGTGGTGTATAATGTCGGTTCCCGGGATGAAAATCCTGACATGACGGGCATGGCGCACCTTTTTGAACATTTTATGTTCATTGGCTCCAAAAACATTCCTGATTACGATGCACAACTGCAAAGCGTGGGTGCCATCAACAACGCTTATACTACACAAGACATCACTCACTACTACATTACACTACCCGCAGTCAACATTGAGCATGCCCTTTGGCTGGAGTCCGACCGTATGCTGGAACTCGCTTTTCAGCAGGAAAAATTAGACATTCAGAAACATGTGGTCATTGAAGAGTTCAAAGAGAACTTTTTGAATCGTCCGTATGGCGATATGTGGTTGTTGTACAATCAGTTTTATTTTCAAAAACATCCCTATCAATGGTTACCTATCGGCAAAGAAATCAGCCATATCGAGAAAGTCAACATGGAGGACATGAAGGCATTTTTTTACCGTTATTACCGTCCCAATAATGCGGTGCTGACCATTTCGGGAGATGTGAGATTTGAGCAGATTGTGCCTTTGGTGGAGAAATGGTTTGGGCCAATTCCTGCAGGACAGGCCATAATAAAACAATATCCCCAAGAAGACCCGCAAAGAGAAAAGCGCTTTGTGGAATATAGACGGAACGTGCCCGCCGATATGCTTTTCAAAGGCTGGCCCACATGCGGACGATTGACACGGGATTTTTATGCTTACGACATGTTATCGGATTTGTTCGGTAGCGGACAATCATCTTACTTATACAAGAAATTTGTGATAGAAGATGCCCTATTTACCGACATAAGTGCTTATATCACAGGAACATTAGATCCAGGTATTTTCATCATTGGCGGTCGTCCTGCAGAAGGAGTCAGCATTGAAGAAGCCGACAAACGCCTGTCTGATTACCTATACCAACTGCCCCAAAACTGCATTAATGCCCATGATTTGCAGAAAGTGAAGAACCGGGTGGAATCCATCATTCTTCAGAATGATATCAAGATTGAAGATCGCTCATCTTCTTTGGCTGTAGCAGAATGTTTCAGCTGTGCAGAAGACTTCAATGACGAGACCAACCGCTATTTTGCCGTCAGTGAAGAACAGATTAACTCACTGTACAGCAAGATGTTTCACCAGGAGCAAGAAACGACGATGTACTACCGAACAGTTGACAATTAACAGTTAAAAATTAATAATGAATAATTATTGATTTTCGCTGTCAACTATCAATTGTCTACTCTCAACTATTAATTATTAATTGTTAATTATCAATTGGAAAGTATTTCCTTGATAATCAAGTCTATCGCATCGGGTTGGGCAAGTTTGAGGATATTTTCGCCCATGGTGTGGCATTTTTCTTCATCTTGAATCAGACTGACGAGCTGATCCATCAATTTGGCTTCTGCCTGATTGTCTGGAATCATAATAGCCGCATCCTTATCCACCAGTGCCTGAGCATTCTTGGTTTGATGGTCTTCGGCAGCGAAGGGGAAGGGTACCAGAATGGTTGGTGCACCCACCACACAAAGTTCTGCAATGGCCAACGCTCCCGCACGCGACACAATCACATCCGCCATGCTGTATGCATCATTCATATTTTTAATGAAAGGCACAATCTTGATGCTCTCATTCTGACGAGCCAGTAATTCGGGAGAGATGTTTTTGTAAAACAACTCACCTGTCTGCCAGAGCAGCTGTACATTCAACTCTTTCAGTCTGTCCAAACCTTTTTCCATGCACTGATTAATGGTACGGGCACCCAAACTGCCACCCACCACCAGTATGGTTTTCTTTTCTTTGGAGAAACCGAAGAAATCGTATGCCTTATCATCTTTCCGCACCATATTCAGGATTTCAGCACGGATAGGATTGCCCGTCTTGACAATCTTCTCTGCCGGGAAATACTTCTCCAAGCCGTCGTAGGCCACACAGATTTTTTTCGCCTTGGCAGACAGAATTTTGTTAGTAACGCCAGGATATGAGTTTTGCTCCTGCAAGAGGGTTGGTATGCCCAAACTGCTGGCGGCTTTCAAGGCTGGACCGCTGGCAAAGCCCCCTACTCCGATAGCCATATCGGGCTTGAAAGCACGGATAATTTGCTTAGCCCTACGCATGGTTTTCATCAGCACAAACGGCAATTTAACATTGTTGGCCATAGCCTTCAGCGAAAGACTACGATTAATGCCATAAACATCCAATCCTTCAATAGGATAACCTGCTTCGGGCACTCTTTTCATTTCCATTTTACCATTCGCCCCGATAAACAAAATCTCAGCATCAGGGATAGCCTTTTTCAAACCATTGGCAATAGCGAGAGCCGGGAAAATGTGACCACCGGTGCCACCGCCAGAAATGATGAAGCGTTTCATTTTTATTGTGTTTTTGTATTTTTGTATCGAATAAAACCCTTACATATTTTGATTCTCTACCGGCGAATCCACTGCTACTGTTTCAGTTGTGTTTGCTTCTTCAGATTTAGAATCCCATAAAATGTAAGTTAAAACACCTATCGCTATAAGCAGTAAAACAAATATGACATGGTAAACAAACGGTAATTTTCTCGTTTTTTTGCCACATTGAGGGCATTTTTTTTCTTTATCTGAAATCTGGAGTCCACAATGAGGACAAGGGATTAAAGCCATAACTCACTGATTAAAAAAATTATGATTTCATTTATTATTGTCCTTCGACACATTTATTCTATTCCCACTCAATCGTTGCGGGTGGTTTGGAGCTGATGTCGTAGCATACTCTGTTCACGCCCTTCACCTTGTTGATGATTTCGTTGGACACTTTCGCCATGAACTCGTAGGGTAAGTGTGCCCAGTCGGCGGTCATGGCATCGGTGCTGGTAACAGCACGAAGAGCCACAGCGCGCTCGTAAGTACGCTCATCGCCCATCACACCCACACTCTTAATCGGCAGCAGAATCACGCCCGCCTGCCAAATCTGGTCGTAAAGGGAAACTTCTATCTCGCCATTACTCATGTTGGCGGGCACACCGGCGGCCAGCACCTTACGGGCTTCCTCGCCGCTCAGTTTCACTTTCCAATTGCGCAGTCCCTGGATGAAAATATCATCGGCATCTTGCAAAACCCTGACTTTTTCGGGAGTGATATCGCCCAAAATACGAACTGCCAAACCCGGTCCCGGGAAGGGATGGCGGGTAATCAGATGCTCGGGCATACCTAACTGGCGGCCTACACGACGCACCTCATCCTTGAACAGCCACTTCAATGGTTCACACAGTTTCAGATGCATCTTTTCGGGCAGTCCCCCCACATTATGATGGCTCTTGATCACCATACCCGTAATACTCAAACTTTCGATTCGATCAGGATAAATGGTACCTTGTGCCAACCATTTGGCATCGGTGATTTTCTGGGCTTCCGCGTTGAACACATCAATAAAGCCAGCACCAATGATTTTGCGCTTGCGTTCCGGATCAGACACGCCCTCCAACTCCTTGAAAAACTTAGCGGAAGCATCCACTCCTATCACATTCAAGCCCAAGCCTTCATAGTCACGCATCACATCGTGGAACTCATTTTTGCGCAACAGACCATGGTCCACAAAAATGCAGGTCAGATTCTTGCCAATGGCACGGCTCAGCAGCACTGCACAAACGGAGGAATCCACGCCACCGCTCAGACCGAGAATCACACGGTCGTTGCCAATCTGAGCTTTCAACTCCGCCACCGTGGTGTCCACAAAAGAAGCCGGACTCCAGGTCTGATGACCGCCACAAATACCCACCACAAAGTTCTTCAGCAGCTGGGTGCCTTGCACGGTATGGAACACTTCGGGATGAAACTGCACACCCCAAACATTCTCATTGTCGAACTGGTAAGCGGCAAATTCCACCTTATCAGTAGAAGCGATTTTATGGCAATTTGCCGGCAGTTGAGTGATAGTGTCGCCATGGCTCATCCACACTTGGGAATTGGCGTGGAAACCTTTGAACAGTGGATTTTCCTGGTCGAAAGAAGCCAGGTTCGCACGGCCATACTCACGGCTGCCTGCGGGTTCCACCTTGCCACCATTGGTATGTGCCATATACTGGGCACCGTAGCAAATGCCCAAAATCGGATATTTCCCGCGAATTTCAGACAAATCGAGCTTGAACGCCTTCTCATCATAAACGCTGAAAGGCGAGCCACTCAAGATGACACCTATCACGTCAGGGTCGGCCTTGGGAAACTTGTTGTACGGCACAATTTCGCAGAACATGTCCAATTCACGAACTCTTCTGCCTATCAATTGTGTGGTTTGCGAACCGAAGTCCAGAATGATGATTTTTTCCATAATTCAACCGAATTAAAGCAATTGGGTTTATGCAGCCCAAGCAACTTGCCAAGGCCAATAGTTTATATAACTTGATGGTTTATTTTGCCAAAGCGGCCACTGCGATGGAGTATAATTTGGTTTTGGTGGAGTCGCCACGAGAAGAAAGCACGCAGGGAACCTTGGCACCCATAACGAAAGCTGCAATTTCAGAGTGGTCGAACTTGGTGCAGCACTTATAGAATACGTTAGCACTTTCGATGTTCGGGAAGAGCAAGCAGTCGGCATCACCAGCCACTTCACCTGTCATCTTCTTAATCTGAGCAGCTTCTTTATCGATAGCCAAGTCTAATGACAGCGGACCATCGATAACAGCGCCTGAAATCTGACCTCTTTCAGCCATCTTGGCAATCAAAGCGGCGTCAACGCAAGCCTGCATACCCACTGACATCTGTTCGGTGGCAGCCAAAATAGCCACTTTCGGTTTGGCAATTTCCAATGATTTTGCCGTGCTGATCAATGAGGACAGAATTTTCTGTTTCTGTTTGAAATCAGGAGCTGGAATAATAGCACAGTCGCTCACGCACAATAGCTTGTGATACTGCGGGTTCTCGATAACGGCCATATGCAACAAGGTGGCATTGGGAGGACAAAGACCACGCTCTTTGTTCAGGATGGCGCGCATATACTTGTCGGTAGGCAGCAAACCCTTCATCAGGATGTCTCCCTCGCCGGCATTGATCAAGTCGCAACTCTTGGCAGCGGCCTTGGTATCCACACTTTCGTGCACGATTTTGAACATGTTGATATCGATGTTCAACTTGGCACACACTTGCTTGATGGTGTCGGTATCACCTACCAAAGTGGCATCCACAATGCCCAATTCCACCGCATGGTGAACGGCGTCGATAGTGTGTTCATCGTTGGCGTAAGCTGCCACTAATCTTTTTTTCGGTTTTGACTTTACCAATTCAATAACTTGGTCTAATTTTGTAATGTTCATAGTATCAGTATTTTTAAGGTTTTCAGTTTGAAAGCACAAAGTTACAATTTTTTTCGTATTTTTGCACCGCAAAAAAAGCCACTTTAGCTCAGTTGGTAGAGCAACGCATTCGTAATGCGTAGGTCGCGAGTTCAAGTCTCGCAAGTGGCTCAAAAAGGCGGTTTTCACCGCCTTTTTTTATTCATATCTCACCCATTTCCAAATTTCTTTCCAACTCACTTTCTTTCCATACATCAAGATGCCTGTTCTGTAAACCTTGGCGGCGAACCACACCACAAACATAAAGAACAGTACCATCAGTACCATCGACAGCAGCAGTTCCCACAAGGGCACACCGGAAGGCAGTCGCGTGAGCATAGCCACCGGCGAGGTCAATGGAATCATTGACAACCAAAATGCCAGTTGCCCGTTAGGATTGTCCGCAATGGGCATCACCATGGCAATGGTCAGCAGCAACGGCATGGTGATCGGCATCGTCAGCTGATTGGAGTCGGTCTCATTATCCGCCGCCGAACCTACTGCGGCAAACAAAGCGGAATAGACCAAATAGCCTGTCAGGAAGAAGAAGAGGAAGCACAAAATCATTTCAGTGAAAGAAATCGGGAAATAATTGCTGATTTCAGCGAAAATACTTTCCTCTCCCATGGCTCCTGTCGCCAACTGACTGTTATTGACCGCCTCCACCATTTGACTATCCTTGACCGATTCCATCACCTGTTCCTTATTCACCCCGCTCATTTCCATAAATTTGTCAGGCATAGCAAATTGCACACCCATCAAAATCACAAGGGTAAACACAATCCAAATCAGGAACTGCGTCAAACCCACCAAAGCGATACCGATAATTTTGCCCAAAAGCAATTCTATCGGCTTAACTGAAGAAATCAGCACTTCCACAATACGGTTGTTTTTCTCTTCCAGCACGCCTCTCAGCACCTGACCGGCAAAGAGGAAAATGAAGAAATAGATGACAAAACCGCATATCATGCCGATAGTTTTGTTCATCTCGGCCATACTTTCCTTTTCCCCGCCCTTTTCATCTATTTGAATCATAGTTATTTGCGAGCGAGCCATATCTTTGATGGTATTATATCTATCCAAATCAATATTGAAAGTATCCTGCAGCACATGGTCGAAAAACATATCGTCAATCTGGCTTTCCAGTTCGGAGCGCAAGTACATGGAAGGCTCCTCATTGTAGTACATATTGGCATTCACTTTCTGCGAATTACGTGGAAAATACAATACCACATCATAATCGCCAGCCAGGGCTTCCTTTTTGATTTGCTCAATATCTCCGGAACGATAGGAAAATGAAGTTTTATCATTTTCAATAAAATTATTGATATAAATCTCATTTTCATCCACCACCATCACATTCACATGCTCGCGGCCTTTGGTAGCCAGCAACACAGGAACCACCATCAAGGCGGCGAGAAGGAGAGGCACCACCAAGGTCAGAATAATAAATGACTTTTTCTTGACGCGGGTCAAATATTCGCGCGATATGATTAGCAGGGTGTTGTTCATTGTTGAATTGTTGAGTTGTTTACTTGTTGAATAAAGATATCGTTCATGGATGGCAATACTTCGTTGAATGCTAACACATTACCATACTCCATCACAAACTGCAACAGCTGGTTTGCACTGCCGCCGTCCTGCACTTTCACCACATAATAATGCTGATTGGCAGAAGAGGAAGTTTCCATCACACTGAACTTGTCCGGAAACGCTGGTATCGCACGTTCACTATTCAACGTAAGGCTAAATACATTTTCTTTGAAACGCTGTTTGATTTCCGCCAAATTGCCTTCCAAAATCTTATGTGCCTTATTAATCAGGCATATTTCATCACAAATTTCCTCTACGGAAGCCATATTATGGGTTGAAATAATGATGGTGGTGCCTTGTTTTTTCAGTTCCAGCAACTCTTGCCGTATCAGATTGGTGTTAATGGGATCCAATCCGCTGAAAGGCTCGTCCAAAATCAAAAAATCCGGGCGATGGACCACAGTGGTAATAAACTGCAATTTCTGCTGCATACCCTTGGAAAGCTCCTCTACCTTCTTGTTCCACCAGTTTTGAATCTCAAACTTGATGAACCAATATTTCAGCCTTTCAAGCGCCTCTTGTTTAGAAAGCCCTTTCAGCTGAGCCAGATACATAGCTTCCTCTCCCACTTTCATCTTTTTGTACAAGCCACGCTCTTCCGGCAGGTAACCGATTTTTTCGATATCCTTGCGGGAAATAGGGTTGCCGTTGAAAAGCACGGTGCCACTGTCGGGAGCGGTAATCTGATTCAGGATACGAATCAAAGTGGTTTTGCCAGCGCCGTTGGGACCGAGTAAACCATAAACCACACCTTTCTGAATAGCCAAAGAAATATTGTCCAATGCAAGATGATTGGAATATTTCTTTGTAACATTCTGAACTTCAATAATATTCATTTAATTATTATTTGCTTGATTCTCTTTGTCTTTTTTCTTTTTCTTCTTTTTTGATTTTTTCTTGGCATTCAGTGGCTTATTCTGATTAGCTGTCGAAGTGTTTTTCAGAATATCTTTGGTTGAATCCAAGGCAAAATCTTCAGGCAGATTAATACGCCCATTGGACATCTCATTCAGCTGGTCAACAATCAGTTTATCATCCACAGACTCACGGTTATACGTCAAGTACAACTTCTTCAAGTGATTGGCCAAGGTTTTACCCATCGTATCACGCTGTCTCTCAGGATAATCCGATACCGCCTTGATAATATTTTCCATATTTCTGCCATACGTACGGTATTGGATTTTATGCTTATTATAGTCAGGTTTTTCGAAAACAAAATCCTCTTTTTTGGGTTCCGGTTTTGGAAAAGGAGATTCCACATCCAACTGATAATCAGACATAATAAACAAATGATCCCACAGTTTATGCCAATAATCCAAAGACTCCTGCTGATTTTTGTTGTCCTTGTCCTCAGGATTGATAAGGGCCATCATGCGAATAATCGCTTTTGCCTTCTCGCTGCGCTTCGCATAGTCAGGTTCCTTCAGAGTATCCTCAATCATCTTTTGGATATTTCTTCCGTACTCCCTGATTATCAATTGATTTCGATTTACATTATATTCAAACATGCGGTCAAAAATTAAAGGTCAAAAATACGAATAATTTTTGGAATAATAAATTCGAAAATTTTTCATACGATAAGCATGAAAAATAAAGATATTCGCTTTTTGTTTCCAAAATTAATTATTAAGTTTGCAAAAGGTAAAAAGAAATATTTTTTATATTCATAATACTGATAATCAATTAATTAAACATATCGCTTATGGAAAAACTTTTGGAACAACTATCAAAAATCGGGATTACCAATCCTCAGAAAATTTATCACAACTTGTCATACGACGAATTATACCAGCATGAAACCGACCCCTCACTGACTGGTTTCGACAAGGCTTACAAGACCAAAAGCGGTGCTTTGTCAGTAGATACTGGTGTATTTACAGGCCGTTCGCCCAAAGACAAATACATTGTGATGGACGATGAGACCCGCAACAACATCTGGTGGGCCGGTGAAGGCAAGAAAGGCTCCGACAACCACCCCATCAACCACGAGATTTGGGAACATCTGAAGAAGCTGAGCCAGAAACAGTTAAGCGGAAAGAATATCTATGTAACCGATGGTTACTGCGGTGCTAACGAGAACTCCCGTCTGAAAATCAGATTTGTGACGGAAGTGGCTTGGCAGGCACATTTTGTCAAGAACATGTTCATCCGTCCTTCAGAAGAAGATTTGGTAGGTTTTGAGCCCGATTTTGTGGTGCTGAACAGCTGCAAGACCACCAATCCCAATTGGAAAGAACAAGGCTTGCACAGTGAAAATTATGTAGCTTTCAACCTTACCGAACGTATGGCTTTGATTGGCGGCACCTGGTACGGTGGCGAGATGAAGAAAGGTATCTTCTCCGTGATGAACTACTTCCTGCCGCTGCGTGGCATGGCCGCTATGCACTGCTCCGCCAATGAGGGCAAGAAGGGCGACACCGCCATCTTCTTCGGCCTCTCCGGCACTGGCAAAACCACCCTGTCCACCGACCCGAACCGCGCCTTGATTGGTGACGACGAACACGGTTGGGACGAAAACGGTGTGTTCAACTTCGAAGGTGGTTGCTATGCAAAATGTATTGACCTGAGCGAAGAGAAAGAACCCGACATTTTCCATGCCATCAAGCGCGACGCTTTGTTGGAGAACTTAGTGGTGGATGCCGAAGGCAACATCGACTTCACCTCAGCGGCCAAGACCGAAAATACCCGTGTTTCATACCCGATTTACCACATCGACAATATTGTGAAGCCCATTTCACGTGGTACTCACCCCAAGAAAGTCATCTTCCTGTCTGCTGACGCTTTTGGCGTGCTGCCTCCGGTATCTGTACTGAACCGCGAGCAGACCATGTACTACTTCCTGAGTGGTTACACTGCCAAGTTGGCCGGTACCGAAGTGGGTGTTGTTACACCTCAGCCCACCTTCTCTTCATGCTTCGGAGCTGCTTTCTTGTTGCTGCATCCGACGAAATATGCTGAAGAGTTGGCCAAGAAACTGACCGAACACAACGCTACCGCATACCTGGTAAATACCGGTTGGACTGGCGGCGGTTATGGTGTTGGCAGCAGAATCTCACTGAAGGCTACTCGTGCTATTATCTCAGCCATCCTCAACGACGAGCTGATTGGCTGCGAGACCGAGATTGTGAAGCCCTTCAACCTCTCCATCCCGAAACATGTGAATGGTGTGGATGACAGCATCCTGAACCCGCAGAACAGCTGGACTGACAAAGCCGCTTACGCTGCCAGCGCCAAGCAGTTGGCCGAGTCCTTCATCAAGAACTTCAACAACTTCACCGAAACTGAAGAAGGCAAGAAGCTGGTGCCCTTCGGCCCGGTAGTGGAGTAATAGACAATATTTTCGGAACTATTATATGTAGAGACGGGGCATGCCCCGTCTCTTTTTTTGAATATAGGCGATCCATTTCCACAATTAAGGAAATTATTTTTCAACAATAAGTCATAATAAAATAATTATTATTTTTGCAAATATAAAATTTATGATTAGAAATGAAAACAATATTTTCTGAATACCTAAAAACAACGATATGAAACAGTATGGTCATGATGAAATACTAAACAAATATGTCGGTCAAAAAGGGACAACGAAGCGGGATCAATTTGACCAAGCAGTCAGAGTTGAGGTTGAGGCATACCGTATCGGGGAGGCGATAAAAACAACCCGACTTAAGCAACACCTGACACAAGACCAACTTGGTGCATTGGTAGGCGTACAAAAAGCGCAAATATCAAAAATCGAAAGCGGCAGAAGTATTACATACGCAACCATAGTAAAAGTTTTCAAAGCCTTGGGAGCGACCTCCGCCAGTATGGATTTAGGACATCTGGGAAGAGTTGACTTATGGTAATATTTCTTGTTATAGCTTATCTCATACAGCCATTTTACATAGATAATTCGGAAAACAAACACTTCGTTTATTTCAAAAAAAGGCCTCTGAAAAGAGGCCTTTTGTGCGGATAGGGGGACTCGAACCCCCACGGCTTTCACCACTAGATCCTAAGTCTAGCGCGGCTACCAATTACGCCATATCCGCTCTTCTTATTTCACTGTGCTGCCCGGTTTCACTGGCTTGGCAGGCTGCACCAGCGACAACTCGCCGTCGGCATTCTCAGCCATCAGTACCATGCCGTGAGAGGCAACACCTTTGATTTCTTTGGGTGCCAGATTGATGAGCATCAATACCTGCTTGCCCACCAAGGTTTCCGGTTCATAATATTCTGCAATACCCGACACAATCTCACGCTGGTCCACACCCGTATCCACCTTGAGTTTCAACAACTTTTTGGTCTTGGCCACTTTTTCGGCTGCCAATACCGTGCAGACTCTCAAATCCATCTTCTGGAACTCATCGTAAGTCACATCCGGCTTAGCTTCCTGGGCAGGAGCAGTGCTCAACAGGTTAGCTTTCTTTGTGTCTTCCAGTTTCTTCACCTGAGCAGCTACCACCTCGTCTTCCACTTTCACAAACAGATACTCTGCCGGATTGATGCTATCACCAGCTTTCAACAGGTCGCAACGGCCGCCTTCGTTCCATTCGTGGACATCCATGTTCAGCATCTTCTGCAACTTCTGTGAGGTGAAAGGCAAGAAAGGCTCGCACAACACCGCCAAATCAGCGCACAACTGCAGCGAGAGATGCATTACGGTCTTCACCCTTTCAGGATCCTCTTTCTGCTTCTTCCAGGGCTCCATGTCGGTCAGGTACTTGTTGCCCAAACGAGCCAGGTTCATCAGTTCAGCCTGTGCCTCGCGGAAGCGGTATTTCTCGATGGAATTGCCAATCAGAGCCGGAAATTCTTTCATTTTTTCAATCACTTCCTTCTCATAATCGGTCAGCTCGCCCATTTCGGGAATAACACCACCGTAATATTTGTGCGTCAACACAACAGTTCTGTTGACCAAGTTGCCGAAGATAGCTAACAACTCGTTATTATTTTTAGCCTGGAAATCAGCCCAAGTGAAATCGGCATCTTTTGTTTCGGGAGCGATGGAAGTCAGCGTATAACGCAGTACATCCTGCTTGCCCGGAAATTCTTCCAGATACTCGTGCAACCACACGGCCCAGTTACGGGAAGTGGAAATCTTGTCGCCTTCCAGATTCAGGAACTCGTTGGCTGGCACATTCACGGGCAGAATGTAGCTGCCCTCAGCCTTCAACATGCAGGGGAAGATAATGCAGTGGAACACAATATTGTCCTTGCCGATAAAATGCACCAGCTGGGTATCTTTGTCCTTCCACCATTTCTCCCAATCCTGATTATGAGCAGTGGCCCATTCCTTGGTAAAAGAAATGTAACCGATGGGAGCGTCAAACCATACGTATAGCACCTTGCCAGCGGCTTCTTCCAAGGGCACTTTCACGCCCCAATCAAGGTCACGGGTAACGGCACGCGGCTGCAAACCTGCTTCAATCCACGATTTGCACTGTCCATAGACATTGCTCTTCCAATCCTCTTTATGGCCTTTCAAAATCCATTCCTTCAGCCAGGGTTCGTACTCATTCAAAGGCAGATACCAGTGCTTGGTTTCCTTCATCACAGGAGCATTGCCGCTCAGCACAGATTTAGGATTAATGAGGTCGGTGGCACTGAGACTGGTACCGCAAGCTTCACACTGGTCACCGTATGCGCGCTCATTGTTGCAATGAGGACAGGTACCCGTGATATAGCGGTCAGCCAAAAACTGATGAGCTTCCTCATCGTAATACTGCATGCTGGTCTGCTCAATCAGCTTGCCTTCGTTGTACAGCTTGGTAAAGTATTCTGAAGCAGTCTTGTGGTGTTCTGCACCAGAGGTTCTGGAATAAATATCGAAAGAGATACCTAATTTCTCAAAAGAATCCTTGATGATATTATGGTAGCGGTCCACAATAGCTTGCGGAGTAGTATGCTCTTTTTTTGCCTTCAAGGTAATAGGCACACCATGCTCGTCGGAGCCACCAATAAACAGCACCTCATTGCCTGTAGCTCGGAGATAACGGGCATAAATATCCGCAGGAACATATACACCAGCCAGGTGCCCAATATGCACGGGACCGTTGGCATACGGCAAAGCCGATGTAATCGTATATCTTTTTTTATCTGTATTCATCGTGGATTTTTTGAAGGTGCAAAGATACGAAAAATAATTAGCAAATGAGCAAATTAGTTAATTAGCAAATGTGCCAATGATTATAGGAAATAGGAATTAGTGGATAGGGGTTAGTTTTGAACTTTGAACTTTGAATTTTGAATTCTTAGTTCTTAACTCCTAGTTCTTAGTTAAATCTTGCTACTTTTTCACCAATTGTCCGCAGGCGGCAGCGATGTCTTTGCCACGGCTGCGGCGGAGGTTCACCACCATGTTGCGGCTTTCGAGGAACTGGATGAATTTTCGCACATTTTCCGGCTCGCTCCTTTGGAATGGCGAATCAGTGGCATTGAACTCTATCAAATTGATTTTTACAGGGAAAGGTCTGCAATAGGCTGCTAAAACCTCAGCATCGCGCTGCGAGTCGTTGATACCGTTTAGCAGCAAGTATTCAAAAGTAACACGCTCACCTGTCTTCTGATGATAGTATTTCAGCACTTCCTGAAGTTTATCCAAGGGGTTGCTTTTTGTGACCGGCATGATACGGAGTCGTGTCAATGGATCGGCACTGTGCAGTGAGACTGCCAAACCAGGTTTGAAGCCTAAATCCGCCAATTTGCGAATACCCTCAATAATGCCAGCGGTAGATAAGGTGATACGCTGTGGTGACAACCCCTGCCCTTCTGGAGAAGTAAGTAAGTCAATGGATTTCAGCACATTCTGGATATTCAACAGCGGCTCTCCCATACCCATATAGACAATATTGGTGATAGGATTTCCGTAATATTCTATGGCTTTCTGGTTCATCAGTATAAACTGATCAAAAATCTCTGAAAAATGCAGATTACTGATAAAGCCCATTTGTCCCGTAGCACAGAAAGCACAGTGCATGGCACAGCCCACCTGGGTGGAGACACAAGCGGTAACTCGCTGTCCCGCAGGGATCAGCACGCCTTCAATCATCTTGTTGTCATGCAAGCTAAAACCGAATTTCACCGTTTGGTCGCTGCTTTTGGCTTCCACCTCTATGCTGGCCCGATGAAAGCTAAAGCTCTCTTTCAGTTTTTCTTGCAAGCCCTTGCCAATATTGTTCATTTCAGCAAACGAGCCTGCCCCTTTCTTCCAGAGCCATTCATTGATTTGCTTGGCACGGAAGGCTTTTTCTCCTGCCTGCTCTACAAAATCCTTTAGCTCCTCTGCTGTAATGTCACGAATGTCTTTCATTAAATTAAGAATTCATTATTTACTACCCCGCCCTTCGGGCACCCCTTCTAAAAGAAGGGGAATTCATCATCCTGTAATCCCGTAATCTTCTCACCGTTTAACCCCTGTGGGCAGCATAACTCTCCATTAATAGATAAACGGAAAAACTCTTTTCAGTTTTCTTCCTTTCATTTCCTCAGGAAATTCCTCCTGGTATCGTTGATAAATAGTACGTGTTCTGGGTACTAAATTGGCGAAAGTCCAGATGAAGAACACCAAACCCGATACCGACCAGGTGAGGATGGCAAAGCCTAACCATTCCATTAACTCTCCGAAATAATTGGCGGAAGTCACATAGTTGAACAAACCACCCTTCGGCAAATAATGTTTGGTATCGTTATTATCTTTCCTCAAGTGACGGATAATATAATCGGAATGGAGGTTGATGACAAATCCTGCAATGAACAAAATAGTACCGATGATAAACTGCGGTGACCAAAGCCATTCAATATCCGTATATCCTATACCAAATACTTGATAACCAACATTATATGATTCAAAGAAAATCCAATAACCCTGCATCACGGCATTCAGAATATTGAAGCAAATGCCCATAATCATAATACCAATAGGCATCTTGCTCTTACCTTTGATAATCCATGGAAAAATTAATGCCCTTTGAAAATAATGTGTCTCAAAAATCAGGAGGAACACACAAGGCACAATATCGAAACGATGGGGAGAGCATGCCCAGATGATAATCATGACCAAAAAAACAGGCAATTCCATGAAGAACCATGCCACCTTATTGTTGATAGCGGGTCCTAATCTCAGCGTATTACTGCCTTTTTGGGTATAAAGCATGCCATAACCGGCGTTGAAAAACTGCAATGCGATGAAAACCACCACCGCAAGGCACACCATCACCCACAAATAAATGTGGAAGGCATTGGTTAAAAAAGTGGTATCCATTATTCAAATTGTATTTGCAATGGCATCAGAGCCTGTATTCCTTCTGCCTTTTTCAGTTGATTTAACCCCTGATAAATGTAGTACTGATCACCCAATTCTTGTTTGATGATAGCCTGTACATTATTATCTCCACTGGTTTTCTCCATCAACTTGGTCCAAAAATCTTGTTTTTTAGGATAATAAGTTATTTTATAGTTATCCAATTTCGCCATTTCAGCAGCTTTGGCAATAGCATCATCTATATTGCCCAAAGCATCCACCAGACCAATTTTCAAAGCATCGGCGCCAGCCCATACACGACCCTGGCCAATTTCGTCAACAGCAGACTGCTCCATGCCACGACCATCGGCCACACGCTGGGTGAAAACCCCATAAAATTCATCAATAAACTCTTGGAAGACAGCTGTTTCTTCAGCATTCAGCGGACGCATAGTTCCTGCGGCATCAGAATGTTTGTTGGTAGTCACCGCATCAATAGTCACACCCAATTTGTTCTTCAAGGCTTTTTGGAAAGAAGGAATCAAGCCAAAAACACCGATGGAACCCGTCAAAGTATTAGGCTGGGCAATGATATAGTTAGAGTTGCAGGAAATGTAATAGCCGCCAGATGCAGCGTAGTCACCCATGGAGGTCACCACAACTTTGCCTGCTTTCTTAGCCTGCTCAATTTCGTTCCAGATGATGTCAGAAGCCGTACCATCGCCACCGGGAGAATTAACACGCAACACAATAGCTTTCACATTTTCAGAGGTATAAGCTTCCCTTATCAGTTTCACCATGGTTTCAGAACCCATGATATCGTTGCCAGACTTGCCACCGGTAATCTGACCCACCGCATAAATCACGGCTATTTCGTCTTTTGCCGTATTGGTTTCAGCCTTAACGGCTTTTCTATAATCTGCCAAATTCGTCAGATTCAGATCTTTATCTTCTGTAACATTGACCAGCTTTTTCAAATCCTGTGCCACTTCGCTCTTATAGCAGGTCTTGTCAATAAGCTTGCTTTCGAGGGCTTTTTTCGGGGTTCCGAGGAACATCTCATCAGCAATCTTATTCAGGGTTTCAGCACTCAGCTGTCTTGAGGCAGCGATATCATCCACCATCGTATTCCACAAAGTACTGGCCAGCAAGGTCATCTGTTCACGGTTTGCCTCACTCATCTTATCCATCAAATAAGGCTCAACGGCACTTTTGAATTTGCCATGGCGAATGACCTGCATGTCTATATCCAATTTGTCAAGAAGACCTTTATAAAACATCACCTGCAAGGCCATACCTTTGAATTCAATAACTCCCGTGCTGCTCATAGTCACCTGGTCAGCTACTGACGACAAATAGTATGCTCCCTGGGTGTAACTGTCGGCATACGCATAAATGAATTTGCCAGATTCCTTGAACTCCACCAAAGCATCATGCACTTCCTTCAAAGTAGCAGGAGCGGCTCCTACTGAACCCGTGTTGATATATATACCTTTGATTTTCGGGTCTTTAGCTGCATATTTAATACATGCCAAAATATCATCCAAACCAATGGTTGACTGGTAATATTGGCTGAATTCATCACCAAACATCTCGAAAGGATTGTCCACAGCCTGTTCTTGAATAGGCTTTTGCAAATCCAGTTTCAGGATGGAATTATCCTTGACCGTCACCGTATTAGTGCTGCCAACAGAAGCGATCATCGCAGCAAACATCAGCATGGACAAAATGGAAACGATAATGCAGGAAAGGAAAAATCCCACCATGGTTCCGAACACTATACGCCAGAATTTCTTGGCACCAGTTTCTTTTTTCTTGGGTTTGAAAATGTCTTCGTTGCTCATAATTTTATGTTTTTTAATATTCAGATTTAGATAACATTTAAAAATGCAATATTACGAAAAAAACATGTAACTTTGCAAAAAATTTGAGATAACCCCATGAAAAAAACTATCTATATCCTCCTTATTGCAATACTTTGTATATCCTGTAACGGACGATATGAGCATGAAACCATTCCCAATGTGAATGTGCGTTTCACCATCTATCCGAACAGTGTGAATTACATCAATCTGAACTTTTACGGTGGTTATGAATATTTTACAGGTGGTGTGGCTGGAATTATTGTCTATCGCTTGGATGAATCCACTTTTTTCGCTTACGACAGGGCTTGTCCTTACGACTGGCAAGATCCGGACTCCTGGTTGTGGGTAGATGACAGCGGTTTATTGATTATTGACAGTTGCTGCGGAGCAAAATTCAACATTTTGGACGGCAGTCCCATAGCTGGGCCAACCTCCTTATCCTTAAAACATTACAAATGCAGGTATGATGGTGCTTCGCTCTTGGTTTATAACTGAGGCATCATCTCATAAACCACTTTGACCATACGGGGTCCTGCCGCATTAGCTTCTTTCAGCACTTCTTCGTGAGAAGCTTTCTCAACAACACCCACCACGCCTAAGTCGGTGATAACCGAAAAAGCGACCACCTCCATGCCGCCATGACGGGCTGCGATGGTTTCGGGAACAGTGGACATGCCCACAGCATCGCCGCCCAAAATGTGGAACATACGGTATTCCGCCGGGGTTTCAAAACACGGACCAGTAACTCCCACATACACACCTTCTTGCAGATGTATACCATGTTTTTTGGCCGTGGAATGAGCAATATTGCGAAGACGCTTGGAATAGGCCTCACTCATATCCGGGAAACGGGGCCCCAGCTCATCATAATTCGGTCCCATCAGGGGATTGTTACCAAATAGGTTAATGTGATCTCTGAACAGCATGATGTCGCCCACCTTGAAAGCGGGGTTCATGCCGCCTGCGGCATTGGACAAAATCAGCACCTCAATGCCCAACTCTTTATACACACGCACTGGGAAGGTCAAGGTTTTCATATCATAGCCTTCGTAATAATGGAAGCGCCCGCTTTGCACCACCACTTCCACATTGTTCAATGTTCCGAAGATAAGAGCACCTTTGTGTCCTTTCACTGTGGAAACAGGAAAATTGGGAATCTGTGAGTATGGAATTTCTTTTTCTATTTTCAAACTGTCCACCAGTCCCCCAAGACCTGAGCCCAATACTATGGCAACACGGGGATGCAGGGTAGTTTGTCCTTTCAAAAAAGCGGCGGTTTCCTTTATTTTAGCGATCATGATGTTTCTTTTTTTTAATTTGCAAAATTACATAAAATCTATGAATTGTGTGCAAGCAGGTGAAAAATTGCCACAGCAAATGTATGAAACAATATCAGATGTTATTGATATCGATATTGACGTAAAAATCGGTCCTCATCTTGAAACAGAAAATACGGTTCGATGGGAAGGGAGAACAAGGGAATGGTTTCCAAGTGTTTGGAGAGAGTGCCATAAATCAACCGCATGCTATCCTTTTCGGTAGTAACCAATATTCTGTTTCGATTTTTTTCTGAAAAATATGTTTTTTGGATTTCCGCTATTTCTTCGGCTGAAAAATAATGATGATCAGCAAAACGATAATGATGGATGATCTTGAATTTTTCAGACAGATACTTTTCCATGGGCTCAGGATGGGCAATAGCAGTAAGCAATACCACTTCGGTTTGCGGACTTATTTGGTGCTGTTTCCCGCATTCGTTCAAAGCGGTCAGCTCTCCATAACGCATTGAGGTAAAATACAGTTGCTGATAGTCTTGCAGTTTCAACAACTGAGCCATCTCAGAGCGTTGTGCTTCGGTCATGTCCGCAGGGCATTTGCTCACCATCACCATATCAGCATAGCGAGCGGCAGAACGAAATTCGCGCAGACGGCCTGCCGGCAGAGGATAATCTTTTGCGTATGGGTTTTGATATTCCGTAATCAGAATATTCAGATTAGGTTTAACCTGCAAATGCTGGTAACAATCATCTAAAATAATATACTGCAAGTCGGGAAAACACTGCAGCAGCTGCTGAATGCCATCCTTCCTTTTTTCATCTACCGCCACCTTAATGTGCGGAAATTTAGTGTAAAACTGCAAGGACTCATCGCCTATCATTTCAGCTGAGAGGTTTTGGGAATCAATATCGTTGGCCAGGACAAAGCCTTTGGTTTTGCGCTTGTATCCCCGACTTAGGGTGGCAATTTTATATTGATTTGATAACAAACGAATTAAATACTCCACATGAGGCGTTTTACCTGTACCGCCCACCGACAAGTTACCCACACCGATGGTCAGAATCGGGGCCTGATAAGCCTCTAACAACCCAATACGATACAGCCAGCGACGCACTGCGGCCACTGTCCCGTAAATCAACGCGAAAGGGTATAAAAGTTTTTGAGGACGCACTTTTTTGTTGATTTGTTAAACTGTTGATTTGTTTAATTTGAATTTTGAACTTTGGATTCTTAGCACCCAATTTGCCCGTATCCTAATAACCCAATGACCTATACATTTTCGTTGGCACTCTGTTTCTCCCGCTGTTTTGCTTCTTCCCACTGCTCAAAGCGCTGGATGATTTTCGTCACCAGCTGGTGGCGCACCACATCGCCATTGTCCATGTAGATGAAGTCAATGCCTTTGATGTCTTTCAGCACCTTGCCAACATGAATCAGGCCTGATTTCTGATGTTTCGGAAGGTCTATCTGCGTTATATCACCCGTGATGAAGAACTTGGCATTGCGGCCCATACGAGTCAGAAACATCTTGATTTGGCTTTCGGTGGCATTTTGCGCTTCATCCAAAATCACGTAGGCATTGTCGAGAGTACGGCCACGCATAAAGGCCAACGGGGCAATTTCTATAGTTTTATCATCCAAATAAGAAATCAGTTTCTGCATGGGCATCATATCCCAAAGAGCGTCATATAACGGCTGCAAATAGGGATCTAACTTATCGCGCAGGTCACCAGGTAAAAAGCCCAAATTCTCCCCAGCTTCCACGGCAGGACGAGTCAAGATGACACGGCGTATCTGCTTGTTTTTGAGAGCTCTGACAGCCAGTGCCACAGCAGTATAGGTTTTTCCCGTACCAGCAGGCCCAATGGCGAAAACCATGTCGTTGACAGCGGCACTCTCTACCATTTTTCGCTGATTGGGGGTAATGGCCTTGATGATACGTCCCTCACGGCCATGCAAGATGATATTATCCACAATACCGCTACTGTCCATGCGGTAAAAGCTGTCATCTTCCGATGCCGTAATATTCAGTATATCATTTTCATTGATTTTGCCAAACTGCTCGAAATGCTTCAGCAAAAGTTCAAAACGTGAGGTAAACAGCTCCACTTCACTATCCTCACCTATCACTTTTAACTCGTTGCCCCGAGCTATGATTTTCAGCTTGGGGTATATATTCCGCAATAAATCAATATTGGCGTTATGGTGTCCGTAAATGCCAATCACATTGGCCGGATCAAGCGTTATAAGATTTTCCATATTGGAAATTATTTGATGACTATATAATCTAACGGATTGACAGGAAAGCCGTTATACCACAACTCAAAATGCAGATGCGCGTTTTGCATACGGTCCTGTCCGCTACTACCCATTTTGGCGATAGCCTCTCCCATATTCACTTTGGCGCCCACAGATTTCAGCAACACTTCGTTATGCTTATAAATAGAAATAATGTTGCCAGGATGCTGGATTACCATTGTGTTTCCATTGGTCGGATCGAAACCAGTGTAAATGATAATACCCTCTGCCACACTGGTAATAATGGTGTTCTTTTTATTCTGAATATCAATACCGTAATGATTTTTAGCCATGTCAAAACCTTGAATCAGGATACCTGTCGCAGGTGCGGCAAGCATAATATTGCTGATGTCAGCTCTATGGCTAACTGGTAATTTGCTGTTTTCCTCTTCCGTACGCAAATAATTGGTTAACAGATCATTGGCTTGCATATCAACCTCTCTCATCGCCTCCATTTCATCATCCTTCCGCTCCTTCAACTCATGACTTGCCATGCGGGACTTGTCCATCACCACACTATTCTCATCCTCAATATTTCTTTCATTGAGCACATTGTAGAAATTATCAAGGTATTGCTGATTTTGTTGTACTAACTGCGAAATGGAATCTATCTGGGCAGAAACTTGCAGATACATGCGGTGTTCCTCCAAGGTCGTATATCCAGGAATGTAATATTTCAGAGGCGTAACACCTATAATAAATGCGGTAAGGGCAATCAAAAGTACCACTGCCGTAGCTGTAACCACAATAATTCGCTGGGGCGTCAGGATAAAATTAAACTTCTCCTCATGGTTTTCCTCGGTCTTGACAGAAAAACGATACCGGGTTTTCCAGTTGGAGAACAGTTTTTTAAAAAACCGCTTGATTTTACCAAATAGCTCGACGATGGACATTTTCAGGTTTCAGGTTACAGGTTACAGGTTATAGGGGTCAGGGGTCAGTGATCAGGGGTTAGTAACTTAGGATACAGGGTATGGTAATTATTAATTGTTAACTATTAATTACGATAGTGCTTGGTTGACAATTTTTGAGGATTCGAGAATGGCATCGTATTCCTCAGGAGTAATATCATCGAAGAAATAGTGTACGGGATTTACTTTAACACCGTTTTTAATGACTTCATAATGCAGATGGGTGCCAAACGAAAGACCTGTATTTCCCACATAACCAATCAGTTGTCCTCTTTTTACCTTCTGCCCCGGTTTCACCACTTTTTTCGACAAGTGGGCATACAAAGTCTGGTAGGAGTATCCGTGATTCAAAATGACCACAATACCATAGCCGCTGCCGCCTTTTTCTCTTGACACCACCCCATCGGCTGTTGCATATACCGGTGTACCTTTCGGGGCGGAAAGATCCACACCCGTATGCATGCGGATGGTTTTCAAAATCGGATGGTAACGACCACCAAAACCGGAAGAAATGGTCTTCACGCCTTTCAATGGACGAATAGCTGGAATAGAAGTCAACATATCGGACTTGCGTTGGGCTATTTCCGCAAGAGTATCAAAGGAATGTGACTGAGCGGACAAACGCACAAGCAGTTGGTTAGCCTTGCCTGACACATCCTGCAACAATGCCAAGGCGTCGGTATTACCTACCCCCGCCTGATTTTGATCATACAATTTCGGATATCGTTCTTCCACAGGCATAGGGTCGGCTTCAAAAATAACACGATAAATATTGTCATCCCTGTTTTCTATATCCGACATAGCCTCCGACATCAAATCCAGCTTATTATCCATCTCCCGCAACTGTTCTTTCAACTGTTCATTCTCCTGCTGGAGCATTTTTTCCTTCGGTGAATCAATCAGATAGAAAGCAATCCAAATAAAAATGACCGCAAACGTCAAGGCGCTGGCAAAAAGCCACAGCACGCGCTTGACAATATCTTTAACGCTCAGCTTAACCTTCTCGAACGACAAGGTGTTGGTGTTAAAATGATAAAAGGTTTTGGCCATGGATTAGTTAGGGGTTAGAGACTATAGGTTAGAAATTATGAATTCAAATTTCAGAGTTCAAAATTCAAAATTCTTAGTTCTTAATTCTTAGTTTTCAATTACTTGCAATCTATGCAGATTAATGAGCCAACGGTAAAGCCTTCTGCCGGTTGCTGATTTTTCTTCGTTAAGATTTTCAACTGGATGGCATATTTTTGTGACAAATAGCGGAAAGAGTCTGCCATTTCCAATTTGTGATAGCTTACATCCGATTTGGTGTTTTTCATTTGCAGATAAACCACCTCACCTTCAATGGGTTCATATTCATCGTATGCATCATTATAATAACGCAGGTCAGACTCCATCAACTGTGTTTCTCTGGCAAGCTTAGCGTAAGTATCACCCTTTTGGGCAATCACAAATTTAATTTTATTGTTCTCGTAAACATCCCGTTTGGTATAAGGGAAATAGCTGACCTTATATTCATTGGGTTTTGCTGTGAAAACATTCATAGTGATGATAGGCCTATTACCTGCCGCAGCTGAAGTGGACGGTCTTTTGCCACGCTGAATATAAACCTCAATACCATTGATGATGGTATCAGGTTCTACACCATCATAATTGGTAGTGGCTGGCTGAGCAACTACTTGCTTTTGTTCTTCCTGCTTATTCGCTTTTTGCTTATGTTTGTCACTTTTAGGGGTTTGTGTAGCAGGCTGATTCTGTACAGGTTCTTGGGCTGCTGGTTTTGGCTCTGCCACTTCTTGGACCACAGGCTTCGGCTCAGCCACCTCTGATTCAGTATCTTGTTGCAATCCCTGCTTATCAAAACGGGTTAAAGTATATTTCTCAATGATATTGATCAAGCGCTGGGCATATTCTGGATTAATGGAATAGCCACAGGCCTGCAAACCATTGGCCCAAGCCCTGTAATCCGTAGGGGCTAATTGAAACAGTGACTCATAACGCGGACGAGTGGTCAGGAAGATATTGTGATCCTGAAAAGACTCTGCCACAGTATTATAGGTTCTGTAACAATTGCCACTTCTATCAGAAGTTTCATAATATTGTTCGCCTTGATACTCTGCGTTACACAACAGGCCGAAATGGTTTCGGGCCTCTTTGGCTACCTTGCTCTGGCCAGCATTAGACGAATAAATGGCCTGTGCCAACTTCACACTGGCCGGAATCTTGTACGTTTTCATCGACTGTACGGCCAGTTTCGAATAGTTATCGATATAATTCAATACATCTTCTTCCGCATATTGAGAATATGCACAAAGTGTTGATAAACAAATAAATAATAACAGTAATTTTTTCATAGCATTAATGTTTCAACAAAATTATATCATTAGGATGTATAACTGCATTTTCATCCAAATTATTGTACTTAAAAATAGAGATTAGCTGCACCGCATATTTTTGGGCGATGTAAAGTAACGTTTCGCCGGCCGCCACGTCATGTTTTTTTTCTTTTCCCATTTTGGCTTTCATGCCGATATATACAACTTCGCCCACTATTGCCTCCCGGTTTTTATCCAGAATATCATTATATCTTCTGATATTTTTCTCTGAATCCTGAACATCCTTCGCGATGGAAGCGTAGGTGTCACCTTCTGCGGCAATGACAAAATAAACGCGATTATTCTCAAAAACATCCCTCTCTGTAAAAGGATATTTCACTTTCGGATACTGATCTGCTTTTGCGGTAAACACCTTCGATGCCGACGACTGTTGACCCACATTCAAAGGAACTCCTCCCTGTGAAGGTGCACTATTCCCTGATACCGGAAACGCACCACCTGTTACCTGATCCCTGCTACCTGATTCCTGACCACTATTCTCTGTCCCCTGTAACCTGTTTCCTGAAACCTGAAAATTAGCCACCTGACTCTCTGCCCACGCGATATTTTCCTTGGTAAACCAGTTGCTTTCAGCCCGCTGCTGGCAAAGTGTGTCCCACTGGGCAATATTGAATCGTTCAATCAGGTCAATCAAACGGTCAGCGTATTTGGGGTTAGTAGCATAGCCAGCAGCTTTCAAACCGCGGGCCCAAGCCTTGTAGTCCATCACATCGAGTTGGAAAAGGCCCGCATAACGGGGACGGGTGATCAGAAACTGGGAGTGGTCGTTGTAGGAATCCTCCACCCTATCGTATTTTCTAAAACACTCCTGAAGTTCATCATCGTCAATTCTCACGGTGTCACCTGTCCATTCCTTATGGCATTTGATACCGAAATGGTTTTTCCCGTCACGAGCCAAACGACTTGTGCCACAAGCACTTTCAAATACACCTTGTGCCAAAGTGATACTGGCAGGAATCTTGTACTGATACATCTTCAGGATGGCCAATTCCTTGTATTGGTCAATATAGCGGGCAATATCCTCATCGGTATATTGAGCGGACAATTGCAAGCCAATTAACAAGCATAGAAGAGCAATAATTATTTTTCTCATCATTTTTTCCATTTTAAGCTGAAGGCTTCGCCTCAATGCTTACGTCACTACCCCGGCCTTCGGCCACCCCTTCTAATAGAAGGGGAATTATCAGTTTTCAATTTTCAGTTTTCAGTTTTT
>JAEETJ010000088.1 GCA_016290295.1 Bacteroidales bacterium
TCCCTGCCACGGTTAACTACACCGATTACTACCCCTTCGGCTACCCCATGTGGGAACGAAGTTACGATAACGGGGGTTATCGGTACTTCTTCAACGGGCAGGAGGCTGATAATGAGGTGCTTGGAGAGGGGGCTTTGCACGCCTTCGAGTACCGCATGCACGACACCCGCATCGGGCGGTTCTGGAGTGTGGACCCCTTAGCCGCCAAGTTCCCGTGGAACAGCACGTATGCGTTTGCGGAGAACAGAGTTGTCGATGGAAGGGAGTTGGAAGGATTGGAATGGAAGCCGAATAAACCGCTAACCACGACAAACGTAGAAATCCCCATACGCGTTGTCAACGCATGTGATCAGACGAAAGTTGTGCCGCCAGTATCGCCAAAAACAGAATTAAGACTTCAAATGTCCACAAAACCAGTATATGCGATTGATCCAGGAGAGATTCGTCCAGCTCCGTCCGAATATGAGAAGGCGTGGGCAGAGTCCGCGGGATATTTTGGTACGTACATATACCTTGATCCCATAGTACGTGCCACGGCGGCTGGCGGATTTGCAGTCACCACAGGTTTGTTTGGACAATATGTTGCATCAGATGTCTTTCCGTATGCAGTGAGAGGCGGGAATCAGCTATACTCATTGGGGTTGAAAGTGTATAATAATCCATGGGGGAAATTCTCAATCGGAGCCGCGACGGGATGGGTGGCTAATGAACAAGATTGGTCTCCTGACATATGTATTCCGGATCCTGAAATTGGTCTAACTAGTCAATATTTTCAGTTTATATTTTCTACATTGGATAAAAATGATATCAAATTTAATCTAAAAGACATCTTTAATACAAAAGTTCACAATGAAATACCATACAAAAATGAAAAATCCACTCGAACGGCACCAAAGAGTAAAGAGGATGAATGATTTCATAAAACGACTCCTTTTTTCGTTTTTTGTTAGTTTCATCGCATTCACAATGAATTACAAATGTGGCATAGAGGGAGGAGCAGCCCGTAAAACTGCATCGTACTATAAATCCAAACCTAACACATGGCTATATGTTTATGAGAACTTGCCGGATATTTGTTTAAAATCTATTCTTACTGCAATACCTTTAACTTTCTTAATTGCGCCATTTGTTAAAGACAATTAGACTTCGTTCGTTATACGTAAAATATCTGAAAATAATATTCGCTATTTTAATATGATGTCAATTTTCCCGAAAAATTCCTATCTTCGCGCCATGATCCGCACCTCCACATACCCGCCCCAGACCCCACGTTACGATAACGGGGGTTATCGGTACTTCTTCAACGGGCAGGAGGCTGATAATGAGGTGTTTGGAGACAGGGCTTTGCACGCTTTCGAGTACCGTATGCACGACACACGGGTTGGGAGATTTTGGAGCGTGGACCCGTTAGCGGGTAAGTTTCCATGGAACAGTGTGTATGCGTTTGCGGAGAACCAAGTTGTGGAAGGGAGAGAGCTGGAGGGGTTGGAAGTCTATTACATCACAACAGAATTTGGAAGTGCTGCGGGTGTTGGAGAATATGGACGAAAAATTGTAAGAGGGCAAGGAAGAGCAAGAGATAAGATAGGGATTACTTATTTCAAATATAAATCCTCATTCAAGACCACGGATCAAGAAGCAGTTGTGGGACTCATGCTGATAAGTTTAAAAAATCATTTCGGAATTGATTTCTCTTCAGACTTTTTCAGGCAATCTTCAAATAAAGGTGCAATTACATCTGTTGATGCTTACCCCATATTTGGTGGATCAATAGAAGGAAGAGAAGTTGATACCTACGCTGGGGCGAGTTTTGGATTTGGATTAGTTGCAGCACACGTAACTATGAAAACAGAAGTGACAAAATCATTTTCGATTACGTATGAGGAACAAACGAGTTTAATTAACCTTGTAAAAGAAAAAGGATTTGAATATAATAACGTAGAACCGAAATTTGAGGTTATTAATCATTACTTATACTATATTGACCGAGGTAATCTTTTTAACCTCTTCAAGGACACACCAATTAAAACAGACATTAAAATGATCGAAGTTGGGAAAAACCAATGGGAAAGTGAAAGTTATCAACGACAAGTGAAAGAGAAACAATCTAAATAACGGAAGAAGTATGACACCAATGATTCCTATCGAAATGATAATAAGAAAAAATCCACAATTGTGGGTTGGAATCAGCCTAATCTGTTTATTTGTCTTTGTCCCAATCGTGGTTTGGATATCTGACCGCGAATGGTTCCGACGGGGAGCCATTGAGGTGAAATACTGCTACCACTGGGACGGTGACACGATTCAGTCATTTTGTCGTTACAATAAGGGTAATCGGATCAACTGTTTCGAAAAAGCATATTGGATGTTGGCATATTATTATACTCCGGACT
>JAEETJ010000089.1 GCA_016290295.1 Bacteroidales bacterium
ACATGGTGGTGCAGACCGCCGACTACATCTACCTCTTCGAGTTCAAGTTGGACAAATCCGTCGAGGAGGCGTTGGCGCAGATCGAGGAGAGGGAGTACGCCTTGTCCTTCGCCCACGACCCGCGCAAGCTCTTCAAAATCGGGGTGAACTTCTCCTCCGAGACCCGCCGGATCCAGAACTGGAAGGCAGTGGAACGGTAACCGCCTATCTTCGCGCCATGAACCGCATCGCCACATACCCGCCCCAGACCCCTCGTTACGATAACGGCGGTTACCGGTACTTCTTCAACGGGCAGGAGGGCGACGGAGAGGTCTATGGATCAGGCGGTTTGGCAGGGTACGAGTTCCGGCAGTATGACACGAGACTGGGACGGTGGTGGGGCATCGACCAGAAGGCGGAGAAGTACCCGTCGCTGAGCCCATATCAATTCTGCGCTGACAGTCCAATAAGAATGGTGGATGTTGACGGGAGTGATTTTGTAGTGCTTATTGACAATTCGGGCAAGGAAAAAACCATAACTATCCAGATGAGCATTTATACCGCTTCACAAGAAGCGTTTGACAAACTGCTGCCTGCTGTTGAGGAAATCAACAATATTACTAAAAAAGTGACAATTGATGGCGTGGAATACACCTTGTGCTTTGCCATCAACCCTGTCACTCCGGATCCGACAGCTTATTACGATTATATGGAAGGAAAATCGCCTCAAGAGTTAATGCTAAATAATGCAACAGATTTGGCCAGGGCGGTCGGTTTTTATGGTAATACTTTTCTCGGAACTGTTGTTCAAACTAATGCCGTAGTTCAAGATAATGAAAAACCCCACATCAGAGCAGGCAGCACAGCAGGTGGGAAAACCTCATATATGAACGCTTATGAAGGTGTATATTTCATTAACTATCCGAAACTAATCGCTCATGAAATATTGCACATGATGGGCTTAGATGACGAAGATGATTATTATTACTACTCTCCTTATGGAAGAATGCATTATGTTGCTACAAACACGAATGGTTTCTATATGTATCCAATTTCAAACGACGATATACGAAATATTGTCAGATACATGTTTGATTATGACGGTTCTGATGTGGATAACGAAGCAAAGGTGAGGATAGAATATCAAAACAATTCCGAGCCTATACAATCTTACTCAAATATAGAAGTGAAATGAACAGAACAATCACAACGTTTGCTGCATATATGCTCCTGATGCTCGGTTCTTTTCCCAACGCTCTTGCCCAAACTGTTATCGGAATCTGCTCGGACACAGTCTACCTCTTGTCCGTCTTCCATAACTCAGGGGAAAAGGATAATAAAGCAGAAAATTATTATTGCGCTGTGTTTTTGGACAAGGAATCGGACATTGAACGTCTTTTGCCTCTTAAGACGGAGAAAAGTGTGTATATACATTGTGACACCTCAGATTTGATGGTTAAGAATAATTGGTATGTTAGAACGAGTGCTAAAACAGAAAAGCTGATAAACGAAGAGATTGAAAATCATTTTGTGGCTAATCCATGCATAGGTGCAGGTATGGCTCATGTTGCGGCTTATTGCCAATACATGAAGAATAGGGATACGACAGACTCGTATTATCATTTCCTTGTCGACGTATTACTTAAGTCTGAAATGAGTAATTATCTTCTCTATCCAGACATGTTGTCGGGTGAGATTACTGAATCGCTTGTTACAGGAGGCCTAATGATTGGCTGGTGTGACAACGACCCGCCTCTTGGAACTTGGAAATTCGATTATGAAAAACAAGGAACGTATTATAAGTTATTCAAGTTATGTGCAGATTATCTGTTGTTAAAAGATCCAGACGGAAGTGTTTTGGCCAAATCTTACAAATGGGTTATTGATTTTGGTATGGGAGATTTTGATTGTGCTCGAAATGTCAAGTTTCTGTTAGGGAATAATGGGAACCCGTTCATAACCCATTTGAGAGTTGTTCTAAAGGAGGGTGAAATATTGACGGCTTTGCCATATAGTGTTGTGAAATTAACCGAAGAGTGATTGTTGTCCATAGTTGTTCCCATTGTCGTCAAAAAAACATTCCGTACTGTCTTTCCAACCCGAAAAAACCGTATCTTCGCGCTATGATCCCCACCTCCACATATAGACAAAAAATGTATCTTTGCCGAACTTAAGAAACAATTGAAATTGACGGAATAAAATGGAGAAAAAGCAGCAGAACATATCGTATTTTGTGTCGTTTTGCGTGGAACAGTACAAGCACGCTAAAAAGTTGACGGGAAGTGAGGCGATGGCGCAGCTCGACCGATATGGTGTGCTCGATTATCTGGCAGAGAACTATGAGATTCTGCACACCCAAAGCCATCAATGGATATTGGAAGATATTGACGAAT
>JAEETJ010000054.1 GCA_016290295.1 Bacteroidales bacterium
GGTAAGGTTCCTCGCGTATCATCGAATTAAACCACATGCTCCTCCGCTTGTGCGGGCCCCCGTCAATTCCTTTGAGTTTCAACCTTGCGATCGTACTCCCCAGGTGGATCACTTATCGCTTTCGCTTAGCCACTGACCGTCACCGGCCAACAACGAGTGATCATCGTTTACAGCGTGGACTACCAGGGTATCTAATCCTGTTTGATCCCCACGCTTTCGTGCATGAGCGTCAGTTGCAGATTCGTGACCTGTCTTCACGATCGGCGTTCTGTGACATATCTAAGCATTTCACCGCTACACATCACATTCCAGTCACGTCCCCTGCACTCTAGTCCGCCAGTATCAAAGGCACGATTGGAGTTGAGCCCCAACTTTTCACCCCTGACTTAACGGTCCGCCTGCGCACCCTTTAAACCCAATAAATCCGGATAACGCTTGTATCCTCCGTATTACCGCGGCTGCTGGCACGGAGTTAGCCGATACTTATTCGCCGCATACTCTCAGGCAGGGACACGTCCCCGCGGTTACTCTGCGGCAAAAGAAGTTTACAACCCATAGGGCCGTCTTCCTTCACGCGGCATGGCTGGGTCAGAGTTGCCTCCATTGCCCAATATTCCCTACTGCTGCCTCCCGTAGGAGTCTGGACCGTGTCTCAGTTCCAGTGTGGGGGTGAATCCTCTCAGAACCCCTAAACATCGTCGCCTTGGTGGGCCGTTACCCCGCCAACTAGCTAATGTTACGCATGCCCATCCTCAACCAATGAATCTTTATATGTAAGACGATGCCGCCTCGCATACACATGGGATATTAGCGCCAATTTCTCGACGTTATGTCCCGGTTGAGGGCAGGTTGCATACGCGTTACGCACCCGTGCGCCACTCGTCGCCCCAGTATTGCTACCGGTCGTTACCGTTCGACTTGCATGTATTAAGCCTGCCGCCAGCGTTCATCCTGAGCCAGGATCAAACTCTCCATCCTAATTAATTTCTTTTCTTTTTTGTCTGTCCCGACTTTATCGCTTGCGAATCTCTCAAAGTCTATTTTGAGCCATTTGCTACATCATTCCATTCTTTCAAAGAACTTCCCAAAACCTCCCTTTTTCCTCGCGCCCCGTTCCGTTCGTTTTGGGATTGCAAAAGTACTACCTTTTTTTGATTTGGCAACACTTTTTCTTCTTTTTTTTTTATTTTTTTGTATATCACTGATTATCAGCAAGAAAAAATTTATTATGTCAAGATTTTTCGGTTAATAACTTTCATTTTTTTCGCTTTTTTTGGCATTATGAGGGTATCTGTTGGGAGCGATTTTTGCAATTTTCGGAGAAAAAACGATTTTTTGCCGCAAAATGTGTGTGACGAAGGTGGCAAAAAACATACTATTTTGAAACGATATATGTTCCATCCCTACAACAAACGAGTATATTATGGTAATAATTCTAAGCACTTACCTAATATATCATGAATTTTGCGTACCTTTGCACCCTCAAAAAGAAAAATATTGCGTCGAGTCCTTATATATATAATATTGTCACTTCTTGTTATTCCGTTGTGGGCCACCCACCAACGGTCAGGAGAGATTACATATGAACATCTGTACGGACTCACCTACCGCTTTACTATCACCACTTATACCTATACACCGAGTCCGGCAGACAGACCGGAAATTGATGTTTACTGGGGTGACGGCAGTTCAACCATCATCCCTCGTCTTTACAAAATAAATATGGGAAACGATATCAGTCAGAATATTTATATAGGAGAGCACACCTACGCAGGTAATGGCATCTATACCATTTCTTTTGAAGATCCCAACCGAAATGCTGGCATTGTCAACATTCCTAATTCCGTCAATATCCCATTTTACATAGAATCAACACTGATTATCAATCCTTTCATGGGCAGCAATAACTCCCCGCAACTCCTCAATCCCCCTATAGACAATGGCTGTACAAACACACCTTACTACCACAACCCGGGGGCATACGATGAGGATGGGGACAGTTTATCTTTCAGCTTGATAACCTGCCGCGGCTTTGAAGGGGAAAATATACCCGGATATACACTGCCTCATGCCTCCAGCCAAATTAGCATAGACCCTGTTACAGGTGATTTTGTATGGGATTCTCCAACTATGGTGGGCGAATACAACATTGCCATTCTCATTCAGGAATGGCGCCAAGGAGTGTTGATTGGCAGTGTGGTGCGCGACATGCAAATCACCATTAGTGCCTGCAACAACAGACCCCCTATAATTGAAGCAACCGACACTTGCATTACAGCCGGAGCCCTCATTCACATGCCAGTAACTGCAACTGACCCCGATGGTGGTGAAGTGACCTTGACAGCTACTGGCTCATGCTTCCAAATCCCCTCACCAGCCTATTTTCCGGGCAATAGCAGTATCTCGCCCGTAACTTCTTTCTTCACCTGGCAGACCTATTGCAGTCATGTCAGTGCCAACCCCTACTCCGTATTTTTCAAAGCCGTGGATAGTGGTCCCCAAGTGCCGTTGAGCAATTATAAAACCATTTTTATCACCGTAGTTGCTCCTAAACCCGACAGTTTGGAAGCTGTTGCAGTGGGCAATACCATTCATTTATCGTGGGATCCATACAGTTGCACCAATGGTGTGGGCTTCAGAATATACCGTCGTAACGGAAGCAATCCATTTGAGCCCGGTGAATGCGAGGTAGGAATGCCCGACGACCAAGGCTATTATCTTATCGGAACGAGTAATAACATTCATGACACCAGTTTTGTTGATGACGGTTCTTCCCGACCACTGAATCACGGCAATGAATACTGTTATCGTATCACAGCTTTCTTTGCCGATGGCGCTGAGAGTTACGTATCTGATGAAGTCTGTACACGCTTGGCCAACGATGCTCCCCTTATCACACACATTGATGTGGAAGAAACCCACGAAAGCAACGGCAGCATTTATATTTCGTGGTGCAAACCTACCGAATTTGACAGTATTCAATTCCCTGGTCCAGAATATCAGTATAGAATATTCCGGAAAACACGCAACAGCTCCAACACATACACACAAATTGGCACAAACTATTCGCTGAATGACACCAACATTACCGATGTTGGACTGAACACCACAGCACATGACTACCTGTATAAGATTGAATTCTGGGGCATGGCCAACGATTCTCTGCAATTCATTGAAAAATCAGATGTCAGTTCTTCGATATATTTAAATATCGAACCAATGGATAAAAAACTGAAATTAACATGGAATGAGCAGGTGGCTTGGGAAAACCAAAGTTATACTATTTTCAAGCTAAACGAAGACCTGCACAGCTGGGATTCCATCGCCGAAACCAGTGATCAATTTTACTTGGATGAAAATCTGGAAAACGAGAAAGAATACTGCTATTATATTCAATCCAAAGGCGGTTATTTCACTCCTGACAGTCTGTATCCATTTTACAATAAATCACAGAAAAATTGCGGCACTCCCATTGACAATATTCCTCCTGAAATTCCTGATTTAGAAGTCACAACAGACTGTCAATCAGTTTTTTTGGAATGGGAATTCAGCACTCCTGAAGCCGCCGCTGAAGTGGAAACCTTTTATATTTTCTACAAACCGACTTTAGACGAGGATTTCCATTTGATTGATTCTTTGGACTATTCCTATTGCAACCAGGCACAATGCAGTTACACCATCACTTATCTGCCCTTTGTCACTGGTTGTTTTGCATTGGCATCAGCTGATTTCAATCATAATATTTCCCTTAGAACCGATTCGGTTTGTTTCGATGTGGACGACTGTATGGATTATCGTTTGCCCAATGTTTTCACACCCAATAATGATGGTGTAAACGATTTATTTCAGCCATATCAACCATACAGCAATGTCGAAAAAATCGACATGACCATATACAACCGCTGGGGACGAAAAGTGTTTCACACTGAGGAACCCAATATCAACTGGGATGGGCGTGACTATTTATCCAAGGAGGTATGCTCCGACGGAACCTATTTCTATAGTTGTGATGTATATCTGCACTCCTTGACAGGCATTGTCGTCAAACCGCTACACGGAAGTATCACCTTGATTACAAGCAGGTAGAATTAATTGGCACAGGCTAGCGTAGCGACGCTGACACGCACCCCTTCAATTTTCAGCAATTGCGTAATCGCCGACTCCATCGTGGCACCCGTCGTCAACACATCATCACAAAGCAGCACATGCTTGTCCCTTATTTTTTCCGTTTCGACAGTAGTGAATACACTTTTCACATTTTCCCAACGGCTGAAACGACTTTTTTTCGTCTGCGTTTCCGTGAATTCGCTCCTAAGCAGTACATCAGTAAAATAAGGAATACTCATACTTCTGGTTAACCCCATAGCAATCCATTCGCTTTGATTATAGCCGCGCATTCGCATTTTTTTCGGATGCAGGGGAATCGGTATAATACAATCCACAGAACGATAGTACGGACTTTTGAGCAACTGACGGCCATACAATTCGCCCAGGAAACGTCCCACCTCCTTGTTTCCCTTGTATTTCAAAGCATGCAGAATATGCTGAACCTTATTTCCTTTTTTATAAAAAAGCAAGGAAGACACTTTTTCTACCGGCACCCTTCCCATGAAAATATAGTCCAACGGCGAATTTTCCATCAAATGATAATTGGTTTCTGGCAGGTGCATCAAACAAGACAAACAAAAGTGGGATTCATTCTGCATCAAGGCATTACCACAGGCCACACAGGAGCGCGGATAGAAAATGGAAATAAAATTTTTAATAAGTTGCTGAATTTTATTCATAGTGCACAATAAATTAGTATTTTTGCGTTTTAAAAATATCGGATTCAAAAATACTGAAAAATGGAAAATAATAGTCAAGAAAAAGAAAAAAATCCCTTAAAAAAATGGGTGATTATTTTAGGTGCTTTATGTGCAGTGCTCTTATTCACCACTTTGTATTTCGGCTTCTTTGCCAAACCCGTATTCAACACTGAATACACACAAGTCACTCAGGAGAAGGAAAATCTTCAAGCCGAATTGGACGCTTTATTGGCTGAACATGAGCAAATCAAGAGCGAATATGGTGAACTTTCAGAATTATTGAGCGAGAAAGACAGCACCATTATGGCCAATGCCGCCGAAATTCAGAAATTGATTGCCTCACAAGCCGATTACAACAAAATCAAGAGACAGCTGCAACGACTCCAGAACATTGCTCAGGAATATGTCACTGAAATTGATCAATTATACACTGAAAACAAGGCTTTGAAAGAAGAAAACACGCAGGTAAAAGAAACACTGGCTCAAACACAAGTTGAAAAAGCCCAACTTGAGCGACACAAAGACAGCTTGAATACCAAAATATCTGGTGCGGCAGTATTCAAAGCATACAATATCAAGAGCAATGCGGTATATTACAAATCAAGAGGGGATGAAGTGGAAACTGAAAAAGCCTCACGTGCCGAAGCCCTGAAAACCACCTTGACATTGGCCGAAAACTCGCTGTTACCAAGCGGTCCCGTGAATCTGTACTGTCGTATTGCCATTCCTGAAACAGGAAGAGTTCTTACTCCTGGAGCAGGGGATGCTTATACATTCGTCAATGATGGTCAACGCCTGCAATACACCGCCAAAACCACAGTGGATTATAACAACAAGGCACAGAATGTGACTTTGAAATGGGACATCCGCGACAACGACAAAGCCGTCAAGGGTAGATACATTGTTCAGTTGTTCACCGATGACGCCTATTTGGGCGAAAGCTACATTACGCTAAAATAAAACCTTAAGACTAAGGGGTTTTACTTCCACCAGCAAATCCTTATCCATCATAATAGGCTCGCCGTCGATATTTACGACGGCGTTTTTTTTGCGTTGCACAAAAATCTTTTTTGCCCGCAGGGATTGGAAATACGGGGAAAAATGAATATGTCCCGCCAATAATTGGGTAGCCACAAAAGGAGCTGCGGGAAGAATAGGTTTCTTCAAAATGCAAACATCCAGCAAACCATCGTCCAACACCGCTTTTGGAGCGATTTTCGCCTCGTATCCGAATTGATTTGAATTCGCAAAAGTTACCATCAGCGGTCGACTGTCAAAAGTGACATTATCATTCAAAGTGATGGTGCAACTGTCTATTTGTGCATGGAAATATTTCTCTACCGCAATTTTTGAATAAGTCAAAAAGCCACGGTGTCCATCTTTGGCAAAAGCATCTGCCGTTTCAGCATCTAATCCAAATCCTGCTATACTCACAAAAGGAACACCATTGACGAGAGCCGTGTCAATACTTTTTGAACGACATTTATTGATGACCTTTTTAATAGCATTGGGCGGCTGTAACGGAAGATGCAACATACGGGCCAGGCCATTACCAGAGCCAAACGGAACAATTGCCAAGATGCAATCACTACCAATGAGTGCCTGCGCCACTTCGTTCACCGTACCATCGCCACCCACCGCAGCCACAATGTCGATTCCCTTGCCAATAGCCTCTTCTGCCAACTGTTTACCGTGGCCTTTCGCTTGGGTGTATACCAATTCGTAATCATAAAGCGATTTATCCAACAACGCTTCCACCCAGGAAGGAAACATCTCTTTTTTTCCTTTCCCGGCAATAGGATTAACGATAAACAGAATCTTTTTCTTTTCCATCAGATACAAACGAGATTGCAAAGATACTAAAAAACGCAGAATGAAAAACCAACTATTATTTTTTCTTCCAGGAATACGATTAATCGCTTCAGCACAATAATTTTTTGCATTTTGTATTTCAAGATTTTTATGTAACTTTGCAAGAATATATATAACTGCATTCAACAACGGAGAAAAGCTATGAAAAAATTTTTTCAGAATGATTTTTTTGTACTGATTTTCAGGCTGTTAATATTATACCTTATCTTGCTTATAACGCAAGTGGTCTTTTATTTTTACAACCAAAGTATTGTCGGAAATATCCAACTATCAGCACTCCCCATGATGCTGAAAGGAGCATTGAAATTCAACACCATCTCCATTCTGTACCTCAATACGGTTTTTCTCGTCCTATCCTTGATTCCCTTCAAATTTAGAGAGAAAAAATGGTATCAAAAAATGCTGTTTTGGATATACACCATCTCCAACTCCCTTGGCATTGTTGTCATGAACCTGGTGGATACCGTTTATTACCGTTATACTTTCAAGCGTATCACTTCCGAAGAACTGCATTTTTTCAAGGAAAACGACAATACAGGCGATATTATATGGAAATCCATGGGAGAGAACTGGTATCTTGTTCTCATTGGCATAGCCTTGATTGCGCTGATGGTTTTCCTGTACAAAAAAATAAAGTATTCGGGATCCTGTATTTCCAAGAAAGCCATTTATTACCCCGTTCATGTCATTTTGTTGGCCGTAGGCGTTTTCTTTTATGTTTTTGGCATCAGAAGTTCCTTCGATTTGAAAGCAAGGCCTGTAACCCTCAGCTATGCGGCATTTTACACGCAGTCCGCTCCACAAACTTCCGTCATTCTCAGCAATCCGTTCTGCACCTTGCGGACCTTGCGCATGAAAGATTTTCAGGTGTTGGAATACTTTGATGAGGAGACAGCGGAAAAAATATTCACGCCCTATCATTATCCCAGTGGTGATTTCAAATATCAGATAGGCAAGAAAAACATTGTGCTTTTTGTCTTGGAGAGTTTCAACAGGGAACATTCCAAATTCATGATGCCTCACCTCAACAAAGGTGATGGCTACACCCCATTTTTGGATTCCTTGATGCAAGAAGGTTTCGCTTTCACCAACACTTTCAGCAATGGCCGAAAATCCATCGAATCGCTGCCTTCGATATTGGTTTCCATTCCATCATACAAAAAACCATTCCCCTTGTTGCCCGAATCCGTAGGAGAAATGAAAGCTTTCCCGGCCATTCTGGAGGAAGACTATGGCTACAGCACTCACTTTTTCTGCGGAACCACCGAAAACCAAATGGGTTTTGAGGCTATCGGCAAAATGGCTGGCATCAGAAATTTTTACAACCGTACCCATTTCGAGAAATTGCATCCAGGAGAAAACCGCTCCAATGAATGGGGTATCTGGGATATGGATTTCCTGCAGTTTTTCGAACAGGAACTCAACCGGATTGACACTCCGTTTTTTGCCGCTTTCTATACGCTTACTTCTCATCATCCCTTTAATCTTCCAGAGGAATACCAAGGAAAAATGCCTACTGGTGTAAATCCTTTACAGCCCTGTGTGGCCTATACAGATTTATCCTTCCGAAAGTTCTTTGAGAAAGCATCCAAGGAGCCTTGGTTTGAGAACACATTGTTTATTTTTGTGGCCGACCACGCTAGTGGCTACAACGCTTACGAGGAATCGCAAACCGCCAAAGGAAGCACGGCTATCATATATTTCCTGTACACTCCAGACCATTCTTTGCAGGGAACTAGTCATGAAGTGACGCAACAATTGGATATTATGCCCACCATGTTAGGTTTGATGGGTTACAAAAAGCCCTATTTCGCTTTTGGCCGGGATGTGTTCAACGAACCCAAACGAATGCCCATTGCAACTAACAGTGTAAACGAAATTTACCAGTGTATCACGGACTCACTGAGCATTTACAGGGATGATGAGCAAACATTGTACGCATATTCCGCAACTGATACGCTGCAGCAACATGACATTCTTGACTTGAACAAGGCTGAACTGAAAAACATAAACGATTATTTCAAGGCCATTCTGCAATCTTACACTACGCATCTCCATAAAAAATCATACGTTGTGCCTAAACAAAAATAATAAACGATAATAAATTTTCAATTTAAATACAAATTGATGAAACAAGTAGATCCTAAGAACATACAAATTGCGAAAAACATACTGTCGCCCAAGGTGGACAGCAAATTGGTCACCCATCTAAACTCATGCGTTCACTGCGGTTTGTGCGGCACCAGCTGCCTCTTTTACAAGAGCTATGACGACCCGAAATTCATTCCCGGAAAGAAGGTGGATTTGGTCGCTTCCATCTACCGCAGATACTGCACTTTTATCGGAAAAGTGGCTCCGGATTTGGTTCATGCCCGAGACCTGGACGATGAGACTATCGCCGAGATGGTGGACTCTTTGTATGGTGCCTGCACCATGTGTGGACGCTGCGTGAAGCACTGCTCCATCGGTGTAGACATCCCCTTTGTGGTACGCACCGGACGCCGCATGTTAGCGGCTATGGGCTATGTGCCCAAATCGCTGCAAGCCACGGTGGATGCTGCTATCAACACAGGCAATAACATGGGCATTCCCGAAGAGGAATACGTTGACACCATCCAATGGATGGAAGAAGATTTACAAGACGAGTTGGAAGATGAAAACGCCCGCATCCCCTTGAATGAGCCTAGCAAAGAAATGCTATATACGCTCAATCCCCGCGAGCCCAAGTTTTTTCCACTGTCCATTGCTGCCGCTGCCAAGATTTTCTATGCTGCCAAAGCCGATTGGACCTTGTCATCGAAAATGTATGATGTGACTAATTACGGTTATTTCTCAGGCAATGACCAAGAAGCTACCCAAATCGCCAAGAACATGTTTGACGAGATGGAAAAATTAGGCTGCAAAACCTTGGTATTAGGCGAATGTGGCCATGGTTCCAGAGCTTTGCGCTGGGAAGCCCCAAACTACCTAAAAAACAAACCAGGCTTCAAAATGATTACCTTGGTGGAACTCATTGAGGAATATATCAAAAGCGGCAAAATCAAACTGGACAAGACGCTGAACACCAAGAAATACACCATCCACGACCCTTGCAACATTACACGTAACGGAGGTTTGTTCAACAGTCTGCGTTTCGTAACAAAACAGGCGGTTCCCGAACTCATTGAGATGAATCCTTACGGCAACGACAATTTCTGCTGTGGTGGCGGTGGTGGTATGTTAGCCATGAGCGAATACAACGAGCGCCGTCTCAAAGTAGGCGAAATCAAAGCCAATCAAATCAAAGCCACTGGCGCCAATGTTGTGATTACACCTTGTCACAACTGTGTCGATCAGCTGATGCAAATCAACCACCACTACAAACTCAATGTGGAGATTAAATCTGTAGCAGAAATCGTGGCAGATGCTCTTGTAATTAGCAAATGAGCAAATTAGTTAATTAGCAAATTAGATATAGCAAATTCAACAAAATTATCACTAAAACATAAAATTATGAAATCAATTGACCAAACCAATTTCAACGGCAAGAAAGTTTTAATCCGTGTGGATTACAATGTGCCGTTAAACGAACAATTTGAAGTGACCGACACCACCCGTATCGAGCGCACCAAAGAAACCATCAGCAACATCACCGAAGAAGGCGGTATCGCCATTCTGATGTCCCACCTCGGCCGTCCGAAAGGGGAAGTAAACGACAAGTATTCTCTGAAACACATTGTGAAGACCGCCTCCGCCATACTGGGCAAGGAAGTGCATTTCTTAGGCGATGTACTGGATCCAGAGACTCCCAACAAAATCGCCGCTTTGAAGCCCGGTGACATCGGTTTGCTGGAAAACCTGCGTTTCCATGCGGAAGAGGAAAAAGGCGACCTGGAATTCGCCAAAGCTATTGCCAAATTAGGCGACTGCTATGTGAATGACGCCTTCGGAACCGCTCACCGTGAGCACGCTTCCACCGCCACTATCGTGAAATGCTTCCCTGGCAAGAGTTACGCCGGCTACCTGTTGTACAACGAAGCCGCCAACCTCGACCATGTACTGCAAAACCCAGTCACTCCTTTTACCGCTATCATTGGTGGCTCTAAGGTTTCCAGCAAATTGAACATTCTCAACAATCTGTTGGATAAAGTTGACAACCTCATCATCGGCGGCGGCATGGCCTACACCTTCCTGAATGCCCTCGGCGTTAAGATTGGCAATTCATTATTCGAAGAAGACATGGTTCCAGTCGCCAAGGAAATTGTAAAGAAAGCTCACCTGAGAGGTATCAACCTGTACCTGCCTATCGACAACATCTGCGCCGACAAGTATGCTGAAGACGCCAACACCTACACCACTACGCAGAACCACATTCCCGACGGTTGGGAAGGCATGGACATCGGTCCTAAAACTGTCCGTATGTTCGCCGACATCATCAAAAATTCACGCACCATCCTGTGGAACGGTCCGCTGGGCGTGTTCGAGATGAAGAAATTCTCCAATGGTACCCATGCCATCGCTTTGACCGTGGCTACCACTACCATTTCCGGTGCATACTCACTCATCGGCGGTGGCGACTCCATCGCAGCCATCACCAAATTTGACTTAGGCGATTACATCTCCTATATCAGCACCGGCGGCGGCGCCATGCTGGAGTACCTCGAAGGCAAAGTACTGCCCGGTATCAAGGCGCTGAATGAAGACGAATAAACCAACGCTTCATATAAACAAAAAGGGGATGCTCGCACGAACATCCCCTTTTTTATTTCAGAAAAAAAGAAAAATTATTTTTTGAAATAGCGGTTGAACAAACCTTCGAAACCTTTGCCGTGGCGGGCTTCGTCTTTGGCCATCTCATGAACGGTATCGTGGATAGCGTCCAAGTTCAGTTCTTTGGCACGGCGGGCGATACGCATTTTGTCCTCACAAGCACCGCATTCAGCCACCATACGTTTCTCCAGATTGGTCTTGGTATCCCATACCACCTCGCCTAACAATTCGGCGAAACGTGCGCAGTGGTCAGCTTCTTCGAAAGCGTAGCGACGGAAAGCCTCGGCGATTTCGGGATAACCTTCACGGTCGGCCTGACGGCTCATGGCCAGGTACATACCTACTTCCGTAGCCTCGCCCATGAAATGAGCGTTCAAATCCTTCTTCATCTCATCGTCAGTATCTTTGG
>JAEETJ010000055.1 GCA_016290295.1 Bacteroidales bacterium
CGTCGACCTCATAGGACGGGTTGACGGTCACGGTCATGTGTACGATGGAGTCGCAGCCGTGTGCGGCGGTATGGAGTGTTTCCGTTTCCGTGAACGTGCCAGCCGTGGCTCCGAAGGTGTGTCCCTGCCATGTCCAGCTGTCGCCTTGGCATAGTGTATGGGTGTCGTTAACCTCGTATGACGGATTTACTGTCACGGTCATGTGGACAATGGAGTCGCATCCGGCAGTGGCCTGCAGCGTCTCTGTCTCGGTGAACGTGCCCGCCATGGCTCCGAAGGTGTGTCCCTGCCAAGTGTAAGTCTCGCCTTGGCAGAGGGTATGGGAGTCGTTGACCTCGTATGAAGGGTTCACCGTCACGGTCATGTGGACAATCGAGTCGCATCCCGCGGTTGCCGTCAGTGTCTCTGTCTCCGTGAAGGTGCCAGCCGTTGCGCCGAAGGTGTGTCCCTGCCAAGTCCAGCTGTCGCCCTGACACAGGGTGTGGGTGTCGTTGACCTCGTATGAGGGGTTGACCGTCACGGTCATGTGTACGATCGAGTCGCATCCAGCGGTTGCCGTCAGCGTCTCGGTCTCTGTGAAGGTGCCAGCCGTTGCGCCGAAGTTGTGTCCTTGCCAAGTCCAGCTGTCGCCCTGACAGAGTGTGTGGGTGTCGTTGACCTCGTATGACGGATTTACTGTCACGGTCATGTGGACAATGGAGTCGCAGCCTGCAGTGGCGTGCATCGTCTCTGTCTCGGTGAACGTGCCCGCCGTGGCTCCGAAGGTGTGTCCCTGCCATGTCCAGTTGTCGCCTTGGCAAAGGGTATGGGTGTCGGTGACCTCGTACGACGAGTTTACGGTCAAATGCAGCGTCACCACGCTGTCGCAACCTTGCGCGTTGCTGAATGTGTGGGTATAGGTGCCGCTTGTGGTATAGGTTTGTCCGTACCAAGTGAAGCTGTCACAGGCAGTGGCGCTGGTGTCACCTGTGGAACTTTCCTTGACCGTAAGGTGTAACGTTACGGTACTATCGCAACCGTTGACGGTTTGCTTGTGGAAGACATAATCGCCGCTTACTGTACCAGCCTGAAACGTTGTGTCGCGCCATGGCCAAGGTAGCTGGCTGTCGCAGATGATGGCGGTGTCCTTAATGTTGTAAGTGGAATTTACGGTGACAGTAACGGGTACATTGGTTATTGCTGTATAACAAGGGGGACTATAAGAGGCCCATGCGTATATGTCGACAGTATATGTCCCCATATGGCTGAAACTAGCGTTGTTGCTGACGGTATAGCTTGCTCCTCCATGTGCGTGACCAATAAGGTCTTTCCAGGTGTATGATATTTCGTTACCATTACTGTGGGCTTCAGCGTGAAGGATAATAGGTTCGCCTTCGCATACAATAACAGGGTCAATGTCGTCAAGTGTTAGGGTTGGCTTGTTAATGATGGTCAAATGTAATGTATCGACCTGCATGCATCCGTTAGCGTCCTCGTGAGGATAGGTATAATCGCCGCTTTCAGTATAGGTTTGCCCATCGCCGCTAGTCCAAGAGTATCTCTCACATGCGGTGATTGTGGTCGTGGTATGCACGGGATTGTGAACCGTCAAATGCAACGTTACCACGCTGTCGCAGCCCATTGCATTCGTTAGCGTATCCTTGTATTCGCCCGTTTCGATGTATGTTTTTCCATGCCAGGTGTAGCTGTCGCATGCTGTGGCACTGGTATCTCCAGTTGGATTGGGTGGATAGGTCGTGTATTCACATTCCTCAATAATTTTAAGTCGGTACAGTTGGATGGAATTGCCTATTGAGGTAAAATAACGAAATCGATTGTTGAAGAATTTAAGAGGAACTTCTGAACTGGTGATAGTTAGGTCGTTATTCGCATTGTTGTTGTATGATAATGAATTAGAAAATATGCTTGAATTACTAGTTTCCATACCAGTCTCACCATTGGTTCTGCCAATATAATATCCGCTTTTTGAACGAATGGAATAAGCCGGTCCACTGCCCAAAAGGGAGATGTTAAAGGTGGAAGAGGTAATGCCTGAATTACTGGCAAGGGTGATACTTTCACCGCTGATGGAGATGCTTTTGCTGTTGTTGGTATTGTTTGAAAGGGTAGTGGTGAGAGAACCGTCAAAGCATTTGCTGTTTGCTGTGTTTACAATCAGATATTCTCCGCTCCAGTCGCTGCGGGGGGCGGTGACTTTCGTGAATACGGTGTCATAAGAGTCGCATTTCTTATAAACAGCATATAGGGTATCGCTTGTTGTGGTGTAGAAATACTCTCCTTGAAGGTACAGGGGATCTGGTTCGGTTGATTCTGTTGATTCTGTTGAAGAGAGAGGGGTAGTGGACCAACCCGCAAACACATAGTCTGTGGCACAGGGTGTGGCGGCTGGAAGTATGATGCCTTGTTGACAGTCCATCTGCAAGGATGTTGTATCACAAGAACCAGCACAAGGGTCAAACGTTATCACCGGCTTCGTTCTTACGACCACATGAAATGTATCTACCCTGGAACATTCTCCCGATTGCGAGATGGTTACGTAATAGGTGAAAGTTTGGGTGGGAGAGACGGTGATGCTGGCACTTGTTTCTCCTGTGTTCCATGCGAATTGGCATTCTTTTCTGCTGATAACCGCTACTGAATCAAGAAAAAAACGTTGGTACAGTGTTGAGTTGCCGATGCTGATGCGGCTGTTGGCCGTTGCACCAATGGCGGAGCTGTAGTCATATTCTATGTAGGGAGCATTCCAGGCCCTGACGGGGATGGATTGTTCCATCTTGGTGCTTCCGTCAACTTTCAGGAAAAACCATGGATGTTCGTTGGAATTGTTCCATCCTCGCATCCACATTTTTACAGTGTAGGGCTGTGATAAGTTCAAGGGAATAGAAGTGATGTAACCTCCGCCTCCTGAACTGACATCTCCGAATCGCAGATGTCCGCCTGCACGGAAAACATGATCTTCATCACAGTCGGGGAAATTAGCCACTTCATTATCCTGTAGTTTGGTGCTTGAACCTGCACTGCTGTTGTCGCTACCAGTAGTGACAGAGGAGAATCCTTCGGTGAAGATGGGCTCATCATTGGAAAAACAGTTTGCCGTCAGTGTGATGCTCTCTCCTTCACAAATGGTGTCATGGTGCACCGTGGTAATGGGAGCTCTCACTACGACCGTGAATGTTGTGTCATAATAGCATTCGGCAGTAGGGTTGTATAGACGCAGGGTACGAGTGATGGGTGTGTTTTCTGTATAATTATTTGGTGCTGTGAAGGTGAAAACTGTATCTGTTACATCTGGTACAAACAATTGATCATCCACATTTGCACCATTTAGCACGATTGCACTATCCACTCCGCCACCACCTGTCGTCATCACACTCTCATCAAATACTATCTCCCAGTCGAAAAGGTAGCCGTTGAAATTATTATTTCCTTGATTATTGTTAATTTCAATAGTCCAAGAACCATTAATTGGACATCCAAAAAAATCTTGAAAGTTTTGATCAGGGTGATAAAATTGGGTGTTTGATGCTATGTGGGTTGAGTCAAAAGCCCCTGTATTGTTTGTGTTGTCTAAATAGCCAATAACTCTATAAATAATACCATCGCCTCCGAGGTCCTCCATTGCATATTGTAAACCTCTAATGCTATTGTTTGACCAGCAATAGTTCCATCCAATTTGTGGTGCATTGTCTATGTCGTTTGAATCGCAAGGGTTACTCGCGGAGGACATTAAATCACCTTCTCCAAAAAAGCCTAAAACATCATTTTGTCCGTAATCGCCAGACCAACCGTATCCGAGATAGGGATCATTACAATCATTTGTGGAATTAAAGGCATTTAATATATGGACTCTGTCTCCATTAGGACATTTTAACCGTATATTTATATCGGATATTAAGCCATGTTCGATTTTCAAGCGAACATATTTGATGTCGTTTGCAGAAGTGATAGTGCCAGAATATCCGGATACGTCAATGGTACTAGTGTATACAGAACAACTGCTGTTTTCACCACAATAGTGGCTTTGCGGTATAAACATTCTTCCTGGTTTGCTGATGCTTGGCTCATTTGGCTTCAGTATAATATCGTTACTGGCATCATATCCAATGCTGAATGGTCTAACCTCACCCGCACACACCGTATCAGGAAGTCCCCATGATGAAAAGATAGGGTGTGCACCCTGTGTGCAATCTTGATATTCGGGTGTTTGAGCTTGCAGTGAAGTGATTTGGAGCAATAATAGACCCCAAAGGAGCAAACAGTAGCGTAGGGGGAGATTATGGTGTCTATTATATTTCATTTTGTTTCAGTGCTTTAAGTGTTTTTCTGCGGCTTTTCCTTGCCGCCCTAAAATAAAATGCAAAGATAATAAATTAAAGTTATTAATATTTAATTGTTGATAACTTGTTGCTTGTTACTTTTTTCTTGATAAAAAAGTGACCAAAAAGATTTTATCAACTTTCTTTTGTAGAAGCAAAAGAAAGTTGCAAAGAAAAGTAGCTTTCTCGCCGACATGAATGCCACCCGCTCTGTCCACCCTCCAACAGCGGCGGCAAAAGTAAACTGGACGCTTACGCGCTTTTGCACGCCGCTGTAAGAGGCCAGCCATTCACACCGCTTCCGCACCGCATGTCGGCATGGCCAACGCACAATGCTGTTTATCATACTACAATCCGTTAGCTACTAAATAAATAGGCTATGGTGCTGCGTGTGAGGGCAACGCCGACGGTTGGAGGGTACGGGCTTGTGCGGCTGCACTTACCGTCGGCTTGATTTTTTGGTTCCTTTTCCATCAAGGGAAAAGGAACGGAAAAAAAACGCAAGCAATTCGCAAAAGCGGTATTTATGGGGCTTAAAACAAAGTGTACTTATATTTTTGCCTGAGATTTGCCTGTTTTTTGGCTGATTTATAGTGGTTTATATGGATTTTGGGCGAGGAGGTGATATAAAACAAACTGTACCAAAACTTTAATTTTGGTTTAATTTTTGACGGGCGGAAGGCCCGTTTTTTGTTGCAAAAGTTTAATTGGGGGTTGCTGAGGTTGTATTTTGCCCGCAAAATGGTCTTAAATGGCTTGTTTTGCGGGCTTTTTGTGTGTTTGGGATGAGGTGACACGGGTGCGCTGCGGCACTATTCTAACAGGCTTTTTGCCCCCTTGAAAGGGCGTTGCAAACACATGCGTTTTTTGACCGATTTTGGCAACAGGATTACAATGGGGTGACAAACAGGGTGACAACAGGGTTACAATTTTTGTGTCGTAAAAAACGGATTGAATGGGGTGTTTTATCCAAATTTTTCGTGTAAAACGGCAAAAACGAGGAAATGAACGGGGTATTTTTTACCACTTTTTTGCCATTTCATTTCTTATTTATAGTATTGAAAACCAACAATATAAGTGATTTTTCACACTTTTTCCCGTGTGTGCGTGTCCAAACGTTTATTCTGATATAATCATGCGTATGTTATTTACATTGTATAATTCGTGTCTGATTATAGTCTATTTTTGTAGAAAAAAACGAGTAATTATGGGATTAATAGAATTTTGGGTGCAGACAAAAGGCACTGAGCGTACGGCTGAAAGATTAGAGATTATGATTTCTCACACCAAAGTGGCCATGGAAAAAGTAGATAGAGACACAGCGTCCGTTTTAGACGATGTTGTTGATTTTATGGAAGCAATAAGAAAAGAGGTGTTAAACGGAGAACATTAGAGACCTTCCGGCAATGCGACGCAAATATTTCTGCTTATTGGGTCTACAAAACCGATGGAAACCCGTTTGATATAGTCGCCGATTTTTGAGTATGGAACACTAATGTCCTTAGTGGTGAGTTCTATATCACCAGCATATTGAGAAATCTCATTAAAACTTTGGCCATAGGTTGCTTTATCAATAAGGAATACCTTTATTCTGAAACAACCTAAAGTGCCAACGGGTTCGCTGTCGTAAAACTCCATTCCATAGAGAAAGTATTGGTCAATGTCAATACCGTGGTCTTTACACATGGAGAACAAATTGCGGCTGTCTCCGTGCTGATCAATAGCCACAAAGCCTCTGTAATCGTTGTACTGCGTTGACACAACCCCGTCAATCGCATCTAAATTGAATTTGTTTTGCATAATAATAAGGTTTAGTGAATGATTATATGAAGCCCCATTAGGGATTTTTTCATTCCAGACGGATCACGCCGACGACGATGCTATCTTTATAGTTGATTGATTTGCCAATAAGAGCCTAAATCATTTTGCTTTTTTGTGGTGTTCTTTAGTAGATGCCTATAGTACAATATTTCTTCTTTGGTCGTTTTACCGTACTGATCCATTTCAACAATAGTATAAGGCTTAAAAGTTTTATTTATAATACGAACATCTCCTATTGGAAAAGTATCTATCATTGTTTTTAGAAATTGATAGCGTCCATTTCTTTGATCATAATTGTCAGAATCAATGACTATTCTGCCATTACGTTTCCTCTCAAACACTGTTTTCATTGCCTTACCTTTGAAATAATCAAAGATTCTATAACACCTTATCTCGGACGAATCGTTAAATTCATTTAATGCGTTTATGCAATCTGTTTCACTCAGATGACAATCTTTGTTAATCAAAACTTCTGCGTGTGCGGCTCCATCTGTTTGTTTTGCATTTTCATACAATGCCATCAATAACTTGACTTTATTAATCTCAGTAATATCGAAAATCATATCTGTTTGTTATTTGTGTTGGAACTAATTCTATTAATAATCTTTAAAAGTTGATCTATCTGTTTGTCTTTCTCCGCAAGAGTGTCTTGTAAAATCGTGATTAGACGGGAAACTTTGTCATCATTAGCTTGGTTATTAGCAGTAGTTGTATTTCGCAACATTTCGCCTTTACCGAGCAAAAGCCATTCGGGAGAAATTTCGCCATACTGTGATAAAATTTCCGATATTTGTTCACCTCCTATTTCGGAAAAAAGTGATTTTCCACGCATATTTGCGTATGAAATTTTGGTTTTATCACAAAAATCCTTCTTTGTAATTTCTTGATTTTCTATAAATTGTAAAATTCTTTCTTTGATTGGAGAAATTTTATCACTCATATCGTATAAATGTATGAAATTTTATACTATCTTTGCAGCGTGTTTCTATTATAGAAAGAGTTTTCAAAAATACAACAAAAATCAATACAAACCGAAATGGAAAAATCACCGAGAAAAGTTTGGACGAAGAAGGGTACAGGCCTAATGCTGGCACAACGCTTCAGCGTATCGCCAAGATTCGTCAGCATGGCACTGATGGGACAGTGCGATAGCCAGACAGCCAAAAATATCAGGGCAATAGCCGTGAAGGAATATGGAGGTGTGCCTATTAACGAGTAATGTAGAAATTGGTAATGAATACATTGTTATCATATAACGGAAGGATGGGCTTTGAGGCGAGGTTCCTATGGGACAACGGCTTGATGACTGTGAGTGCGTATAAACAGAACGTGGCACGGCAGCGCATTGAGGTGCTGCATCGTTCTGCACCGGGCATCCCGGCCGTGGTGGCATACGATAGTCTGCCAGTGAACATCAGGACGAAGGTGGACCGGGTGTTGTCGGATCGTGGAGAGACTTGCCAACAAAAGGACGGGACGGCAACGGTGTCGGTGTTCGAGAGCCTGATACGCGAGGATGCCTCCGCCCGTAGCTTCTATGCAGACTACCAGTTGGCTGACGGCAGACCATTGCCCGCCGCCGTTCAGACTGAATACTACAATAATGCCATCGTGCTGAACGCAGTGCGCGAAATGCTGACCATCCGCAAGGGCCGCCGCGATGCCTGCAACATCAGCGGCAACCGCAAGAACGGCCTCTTCGCCAGCGTGAGCGCTGACGTGAACAGTGTGAACCGGGAGCGTTTTCCCCACACATTGCCATCGAATGTGCGCCGTCTGAGAGAGCGTTACAACGCCTACTTCCACAACGGCACTCCCGACTATGAGAGTCTTATACACAAGAATTACTGCAACCAGAACAGCCGGAAGGTGACGGAGGCGGTGAAGTGGATGATTCTTTCGCTCTACTGCCAGAAAAACAACCCGTATGCCGACTGGGTACACGCACAGTATATGCAGTTTCTTGCTGGTGTGATTGATGTGGTTGACGGACGCACTGGACTGGTTTTTGACCGGAAGGATTTCAACGATGAGAAAGGCGCACCCGTGACCATCAGCGAAAGCACGGTATGGAATATTGTGAACGCACCTGAAAACAAAGTGCTGATTGACGGTATCAGGATGAGCTATCACAAGTTCGGTGCTTTGAGCCGTCCGCATTACCACCGCCACAATGCAATGTTCAGTCTCAGCAAGGTGAGTCTCGACGACCGCGACCTGCCTCGCAAGATGCACGATGGAAACCGTGTGAAGGCTTATTATGCATACGATGTGTGCAGCGGTGCGCTGATAGGTGCCGCCTACAGCCGGAAAAAGAATACCGACCTGTATATAGGTTGCTTGCGTGACATGTTCCGTTTCCTTGATCGTCATGGTTTAGGGCTTCCGTTGGAGATGGAGGTGGAGAACCACTTGGTGAACCAGTTTGAGGATGACCTGATGCGTGCGGGCAATGTATTCCCGTTCGTGCGCTGGTGTGCTCCCACAAACTCGCAGGAGAAACACGCTGAGCAGTTCAACCGTCAGAAGAAATACGGCTACGAGAAACGCTATCAGGACGGTATTGGCCGCTGGTACCTGCGCTTAGCCACCAATCAAACGGAGGGCGAACGTTTCTACAACGAGCAGACCGACCGCTACGAGATCAAGGAGAAAACCTACAGCTACGAGCAGTTGGTGGCTGACGATCTGAAGATGATCGAGGCCTACAACAATGGTCTGCACCGCGACCAGAAACACTATCCAGGGAAGACCAGGATGGAGGTGTTTATGGAGAATATGAATCCTGATTTGGCACCGATGAACAGAGCCGTTCTACTTCGCTATATCGGCCATCGCACCGACACCACTGTGCAGCGCAACCAGTATGTGCAGGTGCAGTATGCCGACTATCAGTTGGAGAATCTGTCGGTGTTGAAACGGTTAAAACCTGGCAACTACAGTGTGGAGGCTTATTGGTTGGAGGATGAGAGCGGCTGCATCGGCGAGGTGTATTTGTACCAGAACGGCCAGTATGTGGGCAAAGCCGCACAGATAGCCACCTTCACCACGGCAAAGGCCGAATGGACGGAAGCCGACACTGCCGCGATGACAGAGCAGAGCAAGTACATCAGCAAGTTCGACAAGTTTGTGCGTGATAACAAGAAAAATATATCGGATATACGAGTATTGCCAACCGGGATGCCGGAGGGTGTTCCACAAAGACCTGCCACGGGAGTCCGCGAAGAAACCCTGCAAGGGCCTGCTGACAACGGGGAGGATGCCCACAGCGCCTCCCCCGCGCCGGCGGGTGACGACATCGAGGCGCTGATGGAGCGGTACGCAGTGGCCGACTATGCCGAGTACGCCATTGAAAGCATATAGCAACGACAATTCAAAACACTTAAAACACCAATAAAATGAACATCAGTAAGGAAATCAAAGAAAAGGTTGTGGAGGCGATGAAAGAACGCCGTCCGCACTACGCCAGCGACGCGAAGTTCGCCGTGGCATTAGGAATCAGCAGCAGCCAGTACAGCCGTGTGATGCGCGGTGACTGGGAGCGTGTGTTGAGCGACAGCAACTGGATCAGCATCGCACGCAAGCTGGAGGTGACATTGAACGCTCTTCCGGAGTGGAAGACTGCAGCCACACCTGTTTATGAATTTGTGACAGGCCAGCTGCAGTTCTGCCAGGACAACGGCAGCAGCCGAATGTTGTGCGATGTGGCTGACATCGGCAAGACCTACACAGCCCGTTGCTATGTGCGCAGTCACGCCAATGCAGTGTATGTTGACTGTTCGCAAGTGAAGAGCAAACAGAGACTTATTCGCCAAATCGCCAGGGAGTTCGGGGTGGGAAGCTTCGGCAGATACAGCGACGTGTACGCGGATTTGGTGTTTTATCTGCGGAGCCTGCCCCGTCCGCTGGTGATATTGGACGAAGCCGGCGACCTCGACTATGCCGCCTTTCTGGAGCTGAAAGCCCTGTGGAACGCCACCGAGCGTTGCTGCGGGTGGTATATGATGGGCGCTGACGGTCTCCGTGAGAAGATCCGCCGCAACATTGAGTACAAGAAGGTGGGTTACGAGGAGATTTTCAGCCGCTACGGCAGCCGCTACCAGCGCGCCACTCCGGAGAGCGAGAAGGAGACACAGGAGTTCAAACGGTTGCACGCCGCCCTCATCGCCAAGGCCAACGCCGGCGCGGGCGTGAACATCCAGCGGCTAATCGCCCAGTGCGACTGCTCGCCACGCCGCATCTATGACGAACTGATGAAAGCCAACCGCTAAACGCACGAAACCATGAGAAAAGCGCTGTCAGTAACAGATATATGCAGAAAGAGCTATGACACCCTGCCTTTTGAGGGTGCGTGGCTGGACGCTTTCGGTTGTCCCGAGCGTGTGGGCACCTGGATTGTATGGGGTGGCTCCGGCAGCGGCAAGAGCACCTTTGCTGTTCAGCTATGCCGGGAACTGAGCCGCTTTGGGAAGGTGCTGTATGACAGTCTGGAAGAGGGTGTTTCGCTGACCTTCCGCAACAAGATAGACCAATTGAAAGACATTGAGCGTGGCCGTCTGCAGGTAGTGAGTGAAAGCACTGACGCTTTGGCGCAACGGCTTGCCAAGCGACGTAGCGCAGATTTTGTGATTATTGACAGCTTCCAGTACACCGGGCTTGATTACCGTTCATATCTGGAGTTCAGGCGGATGTATCCTGGAAAGCTGCTCATCTTCATTTCGCACGCTGACGGCAAATTTCCGTCGGGGCGTGCGGCCAAAAGCGTGATGTATGATGCCGCCCTGAAGATATGGGTAGAAGGTTACAGAGCCTTCAGCAAGGGCCGTTTCATCGGCGAGAACGGCGGGGTATATACCATCTGGGAAGAGGGTGCGCAAGTAGTTGGAGTGAAAAATTAGAATCATTTTAATATCAATCTTAAAATCAAAAAATTATGAGTACAGTGATTTATTATCCGAGAATCCAGAGTTTGAACTGGTACGATGCCGATGGCATTGTGTGTAATGGCATGACCGGCAGCATGGCCATCAGCAAGTTCAGAAGAATGCTCAGTGAGGGCAAGTGGCCCCGCATAAGCCTGCGGAAGCATGTGCGTGTAATGCTGGGAGGAGGTGCGAGATGAGACCGATATTGACTCCCAATCCGAGAACCGCCGAACAGAACCGTAGGCTGTGGTGGCTGGCGGGACAACTTGGCATTGACCGTGAAGCCATGGGCGAAGTGGTGCTGTCGCTCACCGAAGGCCGTACCAAGCACACTTCAGAACTGAGCTATATGGAGGCGAGAGAGCTGATAGAGTTCCTGCAGCAGACATTAGCCCCAAAGGGCTTGGGCACTTCTACATCGGAGCGCACCGACAAGATGCCTGATGGCTACCCAGACCGCAAGCAACTGGACCGCAAGCGCAAAGGTGTGATTAAGGCAATATTTCGCTGGTTTGAGTTGCGTGGCCAGCAGCCCACCATGGAGTATGTGAAGGCTGTGGCATGCCGTGCCGCCGGCAAGGACCGCTTCAACGATATCTCCATCGGAGAGTTGACCCGCATCTATGCTGAG
>JAEETJ010000056.1 GCA_016290295.1 Bacteroidales bacterium
AACTACGGACAATTTAAATTTAAAAAAAGTCCCACCATGCTGGCGGGACTTTTTTGACAGACATATAATAAGGTGTTGATTATTTGTTCACCTGGAATTTCTTGTCGCCATTGACGAAGAAGTTCACAATCTGGCGAGCAGCGGCCAAACCAGCGTTGATGTTGGCTTCGGCGGTCTCGGCACCCTGTTTTTTCGGGGTGGCGAAGAAACGTTTCTCGAAATTCTCGAACAGACCCATTTCTACTGGAGCGATGTCGGTGCAGTATTTCAGGTCTTCGCGTTCGGTCATCAGCTGAGCCAGCTCTTCCTCGTTGATGACTTCCTTACGGGCGGTGTTGATCACGCAACCGCCTTTGGGCATACGGCCAACGAGGTTCTTGCCGATAGACTTCTTGGTCTGGTCATTGGCGGGGATATGCAGAGAGATGTAGTTGCAGTTGCTGTACAGCTCTTCCAAAGTAGCGGGAACGGTAACGCCTTCGGCTTCCATTTTGTCTTTCGGAACGAAGGGGTCGAATGCCCAGACTTCCATACCCAGCGCTTTGGCTTTCTGAGCCACGAGGCGACCCACATTACCGTAAGCCTGGATACCCACTTTCTTGCCTTTCAACTCGGCACCGGTGCCGGGTTTGAAGGTGTTACGGGCCATGTAAATCATCATGCCGATAGCCAATTCAGCTACAGCGTTTGAGTTCTGGCCGGGAGTGTTCATCGCCACGATGTTGTTGGCGGTGCAAGCCTCCAGGTTGAGGTTGTCGAAACCAGCGCCAGCGCGAACCACAATCTTCAGGTTCTTGGCGGCGTCGATAACTTCGGCAGTCACTTTGTCGGAACGGACGATCAGGGCGTCAACATCGGCCACTGCATCGTACAACTGCTGCACGTCAGTATATTTCTCTAATAAGCAAAGTTCGTAACCTGCTTTTTCAACGATTTCGCGAATGCCGTCAACAGCAGCTTTTGCGAAAGGCTTTTCAGTAGCAATTAAAACTTTCATATCAACTATTAATTATTAATTGTTAATTGTTAACTGTCAATTATTTGTGTGCTGCTTCGAAATCCTGCATGCATTTCACGAGAGCCTTGACATCGTCGAGGGTGCAAGCGTTGTACAGAGAAGCGCGGAAGCCGCCAACGGAACGGTGACCCTTAATGCCCACCATACCGCATTTCTTAGCGTAATCCATGAATTCAGCTTCGAGGTCTTCGTGACCGGGAGCCATCACCCAGCAGTGGTTCATTCTGGAGCGGTCTTCTTTGTTCTTCACAGTGCCCACGAACATGCTGTTGCGGTCGATTTCGTTGTACAGCATATCTGATTTCTCGATGTTGATCTTTTCGATAGCGGCAACACCACCCATTCTCTTCACCCATTTCAGGGTTTCATACATTACGTAAATTGAGAATACAGGAGGAGTGTTGAACATTGAGCTGCCTTCAACATGAGTTCTGTAATCCAGCATAGTGGGGATGTAACGTTCGAATTTGCCGAGGGCGTCTTCTTTCACGATTACGAAAGTAACACCAGCGGGGCCTACATTCTTCTGAGCACCACCATAAATCATGGTATATTTTGAAACGTCAACGGGACGGCTCATGATGTCGGATGACATATCAGCGATTAACGGAATGGGGCAGTCGAAATCTTCACGGATTTCAGTACCGTAGATGGTGTTGTTGGTTGTGATGTGGAAATAGTCAGCATCAGCGGGGATAGTGTATCCCTTGGGGATGTAGTTGAAAGTGGTGTCTTCTGAAGAAGCCACGCAAACAGCCTCGCCACCATATTGTTTAGCGATACCTTCAGCTTCTTTCAGAGCTTTCTTAGCCCAAACACCGGTCTTCAGGTAAGCACCCTTCTTGTTGAGGAAGTTCATGGCCACCATCATAAACTGCAGTGAAGCACCGCCACCGAGGAACAAAACTTTGTAACCATCGGGAATATTCATCAATTCTTTCCAGAGAGCTTCGGTCTCATCCATGATAGCCTGCCATTCTTTAGAACGGTGAGAAACGCAGATCACGGGCATGCCAGTGCCGGCGAAATCTTTCAGAGCTTCAATAGAGGCGTCAATAACTTCTTTTGAGAGGACGCAAGGTCCTGCGTTGAAATTGTGAACAACTTTCATAATATCAGTTTTTTATGTTATGTAATATGTGTTTTAAATTTTCTGCAAAGGTACTGATTTATTCTGAATAAATAACATTTATTAAGAAAATAATTTTATGCGCTTAAAACCGCTCATCTTCAATGGGTTCACCATAGTACATCACTACTCTGTGAGTCAGTTTTCCGTCTTTGTCGTAGGTGTTGAATTCACCGTGTTCTATGCCATAGTAGTAATTTCCTTCGTATTTGATTTTTCCATCAGGATAATACAACACGTATTTTCCATGGCGGAAATCGTCTTTGTATTCTTTTTTGGAGTGGATGTTTCCATTCTGATAATAAGTTGTGACGGGTCCTTCAAAGTTTCCTTCGCTAAAAGTAGCTGTTTCGTAAGCCTGACCATTGGAGTAATAGAGAGACCTTGTGCCATGGAGAACACCGTTTTTGTAAGAGATAACTGCGCCAAGAGCCCCGTTGGGATAGTATGCCTTATAGGTTTGTTCTTCGGTGCCGACATTCTCATAATCCATCATTTTACCTCCTTTTTGGGCACAGGATATTTTAAACAAGGTGTTGTCGGCGTAATACAGTTTCATCAAAGCGGTTTTCCCATCGGGGGCATACCACTGAAGTGTTCTCATATTGTCATTGTAATAGGTGTTGACTCTAATAGGATTGTTGTTCATAGCGTATGCGGTGCTGGACATCAAATCTCCGAATTCGTAATATTCATCCGAAGATTTTGTCCCGTCCATCAAATATTCGCTGTGTTGACCATGCGGATTGCCTCCTATGTATCTGCCCATGCTTTTCATTTCCCCTGTCGGATAGTATTCTCTAATCATATCGTTCGGGTCTCCCATAAGATAATAAGTGGAATCAATCACTTTGCCAGCCAGATTATAGGTATATTCCATGCCGAGAGATTTTCCGCCTTTAACAGGTATGGCTCTTATAACTTGTCCTTCCGGGTAGTATTCGTGTATTGTCCCGTTGCCATTAATCAAGGTGTCACAGGCTATGATTTCACCGTTTCTGTTATAATACTTGACAATACAGAGAGAACCATCCAAAAAATAGCATTCTTCGTTTTTGGTGTTGTCGGGAAGATAGAAGCATTGATAAAGGGTGTTGCCATTCCTGTCGTTCCATTGCACCGCCTTTGTTGTCCCATCGGGATAATAGTCGTAACCGGCGCCTACAACAGTGTCGTTGATAATATACCTTTCTTGGCTTACCTGATTCTGTGCATTGTCGTAGTAATTGACTTGCAAACCGTTTGCATGTCCATCTTGGTATATGGCATGGTAACTTAAGCGGCCATTGGCGTAATATTGCTTGCCATCTCCTTGCATTTCGTTGTTTTTCCAATTGCTTTCCTCTTTCACCTGCCCATTGGGATAATAAGTCTTTCTTGTATTTTTCCAGTTGAAATCTTCATCCAAAGTACCACTGAATTCTTTATAGCCATGAACAGAGTATAGGTCGAAGGTGACGGTCTTGTCTTTGATAGGAAATTCTGCCTTGATACTGCCATCAGGATTGTAATTTTTAACTTTGGCAAGTTTGCCATCGGTGAATTCATAGCTGTATTCCAACAATCCGCTTAATGCATCGTAAGATTTCTCTTCAGCAAGTTTTCCTTTTTCCATACGTTTGTATAAGTTGACTTTGCCATTTCGGTCGTAACTGTATATGTCTCCGTCTTCTTCGCCCTCTTTGTTATAATTCTCGATGGACATAATAGCTCCTGAAGGGTAATAGCCCGTCCATTTTCCAGAGTAGTTGTTGTTGGTGACGAAGCCGTCATATTTCTTAGTTCCGTCCACATAATATTCGGTATAGGCTGTTTCTTCATCCTTGGCACCAGCAGACGATGATACTTTCAATTGTCCACCTGGATAGTAGCTTGTTGCAGGCCCGTATTGTTCCTGATTCTGATAGTTTTCAATACCTGTCAAATGGCCTTGTGCATCGTAATAATGGACAGTACCGTCAAATTTACTGTGGACCAGAGTGCCTTCGGTGCTTAGTGCTCCGTTGGAATGATAGGCTTTATACGGGCCTTCGTATTTGCCATCTGTCAATATGAATTCCTCAGAAGGTATAGATTGGTGGAAGAAAGGATTGGCCTTGTATAATTTCACTTGCCCATCCGGTTCGTCATTTTTCCAAGTGGAAAGCTGAACCAGTACTCCATCTTGGTACAAATTGATACTACCCTCCCTTTTTCCCATCTTATAGTTGGAGATTTCATCGATTTGACCCTGCTGGTTCAGAATGGTCCATGTACCCTCTTTAACATTCAGATTCTTGAGCTTGTCATTGTATTTGCCCCAGCCTTCCAGTTGCAATCGTTTGGAATATACGTAGGTAAGGTTCTCATCATTGTCTGTGAAAAAACCAAGACTGGCTTTCTCGCGGATGAAAGGCACGGTGAAAGCGATGAAATCATCAAACTCTTTTTGCATTTTCATCGCCTTGTTGGCCACCTTGTTATTGTTGATATTGGTAGAGGAAAGCTGGACGTAGCAGAACGTGTTGTACCAGTTGTCGTTGATAATTTGTTGAAAATAAGGTGCATAGAGTAAATCCTCAACAGCATGGGAGTTGGGGCGGATGGAAACATTGGAGAAAACCAACTGGTTGTATTTCACTATATTATGGTTGATTTTTGTGAGACTTTTAAACTTCTTACTTTCAGCGGCTTTGCTGTCCAACAGCTTATGGATGGGTTTATATAATTCGTTCAACTCATCGTATGGATTATAAATAGTCACATCATTATCATTATTGAAAGCGGTGACACCTTCGTTATAGAGTTCTTCCAAAAGTTGAAGCGATTTGATGCAATAATTTGAGTTGGGATTGATGATGGAAGCGAAATTAAGGGCAAGGATGCCAGGAACAGTGTACCCCAATTGCAGGCAGCAGAGACCATAGCGGAAGTGGCTTCCTTGATGGGCTGGCGAAATGAAGATGGATTGCTTGAAGCTTTCCATGGCGGATTCATACAATTCTTTGTTCATTTGTGCCACCCCCTTGTTGAAATGCAACATATAATCGTAGGGTGAGATTTCCAAACCTTTGTTGTAGGCTTCGATAGCATTTTCGTACTGTTCCAGATAGTCATAGCAGTCGCCCAAAACTGAATATATGCGGTTTTTCTCTACTTGGCTCTCGGGAAGCTCAAGGAGCAGGTTAATATTCTGGATGGCTCCGCGATAGTCGCCGAAGGCCTCCTGGCTTAGCGCTTTCTCGTATAAGGCAAGGTCGTAGTTTACATCGCCAAAGGGTATTTTGGCGTACTCGTTGATGGCCTCTTGGTATTTGCCTTTATCGTGATACTGTACGCCTTTCTGGATGATTTCCTCGGAGTTTATCACTTGCAGCTTCTGCGTACGTTGGGCCATGGTGGCGCAGCAGAGCAGACTTATTACAATAATGCTGATAATTTTTTTCATGTTTATATGTTTTGAAAGGGTTATTTGTCAAATGTTTGCAGCAGGGCGGTGCATCCTTCGAGCACATCTTGCCAGGTGGCCTCGAAATCACCAGTGTACCAGGGGTCGGCTACATCACCGGGACGGGTGGTGTAATCCATTAGCAGCGAGATTTTGTGTTGGGTATCGTCACCTAACATACGGTGCAGATTCCGTAGGTTGTTGTGGTCCATGGCGATGATATAATCGTAGTATTCGTAGTCTTTCCGGGTGATCTGTCGGGCAGTTTTGCCGGCACAGCCGATGTCGTGCTCCGCCAGCTTCCGTTTGGCAGGCGGATACACGGGGTTGCCGATTTCCTCGGTGCTGGTCGCCGCCGAGGCGATTTCAAACTCGGCCTCTCTTCTCGCATCCTTGACTATTTTTTTCATCACAAACTCGGCCATTGGACTGCGGCATATGTTTCCGTGACAGATAAAGAGTATTTTATGCATGGTGATTATTTAGGAGAGTACAAAGATAGTAATAATATTTGTATCTTTGCATTATCTTTAAAAATATATAACATGCTGAATAAGAATAAGATAAAAACTGAAATTTACGCTTATTGCCTTTTGGTTATCGGAAGTTTGCTTTTTGCGGTAGGAGATGTGATGTTTGTAAACCCCTATTTGCTGGCACCGGGTGGCACCTACGGTTTGGCAAACGTGTTCAATACGGTATGGCCGTGGAAGATCAGTTACTATGCTATCTGTATGGATATTCCGTTGCTGATTATCGGCACTTTGGTGCTGGGTCCCCGTTTTGGTGTGAAGACGGTGGTTTCGACGGTGTTAATATTCTTATTTACTTGGCTGATAGAAACTTTATGGGGATATAATCCTGTGATTCATGGCGGCATTACCGAGGTGGCTGCCGATGTGCATAACTATGTGCAGATTCCGCACAGCGACCTGTTTTTTGTGCCTGACTATTTCCTGAACACGGTCGTCGGCGGTGTGATTTATGGTATCGCTATCGGCCTGATTTTCAAGTCGGGAGCAACCTCCGGTGGCAGTGATATCATCTCCATGATTATCCACAAATACACGAAGATTTCTTTGGGAACGCTGGTGCTGATCGTGGATTCATGTATTACCTTAACGACTTTGATTGCATTCAAGCAAATCCGCTTGCCTATCTATTCCATCATTCTGATTGCCATCGAAAGCAAGGTGATTGACTTGATTGTGGATGGTATCAAATCATACAAGACTGCATTTATTGTTACGGATAAGGTGGATGAGGTGCGTGATTTCATCATCAACGACATGAAGCGTGGCGGTACCATTTTTGCCGGTACCGGCATGTATCAGGGGGTGGAGCGCAAGATGATATACGTGACCCTTGACCGTAGCGATTTGGTGAAACTCAAATCCAATCTGCGTTTCTTGGATCCTCACGCTTTCGTTAATGTGATTGAAAGCTCCGAAATCATGGGGCTTGGCTTCAAGGCGCTACCGGAAGAGTAGTTGGCAGTTAACAATTAATAATTAATAGTTGGGGGTGTTTTAGAATTCAGAGTTTAGAATTCAAATGTAGAGTCGTTATTTCAGTTAGAAATCTTTATTTTTGTATTTTGCGTTTTTAAATAAAGAGGCTATTTCAAAACCAATTTTATCCTTTTTAAATACTCTTTCATGGGTGTATGGAAGGGTAGATATACGAATTTTGATTACACCTTTTTGAAATAGTATGATTTCGTCTTCTGATAGTGGGAATTTTGCTGTGGTTTTTATTTCTGAGACTGGAACCATGACTTGTCCGACAAGAATACTGCAACTGCTAGATTGTGTGGCTATTTTTTCACCGTTTAGCTGTAATGTGGTCTCATCTGAAAATTTAAGCAGTATGGTGGGTTGTTCGGAAAAGAATAGATTCTCAGATTTGATAGAGACAATAAGGTAGGCATTGTTATCAATATATGTTGGTGTGAAATTTACGGTGCACCCTTCTTCTGATAAAATATTATATGAATAACTAACAGACTGTGCGTTTATGCACACGATATATAAGATTATTGTAATAAGAATAATTATTTTTTTCATGTGATAATAGTTAGGGGTGTTTTTTTGTTGCAAAAATAATAAAAAAACAGAAAAATAAGTAAATACTGCATAGTTGTCGTATGGTATAGGCTTTATAAATGTTGAGCAAAAGCCACTGTTGCAATCTTTATGTTTTACTGTTGCAAGAAATTCCCCTTCTTCAAATCTAAAAGAAGGGGAAGTAAGGGCTTGTGTTTACTATAGAAAGAAAGTACGAGATGGGTGTTGTGTGTCTTTTCTATAGTTAGTTGGGAGCAATGTGTGTTATATTGTCAAAATCAGTGGAGTTAATTTACAGTAATTGTATTGAAAATCAAGACAGAACTCTAATTCCCCTTCTCTAAGAAGGGGTGCCCGGAGGGCGGGGTAGTGAAAAAAATTCTTTTTTTTGCTCGTCAATTAAAATTTTTTTGTATTTTTGCCGTCAAAATAATATCAAAATAATATCATATCAACATCAACAAAAATCAATAAAAAATGGAAACAATGGAAACAAAAGAGTATGTAAAAAAGATGAGTTTTATCAACAATGGTTTTCTGCATCTTTTGATTAATTTGGGAATTTTGGTGGGTTCTATTGCCCTGATGGTCAATTCGGTAATCAACGACAAAGATGGAATGATTGCCTTGTCGCTTTTTCTTCTGTGTGTGGTGTATATGCTGCACTGCATAGGCTTCACCATCATCCAGCCGAACCAGTCCAGAGTGCTGACTTTCTTCGGAAAATATAGCGGCACGGTGTGCGAAAATGGTTTCTTCTGGCTGAATCCTTTCTATGGAAAACGCAGATTATCACTGCGTGCCCGCAACATGGACGTGCCGCCCATCAAGGTCAACGACAAAAACGGTAATCCTATCATGATTGGTCTGGTTCTGGTGTGGAAAATCAAGGACACTTACAAGGCCAGCTTCAATATTGATATCAGCAAGGAAAGCACCATGGCGAAGGTGATTGCCATCAATGCTCAGATGAAAGGCGCTGCCAGTGCCGATGCGGTGTCCTCCAATCAGAATTTGCTCAGTGGCTATGACAGCTTCGTGAATGTGCAGAGTGATGCAGCCTTGCGTAAAGTGGCAGGTATGTATGCCTACGACAATATGGATAAGGAAAGTGATGAGATTACTTTGCGCAGCGGTGGCGAGGAAATTAACGACCGCCTGGAGGAAGAACTCCGCCATCGTTTGGATATTGCCGGTATCGAGGTAATTGAGGCTCGTATCAACTACTTGGCCTACGCTGCCGAGATTGCCAGTGTGATGCTCCGTCGCCAGCAAGCTGATGCCATTATCTCCGCTCGTGAGAAGATTGTGGAAGGCGCCGTTTCCATGGTGGATCTGGCTCTCAAAAAACTCAGTGCAGACCATATTGTGGAACTGGATGAGGAAAAGAAAGCTACCATGGTCAGCAATCTGTTAGTGGTGCTGTGCGCTGACGAGAGTGCCAGCCCGGTGATTAATACGGGAACTTTATATCAATAATTGGTAGGGGGAGTCTCGCTTCGCTCGAGGGGAGCCATGCTATGCATAAGGGGGAGTTTCGGGCTTCGCCCTCAAGGGGAGCTTAACTGTTAATTATTAATTGTTAACTGTAAACTATGAAAAAGTCCTTCGCATTAAGAGTTGACGAGGAGGTTTATGAGGCCTTGGAGAAATGGGCTGCCAGCGAGTTCCGTAGTGTAAACGGACAAATAGAGTGGGTGTTGGCGGATGCGTTGAAACGAGCGCGCCGTTTCCCAAAACCTAAGAAGGGCAAGGGCACGGAACCGTTGTTGGGAGATGATTTGAAGTAAATAAAAATCAAACAATAAAAACTAAAAACAAGTACTATGGTAATTTTAGAAAGACCTTTTGTATCGGATTTGATGGTTGAAACACTGGAAAAAAACAATATTCCTGTTTTGAAAAATGAGATGTCGGAACTGCGAGTTTCCAATGGTAGGGTGCTGACAGATAACGAATTCTGTGAGGAATATAAGAAAACGGGCAAGTTATATACTGTTTCGGAAAATGCCTTAGGCTGGATTTACGACCATATTCAAGATAAACGTTTTCTCGACGGCATCTCCATCGTGAAAGATAAATCCGCATTCAGGAAGATTTGTCGCGACATATATCCGGATTTCTTTTTCAAGGAGTTGAATATTAATGAGATGGAACAGTTGGACATCGATAGTATTGTGTTTCCTTGTGTGATTAAACCTTCGGTTGGTTTTTTGAGCAAAGGGGTGTTTGTGGTGCATGATAAAAAGGAATATCAAGCAGCGGTGAAATCTTTACAAAATGATTTTGCCAAGGCGGGAGCGGATTTTCCGGAATTTGTGGTCGGTAAAAGCCGTTTCTTAATTGAAGAATATATTCATGGAGAAGAGTATGCAGTGGATGCCTATTACGACGAACACGAAAGTCCTGTGATATTAAACATTTTCCATCATAAATTTATGGATGAGTCTGACACATCCGACCGTCTGTATATGACCAACAAGGGGCTTTTCGACCAGTACGAGGAACCATTTACCGCTTTTCTCACCAATTTGAACAAGACCATGCATCTGCGGAATTTCCCCATGCATATAGAGTTCCGCTACGATGGAAAGAAGGCTGTGCCGATTGAAATTAACCCGTTGAGGTTTACGGGCTTCTGCCTAAACGAGTTGCAGGTTTTTATTAGCGGTAACCATCCAATGCAGTCGTTTTTGAAGGGTATACATATTTCTAAAGAGGAGATGTGGAAAGGAAAAGAAAACCTTACATACGCCTTTACTGTACTGGATTTGCCGTCTGGCTGTGAGGATAAGACTTTTGACGAGGAGAAATTCAGTGCGGACTTTCCTGGGGTTATTGATGTGCGTCGTGTGCCAGACAAAAGCTCGGGAGTCGCTGCCACCGTCTTCCTAAAAACGGAAACGAAGAATCTCCAAGCTTTTGACCGCATTATGAGTCTGGATATGCATGAGTATATGAAGTAATTAAAAGATAGTATTATTCATTACAAATATAAATATTTACGATGATGAAAAACATGAATTTTTTGCTGGTCCTTGTGGCCGTGACGCTGACCGCAGTTTCTTGCGGTACCAAGAAAGAGGCTCCGAAAGAAGAGACTCCCAAGATGCTGGTGCTTTACTATTCCCAAACCGGAAACACCAAGGCTGTGGCAGAGGAAATCGCTACCAAACTCGGTGCAGACATTGAGGAAATAACAATGATTGACCCTTACGATCCGGATTTTCAGGCGACTATTGAGCGTTGCATGAAGGAGCGTGAGCAGAACATTATCCCCGACATCCAGCCTGTAAAAGCTGACCTTGCCAACTATGACGTGATATTCTTGGGTTATCCTGTCTGGTTTGGAACCTATGCACCGCCTGTAATCAATTTCTTGAACAATGCTGACCTGAGTGGCAAGAAGATTGTTCCTTTCTGTACTTTTGGTAGCGGTGGACTGGAGTCCAGTGTGAAGGACTTGACCGCAGCGGAACCTGATGCAGAGATATTGCCTGGTTATGGTGTTCGTGCTGCCCGCTTGGAAGCTATGCCCAAAGAAGTGGACAATTTCTTGAAATCCATTGGTTTCCTCGAAGGTGAATATGTCCAATTGGCAGAATTTCCCGAACAACACGAGGTGAGCGAAGAGGAAGCAGCAATTTTCGATGCGGCAGTTGATGGTTATCCGATGCTGCATGCCAAGGCCAAAACGGTGGCTACCCGCACCCTTCCTGATGGTGTGGAGTATCTTTTCACTGCTGTTGACCTTCCTCGCGAGGATAAGCCTGATATGCCACCTGCCGGTGAGATGCAGGTCTATGTTACCGTAACTGAAGGTGCAGCCCCAGTATTTACGAAGGTGATACGGTAAGGTAGGTCACTTATAAGGAATAAAAAAAGGAGGTTGAAACCAACCTCCTTTTTTTATTGAGAATTATTTGTTTTCGGCTTTTCTGGGACCTCTGGGATGGTTGCCACGGGGACCACCATTGTGGTTACCACCGTTGCCATTGCCGCTGGGTCTCGGCTTGCGTTCGGGCTCCACAT
>JAEETJ010000090.1 GCA_016290295.1 Bacteroidales bacterium
CTGAAGGAGAATAACCGGCAATGCTGTGAGGGATTCCTACGGGCCGGAGAACGCGTGACCTTGATTGATGAGAGCTTTGAAAAGGAAATGGAAACTCTACTGGACGTGTAAATTCGAATTTATCGGTGTAAAGTATCAATGAATCGCTGGATTTCCAGCAGCCCTTCCAGGAAGCGGAGGTTCGAGATTCGGAGTGTTTGGTCTACGAAGCTGAAAGCCAGTCGTTAATCGACTGGCTTTCTTGCTTCTCCGCCTTGAGGGGGCGCTGCCCCCTTATCCGCTCACTGCGTTTCACTCCGTTCGCTACCCCCGCGGCTCCCGACCTGCCGACATCGCGCTTCGCGCTCCGTCGGGGTCTGCGCCGGGCGGTCTGAGGACCGCCTTCGCTTCGCTCTACTCTTTTGTGGCGCCTCGACCCTCCGGGCCTCGTATTCTCTTTGTTCCACCGACAGCAATCCGCGTGCATTTCTTTTCTCTGCTGGGGAAGGTCAACTTTTTGGTGGCGGACCTTCCCCGCCGGTTCTGCCTTTGGCGCCATCTGGAGGCCGTTTTTATGAGGAAGGTACCAGGGCTGAAATGTGACCTTCCCCGGATCGACGTTTGGTTGACTCCATCAAAAACCGTATCTTTATACCGATTAATCGGAATCTGGACATGGCCTTTGGATATTTAATGCTGTTTTCGGTGCTCATCACGCCTGTGATCATGGTGGGCTTTGGCCTGGTGTTTCTGAAGGATCCTCCCAAAAGCATCAATGCTGCCTACGGATACAGGACAAAAAGGTCCATGCGAAGTCAGGATACCTGGGATTTTGCGCATCACTATTTCGGGAAACTATGGCTTGTATGCGGCCTTGTGAGCATCCCGTTCTCGCTTGTCCCGGTATGGCTGGTGGTCGATAAAAGTAAGGACGTGGTCAGTTTGACAGGACTGATCGTTTTGGGCTTGCAGGTTATTCTGCTGCTAACCCCGATCATCCCGACCGAGAAGGCATTGAAGAACAGCTTTGACGAATTCGGAAGACCTCGATGAATCCCATCTTTATCGGTCAAGCCTATCGATGAAGGCTTGTATTTGGAGCAGCCCTTCGATGAACGAGAGGTTCGAGATTCGGAGTGTTTGGTCTACTAAATAGGACATTTCTTCGGAAGTGTCCTTTTTTCGTATCTACACTATCATAGACGCCTCATTTTATGTTCGAAATCCATTGAAGACTTGGTTCATAATGATTGGTAGTTCCCCCAATAAATACTAATTTTGTGATAGTATTGATATGATGCTTTATGGATGAGATGTCTAAATATCAACTTGTTAAAAAAGCCATAGATAAACTTGATGTTTATGGGTTATTGGAAGGTGGCGCCCCTGACGATGAGTTTGATTCCGAGTCAAAGGAGATATCTGACCGTATTTCAGAAAGCGATTCCATCATACAGATTGCGGAAGTTATAACTGATGTCTTCAATAAGGCTTTCGACTTACACGACAAATCATCCGTCTATTATTCTACGGCTGAGGAGATAAGACATCTTCTTACAGGAGAGAGTTTGGATGACATAAACAGCATTGGAACGAGAGAGAATGGCTCATGGATTGCTATTGGCTACGATATTCGGTATCGGTATGGATATGAGATAATGCTTCTTCTACTTGATAAGTTTATCACGGAATATGATATCAAGGTCGAAATAATCACAAAGTCTCCGATAGCAGGAGCGAACCATATCGCCGTATGGAGAAAGTGGCTTTTTAATAAACCGAAACCTTTGTCGGAAATAGAAGCATTGAAAGAGGAGTGCGGTGAGGTTTCTGTCGGCGGCAATTCTAAACGATTATCCGACATCCAACTGTATGTTACTCTGACAAATCAGAGCAGTATCATTGTCTTTCAAGTCCCCAAGGACCAATATTCAGAAGAAATCAAAGATAAGATAGATGCCGCGGCATACTTCATTCAGATTGCACTTGTTTCTGTTTGAGAAAGGCCTCAAACCCTATTGCTGCCTTAAACCCTTCTATAAATCCGTTCGAAATTTCTAACACCTGTTCTACTCAGCAAAAGCCAGTCAGTCGACTGGCTTTTCTATTATAATGAGTTCTTGCGATAGTCGCTGGGGGTTGTGTTCAATACCCGCTTCATATATCGCGTGAGGGAAGGCTGGGAGGAGAAGTGCATAGCGTCTACAATGTCGGTGAGCGTGAGGCGCTGGTCAGATAGAAGTTTCTGGAGTTCGTGAGCGGCATAACTGTCAATCCAGTCCCCGGCAGGACGGCCGGTGATG
>JAEETJ010000057.1 GCA_016290295.1 Bacteroidales bacterium
TAGCTGGATGGGTAACAACTTCACTGAAATGGCGATATGGCTGGTTACACATCCCTTCCAGGCTTTTCAAAATCTCTTCACCGACCTTATTACCGATTCTAACCGTGCCATACTCAAAAAGGAATTTTACATTTGCGCTCTTTGCTCAGGCATGTTTCTTACCTTGTTCAAACCCAACTATTTGCTGATGCTCATATCACCAATATGCCTGAAAATGTTTTCACAAGCTCCGGAAGCTTTTTGGGGTGTAAATTGTCATTATAACATTGAAATCAGCGTGGTTCTGTGTGTCGCCAGTGCGATTGTTCTGGCAAAAATACCAGCAATAGAAGAGAAATTCAAAATTCAGAATTCAAAGTTCAGATTAAGTGTTATTGTGCCTGTATTGGCATTGATTATGACTGCAGGAACGCTGTTTTATACTATAGATAAACCACACACCTGGATTCGTCGTGATCACGTTAACCTCTTTGATGAACGGCACTGGCATCAATATGATTTTGACCCTCAAGTGGCCCGCCGCATGCTCAAACAAATACCCGACGACGCCTCTGTAAGTGTAGCCACGATGTTTACCCCACAATTGGCTACCAGAAAAGAATGTCACATTTTCCCTATCAGTTTTGGGAGCCACCCCGAATATTATCTGTTTCCAATTCAACACTGGACTTATTACGAAGGAGAAAAAGAAATGGTGGCACAACTTCTCGCTGACACCACCAATTATGAATGTATAGACACAGACGGTTTTTTATACCTATTGAAGCGACGTTAAAAAAACAACTCTTTTGTCTGATAATTAAATTTACATCACCAGCCCACCATCAGCTTTGACGGACGCAATGTCGTATCCAAGCTGACCTGATTACAATTGCCAGTTAATTTCTGTTTTGCCTAATTTTCTCAGTATCTCGTTGGTTTTGGAGAAATGTTTGCAGCCAAAGAAACCACGATGGGCAGACAAAGGTGACGGGTGTACAGTTGAGAGAATATAATGTTTAGAGGTATCGATAAGGGCCTCTTTCTGTTTGGCATAACTACCCCACAGGAGAAACACCAGTCCTTCGCGCTGCATCGACAACTTGCTGATAGCCGCATCAGTAAAGCGTTCCCAGCCATGATTCTGGTGCGAGCCTGCCTCATGGGCACGCACGGTCAGGGTAGCGTTGAGCAGAAACACGCCTTGTGCTGTCCATTTCTCCAAGTTACCGCTCACAGGTATCTCAAAGCCCACATCATCGTGCAATTCCTTGAAGATATTGATGAGTGACTTGGGATGAGGCACTCCGTCTTGCACCGAAAAACACAAGCCATGCGCCTGTCCAGGCTCATGATACGGATCCTGACCTATCAGCACCACCTTCACCTTATCGAATGGAGTTTTGTTGAAAGCGTTGAATATCATCGGTCCAGGAGGATAAACGGTATATTTGCGTTTTTCTTCCAACAGGAACTGCTTCAGCTCCGCAAAATACGGCTGCTGAAACTCATCCCACAGGACTTTTTTCCATGATTCTTCGATGGTGGGGGTAATCATTTTAGGGGTTAGGGATTAGGGGTTAGTAATTAGGGGGGAGTCTCACACTTCGTGCTCGAGGGGAGTTTCGCTACGCTCAAGGGGAGTCTCACTTCGTTCGAGGGGAGTTGGGCTTTGCCCAAGGGGAAGTCTCACACTTCGTGCTCGAGGGGAGTTTCGCTACGCTCAAGGGGAGTCTCACTTCGTTCGAGGGGAGATTGATCGTTATTAGTTTTTAGTTTTTAGTTCTTATTTTCAGTTTTCAACTAGTGGCGGAAGTGGCGGACGCCGGTGAAAATCATGGCGATGCCGAGTTCGTCGCAGGCCTTGATAGAGTCCTCGTCACGGACGGAGCCACCGGGTTGGATGATGGCGGTAACCCCATATTGGGCAGCCATACGCACCACATCGTCAAAGGGGAAGAAGGCATCACTGGCCAAACAGATATGGTCAGTATGACCCGCAGCCTTAGCCTGTTCGAGGGCAATATGGGCAGAGCCCACACGGTTCATCTGGCCAGCACCCACACCGATAGTCTTCATCTCTTTGGCAAGGAGTATAGCATTGGATTTCACATGCTTGCACACTTTCATACCGAAAAGGAGGTCACGCATTTCAGCTTCGGTAGGCTGCTTTTTCGTCACCACCTTGATGTCATAATCCTCTGCACCGGCACGGTCAATGCTTTGCATCAGCATACCACCAGTCACGCTAATAAACATTTTCTCATCGGCTTTAGACTTATCCAAATCGAAAGTCATCAGGCGGATATTCTTCTTGGTAGTCAGCACAGCCAGAGCCTCTGGAGTAAAGGCAGGCGCCAAAATGATTTCCAAAAAGACAGGCTTCATGGCAGTTGCTAAAGCTTCATCTACCGTTTGGTTGGTGGCCACAATACCTCCGAAAATGGAGACCGTATCAGCCTCATAGCAGCGAGTCCAAGCTTCCATGGCATCCTTGCCGATACCCACACCGCAGGGATTCTTGTGTTTGACAGCCACAACGGTCGGTTCGTCAAACTCACGCAGAATTTGCAAGGTAGCATCAGCATCTTGTATATTATTGTATGACAATTCTTTACCATGCAGTTGTGTAGCCCATGCCATAGAGTAGCCTTGTTTTTTGCCAGCGTAGAAAGCCGCTTTCTGGTGCGGGTTCTCGCCATAGCGCAGCGACTGCTTCCGGGTGAAAGTCAGCGTCATGTTTTCGGGATCTTCCTCCCCTACTCTGTCGGTCAGGTACTGGGCAATCATGGCATCGTAAGCGGCAGTATGTCTGAACACCTTGGCAGCCAAGCGGGAACGAGTTTCCAAGGAGGTATCGCCGTTGGCCTTGATTTCAGCGATAACCGCATCATAGTCATTGGCATCGCATACCACTGTCACGAACTGATGGTTTTTTGCCGCACTACGCAACATACTGGGACCACCAATGTCGATATTCTCGATAGCTTCAGCGAAAGTGACATTCTCTTTCTCAATTGTCTGTTTGAAAGGATAGAGATTCACCACCACCATGTCGATATACTGGATGCCATTTTGACGCATTTCTTCCTGGTGTTTGGGATTGGTACGCACTGACAACAAACCGCCGTGGACCATAGGATGCAGCGTTTTTACACGGCCATCCATAATTTCAGGGAAGCCCGTCACCTCGCTGATACCCATCACTGGCAGACCTGCTTGTTCTATGGCCTTTTGGGTACCGCCAGTAGAGATAATTTCGTAACCATTTTCGATTAATGCCTGAACGAAAGGAATCAAATTTGTCTTATCGCTCACACTTACCAATGCTCTTTTCATAGTTATATGGTATTTATGTTATTTGCAAACCACAAAAATACGAAAAAAACTGAAGCATTGGTCTATATGCCTGAAGAATTTTTAAATGAATTTTATCGTCGGATTTTGCAACTGCGAGGACGCAGTTGCCCCCATGGTTATTCCGCGATATACATCACGCAGGTGCCGAAAGTGAATTTGCGGACAGCAACTTGGCGGAAACCTGCCTGCCGAAGCAAGGGAACGAACTTGTCGGCTTTGGGGAAGGCCAGAATAGACTTGGGAAGATAACGGTATGCCTCTTTATGACCGGAAATCAGTCCACCAATAAAAGGTAAGAAATGAAGGGCATACAACTTGTAACACCACAAGATAAAAGGGTTGTCGGGGTAAGACAATTCCAAAATCACCAGTTTGCCCCCGGGACGCAACACGCGGCACATCTCAGACAAGCCCTGTTCCAGATGCTCAAAATTGCGAATACCAAAGGCTACACTCACCCGGTCGAAGCTACTATCAGCAAAGTCAAGACTTTCAACATCTCCCTGCTGAAGAGCGATAGTCACGCGGGGTGCCAATTGATCAGAATTTTCCGAAACCGAAGCGGCCCTTATACCATCTTCACATGAAGATTCTGTTTCATTATCAAAAGATTGAATCAAACGAAAGCCATCCCTTTTTAGGACTTTTTCCCGTCCCACTTCCAACATATTCTCGGACAGGTCAATGCCAACGATTTCACTACCTTTTTGTAATTTTTGAGCTATAGCGATAGCAAAATCGCCCGTTCCCGTCGCCACATCCAAAACACGCAAAGGTTCAACACTATCTGCAATCACACGCACCGCCTTCCGCCGCCACGAACGGTCTATGCCGAAAGACATAATGTGATTCAGTTTGTCGTAGCTGGAAGCAATGTCGTTAAATAGCTGGCGGATTCGGGATTTGGAAGGCATTGTTTTTAATGTGCTAATTTTAGGGGTCAGGTTACAGGGGTCAGGGGTTAGGGGTTAGTGATTAGAGTATAGGGTTATGAAATAGACAACTATCAACTATTAACTATTAACTATTAATTGTTTTTAGATTCCTGCGAGAAGGGCAAAGACAAAGGTGGAGAGTACCAGCAAGGGCAAGGCTGGATCAAGAGCTTTGCCATTGCGTTTCCACACCATGTTCATGTGAGCGGCATATAGCGGCAACGTAGCCAGGTAAAGGAAGTTCCAGCCGGAAGTATAGGTCATCAGTGTATATAACAACATACACAGCCAGGCGAAAACAATCAGCACCGTCTGGTAAATTTTGGCATTGAGGGCTCCGAATTTAAGAGGTATGGTAAGCCGATGACCCGCATCCGACTCCATATCCCTGATATTGTTGACATTCAGCACGGCCACACTGAAACAGCCTATCGTCACAGCAGGTAACAGCAACAAGAGCGAATCAAGGGTATGCGCCACCACAAAATAGGCTCCCAACACAGAGGTCAAGCCGAAGAATATAAAGACGGACAAATCGCCCAAACCCCTATAACCGTATGGATTCTTCCCCAAAGTATAGTGCATGGCGGCCCAAATGGCAGCGACACCTAACAAAAGCAGCAAGGCAGGTTTCCATGCAAAAAAAGTGCCGAAAGAAGTCCAAATCATGGCAGCACCAAAGACACAGCACAAGACGACAAAAATGCCAATCAGGATTTTGAAATCACGCACTTCAATGGCGCCCTTGGCCAGACTATACAGCGGTCCCTCACGCTGCTCGCCATCAGTGCCACGGAGAAAATCACCCAACTCATTGGACAGGTTCGACAAAATTTGCAGGCATACAGTCGTCAGCAAGAGCCAAACTATCAGCCAAGCCGAGGCCTCGTGTGTTTTCAAAGCCAGCAACAGGCCAAGCATCACTCCCGCCAACGACAGGGGCAGCGTACGCAGGCGCATAGAGAAAAGCACAGCTTTCAGTTTATTCATATCCATTAATTTTTAGAAATCAAAACGTACAAATTCGAGACAACCACCAACGTATCGAAGCTGCAAATTTACACATTTTTTCAAATCACGACGAAAAACATTATTCACGCACATACAAGTTCCGGACTGTATAGCATAGCACAACGGTCAATAATTTCATTGGCCACTTCGAACCCTGTATCACAAATCTTTTTCTGTTTGATACCGTCATAGCCCATAGACAAGTGCATCGTGTTGTAGCCGTCCACGACAAATGCCAGCAGCTTTTTGTCGCGCTCGCCAGCAGCCTTCTTGTACTTGTCAATGTCGGGACGGCCTTTGCGCCTGCTGATACCAAACAAAGCGTCAAGTGCAATCAAACAGCCATTCCACAACGTATTTCCAGCCATTTTGACATACTTGCTGTCCGTATAACGTTTCATCTCAGGATCATAGTTTGCTTTCTTGATGACCTCTTCCGCATTGGCCACGTACCTGCGCGCCTCATCTATAGGGTTCTTCTTTTCTTTATTTTCCATAATTCATCTGTTGTTTAACACCTCGCAAAAATACAACAGGTATTTCTATTTTTCAATGATGTTGAGAAATTTTTTATAGCTACATATCAATAACTTAGCAATAAAAGATTATTTATTTCAATAATTTATAGTAAATTATTCGGAATATTTTCATATTTTTGCAAGGCAAAATAAAATAATGATGAACCCTGAAAAGATCGCGCAATTGAAGGAAAAAGCCCTCAGCGAGGCGGAGCGTTATTACGACAACGCCAAGACCATGCTGTCGGAAAATGCAAGCAAACAGGGCGATTACTATTCTGACGCCAAGTATGTGAAGACTGCCTGTGGCACCGCCTATTGCGGAGTTCTTATACTCCTTGACGCATTTATCAGAATCAAAGGGCAGATCACGAATTACAAGAACCGCAAAAGCATTGAATATTATAGGGACAACATCACCGACAGGGACAACCAATTGCTAAAATACGTGAACTCAGCATATAATATCCTACATTTAAGTGGATACTATGACGGAGAACTGAAATATCAGGTTATTCAAGGTGGCTTGGAGGCATTCCAAGACATCATCAGGCATTTCAGAACAAAGTGCTAAAAAGGGGAGAACCTCATCGTCCTCCCTTAGCTATTTATTTATTCGCCAGAATATATTCCGTCATCAGGCGATAAATTTCTTTCAGCCGTATATCCTGAAGAGCTTCTTGGTGCATGAGAATAACATTCTGGTCGCCACGCTGAGCGGGACCGGTCTGTGCGTCATGGGGGTTCATGGTTTTCACCTTATCCAAAGTATTTTGCAGCAAAGGCAGCATCATTTGCCAGTCAATATTATGCTCCCGCAAGATATCGTAGGCAATGGCATACATGGCATTGGTAAAGTTGCAGCCGAAAATAGCGGCCCTATGCAACACCATCCGCTGTGCCTCCTCCAGCACCTGAACGGTGGAAGAAAGCTTTTGGGCAAACGCAAACAACTCATTTTCAATTGTTTTGTCATTTGCCTCGACACACAAAGGGACTATAACATCCTTAAAGTCCATATCTTTATTCACACTTTGATATGGATACAAAATACCATAATTATCGGCGTAAGGCTTGAAAATATGTTGTGACAATGAGCCGGCGGTATGAGCAGCTAAAGGCAGGCGAAATGGCAGCTGCTGTAACAAATTCTCATAGCTGTCGTCTTTGACAGAAAAGATATATAAATCGCTATCGGGCGACAAATCTTTCAAACTGTCGATAGCCTCCGCCCCAGCCTTTTTCGCCAAAGCCTCTGCATGGCTTAACTGGCGGCTATAAACCTGATATATCTTCACTCCGGCATTGTGCATGGCATACACCAGCCAATGCGCCATATTACCAGAGCCTATCAACGAAACAGATTCTATCTTCATTACGATAATTTTAATTCATAATTGAAAGGCAAGCGCAAATTCCTGACAAACAACTCAGGGTTAATTTTCACCTGCAAATTATGGAACTTAGCACAATACTTATCATTACGCTCATAAATCGCCAAGGTCAGGGGCACCTTCGCTTGTTCCTGAGCTGCGGCGATGGCCTCTTTGATCAGGTAAGCGGAGTTGGAAGACACATCGTCAATACTCATGCACAAGGTCACCGATTTACACAGATGCTCGTAGGCATCCTGCAAATAACAAATTGTTACTGGTTTCTGGTTGTAAAATGCTGGTCCTGTGTAATCTTTCCCCATATATCGCTTGTCGATCTTCATGCGCACATAGACCAGTCTGCCAGGTTCCAACAGATGTTTATATTTGGTGAAATCCTCACTAAAAAGTCGCCAAGTCCAGGTGGAGTCATAATCCTCAAACATAACGACACCCATATCTTTGCCCGTTTTGGTCATTGTTTCCTTCACATCCACCACCATAGCCGCGAAACTGACATCCTTGGCACAGTGTTTTTCAAAGAAATCCGTCTCTTTGAACTGACTCAAAGATGAATTAGCATAGCCCTTGATAATCAACTTATACTCATCCAAGGGGTGACCAGAAATATAAAAGCCGGCCACTTCCTTCTCGTGTTGCACCTTTTCCAGTCCGTTCCAGGGGTCACACTTGGGCAGTTCGGGTTGCAATTCCGCTGCCACCTCCGGCTGTTCGTCGAAAATAGAGAACTGGCCCTGGCTATTTTGACTTTTGCTCACGTAGTTGACCATTTTCTCTATAAAATTCTTGTTATTGCTATCCGTCACGAACAACTGTGCGCGGTGCATACCCTTGAAGCAGTCGAAAGAACCGCCGTAGGCCAAAGATTCTATAACGCGGCGGTTGCAGTTACGCAGGTCAACACGATTCATAAAGTCGAAGAAATCCTTATACGGACCATTTTGTTCTCGCTCGCTCACAATACTTTCCACAGCACCATGCCCAACACCCTTCAGGGCTGCCAATCCGAAGCGGATATCCCCGTCTTTGTTCACACTGAACGAATCTACAGACTCGTTTATGTCGGGTCCCAGCACCTTGATACCATGTTTCAGCGTATCTTCGATATATTCGCTGATTTTATCCATATTATCCAGGTTGTTGGTCAAGTTCGCCGCCATGTATTCAGCAGGATAATGCGCTTTCAGATAGGCGGTTTGGTAGGCCACCCAGGAATAGCAGGTGGCGTGGGACTTGTTGAACGCATACGAAGCAAACTTTTCCCAGTCGGCCCAAATTTTCTCCAGAATCTTGGGATCATGTCCATTTTTAGCGCCTCGCGTCAGGAATTCCGGCTTCAGATGATCCAGTTTGTCCCTCAACTTCTTACCCATAGCCTTTCGCAAGTTGTCGGATTCGCCACGGGTAAAATTGGCCAGCAGACGCGACAACAACATCACTTGCTCCTGATATACTGTGATGCCGTAGGTATCTTTCAGATAACGTTCCATGATAGGGATATCATATTTGATTTCCTCCCTACCCTGTTTACGGTCGATAAACTGCGGAATATAATCCATGGGACCTGGGCGGTAGAGGGCATTCATAGCGATAAGGTCTTCGAACTTGCTTGGTTTCAGTTCTTTAAGATATTTTTGCATTCCAGCGGATTCAAACTGGAAAGTAGCTATAGTGTCACCCTCGCAGTACAGCTGATAGGTCTTTTCGTCATCCAAAGGAATAGTGTCAATATTTATATCTTCACCTTTAGATTCCTTAATATTTTTAAGTGCCTCTTTGATAATTGACAGCGTCTTCAGGCCCAGGAAGTCCATCTTAATCAGTCCCACATCCTCTACCACAGAGCCTTCATACTGGGTTACCAGCACTTTTTCATCAGTTTCCTTATCCTCGATGGTAGCCAGGGGAGCGAATTTGGTCAAATCATCCGCACCGATGATGACGCCACAGGCATGAATACCAATTTGGCGCACCGTACCTTCGAGTTCAGAAGCATAATGCAGCACATTATGCACCTTTTCCTCATCCGATTCATAGGCTTGTTTCAATTCCGGCACATACTTCAGGCAGTTTTCGATGGTCACCTTGGGAGCCTTTTTGGTTTTGGAATCCTCAGGAAAACGGTCAGGCACCAGTTTTGCCAGACGGTTGGACTCTGCCAAATCCAAATCCTCCACACGCGCCACATCCTTGATACTTGACTTAGTGGCCATGGTGCCATAGGTAATGATATGCGCCACACGTTCCTTACCATATTTTTTGGTAATCCAGTCCAGAATCTTATAACGTCCTTCATCATCAAAATCCACATCGATATCAGGCAAGGAGATACGGTCGGGATTCAGGAATCGCTCGAACAGCAAATCATATTTCAGCGGGTCGATATCCGTGATTTTCAAGCAGTAAGCAACCACAGAACCAGCCGCGGAACCTCTACCCGGTCCTACTGTCACGCCCATGTCACGGGCAGCAGCGATAAAGTCCTGCACAATCAGGAAGTAGCCCGGGAAACCCATGTTACGCATCACACTCAATTCAAAGTCGATACGTTCCATCACATCCTCCGGGACGGGGTCCCCGTAGCGTTTTTTCGCACCGTTCAATGTCAGCAAACGGAGGTAATCCGACTCCAACTTGATACGATACACTCTTTCAAGGCCTCCCAGTTTCTGGATACGTCCTGCACCATCCGCATCTGCTTCAAACTCAGCCTTCAAATCTTCTTCCGTGAAACGTTCCTTATATTCTTCCACCGTACCAAATTCCTTCGGAATATCAAACATCGGCATGATGGGATCATGTTTCAGTTTATAAAACTCCACCTTATCCACAATTTCCTGCGTATTGGCCAAAGCTTCAGGCACATCGCCAAAGATAGCTTCCATCTCCTCGGGCGATTTCAGCCATTCCTGCTTGGTATAATGAAGGCGGTCTGTATCGGACAGTTTCTTGCCAGTACTGAGGCAAATCAGGTGGTCGTGTGCCTCGCCATGCTCTTCCAGCACAAAATGCACATCGTTGGTGGCAATCAGCTTCACACCGGTTTCCGCTGCCAACTTCAGCAACAAATCATTCACAACCTTCTGATGCTCATATACATCCTTATCTCCACCCGGTTTATCGGTTTGATGCCGTTGCAGTTCCAGATAATAATCCTCACCAAAGACGCCCTTATACCACAACACTATTTCTTTAGCCTTATTGTAATCTCCATTATACAAGGCACGTGGCACTTCTCCGGCGAGGCAGGCAGAGCAAACAATCAGTCCCTCATGGTATTGTTCCAGCAATTCATGGTCGATACGGGGTTTATAATAATAGCCATCCATCCAGCCTGCGGAAACCAGTTTGCACAAATTGTGATAACCCGTTTCATTCTTCGCCAAGAGAATCAGGTGGTTACCATTACCATTTTCTTTGCCAGTGCATACCAAGCGACTACCTTTAGGGTTAGTTTTGGTCTCTTTGGCCACATACACCTCGCAACCGAAGATGGGTTTGAAGACGCGCTGTTTGGCGGCCTCTATTTTGGCACGGCACTCCTCTATTTTTTGCATAGATTCCTGAGACGGAGCATGTTCTGTCTCAATACCAGATTCAGAATCATCCTGCTTTTGCAAAGTTTCCAGTTCCTTCTCCAGGTCCTTGATTTCCCCTTTCACCGACTTATTATGTTTGTCAACGAAGTCGAAAAACTCTTTGATGCCGAACATATTGCCATGATCGGTGACAGCCATCGAATTCATGCCTGTTTCAAGGCAGCGTGTCACCAATCCGGAGATAGTTGACATGCCGTCAAGTATTGAGTAATAAGTATGTACGTGAAGGTGGGTAAACTTTGCCATAACAGAAATTTTATGCTACAAAGGTACATAAAATTCTTGAAATTTCATGGCAAAGTGAAGAAAAAAATCACTAGTATTTGACAACTAAAAACTTAAAACTTTCAACGGTCAATTTTCAACTATCAACATATCACATCGCTTTCCTGATCCGCTTAATTAGGCCGGTCAACACCTTACCAGGGCCGAGTTCAACAAACTCTTCAGCACCGTCGGTTACCATGCGCTGCACGGATTGGGTCCAGCAGACTGGTGAGGTAAGTTGCGCTATCAAATTGCACTTGATTTCAAAGGGATCGATATGCGGCTGAGCATCCACATTTTGGTAGATGGGGCATATTGGACTATGGATTTCTGTTTTGTTAATAGCCTCTGCCAGCTCTACCCTTGCTGGTTCCATCAATGGCGAATGGAAGGCACCTCCCACCTTCAAAGCAACCACCAGTTTCACTTTGTCTTTCAGTAAAGCGGAAGCCTTTTCCACACCGCTGATAGTGCCGGAAATAGCGATTTGTCCAGGACTATTG
>JAEETJ010000058.1 GCA_016290295.1 Bacteroidales bacterium
TCGTCACATCCTGGGGCTGGAGAAGGTCCCAAGGGTTCGGCTGTTCGCCGATTAAAGTGGCACGCGAGCTGGGTTCAGAACGTCGCGAGACAGTTCGGTCCCTATCTGTTGTGGGCGTAGAAGCTTGCGAGGACCTGACTCTAGTACGAGAGGACCGAGTTGGACAAACCTCTAGTGCACCTGTTGTGGCGCCAGCCGCACCGCAGGGTAGCTATGTTTGGATGAGATAAGTGCTGAAAGCATCTAAGTACGAAACTCACCTCAAGATGAGGCTTCATTCAAGGGACGTTAAAGACGATGACGTAGATAGGCTGCAGGTGTAAAGTCGGTGACGGCAAAGCTGAGCAGTACTAATCACCCGATACTTGCTCGAACTCGAGAGAGACTTAGCGTATCCGGTAAAGGATACGGGAGCTTATTTCTTTTCGCCAATGTCAAAACCCATACGCCGAGAGATCGGTGACAAAGACATTGAGGTGATTATAGCGTCGGGGTCCACCTCTTCCCATTCCGAACAGAGAAGTTAAGCCCGACCGCGCCGATGGTACTGCCTTAAATGGTGGAAGAGTAGGTCGTTGCCTCATCCTCTAGCGGCTCGCAGATGATTGCGGGCCGCTTTTTTTATGCGGCGGCTGCGGCTCCGCCGCAAAGTGCCAGCGGACAAATCCCTGAATTTTGAATTTTGGATTTTGAATTTTGAATTCGCTGGTCCTAAAGCAAATCCACAGGCGTCACCATCCCTTGCAACAGGCCATCAGACTGGCCATTGTCGGTGATAAAAAGCACATCTAAACGTACCCTTCTTTTTTTGGATCGTTGGAACATCTCACTTACATCCTCCACCGTTGCGTTGGAATTGATAAAACCATAGTGGGCGTTCGGTTCATCCACGATATTGGTGATGTCCGCTATATCCTTGAAAGTCAATTGTTCATTGAGATTTACACTGTTATTTTCAGCTACCAATCGCATAATTGTTTTGGTGCTGAATACCCCTACAATCCTATGATTTTCCACAATGGGAATGTAAGAGTAGTCGTTACGTTGCATGATTTTCACGGCAGAAAGCACTGAATCAGTCGGTGATGGAGCGAAAATTTCTCCGGCACGAATCGCAAGTCGCATCAAGGTCAAAGGGTTTATGGCATAGTAGATTTTGTTAACTTGCCGTACAGCCTGGTCGGTGACAATAATCATGTCGTTGTCCGCTTTGGTCCAATCGTAGTGAGACAGCAGGTTGCGCAGCATACGGCAGAATGCCAAATTGCTGCGAATACTTTTGTACTGCGGCATTTGCTCCAAATCTTTCATATCCGTGACTTTGAGATTGTTGAGCACCCACTCTTCCGTCTCGCGGTATCTTTCCAAAAATTGACCAGCTTTGTTTTCCATAATTACAGCAGTTTTTTTTATGATGCTTGATGCCTTGTTTGCTTTGCAAAAATACTAAAAAATACTCTTCTCATCCGTAGCCCAACTCCTCTTGAACGCTGTGAGACTTCTCACGGACGCACGCGGTGCGTCCCTACATTTAATCATACACTCTAACCAGATAATCCATCATCCTATAATCCTGTAATCAATTAATCTCCCCTCGAGCGTAGCCCAACTCCCCTTTGGACGAAGTCCACTCCCCTCGAACGCTGTGAGACTCCCCTCGAGCACGAAGTGCGAGACTCCCCCTATTGTACCTTCACCTCGTCAATCATCAACCATGCCTTCTCTCCCGCTGCCGCATGCCATTCGGGCAGTTTCTCCACGGGTTGTGCTTCGATTTTGATGTATTTCACCTTCTTATTCGGTATTTTGTGCCGCAAGATGCAAACCCTCGCTTTGTCGTTCTCCTTCAATGTTGGGTCGAAGGGCAACATCACTTCCTCGGGCTGACTGTACTTTATGCCGTCTTTGGAGTACGACACCAGCACCTTCTGCGGCATGAAGACCCATTGCGACGGATAGTGCGCGAAAGTCAGAGTCAGTGTATTTGCATTAATAGTTTTTTTATTTTTTTGCATGAAGGAAAGTTCCATTGGATTTCCATAATAACCAAGCCAACCTTCACGAAAATTGGCTGGATTACCTATTTTCTTATCAAAAAGAATCGTATCGGAGAATGTGTCATATGGTTCGTCAGGTACACCCATTTCTATCCATGACAAATCTATTTTTTGTTCTTGAGTACAATCATTTTTTTTGTCATGTAAAGGTGCTAATTCTACGGATTGATCCAAAAAGAAATCTTCAAAAAATTCATTTTCACCTACCTGTAGAAGCAATTCCATGGACATGGTACGCCCTGGTTGAACTAGATCTCTGTCAGCAATGTCAGGGCCGCAGGTAGCAGTACCCAATCCTGCCTGGGCATAATCTATGTTTAAGGTATAATATTTTTCCCTGTTGAGTTCGTTGATATGTTTAGCCTGCTCTATATTTTTATCATTGTAGGGATAAATACTGAATTGGAAGTAATTATTATCTTTCAAATACCAATTTGAAAGTCGGGCGGAAAGCATTCTTTCATGTTCTTTGTTAAAAAGCGAAACAAAGCGTGTTTGCATCCGATTGCCTGCCGCTTGCGGATGCACATATTGGTGGAACAGGTCATCGGTAGGTGCTTCATAGTGACCTAAGAAACCGCAAGCCTGACGGTCTTGGTAAGTTTCTTGCGCATAGCCTACCCATTCGGTATTTACCATCTCGTCGGAAACTTTCATCTGCACACCGATTTTCGGGAAAGAAGGTACCCATTCACTTTTGATCAGCTTGAAATTAATTCGGATATCTCCGCTACGCATAACTTGATAATTTTCATACGTACTTAACACAAGTTCCCCATTTTCGTTTTTCGCATTTCGTTCAAGGGTGATGATAATGCCATTATCGGACTTGCTCTCTTTTATGCTTTCTACCGTCCATGTGAGATTGTCAAAGCCGATTCTGCGCCATAGCAGTTCTCCGTGTCCATCAACATGGTCATTGTCGGTGGGTGGACGCCAGAAATTGAGCTGTGGACCATCCAGTACCACGGCTTTGCCGTCTTTCGTGATGCTGGTGATATGTCCGTTTTTGGAGTCAAACAGCATCTCTACTTTGCCCACGCTGACATTGAGTATAGTTTCTTCCCAGCTGTAGGTTACGCTGTCGGTGCAGAAACCGAAGTTGGCGCCTTGCGGTTTGCGTGTCGGCACGGGCAGTTTGAACTGCTCGTAGGCGACGATGCTGCTAAAAGAAGAATCTAATTGCCATTGTTGGAGGTTCTTCCGTTTGGTATATAACATAAAATCCAGCATCACATCTTGTCCGGGTGAAACTGTGTCCAAATCCTGTATTATTTTTATAAATTCTTGTGGAGCAGTAAAATAACATGTGTCGTGTGGGGAGAGAGTTATAGGAGGAATTAGTTTTAGGTGACCACGGAGGGGTCTGGCAAGAAATTTATCAGGATGTACGGGCCATTCATGTGCAATGTCTGGACGTAACCAACTTGCCAGCGTATATTCTTCCAAGTTGCTGAAATCAAAGCGGTTGATAATACGGAATTTCAATGAGTCTGGGTCAACCATCTCGATTTTGATAGGCTGATAAACTTTACGCACTTCGGCCAACTGCGGGTGTGGTTTGCGGTCGGGATCCACCAGACCGTTGATGCAGAAGTTGTCATCCGAGGGCATGTTCTCCCCAAAATCGCCGCCGTATGCGTAGAACTCACGGCCCTGCGTATCCTTGGTAAGCAAGCCCTGATCCACCCAGTCCCAGATGCAGCCGCCCTGCAGTTGCGGGTACTTGTAGATGGTGTCCCAATAGTTGGAGAGGCCGCCACAGCTGTTGCCCATCGCATGCGCATACTCACACATAATATACGGTCTTTCCTGCTGTTTTTGTGCGTATTTAGAGAGGTAATCAACAGAAGGATACATGATGGTCACTATGTCGGTGTTGCGGTCGTAGAGGGCGCGCTCGTACTGGATGGGGCGAGTGGTGTCCTTGGCCTTCAGCCAGTTGTAGGCAGCCTCGTAGCAGATGCCATTGCCCGACTCGTTACCTAACGACCACGAGATGATGCACGGATGATTCTTGTCGCGCTCGTACATATTGCGGGTGCGGGCAATTGTGGCCTCTTTGAAATCCTCGCGTTTCGCCAACGATTTCTCGCCGTAACCCTGCGCGTGCGACTCCGCGTTGGCCTCGTCGATGACGTACAAACCATAAATATCGCATAGATAGTAAAACTCTGGAGAGTTGGGATAATGGCTGGTGCGTATGGTGTTGATGTTGTTGGCCTTCATCAGCCGAATGTCTTGTTCCATGCGCTCACCAGAAATCACATGTCCCGTTTTCGGGTCATGTTCGTGGCGGTTCACCCCGCGGATGGTCACGGGCACTCCGTTCACTTTCAGTTGTCCGTCTTCGATGCGGATGTTGCGGAAACCGATGGGGATGGTTATTTCTTCGATAATATTATGTTTTTTGGATTTATGATCTATCGTTGCCAGCGATAGATCAAGACCATATAAATTGGGCTTTTCGGCCGTCCAAGGCTGTACATCGGGCCAAAGAATATTAAAATGGAGGGTTTTGATTTCGTGACCTTGTAGGGTCGAATATTGATCATCACCTATGCCGTAAAAGTATTCCAGGTCGTGTAGAAACGTATTACATTTCGTCTCTACAACGTTGTCTGTTAAATTTTCAATCACCACCTCAACATCCAAAACCCCGTTCTTGTATGTGGAATCCAAATCGGCACTCACCTTGTAATCAAGAATATGCGTTTTGGGTTGGGCGTATAGTGTAATGCCGCGTTCGATGCCGCTCAGCCGCCAGAAATCCTGGCACTCGAAGTAAGAACCGTCGCTCCACTTGAAGACCTGCAGGGCGATGAGATTGCGCTCCCCGAACTTCACGAACCGAGTGATGTCGAACTCGGAGTTGGTCTTGGCGTCCTCGCTGTAGCCTACAAACTCACCGTTTACCCACAGGTAGAAGCATGACTTTGCGCCCCCGATGTTGATAATCACCTGCTTGTTCTCCCGCGTTTTGTCGATTTCCACCCATTTGCGGTAGCTGCCCACGGCATTGCCTTTTACGGGCACCTTCGGTAACTGGCTGTTGTCGAAGTCGTTGGTGGTGTTCACATAGACGGGCACACCGTAGCCGTTGAGCTCCCAGTTGCCCGGCACGGGAATGGTGCCCCAGCCGCTGTCGTCGTAGTCGGTGCGGAAGAAGTCGGTCGGCCGCTCGTCGGCGTTGGGGACATAATGAAACGTCCATTGGTCGTTGAGACTCACAACACCCAGTTCCTCCACCATGTCAGTATCCAAGCTGTTGAAACGGTAGTCGTTCTGCGGGATATTTGCCCTCGGGTAGAGCTTGTTCACCTCAAACACGGTGGGATCCAGCCATTCTGTAAAGGTTTGTGCCCCGGCGGCGAGGCAGAGACAAAACAGTAGGTATGTGAAAAACAATTTTTTAATCATTGCGGAAATATATTATGGTGCAAAATACAAATTTGCATCCGCAAAGATAGTTAAAAAGAATTACATATACTCTATATAATATCATGATAATCTATAGAGCCGTGGCGCATCAGTATGTGGTATCGGGGCGTATGTGCTGAAAGCACACCATCCTATTAACCCCTTACAAGGCCGAAGGCCGTAGTATGGGGTATCGCGGAAACACTATGGCTAAGCGTGCTGAAAGCACGCTACTTATCGTCTCGCAAAAAATAACGCTCATCTATATCAACTCCATTTTCTTCAAGGAAATTTCGATATTCTTCAGCAAAACTTGTCCGTTTATGATGCTCTTTTTGCCTTAGAATATAGTTGACTATCATATTCTTGTCTTTAAATCCATAGCTAAAGCCTGCATACTCATGTCCCCATCCACGGAAGTCTGGAAAGTTGGTATTTGCTTTCAACCATTTGCTGCTACTGGTCTTTATACGCTGCATGAACGCAGAAAGAGATAAAGTTGGAGGCAAGGAAACAAATAGGTGAATATGGTCAGGCATGCCGCCTATACGGTAGGTCTGGCAGCGGAGATTTTTTGCAATACCGTAGATGTATGCATACAGTTCACGTTCATGTTCAATCGGAATAGTCTTTTCACTGTGGTATGTGCGGAAAATAATGTGATAATAGGTTGTGGTATAACTCATATGAATGATTATTAAGGTTGCAAGTTTTATTATTTAGTTGTAGCGTGCCATCGGCACGCTGCTGTAAGGACTGTACTTGCTCCCCCACACTGCGCTGCGCTTGTGAGGGGTTAATAGGATATCGTGCTTTCAGCACGTCTTCATAGTGCGATTTCCTATTTATATGTTAAAAACTTTCGCAAAAATAAAGACAAATAATACATGTGTCAAAAGTGTTGAAAAAACGAAAGTGCTTCATAATTAATCGCTTGAGTTTGATTAGAGTACAAGTTAACAATACTTTTTTATGAATGTGGAAGGAAATTAACAAAAACAGAGTGTTGTAGAGCCGTGGCGCATCAGTATGTGGTATCGGGGCGTATGTGCTGAAAGTATGCTATCCTATTAATCCTTCACTAGGTCGAAGGCCGTAGTACAGGGTATCGCTGCATCAGTATGTAGTATCAGGGTGTATGTGCTGAAAGCACACCATCCTATTAACCCCTTACAAGGCCGAAGGCCGTAGTATGGGGTATCGCGGAAACACTATGGCTAAGCGTGCTGAAAGTACGCTACTTATTATTCCTCCTTTTTGATAAAGCTGAACGTCCTCACCTCCCCATTCTTTCGAATGAGCAAGATGTATTTCCCAGAAGATAAGCCTTTACTATTCAGAGAAATAGACCTGTTTTTCAAAGTTCCTTCCGCCACTTTCTGCCCGTTGAGATTGAGAATCTCGTATTCGGTTCCCCAATATTCCTGAGGATAATCAAGGTATAACTGGTCGTGGGCGGGATTGGGGTAGAGGCGAAAGTCTGCTGTGGAGCCTTGTGGATTAGCTGTGTTATTGGGGTTTTCAGAAACGCCATACTGACGCAAATAGGGAAGGAGATAAGGTCGTAAGTCAATGCGTTGCAGCTGTGCCTGAATGTCAATATTGAAGCCCATGATAGAGGTGGCATAGTGTTCGTTGGTAAGATAGTAGTCCAAGGCATTGTGCGTGGCGATGGCTTCCATTTGAGCCCTTACCGAATAATCGAAATCCAGTCGGCGTTTATTGCCCGAGAAGAATTTAGTTTCCTGAAAATCATAGAGCAGGATAATGAAAGGGTGCAGGGCTAAGAGCAGGTTTTCGGTGTCATAGTCATAGCCGCAGAGGACGACCAATTGGTATTCTGGCATGTAAGTAGCCCCAGTAATCAAACCATTGACATTGTAGGTATCGCCACGGTGTGCAATATGGTGACCCGGTGTTTTGGGCAGACTGTAGAGGGTGGTTTGTGTAGAGGCCCACTGCTTGGTGAAAAGATAGATGCTGTCGCGACCGACAATGAATGCCTCGCAATCGAAATCGGTGGCTTGCGGCTGCGGCGTGAAACCGGTCTGGTCTTCGTATGAGAACCATAAAGTATCCACATCAAATGTCTGATTTAGAATAGATTCTTTACTGATACGCAGGATGTGCAGGTCTTGCCGGCTTCCAGAGTTATTGCCTATTTCACCGAAGTATAAATAAAGGCTGTCTTGTGAGATTTCTTCGGTGTCATAATTGCTTAAACCATTGATACACAATGTTTCCAGTGTTGAAGCGTTAGTGCTGTCGATGCGGTATAGGCAGTTGTCATTATGGTCGTTGTAGGTCCAGTAACCATTATTCCAGTAGAATAGTGTGGAAGAACCTTCTATCAGCGAATCCAGCGGGCCTATCTCAGTGGTCTCAATGGTGATGTTTTCGTACTCGCAGCTGCCGTCGTTAATGGTGGCGCTGTCATTGTAATTAATGGCCAGCGGGTCGGTGCAACCGCAAACTTGCGCCAGACAAAACTCTGTTATCGTCAGCAATAGACCTGAAAGAAACAGTCTGATTTTCATGATATCTATATTACAAATGCAAAGATAACAAAAAACGGAATAACAAACATTTTTTTCAATTTTTAGACCCTCTCATGTGATGAAATATTCACCACTCAGAAATCAAGCTTCCCTCGAACGAAGTGAGACTCCCCTTGAGGGCGCAGCCCGAAACTCCCCTTTGGACGAAGTCCACTCCCCTCGAGCACGAAGTGCGAGACTCCCCCTAAAAATAATTAGCACATTAGCACATTAACTAATTGGCACATTTTTTTTCGTATCTTTGCATTCCCAAAAAAAATGACAATGGAAAATTATTTCAACACAGAAGAAAGAACCGTTAATGTTAAGGATTTTGAGCTGGCGGAAGCCAATCAACGTTTTATGGTGAGAGTTTATGGTTGGATGTGCTTTGCACTGGCAGTCACAGGCTTTATGTCTTTGTTTGTCGTGCATTTCGAACCGTTGATGAACTTTTTCTTTGTGCATACAGGCGTTTTTATCTTCCTCCTGGTAGCTGAAATTCTCCTGGTGGTAATGTTATCCGCCAGAGTTCAAAAGATGTCTCTATTTGCCTGTACGCTTATTTTCCTGATATATTCCATTCTGAACGGCATCACGCTGGCCCCACTGTTCTTGGTATATACCAAAAGTTCTATTGCCAGCACCTTTTTCATCGTTTCCGGCACTTTTGCGGCGATGTCGCTGTTCGGCTATTTCACTAAGCAGGATCTGACCAAATGGGGCAGCATATTAACTATGGCTTTGATAGGATTGATTATAGCTACTTTGGTCAATCTTTTTATTCATAGCACTTGGATTTATTGGATTACAACTTACGCCGGTGTGTTTATTTTCATTGGCTTGATTGCCTACGATACGCAGAAATTGAAAGATATGAGTACCCTCACAGTGGAAGAAACGGAAGAAAGTCGTAAAATGACCATTATGGGAGCGCTGACTTTATATCTTGATTTTATCAACCTTTTCATCTATTTACTGCGAATTTTTGGGAAGAGAAATTAATCCCTCTGCCTAAATTAAAAATAAATAATATTGTAAAATACTGATTCATTGATATTTGTAATGAGATAAAAAAATAAAAAAAATAGTTACAGACAAAGAAAAAAATCGTATTTTTGCAATCTCAAAATGCCCAATGGTGTAATTGGCAACACTACAGATTCTGGTCCTGTCATTGGAGGTTCGAGTCCTCCTTGGGCAACAAAAAATTTCCCCCCATGTTAGTCATTGGCATTGCCGGTGGGTCCGGTTCCGGAAAAACTTCAGTAGTAAAAAAAATCATCAAGTCTCTTCCTAAGGAGAGAGTTGCTGTTTTGTCGCAGGATTCATACTATAAGGATCAGGGTGACATATCCCAGGAGGCCCGCGAGAAAATCAATTTCGACCATCCCTCGGCGATTGAATGGCCCTTGATGATTCAGCAGATTGAGGAGCTGAAAGCGGGTAAGACCGTGCAAATGCCCACCTATTCGTATGTCACCTGCCGCAGAGGTGCGGAAACTATTCCTGTCAAGCCGGCAGAGGTGCTGATTGTGGAGGGTATTTTGATTTTCACAAACGAGACCTTGTGCGATAATCTGGATTTGAAGGTGTATGTGGACACGGAGTCCGATGAGCGCCTGATTCGTATTATCCAGCGCGATGTCAACGAGCGTGGTCGTGGCTTGGACAAGTCCATCCGCCATTACCGCACCTACGTGAAGCCTATGCACGAGTCCTTTATCGAGCCCACCAAAAAGTTAGCGGATATCATCATTCCTGTTGGTGGCAATAACGATAAGGGTATCGACATCCTCACCTCCAAAATTAAACAGACTTTGAAGATACACTAAAAAAAAGACGCTCGAAAGCGTCTTTTTTTTATTCCTCTAAAGTGTCGAAGACACGTCCTTTTAGTAACCCCACATAAGCGACGTAGTCGCGCAGTGTGGGGACTACAGTGATGTGAGAGGTCCTTGAAGTAACTTCACATAAGCGACGTAGTCGCGCAGTGTGGGGACTGCAGTGATGTGAGAGGTCCTTGAAGTAACTTCACATAAGCGACGCAGTCGCGCAGTGTGGGGCTGTGTGGGATAGGCTAAAACCTCCCTCCGGCACCTCCGCCACCGAAGCCTCCGCCTCCGCCGAAGCCTCCAAAACCTCCGCCAAAACTGCCACCTCCGAAACCTCCTCCGAAGCCGCTGCTGCCACTATAGCCACTTCCTCCGCGATTACCACTGCTTAGGATAGAACCCCAGAAAATGGCGTTTAGCAGGTCCTCATCGTTGCCGCTGCCGTCTCCAGAACCTTTGCCGCCTTTTCGGTTGTGGGAAGAGCGAGAGGCCGATACCATCAGAACGATAATCATGATAAAAAGAAAGAGGACGAAGCCGACAAGAAATGCCCCGTCTTCCCCGCTATTATCATCGCGGGCCACACTGATTTCACCAGCCACAGCGGGCAGGATGACATCCAAACCGTTGACCAAGGCTTGATAGTAGTTTCCCTGTTTCAGCTCGGGAATGAACTGTTGCTCGATAATGCGTTTGCAGGCGGCATCGGGTAGCACCCCTTCCAAGTCATAGCCGGTGGCGATGTAGATGTCGCCATCGCCACCCCTGGCACTGGAGGGTTTGATGAGGATGACCACTCCATTTTTGTGATTTAGGTCTCTGACTCCCCATTTGTCGCCAATCTCGTAGGCAAATTCCGCTGCTGTATAATCTCCCAAGTCTGATACGATAACTATGCAGATGACGTTGGAAGTGCTGTCATTGAAGGCAACCAATCGGTGCTCCAACTCATTCACCTGCTCGCTGGTGAGCACACCCACATAATCGTTGACCAGATGCGGCGGGTCGGGCTGCGGCGGAATCTGTGCCCATAAAAGACATGAGCAACAAAGGGTAAATATGAATAAAAATAGTTTTTTCATTAATTAAAATTGAATTCTACATCGGGAGCCTTGTCAGCACCTTCCTGAGCCTTGAAATAACCTTTCTTGTCGAAGCCAAACATGCCAGCGAAAATGTTGTTCGGGAAACGGCGGATAGCAGTGTTGTATTTCTGCACTACTTCGTTAAAGTTCTTACGTTCAACAGCGATGCGGTTTTCAGTACCTTCCAATTGTGCCTGCAGTTCCAGGAAGTTCTGGTTGGCCTTCAGTTCAGGATAGCGTTCAACAACCACCATCAAGCGACTCAATGCGGAACTCAACTGGTCTTGTGCCTGCTGGAAAGCGGCGATGCTTTCTTCTGTCAAGTTTGAAGGATCTACCTGTACGGAAGTGGCTTTGGCACGGGCTTCAATAACACCTTCCAAGGTGCCTTTCTCATATTCAGCTGCGCCTTGTACGGTCTTTACCAAGTTGGGAATGAGGTCAGCACGGCGTTGGTACACGTTCTCTACCTGTGCCCAGGCTTGTTGCGTCTCTTCGTCCAATTTGACCATGTTGTTGTAAATTCTTACACCCCAAAGAATTACTACGGCAATAATGCCGACAATGATTAAGATTTTTGTTAGTTTTGACATTT
>JAEETJ010000091.1 GCA_016290295.1 Bacteroidales bacterium
GGTTAACACCGGTGATGTAACGTTCGATCTGGCATCAGCAACCCTGACCTCAGCCATGAAGGATGCATTGAAATAACAATACATAAAGCACAAACTGTCAAAGAGTCTGAAGTAAAATTCAGGCTCTTTTTTGATTTTGTTGTCAGTTGATCTGTACTTTATATTAGAAGCTTATGTGGATCGGACATCCGAAGTTGGCAGATAGCACAATGCTCAAGTTGCTGTTTTATATTTGCAACGTTTTGTGATCGACCTAGTAAATTTGTTCAAAAGTAGACAAGTCTCATGCTGTATGGGTGACAGTATTCACAAATTCAAGTTTTACGCTTAGCTATAATCATGATGTCTGTGAATGCTGCTGTCAGAAAAAAATTAATTTTTTTGTAACTTATAGACGGATAATTCGTTGAAAGAGCAAAGCAAATTCAAATCGTAAGAGCAGAATTCAAAAGCCGGTAAATTTAATAAAATAAAACAGAGAGGTAAAAAATGGCTCAGTTATTTATGAGAATACGCGGTATCGATGATATCAAGGGCGCATCTGCAATCAAAGGAGATGCACAGCTTTCAAAGGGCGGATCAGCAATCGAGATCGACAGCATTTCCTGGGGAGTTGAAAGAGGCATTACCATGGATGTAGGTAACGGCAACAACAATGATGAAGGTGCAATTACCGATAATCAGGTGACAGTAACCAAGAAAATTGACGGCATCTCACCATCACTGATGACTCTTCTGTTCAAACCGGTAAAAGGACGTGTGGTAGATTTTATTTTCACCGTACCGAACAAAACCGGAGCCGGAGTTCAGCAACAGTATGTACTGACCCTGGATGGAGCCAAGATTGTAAATTATTCTGTAGATACAGAAACAGATGAGGAAGAGGGAAGTGTTCCGACGGAAGAGGTGGTATTTACCAGTGAATCAATCGTATCAGCCTTCTACCCAACCAGCATAGACGGTACTTTTGGAGATCCATCACCGGATATGGTTTCTTTCAATTACGAAACCTCAGAACTGGAATCAGGAACAGCAATTTAAGTAAGGAGAAAGAAAAATGGCTAGTATCTACATGAATATCGAGAAATTCGAACCAAAGGGCGTAGCAACCATCAAAGGACCGGAAGGCGTATACATGGCAGTGAAGAGCTACTCATGGGGAGCTGCAAGAAATGTCGGAATGGACATTGGAAATATGAACAACAGAGCCGCCGGTGTGGGAAGCATGGAAAAGATCGTGATAACCCGAGAAATGGATGGTGGTTCCAACGCACTGCTGACCAGCGCCTACAAGTTTGAAAACACCAAGGGCAAGAAAATGACATTTGTGTTCCTGAAACCAAAACTGGACGGTTCAGCAAATGATGTGTACTACAAGGTAGAACTGACAGATGCACGAATCTGCTCATACAACATCAGCTGTGAAAACGGAGCGAAACCGGTAGAAGAGGTAGGGATTGTATATACCAAGATCGGAATTACCTTCAACAGCGAGGATGCACTGGGAGTACTGAAGAAAGGTTCAGCAACAGTGTTCGATGTACCAACAGGTGTGCTTGAAGCAGGCGCGGATTTGAAATAATTTAAGGATTGAAAGAGGTATCTAAAATGTCAAATGTAATAATGCGTATAGTAGGAGTAAAGGTAGCAGGTGCATCTTCAATCGGAGGAGCTCTTGCAGCAGGAAGTCTGAAGAAAGACAGTTTACAGGCAGGAGAAGAATGGTTCAATATCGACAGCATATCATGGAATGCAGAAAGAAAGAGCAGCGGGCTGAGCAGCATGTCTCCAATCGAGGTAACCAGAAAGCTGGACGGAGCATCAGAGAAGATCATGGCGCTGTTTTTCAAACCAGGAGACAAGGGAGTGAAGGTAGAGATCGCATTTACCAAAGAGGCATCAACCGGTGAAGGTGTGGTAAAGGTATATGAGATCAAACTGGATAAGGTAAGGATCGCTGAATATAAAGTTGAAGCCGAGGACGAAGCAACACCGACAGAAACATTCACCCTGACCTATACAGAAATTTCTCAGAATGTATCTGTTGAGGATGGCGCAGGAATGGTTAACACCGGTGATGTAACGTTCGATCTGGCATCAGCAACCCTGACTTCAGCCATGAAGGATGCATTGAAATAACAATACATAAAGCACAAACTGTCAAAGGGACTGAAGTAGAATTCAGCCCCTTTTATTTTTTCTGTTTTGACCTGGTTGCAGTGTATAC
>JAEETJ010000092.1 GCA_016290295.1 Bacteroidales bacterium
ACTCAGCCATCGGGGAAGAGGGCGTGATAGGATAGATAGCGGCGACTTCGCTGAACATGTAGGCAACATGGGCCGCAGCCTGGTTACCGTCACAAGTCATAAATTTTTTTTCTGCCATAACTTGATTATAAATTCTTAATTGGTTGATTATTAACAGTTTTTGATTTTCAATAAAAACCGCGCAAAGGTACAAAAATATTCGGATATAAACGGCCAAATGTTTATTTTTTGTAGTTTTGCAGACGATTTGGAGTAGAAGATGATATGAAACAGAAAACGTATAGTCTGCTAATGGCTGCCATTCTTATGGTGAGCGGTTTTGCTCTCTCAGCACAGAAAAATCCGGGTGTCCGTTTGTGTCAGGAAGCCGCCACAACTATCGTCACTGCTGAAAAGCCAGACAAATGCTGTGAAGAATGTCTGCAACAGCGTTTTATGAAACAGATGAGTAAAGGAATAACCCACATGAAATTATGCTTGTCTCAACCTGGTGCAATACTAGACTGCGATAGTCTTCTTCCCCTTGCCGATACGCTGTCGGGCAACTTTGATGTTATCTCCATTTCCTCAATTGAAGGATATTGCCTTGAAAATAACGAACTGAAAAAGAAGACGTTCTATCTTCTTTCGTTGCGTGATTACTCTCTTGATGACCGTTCGGATGTCACATGGGTGGTGGATAATCCCTCTGGCTATGATGTAGGGAAAACTTATTATCTACGGTTGAAGCCATATTTTGACAAGAACCAAACCTACACCAGAAAAGACGGCAAGGTTTATGAGATTGTAGGTTCCGGCCATACGTTGATGGACATCGTATATAAAAACTGGCTGTTACTCAAGGTCCCGAGTGGGAAGAATCTGTATTTCACAATCGAGCGCTCGTGCGATTGAGAGATTAACACGTTTCACCGTGCGTGCTGAAAGCACGCAATCTCAATAACCCCACATCAAGCGACCGTAGGGAGCGCGGTGTGGGGTTGGACGTGCGCGCACGGGGTCAGCGTGTAAAACACGCAACTATTTGTATTTTTGCTGTATGAATAAAATTCGCCGCGATGTGATTTTTGTCGCTTCATCGCGATTAATCAATAAAAACAGGTAGCAGAATGACGACCGAGGAACAATTTCTGGAACTGGTACGGGAGAACCGGCAAAAGTTGTGCGGGGTATGCCGCTACTATGCCGCGCTGTGTAGCGCCGTATGCGAAGAGGACTTATTCCAAGAGATTGTGCTGAATCTGTGGAAAAGCTACCCGCGCTATGTGAAGCGGCCGGAGTGCCAGCCCTCCACATGGCTCTACCGCGTGGCCTTGAATGTGGCTATCTCGCAGGCAAGGAAGTCTGGAACTCGCAAATTACAATCGCTTTCGGAGGTGGAGGAATGCGTCAAGGACAATTCAGTTGAAGAGAACCTAACTGATCAGATGTATGAGCTCATCGCACAACTCAACCAAGAGGATCAGGCACTTATCTTTCTCTATTTGGATGAGAAGTCCCATACTGAAATGGCGGAGATCTTAGGTATCAGCGTCACGAACGTGGGAACAAAAATACAACGTATCAAACAGAAACTTAAAAGGTTGAATGATGAATAAAGAATTGGATATGTTAAAACGGACAGTCTGGGATGCAGAATCGTTGCCATTGGCCCCGACAATGCCTAGCGTTGGATTTGGCAACCGCCTTTCCCGACACAAAAACGGCATTTCAGGATGTGCCTGCCTCTTGGCCGGAGTCCTGTTGTTGGCTGTGTTGGTATCGGAGACAAAAGAGGCAATCATGACGGGGAGCAATCTCACAGTTTGGATAGCCTCACTCATGATCGCACTCTATAGTCTGTCGAAAGGCGTTTTCACGCTGTTTTTTTACCGTAAAGAACGTCGTTTTGAAATCTCCGTCCATCAATACGCAATTTTGGTAGTCCACAACCAGCTTTTCTTTTTATATGAGCGCATGCTGTGGCTGTGGTTGTTGTTGCCGGTTTTGATAGGAACTATGCCTGCCATTATTTCCCTTTTAAACGGCCAAAATATTGGAACAACGGTCTATTGGTTAGCATCGGCTGTCGTATATGTGACATTGCTGCTCGTCTGTAGCCGTCCCTTGTTCCGCAAATATCGACGGCTCCGGAAAGAGCTGGAGGAAATACAGGAATAGATGGCAGAAATTACAGATTAATCACCATAAAATATCAAAAAATGAGAAAA
>JAEETJ010000059.1 GCA_016290295.1 Bacteroidales bacterium
CGCACGACACCGCACTGGGTTCCATCTTCCGTAATGGTATAATTCAACTGATAATCCGCATAGCTTTCCGCTCTGACATCCACAGCGGCGATGGCTTTCTGTTCATCGTTAACATACAGTCGCACAGGAAGTTTATTAACATCCGTAGTACCATAATTGTGAATTCTGACCGTCAGCGTCACCTGCTGGCCCACATTGAACACCGGCGTAAGGAACCAGCAACTGTCCACCGACACATTATCAGTATGCTTCACCTCTATCGGTATCAAGAAATTCACCTGTGCCGTATCATTTCCGAAAGCGGCACCATCGAAGGAATTCTTCTGGAAATCAGAGATATAATAATTAATATGGTTACTTTTCTGCGAATAGGAAGCCGTATTTTGAGCAAAAGCCCTGATTTCGGACATAGAACGACTATGAGGTGACACATTTATATCATCCAAGAGAGACAGAATCTCATCTTTGTTCAGAATATGCGACTGTTTTGCAGAGAAATCATGCGTTGTCAGGACAAAATCATCAGAATACGAAAAAGCATTCACCACATTTTTGGCAGCATCCACCGCGTCATACAACAAATTGCCGTCTTTAGCATTGGCATCCATGGAGAAGGAATTATCCACAAAAATGGAAACCACATTGCCGTTACGGGTATTGATTTTGTTTTTGGGGATATACGGCTGGGCAAAAGCGAATACCAGTGCGGCAATAGCCAAGATTCTCAGGGCCAGCACCAAATATTGCAACAGACGAGATTCTTTCTTGGTCTTCAGCAATACCTCTTCCAGCATCTTCACATTAGAGAAATATACCGTCTTATATCTTCTGAAATTGAAGAGATGGATGATGATAGGTATTAAAATAGCTGCTAATGCATATAAAAACAGCGGGTTTGCAAACTTCATTCTTAATTCTTAATTCTTAATTCAAAGTTACTCCACACACAACGCCATACCCTTCAGATAGCTTCCTTCGGGATGGAAGATGCTGACTGGATGGTCGAGTGCATGTTGCAAATGTTTAACAATACGAATATTTTTATGCTCCATGGCAGCCGCGGAGAAGACTATCGTCTGAAAATCCTCCTTGGATATGGCCTGAGAGCATGAAAAAGTGAAAATCATTCCGCCTGGCTTCAGTTTCTCCATGGCCTTGCGGTTGATATTCCGATAACCTTTAATGCCCTGTTCTTTCACCTTATGATGCTTGGCAAAAGCTGGCGGGTCAACGATGATCACATCATAAAAATGCGCTGGCATCTCCTCGATAAAGTCAAAGACATTAGCGGCATAGGCCTCATGGTGTTCCGCCAAATTGCCCAACAGAGCCATGTTAGCCTCAGTTTGCTCAATGGCACGTTTGGAAATATCCACCGAATGCACCAGTTCGGCACCACCTTGCAGGGCATACGCCGAAAAACCGCCTGTGTAACAAAACAGATTCAAAACCTTCTTGCCACGACAAAACTCCCCAACCATCTTGCGGTTATCACGCTGGTCAATAAAGAAGCCTGTTTTCTGTCCCTGCGGAATATCGACATAAAATGAAACTCCATTTTCACGCACTAAAATTTCATCCTCCAACTGTCCATATAACAGTTCATTAGCAGGTACAACAGCATTGGTTTCGGAAAGCGTGGTGGCACTCTTATTGTAAATGGATTTCAGACGGTCTGCCAGCAAATCCTTAAAAACATCCGTCAACATCTCACGCATCAGATACATGCCATACGAGTGGAATTGCAGCACCAAATGGCCATTGTACCAATCGGCAATAAGGCCCGGCATACCGTCGCCTTCGCCATTTACCAGACGAAAGAGCGTAGTATTTTCATTATCAAATAGATAAATCAATTTACGATAACTGATAGCTTGCTCTATTTTCTTTTTCCAGAAAGCATAATCTGGATTCACCTTCTCGAAACTGAAAACACGAACGCTGATAGAGCTGGTATGATAATGACCCATCGCCAGGAAATTATCGTAAGCGTCATAGACCTCCACAATCTCCCCTTCAGCAATATGACTGTCCTTACGGGCAATAGCACCAGAGAACACCCACGGATGAAAACGCTGTAGCGACTTCTCCTTACCCTTCTGTATAACAACTTTTTTCATTTACAATTCGTTTCTACGATTATTCGGTTATGCGTTAAGACATGCACTACGTGCATTCGTTAAGACTAAATTCGTCTCCACGCCTTAACGTCTTAACGCCTCCACGTCTTAACGTTTCTGTGCCACGGCAGCATGCATAAAGCCCATGAACAGCGGATGCGGACGGTTCGGGCGTGACTTGAACTCGGGATGGAACTGGCAAGCCACAAACCACGGATGGTCAGGCAGCTCAATCATTTCCACAATACTGTCATTCGGCGAGGTACCGCAGAAAATCATGCCATTTTGTGACAGCACTTCACGATATTCATTATTCACCTCGTAGCGATGACGGTGACGTTCGGAAATCATTTCTTCCTGATATACACCATAGGCCTTGGTACCTGCTTTCAGTTTGCAAGGATACTTACCCAAACGGAGGGTTCCACCCAACATGCTGTATTCGTTCTGGCCAGGCAAGAAGTCGATAACCGGATACGGTGTAGCCGCATCAATTTCCTTACTGTTGGCCTTATCCAGCTTACACACGTTGCGTGCGAACTCAATGATGGCAATCTGCATACCCAGGCAAAGGCCAAGATAAGGCACCTTATTCTCGCGGGCATAGCGGGCCGCGTTGATTTTGCCTTCGATACCACGTGAACCAAAACCACCGGGGATGATGATACCATCTGCACCTTTCAATAAGGTTCCAGCAGTCTTTTCTGTGATATCTTCAGAATCTATCCATTTGATTTCCAATTTAGTATCATTATAGATAGAAGCATGTTTCAGTGCTTCCACCACGCTGATATAGGCGTCTTGCAACTCAATATATTTACCTACCAATGCAATCTGGGTACGATGGCTTAACTTCTTGCTACGCTGTACCATATCTTCCCAGTCGTGCATGTCTTTCTCTTTGCACTGGATTTTCAAACGTTTGATGACCTGTTCTGCCAGACCTTCTTCTTCCAATGCCAGCGGCACCTCGTAAAGTGAAGGCATATTGGTGTTCTCAATCACACAATCTAACTTCACATTGCAGAACAACGACAATTTCTGCTTGATTTCCTTGCCCAAAGGTCTGTCGCAGCGGCATACCAAGATATCTGGCTGGATACCCAGGCTCAGCAATTCCTTGACACTATGCTGAGCGGGCTTGGTTTTCAGCTCGTTGCTCGGAGTAATAAAAGGAATCAGTGCCACATGGATATACATGCAGTTGGCATAACCTTCCTCGATGGTAAACTGACGGATAGCTTCCAAGAAAGGCAAACTTTCATAGTCACCCACCGTGCCACCGATCTCAACGATAGCCACTTCCGCCTCATTGGTTTCCGCATTCAGACGGATTTTGTCCTTAATCATATTGGTAATATGCGGAATCATTTGGATGGTGGAACCCGCATACACACCATTTCTCTCATTTTCAATAACTTGATAATAAACCTTTCCTGCTGTTACGTTGCAGTATTTGTTCAGGCTCTCATCAATAAAACGTTCATAATGGCCAATATCCAAATCTGTTTCGCCACCATCTTCGGTAACAAACACTTCCCCATGCTGATACGGGTTCATCGTACCCGGGTCAACATTCAGATAAGGATCTAATTTTTGCATGGTCACTTTTACCCCACGCGATTTGAGCAAACGACCCAGAGATGCTGCGGTAATACCCTTTCCTAAACCGGAAACTACACCGCCAGAAACGAACACATATTTAGTAGCCATAACGTTAAAAATTTAATCAGCAAAATTACTCATTTTTTAGATACGATGGACTTTTTTTATTGAGATATTTTACGCTTTCGTTGATTTTTTTCCCACATTGGTTGAAATTAATCTTTTTGCACTGAAAAATTAAGACATTTTAGTTATTTTTGCAAACTTGAATTTTAAAGATTTTAAAATCTCAAGTATTTAATAATCAATAAGATAAATACACTAATTTAAAATAAAACATGATTCGTTTACTGAGCAAACTCACCAAATCCGGTTTATTAGCAAGTATTTTGTTATTCGCCGGATATTTCGGATTCGCACAAGGACAAAAGGATTCTGTACATATCGACCTGAAAAAGGCCATTGAAATCGGTCTTAGCGAGAGTCCCTCAATGCGTATTGCCGACCGCGACATACAAATCAAACAGCAGTATAAGAAAGAGCAGATTGTCTCCCTCTTTCCCGACGTATCTCTCAGTGGCTCATACCAATACACCATCTTAAAGCAGAGTATGGCTATGAGCATGGGCGGCCAGGACATGAATATCAAGGTGGGTAAGGACCACAACTATTCCGTTGGAGCAACCCTGTCGTTGCCGCTGATTGTGCCCTCCCTGTGGTCGAGTCTGAAGCTGTCGCAGATGGATATCGAGCTCGCCATGGAAAACGCCCGTTCCTCTAAACTGGAGCTGGTAAATCAAATCAAGCAGGCGTATTACACCTACTTGGTAGCCCAACAAGCATACGATGTACTCCAGCAGAGCTATGCCAACACACAGGCATCCAATGAATTGGTGAACAAGCAATACCAACAGGGATTGGTGTCAAGCTTCGAAAAATTACGTTCGGATGTGTCCTTGCAAAACCTGCGTCCCGATGTGACTTCCGCTGCTAAAACAGCCAATCTGGCATACATGCGACTGAAAATCATCTTGGGACTCGACATCAACGAACCTGTGATTTTCGACGGCCACTTAGACGATTATGAAACCGAAGTACTGAATGCCAAAGTTCCCACACTGAGCGACATCAGCTTGGATGAGAATTCCTCATTAAAGCAGTTAGACATGGGCATACAGCAACTGCAACAATCCAAGAAGATCATCAAAGGTTCTTCTTGCCCCAGTCTGGCCTTAAGCGGTAGCCTGATGTACAACGGCATGGGCGACACAGGCGGGAGTTTCAACAATTTCCCCTACTCTGTCATCGGACTCGGACTGTCAGTTCCCATCGTTTCATGGGCAGGTACCTCATACAAGCTGAAACAAGCCGACCTGAACATCGAAAACATGCAGGATCAGCGAGTTGACATTGAACGCAACCTGCGTTTAGGTGCACAAAGTTACCTGAACGACATGCAACAGGCTATTGAAAACCTCGCTTCTGACAAGGAGACCATGCAGCAGGCCGAAGAAGCTTACAACATCGCCAAGAAGCAATACGAAGTGGGCATGAACACTTGGCTCGACCTCAACACCGCCGAGCTGATGTTGACCAGCACCCGCCTCACCTACTGCCAATCACTCTTCAACTACCTCACTGCCAAAGCCTCCCTCGACGCCCTCACAGGGAAACAGTGATCAGTGATCAGTGGTCAGTGGTCAGTGATTAGGGGTTAGAAAATACAATATACATAAAAGACTCCCCTTAAGCGAAGCGAAACTCCCCTCGAGCACGAAGTTCGAGACTCCCCTTGGACGAAGTCCAACTCCCCTTTTAACATTAAATAATCGAATTAAACAAAACAATATACACAATGAAACACACCAACAGCATCATTTACACTTTACTGGGACTCATGCTTATCGTAAGCGCATGTTCCTCAAAGGAAAAAGAAACCACACAAACCCAGGAAAAAATCAAAATCAAAGTTCAGCAAGTCTCCATACAGGAAGTTGAGCAACTGTACGAATACACGGCAACCGTTGAAGCCGAGGCGGTCAACAATATCGCCCCGCTGACTGGTGGCCGTATCGACAAGATTTACGTGGAAGTGGGCGACCGTGTTCACAAAGGACAGGTTTTGGTTCAGATGAATGAAGCCAACCTGAAACAGACCAAAAGCCAGTTAGACAACCTCGAACTCAGCTTCAAGCGTATCGACGAGCTGTACAAGGTGGGCGGCGTGTCAAAATCAGACTGGGATGCCATGAAGACCAATTTGGATGTGACCCGCACCTCTTACGAGAACCTGTTAGAGAACACCCAGCTGCTCAGCCCGCTGAACGGTGTGGTGACCGCCAGAAACTACGACAGCGGCGACCTCTTCGGTGGACTGCCCGTGGTGCAGGTGCAGCAGATCAATCCGGTGAAGATGCTCATCAACGTGTCTGAAATGCTCTTCACCAAGGTGAAAGTCGGCATGCCCGTTGACATTGCCATAGATGCTTATAATGGTGAGGTTTTCAAGGGCAAAATAAGCCTGATTTATCCCACCATCGACGGCACCACCCATACTTTCCCGGTGGAAATCCAGCTGCCCAACGCCAACAGCAAGGTTCGTCCCGGTATGTACGCCCGTGTCACCATCAACTTCGGCATGTACAACCATATTGTAGTGCCCGACGAAGCAATTTTCAGACAGCAGGGTTCCGGCAACCGTTATGTATATGTATATGATAACGGCCGTGTCTTCTTCAAACAAGTGCAATTGGGCCGCCATTTGGACACCTACTACGAACTGCTGAACGAGGATATCCCTGACAGCGCCTTCGTGGCCACCTCCGGCCTCCCCCGACTGAAAGACAGCCTTGAAGTCGAAATTGCAAAATAAGGTTTAATAAGCTGAAAGTTGAAAACTGAAAACTGAAAGTTCAATCACTACCCCGGCCTTCGGCCACCCCTTCTGCAAGAAGGGGAATTTAAACTCCCCTCGAGAACGAAGTGCGAGACTCCCCTTGAGCGTAGCGAAACTCCCCTCGAACGAAGTGAGACTCCCCTAAAACCTAAAAACTAACACCTAACACCTATAAAAATGAGTTTATACCAAAAATCTGTTAGCCGTCCGATTATGACCGGTCTGATATATGTGGCCGTCATCATTATCGGTATTTTCTCACTGACAAAACTGCCGGTGGACTTGTTTCCGCACATGGACAGCAACACCATTATGGTGTTCACCGTATATCCTGGAGCAAGTGCCGAAGACATAGAAGACAATGTTTCCAAGCCCTTGGAGAATGTGCTGAACACGCTGAGCGACATGAAGCATATCACCTCCAATTCAAAAGAAAACTATTCCATTGTATATCTGGAATTTGAATGGGGTGTAGATATTGATGAAAAAACCAATGACGTGCGAGACAAGCTGGACATGGTTTCATCATCACTGCCCGACGGTGCCAACCAGCCCTTCTTGTTTAAGTTCAGTGCCGACGACATGCCCATCATGCTGTTATCCATTGAATCTGACCAGAGCACCCAGGCTTTGTACAAGATTCTCGACGACAAAGTGGCTTCTCCATTGAGCCGTATCAGCGGCGTGGGTGCAGTGTCCATCTCCGGTGCCCCACAACGTGAAATCCAGGTGTATTGCGACCCCTACAAATTGGAGGCCTACAATATGACCATTGAGGGAATTGCCAGCATTCTGGGAGCTGAAAACAGGAATGTGTCTTTGGGTATCATGGATGTGGGTTCCAAAACTTATACCTTACGTGTGGATGGCGAATTTGAGGATGCCTACGAAATGGAAGATGTGGTAGTAGGCAGCTATGCCAATAAAAACATCTATCTGCGTGATGTTGCCACTGTCAAGGACACCCTGCAGGAACGTATGCAGGAGGTCTATACCAACGGTTCCCGCGGTGCCATGATTGTCATCCAGAAACAAACCGATGCCAACACCGTACAAATCGCTAAAAAGGTTAAGGAGCAGTTACCCGACATCAAGAAGAATCTGCCTGCGGATGTCAAATTGGATATTTTGGTGGATAACTCCGACAACATTACCAACACCATTGCCAGCTTGGAGGAAACGATTTTGATCATCCTCTTGTTGGTAGTAGTTGTTGTACTCTTCTTCCTGGGTCGATGGAGGGCCACTATCATTATCGCCATTGTGGTGCCGGTCTCCCTGATTGGTGCGTTCATATACTTGCTATTAACAGGTAATACACTGAATATCATTTCTTTGTCCTCTTTGAGTATTGCTATCGGTATGGTGGTTGACGACTCCATTGTGGTATTGGAGAACATCACCACCCACATCGAAAGAGGTTCCAAGCCCAAATCGGCAGCCATTTTCGCCACCAGCGAGGTCTCCCTGTCCATCATTGCTTCCACCTTGGTAATTGTAGCGGTATTCTTGCCTTTGACCTTTATCACCGGTATGTCGGGTGTGTTGTTCAAACAGTTAGGTTGGATTGTCACCATTGTGATTGCCATCTCCCTGTTAGCGGCTATGACCTTGACACCTATGTTGTGTTCTCTCATGTTGAAAAAAAATCCCAAGAAAAGCAAATGGTTCGCTTTCATCTATGCTCCAGTGGAAAGATTCCTGACATGGCTGGATAATGCTTACGCACGCCTGTTAAACTGGTGTGTAAACCATAGAAAAACAGTTGTAACAATTGCAACGCTCATCTTCCTGGGAAGCTTAAGTCTTATTTTGGTAATCCCCACCGAATTTTTCCCGACCATGGATAACGCCCGATTGGGAGCCACTGTCAAATTGCCTATGGGTACCCGTGTGGAAACCACCAAAGCCTTGGGCGATGAGTTGGTAAGAGAGATTATGGAAAAATATCCCAACGAAATCAATCGTATCAACTACTCTGTTGGACAGCCCGATGAAGACAACACTTGGAGCTTGATGCGTGACAACGGTACTCACCTACTCTCTTTCAACATCCGTCTGGTCAAGAAGACCGAACGCGACAAACCCATCAACGAGATTGCGGACGGCATCCGTAACATCATGCGTAAACATATAGAAATCAACACCTATTCTGTCAATACCGGTCAAGGTGGCATGGGGGGACAATCAACCGTGGATATTGAGTTGTACTGTTATGACTTCAACACCACCGACGAGTTTGCCATGAAAGTTGCCGAACGCATGAGACAGGTACCAGGTTGTTCAGAAGTGGTCATCAGTCGTGACGAATACACGCCCGAATTGCAAGTGCTCTTAGACCGTACCAAACTGGCCGAGAACGGACTGAACTCCACCACCGCCGCCACGTATGTACGTGACCGTTTCAACGGCTACACTGCCTCCCACTTCCGCGAGGATGGCGACGAATACAACATCCGTGTGCGTTATGCCCCCGAATTCCGAGAAGACACCCGTGCTATTGAGCACATTCTGATATACAACAATCAAGGCAAAGGCATCCGTGTGGGTGATGTCGGAAAAGTAGTGGAAAGTTTCACCCCTCCGACTATCGTGCGTAAGGACCGTGAGCGTATGGTCAAGGTATCGTGCGTGGTCGGCAAGGATGGTGTGTTGAGCGACATTGTGGCAGCTGCCCAGAATGAGTTAGACCAGATGGAAATCCCCAACACCCTCGACTATAAGATTGCCGGTACTTGGGAAGACCAGCAGGATGCGTTCAAAGACATCATCACCCTGATGTTGCTGATAGTCATGTTGGTATATGTAGTGATGGCTGCCCAGTTCGAATCCTTCACCTACCCCTTCGTCATCATGTTCTCCATTCCTTTCGCCCTCACCGGTGTATTTATCGGCTTAGCCGTTACCAACACCGCCTTGGGTATCATGGCCTTGATTGGTGCCATGATGTTGATTGGTATTGTGGTGAAGAACGGTATTGTGCTGGTCGATTACACCAGCCTCTGCCGTGAGCGTGGCATGAGCATCAAGGAAGCCGTTGTCACTGGTGGACGTTCCCGTCTCCGTCCCATTTTGATGACCACACTGACCACCGTATTGGGTATGATTCCGTTGGCACTCGACAAGGGAGAAGGTGCCGAAATGTGGAACTCCATGGGTATGGTCGTGGCCTGGGGTCTTTCCGTATCCACTTTGGTAACTTTGATTTTGATTCCTATCCTTTACAGTTTATTTGCCGATTTCGGAGCCAGAAGAAAGGCCAGGAAAGCCGCCAAAGCGGAATTACAGCCTGTGACCGTCAGCAATGAAGAATAAAACAATGTGAGTCAAACATTTAAAATCGAAAACAATGAAAGCTGTCTTCATATCATTTTACCAAGCCTTTTACGATGAAGTCATCGAGATATTAGACAAATTGGAAATCCGTGGTTTTACCTTCTGGCAGGAGGTGCAAGGACGAGGCTCCAACGACGGCGAGCCGCATTATGGCACCCATGCCTGGCCCACCCTCAACTCGGCGATGTTCATCTTCTTACCCGACGACAAAGTAGAGCCCCTGCTGAAAGAAATCCACCTCCTGGACGAAAGCGCCCCGCAGCAAGGTATCCACGCCTTTGTGATGCCCGCGGAAGAGAAGTGATCAGGGGTCAGGATTCAGGGGTCAGGATTCAGGGGTCAGGATTCAGGGGTCAGGATTCAGGGGTCAGTGATTGGGGATTAGGCGTTATAAACTGAAAGTTTTTAATGTGCTAAGAAAGCACAGCTATCAGTTTTTTTTCGTAATTTTGCAAAATATTTTGACCACTGACCACTATTAATTATTAACTATAAACTATCAATTATAATGAACATCACACACATCGAACACATCGGCATTGCCGTGAAAGATTTAAGCCAAGCCATCCCCTATTATGAAAATGTATTGGGACTGAAATGTTACAACATTGAGGAAGTGGCGGACCAGAAAGTTAAGACTGCCTTTTTCAAGGTTGGTCAGACCAAGATTGAGCTGTTGGAGCCCACTTGCGAAGAGAGCACCATCGCCAAATTCATCGCCAACAAGGGCGAAGGCATTCACCATATCGCCTTCAACGTGGACAAGGTGGCCGACTCACTGGCCGAAGTTGAGGAAAAGGGCGTTCGCCTTATCGACAAGGCTCCCCGCAAAGGCGCCGAGAACCTGATGATTGGCTTCCTGCACCCGAAATCAACCTGCAGTGTGTTGACCGAACTGTGCCAACAACCAGAATAGTGAACAGGTTTCAGGTTACAGGTTTCAGTAAAAAAAGAGGAAGTTGAAGTATCAACTTCCTCTTTTTTTGAATTCAAAATTCAGGATTCAAGATATAGGGACGCACCGAATGCGTCCGCACCCGTATGCCGAAGGAACGTCTCCAAACATTCTGTCTGACACTGCATAAAAAATTCGCCGTTTGAGCGGAGGCAAGCGAAAAAAGTTGTATTTTTGCAGCGGAAAGTTGCCGGAGTGGTCGAACGGGGCAGACTCGAAATCTGTTGAACCCTTCGGGGTTCCGGGGGTTCGAATCCCTCACTTTCCGCAAGAAAAAAAGGCAATGCGTAGCGTTGCCTTTTTTTGTGTGCCG
>JAEETJ010000060.1 GCA_016290295.1 Bacteroidales bacterium
CTGAAAATTTATCGCAACAGTACTAATCCGTTATAATAGTTTTTCGTGATTTTAAACTCCCAAGATTTTCAATCAGAAATTCCCAAGATTTTCAATTTACATCACATCTGCACCCTGATCTTCAGGACGCCATGTCCAAGTCTGAAATGCATTTATTCCCCAAAAACTATAGGTGTCACAGACTAGTCCCCCTGCCATTTGAGCCCCTTCTCAGACATTCATGTGACACAGAAAAAGGCTAGACCCTTCATCGGAATCTGACCTTAAATTATAAGCTATAAACAGTAAGCGCTAAGCAACAGGTAAGCCGTAAGCCCCTAAGGCATCGCCGCAACTTGCGTCCAGCGTTTTGACGATTTCCGGGTGATTTTTCCTGTAAAACGGGAAAACTTCGGTTCGTTGTCGTGCAGGAAAGTAAACAAATTATCAAAACCTGACGGGAAAGTGCATTGGCCAATGTACTTAATCTGGAAACCGTTAATGCAAATGGTTATTATAGCATAGGGACTATCATCCAGTCCATTACATCTGCTATATACAATGCTGTCGTTAGCACAAACACTTTGAAGCCGCTTCATTTCTTCATCAGAAAAAATAGAGGAATATTGCTCTTCGGAGATTTTGGTATGGTATATTTGAGAAGATGTAAAAACACCTCTTTTATAATACAAATCACAATCAGGAGTAATCATGTACGTGTATTGTGACAAAGAAATGGGATATCCCTCTTGCACAATGACAGTATAACGACCGGTGTTGTTTGGCTTTTGAGCGAAAACGCATAACACCATACAACATATTAAGCAAGAAAGAATGATTCGTTTCATATATCTCTGTTAGGAGGGCAAAAATACTAAATAATTTTTTGGTCAAAGATACGATTTTTTTTGCAATGTCTAAAAGCTACTTTTTATTTAATGAAATTTTATATTTTTGCAAAATATAATTGAAATTTAATAATAAAACTAAAGTATGACATCACAAATTGTGATCACATACTTATAATCAACAACTTATGAACGATAATTTATCAATCACCAGCAACACCATTGAAAACCTCATCTTCGAAATCAGAGGTGTGAAAGTTATGTTAGACTACGATTTGGCTACACTTTATGAAGTGGAGGTTGCACAATTAAAACGTCAAGTTCGCCGTAATATTGAACGTTTCCCTGAAGATTTCATGTTTGAATTGACCACAGAGGATGTGTCCGCTTTAAGATGCCAAAATGGCATCTTAAAGACAGGTCGTGGTCAACACAGTAAATATCCTCCTTTCGCATTTACCGAAGAAGGTGTTGCTATGTTATCAGGCCTTCTTCGTAGCAAAATTGCAGTGCAAGTCAATATCAACATAATGCGTGCTTTTGTTACTGTTAGACAAGCTGTGGCCGCAATGCAGTCGTCCACATTACATTATGAACAACTCGCCCATAAAGTTGACCAATTAAACGCCTATGTTGAAGAAATCTTGCATGACCAAAATGACATCAACGATATACAAGAACAGATTAACAATGAGGTGGCCATACAAATCGAAGTAATTAACGAGGCTCTTGACCAGTTACGAGAAAAGAAAGTATCACCACAAAATCCAATAGGGTTTAAACTTGAAAACTAATACTGGAATTTTATGTACCTTTGCAGTTGAAATTCAGTTCGTCACCAAAAAAAGATCAATTATGCCCACATTCACCATCCGGGCGGCGAGAGAGAATGAGGCCGCCACTGTTCTGGAATACATCAAGAAACTGGCTGAGTATGAAAAACTTGCCCATGAGGTGGAGGCTACCGAGGAGGGACTCCACGAGGCTCTCTTCGTGCGCCACGAAGCGGAAGTGGTGTTTGGGGAGGAAGATGGCGTAATTGTAGGCTTCGCCCTCTTCTTCCATAACTTTTCCACTTTTGTAGGACGTAAAGGCCTTTATTTGGAAGACCTCTTCGTGTTGCCAGAGAAGCGCGGCCTCGGTTACGGAAAGGCACTGCTGCAACATCTGGCCAAGCTGGCACTGGAGCGTCACTGCGGTCGCATGGAGTGGGTTTGCCTCGACTGGAACCAACCTTCCATCGACTTTTACAAGAGCATCGGCGCCGTCCCCATGGAGGATTGGACGATTTACCGCCTTACCGAAGAGAAATTGAAGGAATTTGCCATTTCAAAATAGAATAATCATGAATACCACCATTGAAAAACCATTGGATTACCGATGCTTTTTGCTCGGAATCATCGTCTATTGGATATTTGGTTCCGTTTTGGCGTCCTTTTCCTCATTCTTTTTTGCTTTGGAAAGTGTGCTGAATCCTATAGCAGTAGTTATAGGGAAATCCATACTGACATTACTGGTGTTTTACCTCCTGTTTCACAAAGCGAAAATGCCGACTATCAAATGGGGGCACATCCTAATGCTGGTTGCCTTTTTGTTAATAATGAGTTTATTTGATTTTTTTCTGGTAAAAAGTTTTTTTGAGAACCATTCTCCCGCTGCCAATAGGATAGACAACGACATCCCCAACTATGTGATGCAAAACGTGCGAAAATGGTCAGATTTAATTACAGGAGTGCTCATTGTCGGCTTCGTCTGGTGGCGTTACGATACGGAGAGCACCGCTTCTGACAACGAAACCTCAACAGTCGAATCCCAAAGCTATTTCGGCGGTATGCTGTTCGCCATCACTTTGGGATACATTCTTTCCATAATACGTGTAATCGGTGGTAATTACTGGAAGTATGCGCATCATCCGATACTGGAAGATGTTATTACCTGTTTGCTGATTCTCGTCGTTACTATCGGTGCCATTTACCTGCTTGTCAAAAAGCGTATGGTGGTATTACCCATTGTAGTAGTTATGATTATCATCACCCTACATTTTTTCTCCGTAAATTATCTGTTTAACATCATCGCTGAATATCTCACCATAAACGACATCTGGTATCCGCGGGCGTCATTTCTCGTTCCTGTTGCCTACATTTGTAGTATCGCATTTAACCTTATCGCCTTTGTCCTCTATCGCAAAGAGTTGGAAAAACTGAAAGAATAGATACTTTTAATCTTCTATGAATAATAAATTATCAGTTTAAGATTCAAGGCTGGTAGTTCTCGACTTCAATGACCCAGGCATTTTCCAAATGGTTCAATAATTCTTGAGGAATATTGGAAAAGTCAATGGTGAGGGTTCCGTGCTTGTCTTGTTTCCACTTCAGCTTACCCCAGTAACCCCAATCATCCAACAAATGGAATGTCGCCTTGGGATTGATTTTTGGCATATCCTTTATTGTCAATGGTTTATCTCGGCTTGGGCGTTTGAACTCAATGATGTATAAGTCGTTATGATTGGTAGTAAAACATCGTATCGTGCGATCCCAAAACACATTGCCTCTCCAATGTCCTGGAATAGGTACTGCTTCTCCGCCATCTTTGCTCCATTTCAGTGAGATAGCAGCCTCTAAGTCCTCTTCGTGAAAATCAATCTGAAGCGATATTCTTTCGTCTTTATGTAAATTTAATACAGTATTTGCTTTGGGGTTGGAAGATGCATTTTTGTCGTAATGCAGTAAAGTGTCCCAGCTGTCTTCAGCAGTTTTTATATAAACAGTTGCTCTGTCATCCGCATTCAGGGTCAACGTATATTCCCCATCTGCAGTAACTTTCACTTCGCCATCCCAATGAATGTCAAAATGGTCTGAAGTTGCCTCACGCATTGGGGCGTTACGCACCCAGTCAATATCTATGTCCTTTCCTATTGCATCGTGGTACCAGACAGGCAATTGAGCCTTGGTTCGTTCCCGTTGACAAGGAATCACATAGGGACGCGAACCGTAAATTGCATTACCATGGTACCACAACCAATCTCCGAGACCATAGAGGCGTTCCTGTTGGATAAGCGGGATAGTACCATCGGCATAGGGAGCTACGTTGAGAGTCATGCCACCGCCATGGGCAACCAACTCCACAAAGTGCTGTATCAGCTCTTTGTCGGTCATATAGTTGTCCAAATCCTCGTTGCGGTTGAGACCGAAACTACGCCCAAGTCCGCGACATTCCGCCCACGGCACCTCCGTGTTGGCAATGCCCGCACTGTACTCAGGTGTGAGGAAACCATGCTTCGTGCCATTACCCCAACGGTTGTTCACAATGGCATCAGGCCCCACGGTGTTGTAATACCAACTGATCAGTTCCTGTGAACGAAGTTGTTCCACCGTATTGTTCCAGTCGCCATCTGAAAAGATTAAGTCGGGTTTGTAGCGGCTCACCAACTCTTTGAACTGTGGCACCATGTAGTTATCGACATAATCGCTGATTTCGTTATCAGGATCTACCATCCAGATGTGGCGCGGGTTCGTCCATTCGGGTAGCGAGTAATAAAAGCCCATGCGTAGTCCACCCCAATTGCGCACAGCATTGGTCAGTTCCTCCACAATATTGCGTTTCGGACCGCTCACCACACTATTCCATTCGGGCTGGAACTGGCTATCCCACAGACAATAACCATCGTGGTGCTTAGTAACTAACACCACATATCTTGCACCAGCATATTGAAAAAGTGCAGCCCATTTCTCAGGATCCCAAAGTTCTGCGTGCCAATAATTTGTAAGTTCCTTATACTGATCGAAGATAGGTTTGGTGGTATCGGCATAATAACTCATGATGCGCATCCGTTCCGGCTCTTTTTGCATCAGTCCGCGGTAGAACCACTCACCGTACCCCTCTTTAGAGGCATAGGCGGGTACAGAATAAAGTCCCCAATGGACAAAAATGCCCAGTTTCGCATCTTGAAACCACTGCGGATAACCACGCTTATTAAGCGACTCCCAATTGGGCTTCACCTGCTGTGCCGTCATCCGCATCGGCAACAAGGCGGCCAACACTATCATCACCAAAAACCAAAGCTTTTTCATAATTATAAGTGATTTCAAAATAATTGGTTTTTCATCGTTTACGCCACTATTTCAACAGCTGTGCTGTATGGTTTTTGGTGTCGACTTTGCCGATAGCATCAACGATAACACCTTTCTCATCAATAACATAAGTAGTGCGTAGCGTACCTTCGGTCACCTTGCCGTACATCTTCTTCTCGCCCCAGGCCTCGTAAGCTTTCAGGATAGTGAGGTCGGTGTCGGCGATAAGGTGGAAGGGCAGCTCGTATTTGGCGATGAACCGCTGGTGCGAAGCGGCTGAATCTCTGCTTACGCCCAACACTTCATAACCCATGGCGAGGAAACGCTGATAGTTATCACGCAGGTCGCAGGCCTCGGCAGTACAGCCTGGCGTGCTATCCTTCGGATAAAAGTAGAGCACTAATTTCTTTCCAGCAAAATCCTTCAGGGAAACGGGCTTTCCGTTTTCGTCAACACCCTCAAAATAAGGGGCTTTTGTTCCAATTTGTAACATTTTTCTGTTGTTAAATTTGAATAGCAAAAATAGTGTTTTTTGAAATAAGTGCACCAATAGCATTATTTTTTCGTAGAGACGTTTCATGAAACGTCTCTACAGTCAGAATAACATAAGGTCCTCCCACAGAAATTGCGAGTGCATTTTTCGTGAAATTTTTGTACCTTTGCACTATCAAAATCATTACCATCATGAATAAAAAAATCAATCTTTTATGCATCTTGATGATGTTGTTTTTCTTTGGGGCCCGTGCCGATGAAGGCATGTGGCTGCCCTACTCCATCAACGGTCAGAATCTGGCCGACATGCAGCGACTCGGCTGCAAGCTGACCGCTGAACAAATCTTCAGCTTCAACCAGCCCAGCCTGAAAGACGCTATCGTACAGTTCGGTGGCGGCTGCACCGGCGAGCTGATTTCTCCCGAAGGACTGCTGCTCACCAACCATCACTGCGGCCTTTCATACGTGCAAACCCACGCTTCTGTGGAACACGACTATCTGAAGGACGGTTTCTGGGCCAAAAGTAAAGATCAGGAACTTCCCAACGAGGGTTTGACCGTTTCATTTTTGAATTATATTGAAGATGTTACAGAAGCCATATTGAAAGGTGTAGGCAGCAACACTTCTGAGGCTGATCGTGATAAAATCATTGATGAGAACATCAAAAAAATGAAAAAAGAACGTAAGGGTGACAAGTCGGTGAAAGTAGAAATCATACCTTTCTATCATGGCAACCAGTACATTCTTTTTGTATATGATGTGTATAAAGATGTCCGCTTGGTGGCTTGTCCGCCCTGGGGCATCGGCAAATTCGGTGCCGACACCGATAACTGGACCTGGCCACGCCACAAAGGTGACTTCTGCATTTTCCGTGTCTATACCGCTCCTGACGGCACACCAGCGGAATACAGTGCGAAAAACGTTCCCATGAAGTCAAAACACTTCCTGCCGATTTCCTTAAAAGGCGTACAACCAGGTGATTATACTATGATTTTGGGTTATCCAGGCTCCACTGACCGCTATTCATCCTCAGGTTCGGTGAAGAATGTGATTGAACTTGAAGGTCCCGCCATTGTGGATTGCCGTACCACCAAGTTGGAGCAATACCGCAAACACATGGATGCTGACCCTGCCGTGTTCATTCAGTACGCTTCCAAGCAAGCCAGCGTGAGCAACTACTGGAAATACTACATCGGTCAGGTAAAACAGCTGAAACGCAACAAAGTCTATGAGAAGCGCTTGGAGCAGGAAAAAGCATTCCGCCAATGGGCCTCCCAGGACAAAAACCGCAGTGCAAAATATGCAGGCATTTTCGATGAAATGGACAACTATTGGGATCACCAGTCCAAATATACCAAAGCCCTGATTTATCATCGTGAAGCCGGCTGGCGAGGCGGCGAAGCGGTGGCCTACGCTGTGAAATTCAGACGTTTGAGCAATATTATTGAGACAAAAGCAGCTACAAAAGAAAACATTGCCGAGTATGCAAAGGGAATGAAACCAGCTGTTCAGGAGTATTTCAAGGATTACGACAAGGAACTGGACCGTGATGTCACCATCGCCTTGCTGAATCTCTTCTACAAAGATGTGAATCCTGACCAATTGCCATCCCTTATCAAGAAAACAGGCGACAAAAACGGAGGTGATTTCACCGCATTCGTAAACAACGCCTTTGCTAAATCCGTTTTAGTAGATGCCGACAAGCTGAATGCATGGCTTGACAACCCCAAATCATTGAAAAATGACCCCATTTATGCCTTGATGGAAAATATTGTCGCATCCTATATTGCCTTGAGTGATGAAGCTGAAAAAGTAAACTGCAGCCGTGCCGACCGCCTCTACATGAAGGGCCTGATGGAGATGCAGGAAGACCGCAATTTCTATCCCGACGCCAACTTCACCATGCGTCTTACCTACGGTAGCGTACAGGACTGCAAGCCAGCCGACGGCATCACCTACAACTACATCACCACTCTGGACGGTGTGATGGCCAAGTACAAACCCGGCAACTGGGAATTTGACGTACCTCAAGACCTCATCAAACTGTGGGAAAGCCACGATTACGGCCGCTATGCCAACGAAAACGGTGACTTGGTGGTCAACTTCATCACCACCAACGACATCACGGGCGGCAACTCTGGTAGTCCCGTAATTGACGCCAACGGCAACTTAATCGGTCTGGCCTTTGATGGTAATTGGGAAGCCATGAGCGGCGACATCTCCTTTGAAAATGAAGTACAACGCACCATCTGCATGGACACACGCTACCTGCTCTTCATCATTGACAAGATGGCCAACGCCCAAAACCTGATGAAAGAAATCAAGATTGTGGATTAACCCCCTTTTTCAAGCAAAAGATTAAAACACAAATCAAAAGAGCCACAAAAAAACGCCTCCAAATGGGGGCGTTTTTTCTTTTCATAGCATTTATACAGATTTCAGAAAGCTTCTTATTTGATAGTATATCTTACACCCACACAAATGGCCCAATCGAAGTAATTAATTGTGAAATGTTTGTTGAACAACAAACCAAAACCAGGTCTAAGATCCGCTTGTAAGGTTAAAGGAATATTGAATTTATATTCCACACCGCCTATGGCATTTACACCTATTTTTCCGAATGAATAATAGGAATAATCATAGTAATATGCATCATAGTGGTTATGGTATGTAGCACTCCATGAATATCCGGCACTAACACCACCTCCCACAAACCAATGTAAACCTTTAGGACCTGCAGCTGCCTCATACATAAAATTCGGATTTGCCTCTACAGTCATTGGCCATATAGTTCCCTTATAAGCAAAATGGTCGGCTTTGGAGAAAAGATGAGCTGAACTCACCGTCCATTTAAAACCCGCGTCCACGCTGAAAGCAAAATTTTCCGTGAAGAAAGTTTTGTATGAGAAGGCCTCCATATTACCTAAGGTTGCACCAATACTGTGACGATATGGAGCTTGAGCATTTACGGTCAGCATCATACCCATCACTAAACCCAATAAAATAACACTGATTTTTTTCATAGCTTTAGTTTTTTTAACATTATTATTTTCTTGCAAATTTAGACTTTTTAACATTATGAACGGAATTTTACAGAAAAAATTATGCACATCCTCACGTTGAATATTATTTTGTTTTTCCACGCATTTTTTTCGCAAGCAACACTTCTCCGCAATAAATTATTGGTCTGTGTATAATTCAAGAATTTTATGTAATTTTGCCACGATGTTTTGATGAGGATTTTGCCAAAGCAAAATCCGTGAGGGAAACAGGTGCGAATCCTGTACAGCTCCCGCTGCTGTAAGTTTTAGCCGCCTTTTGACAACAAGTCACTGTCGAGCCCAAAACCGATGGGAAGACGTCAAAAAGGAGAAACAAGTCAGAAAACCTGTCAATTCATCCGGATTGTGAAACCTCGGGATGCAGGCACACACAAACACTTTTAAGGATCTCGCCTTTTGAGGCTGTTTGTCGTCTCTCCGAATTCCACAAAACCAATTGAAACAACCCCAAAAAGAGGAAAAAGTGAAACGACAAAGCGCTTTATTGACATCGGATTTTCTCAGGTCTGTTTCAATGGTACTTGCTGTAATGCTCATGGCTTGCTCTATATATGCGCAAGATGATAGCCTTCGGCATCAACGCTTACAGGAAGTGGAAATTGTGGGTAAGGAACGACCGCATGAATCGTCCGCTCCGATTCAGGTCATCAGGAATCAGGATCTAAAATCCTTACCCACACTCCAACTTTCTGATGCCCTAAAATTCATGTCCGGCATTGTCATCAAAGACTATGGCGGTGTGGGAGGCATGAAGACGGTGGCAGTACGTGGCCTCGGCTCACAGCATACCGGCGTGGCCTATGATGGCATCCCCATGAGCGACTGCCAAACCGGACAAATCGACCTCAGCAAAATCTCCACCGATAACATCAAATCCATTTCTTTGCAATCTGGACGGGAAGACGATATTTTTGTCCCTGCACGGCTGTTCGCCTCGGCAAGCCTCATCAACATTGTCACCGAAGAACCGAAATTCAAGGATAACAAACCTGTTAACCTGCACTTTGCCTTCACAGGAGGCTCTTTCGGCTTGATCAACCCTTATCTTTTGCTGGAAAACCGTATCAAAAAACAGCAGAATCCCGAAGATTCTTATTATGCTTGGTCGCTGAAAATCAATTATTTGCAATCCAAAGGAAATTATCCCTTCGATTTGCATTACGGACAGGGCATCAACGACAGCGTTTCCCGTGAACGACGCAGCAATTCTGATGTACGCACCATCCAAACGGAAGCCAATTTTTATGCCAATTTCAACCCTAAGGCCAAACTCAATTTCAAACTCTATTACTATTACTCGAACAGAGGACTCCCCGGGGCGACCATTTTTTACAATTTAGAGAACCAGCAACGTTTAAGTAACCAAAATGCCTTTGGACAAGCTCATTTCGAGTATCATTTCTCTGAAAAGGTAGCTTACCAATGCCATGCGAAATTCAACTACGACCAAACGCACTATTTAGACCCGCATTACCATAATTTAGAGGGGAAACTGGATAACACCTACATTCAGCGCGAGTATTACCTCAGCAACAGTGTATCATACAAGCCCTTCAAACAATGGCAGCTGTCTTTGGCCAACGACCTGTTCTACAACAACATGAATGCCAACTTGCGGGATTTTGCCAAGCCGAGTCGTTTCAATTGCCTGACGGTGTTGGCTACCTCTTTCAACTCCAAGTACGTTAATCTGTCGGCCAATTTGTTGCACACCTACGTATACAATCATGTTGAATTAGGCGAAGCGGCCAAAAACGAAAATCACTTCTCTCCTTCCGCAGGTATCAGTATTATGCCGCTTGGCAAGCGGGATTTCACCATCCGGCTGTTATACAAAAACATCTTCCGCATGCCCTCTTTCAATGACCTGTATTACCGCGAAGTGGGCAATATCAAGCTGAATCCGGAAAAGACGAACCAGTTTAACGCAGGCGTGACCTACGACCATTCCTGGCTGGGCAGAATTGACCTTTCCGCTGCCACAGATGTCTATTATAACATGGTAAAAGATAAGATTGTAGCCATTCCCAACCGCAATCTTTTTGTATGGAGCATGATCAATTACGGCAAGGTGAATGTATTGGGAACTGATGTCAACCTTCAGTTTTCTTGCAGAGTAGTCAAACAACTGAAAATCAGCCTAATGGGAACCTATTCTTTCCAACGGGCCCTGGATATGACAGATCCTGAAAGTAAGACTTACGGACATCAGATACCCTATACCCCACTCCATTCGGGTTCCGCAGCCATCAACTTCCAAACACCCTGGTTCACAGTTGGGTACACTGTTATTGCGTCAGGCATTCGTTATGCCTTGGGGCAGAATATCCCTGCCAACCAATTAGACCCCTACGCCGACCAAAGTGTCTTTATCGGCCATGATTTCAACATCAAGGACAAAGTAACGCTTGGTTTCAAAGCAGAGCTGCTGAATATCGCCAACGAGCAATATGAAATCGTCCGGAACTATCCCATGCAGGGCCGCAGCTTCCGCATCAAGCTGATGCTGAGGTATTAAGGAAAAAATTTTGGAAAAACGACAATTTAAAGTTCAGAAATCCACAATTAAGGTGAAGTGTTTTTAAATGCTATTCCTGTTGTATCAA
>JAEETJ010000093.1 GCA_016290295.1 Bacteroidales bacterium
GGATTTGATTGAAAAATACCGCAAGCGTGTAGAACGTTTGGAACCGCTGTTAATTGGCCAGCACGCCAAGGAATTGCTGATTCCCGACACCAGCGACAACTGGCATTCCTCCCATGCCCTACCAAAAGAATATGTCATTATATGGTTCTTCGATCCCGACTGTCCCGAATGCCGCAAAGAGACTAAAAAACTGAGAAAGCTATACGACTCGTTGCAAACTGCCGGCACACGCAATTTTGATGTGTTCGCCATCGCCAACGACTGCACTCCGGAACGTTGGAAACGCTACGTGAAAGAAGAAGGACATCCTTGGTTAGTTGTTGGAGGAAACAAAGGCAACATTGATTATTTGGATGCTTATAACACTTACGAGACCGGCAACCCGTCGATGTTCATCCTCAACAAGAAAAGAGATATTATCTGCAACAAACGTATTCCCATCGAGATGATCCCCTCTTTCTTGGAGCAGTATGAAAAAATTGAGGAGAATAAGCTGAAGAGAGCGCAAGGGAATTAACAGTTAACAATTAATAATTAATAGTTGCGGTTGGTGATTAATAATTGATTTTGGCGGGGTGATGACAAGTAGATCATACGAGCAGTTGCGGGAGGATTTTCCGGTATTCGAATATAGCGGTTATGATTTCTCCATTGAAGAACATGACATACAGATGCAATTTCATTTTGCCACAGGCGAATATGAATTTCATCCGAAAATGAAACTTTCCTTGGGAAAATATGCTATTTCCACGCTATGCGAGGAAAACATCAATGGCATTATTTTCCAGATCGGTATGATTGAACTCATCAGCTACTGGAAATGCACCTGCTCCCCCACTCTTTTGATTCGTTCATACAAATTGGACGAAGCCATGCAAAAATGGTGGAAAAAATTGTACTTCAATGGATTAGGAGAGTTTTTCTACCAAAATAAGATTCAAACTTCAGAAGAAGAATTCTTACATTTTGAATTTTCAGAAGCATGTCCAGCTGCCAGCATTTTGACATATCCTCATATTTCTGATAGCTCAAGAGTTGTTGTGCCCATTGGCGGAGGCAAGGACTCAGTAGTCACCTTAGAAGCCTTACGCAAAGAGTGCCAGGTCATCCCCTTCATCATTAACCCGCGGGGCGCCACTCTCGACTGTGCCCGTATCGCTGGTTTTCCCAACGAGGAGGATATTGTGATACTTCAACGAGAAATTGCACCACAGCTGTTGGAGCTTAACAAACAAGGCTTTTTGAATGGCCACACTCCCTTCTCAGCCATGCTCAGCTTTTATTCTCTGCTGGTCAGTTATGGCACCAACACCCGCGATGTGGCCTTGTCCAACGAGTCGAGTGCCAACGAACCGACCATCCCTGGCACAAAAATCAACCACCAGTATTCCAAAACTTTAGAATACGAAGAAGACTTCAGATATTACGTCAAGACCTTCCTCAATGATAGCAATCATTACTACAGTTACCTGCGACCCTATACCGAACTGCAGATAGCCGAGATGTTTGCCAAGCACCCACAGTATTTTCCAGTTTTCAAGAGCTGCAATGCCGGCAGCAAGGAGAACAAATGGTGCTGCAACTGTTCCAAATGCCTATTTGCCTATATTATTTTGTCGCCCTTTATCGACAACGACACCATGGTGAGCATTTTCGGAGAAGACCTGTTGGACAAGCCCGAAATGGAGCAATACTTTGACGAATTACGTGGTGTCGCCCCCAACAAACCCTTCGAGTGTGTGGGCACCATCGACGAGGTGAACAAAGCGTTAGAGATGATACGAGAGTCGAGGAGAGACAAGTATTTAATTAGCAAATTAGTTAATTAGCAAATTGGTTAATTAGCAAATGATTTTAAACTGAAAATTGAAAACTGAAAACAGCAACAACAACTATCAATTATTAATTAGCAATTGTCAATTATAATTGTCAATTGCTGACCACTGACACCTGACCCCTGAACACTGACCACTAATTATATACATTTTCCTGTTGAAAAATAAAAATCATTGCTGCTACAATCTCAAATATTATATTTAATTTTGTAGATTAAAATATAATATAGCGGTATTATGTATTCAAGCGGAAAAACTGAAAAACCAAAAAAAGAAAAAAAGGCCAAAGGCACT
>JAEETJ010000024.1 GCA_016290295.1 Bacteroidales bacterium
GTACAATGGAGCAAAAAAAACTGGCGGCTACAGCGTCGTCAGCCAGGATTAGCCTGCATACCAATCCATCATCCCGTAATCCTGTAATCAACACTTCTCCCCTCGAGGGCGCAGCCCGAGACTCCCCATGGACAAAGTCCACTCCCCTTGAGCGAAGCGAAACTCCCCCTTTTCTTCATTTGCTAATTAACTAATTTGCTAATTTGCTAATTAAAGGTATATCTTCAAATTCCGGTTCTTGGACTCCTGTTTGAGACGTTTGATGGCACGCTCTTTGATTTGACGCACCCTTTCGCGCGACAAGCCCACGGTGTCACCGATTTCATCTAAGGTATATTCATGGGTTACCCCTATGCCGAAAAACAATTTGATAATCTCTATCTCCTTGTCATTCAAGGCTTTCTTCAAAATACCATCAATTTCAGAACTTAAAGACTCATTGATAAGCTTATCATCTGTGTCTTTTTCAACATTATACACAAAAGTATCTGAAAACTTGGTGTCGTCATCCGGGGATACTGGCGAATCCATCGACTGTGGATGGTTGTTGATTCTCAAAATCTCGTTCACCTTGTCAATAGGCAAATCCATCGCTTCGGAAATCTCCTCCAAAGTAGGGGCACGTTGAAATTCCTGCTCCAGATGGGCAATTTCCTTCTTGATTTTATTGATGGTACCCACCTGATTCAGCGGCAAGCGCACGATACGCGATTGGTCAGCGATAGCTTGACAGATGGCCTGACGAATCCACCACACAGCGTATGAGATGAACTTGAACCCACGGGTTTCGTCAAAACGCTTGGCCGCCTTAATCAAGCCGATATTGCCTTCGTTAATCAGGTCGGGCAAGCTAATGCCCTGATTCTGGTATTGCTTCGCCACCGACACGACAAAACGCAGATTAGCCTTGGTCAGTCTTTCCAAAGCCTCTTGGTCACCCTGTTTGATACGTCTTGCCAGTTCAACTTCCTCATCGGCACTGATCATCTGCTCTTTGCCAATATCCGCCAAAAAACGGTCCAACGAGGCGGTATCGCGGTTGGTGATGGATTTCGAAATTTTTAATTGTCTCATGGTATTTGTATTGTATAAGTATATTTATAATATCCGTTGTCGTACACGCCTTCGATGGCGAGATACTTGTCGTGATTGTTTTGGATGAACTTGTCCAGATCTTTGGTATCGGAAATGATGCGTCCGTTGATAACTGTAATGACAAAGCCTTTCTTCACACCCGATTGTCGCAGCAAGCCATCTCCAATATTGGTCACTTTCACCCCGCCGGTAATGCGGTAATAGCTCAACTCCCGTTTTGTCAAATCGCTGAAAGATGCACCTAACACACTTGCAGCTGTGGCATTGCTCTGCTCAACAATATCGGTAGTGCCTTTTCTGTTCAGCAAGTGGACATTTCTGTCATATATTTCTCCTTTATGCAGCACCCTGACGCTAACCGTCTCACCAGGTGAGTGTTGCATCAAAGCCTCACGAAGTTCGGAAGCAGAATTGGTTTTGGTATTATTGATGGCCAAAATCACATCGCCCTCTTGCAAACCACTCTGGCGGGCCGCTCCATTTTCATCAACCAGGCTCACCACAACTCCTTCCAAACTCTTCAGATTCAACTCTTCCGCTTTCTGTGGAGTAATATCCATAATGGAAACACCAAGATAAGCACGTTGCACCATCCCGTAGGTTTTCAGGTCGTTGGCCACTTTACGGGCAATATTAGACGGGATGGCAAAAGAATAACCTGTGTAATAGCCTGTTCCAGAAGCAATTGCTGTGTTGATACCAATCAGTTCGCCCTGCACATTGACCAAAGCGCCACCGCTGTTACCTTGGTTGAGAGCGGCATCAGTCTGGATAAAGGATTCAATATTGGAACTTTCATCCATAATATTTAAGTTTCTGGCCTTGGCACTCACAATTCCCGCAGTCACCGTTGATGTCAGGTTGAACGGGTTACCCACTGCCAGCACCCATTCACCAATTCGCACCTGATCGGAATTGCCAAAAGTCAGGAAAGGCAGATTTGTCTCTTCTATTTTAATCAAGGCCAAATCCGCTTCGGCATCCGTGCCCACCAAAGTGGCATTAAATTCACGCTTGTCGTTCAGGGTAACCGTGATTTTTTCCGCATCCTCTACCACATGGTTGTTGGTAATGATATAGCCGTCGGAAGCGATAATCACTCCCGAGCCAGCGGCCTGAACGGGATAGTCATTGGTATTTCCATAGGGCAACATTCCGAAAAATTCCTCCCAAAACGAGCCGCTAAAATAGCTGTCCCATGCAGAATTTTTCTGTTTAAATTCCGTTTTTATATGCACAACGGCCTGAATTGAGTGCTCCGCCGCCTCGGTTAAATCGACATAATGGGAAGTTTTTGGAAGTTTTTGGTGGTTATTTTCTATCGGATTTTGAGCATTAGAAAAAGCCACAGAAAAACATAAAATACTGATTACAAATACTTTAATTAATCTATTCATCGCTTTTCCTCCTTAATAATTAGTTGTTATAACATTATATAGACGCATATTAAACGAAATTGTTTAAGAAAAAGTATAAATTTTTGCCGCTTGTATGATTTTTTTTTATATTTTTGCAGCCCAAAAAAATTACTAACCAAAAATATCAATCACAATGTACGCAATCGTAGAAATAGCAGGGCAACAGTTCAAGATTGAACAAGGCCGCAAGGTTTATGTTCACCGCCTCAATGCTGAAGAAGGGTCGCAAGTTAAGTTCGACCGCGTTATGCTTGTTGATAATGACGGTTCTGTAAACGTAGGAACTCCCACCGTTGCCGGTGCAGAGGTAACCGCTACCGTTGTTAATCACATTAAAGGTGACAAAGTTCTTGTTTTCAAGAAAAAAAGAAGAAAAGGTTATCAGAAAATGAATGGTCATCGTCAGTATTTGACCACATTGAAAATTGATTCCATAACCTTCTAATTTTAGTATTAACGATTAAAAATTTACAGAAATGGCTCATAAAAAAGGTGTCGGTAGTTCACAGAACGGTCGTGAATCCCACAGCAAGCGCTTAGGCGTTAAGATTTTTGGCGGTCAGCTGGCCAAAGCCGGTAACATCATTATCCGCCAGAGAGGTACCGTCCACAATCCCGGTATGAACGTAGGTATGGGCAAGGATCATACTTTGTTCGCCCTGATTGACGGAACCGTTACTTTCAAAAAAGGTAGAAACGGTAAATCTTTTGTTTCTGTACAACCTGTTGCAGAAGCATAAAGTTTGTTCATAATGTTTGATTGGAAAAACCGCTCGCTTGAGCGGTTTTTTTTTGTCCAAGGACATAGCCCAAGACTCCCTTCGAGCACGCAGTGCGTCCCTACATCCCATCACACCTTCTCACCATATAATCCATCATCCTGTAATCCTGTAATCAACACCTCTCCCCTCGAGGGCGTAGCCCGAGACTCCCCTTTGGACGTAGTCCACTCCCCTCGAGCACGTAGTGCGAGACTCCCCCTAAAAACTCACTCCTTCACCAACTTCGCCGAATAAGTCTTGCCGCTTTGGCTGAGCACCACATACATGCCTGCTGGCAGGTTGGCGATGTTGACCATGTTGATAGAAGAGTTCTCTTCACTCATCACCTCTTTGCCCAACATATCCATGACACGCACCTGCTTCACGCTCTCCTGACTTTTTTATTTGTACTCATATTCTTCTTGCGTAGCGGTACCAGTTTTAGTGACAGGATATTTCTGCTTATAGCTGTAAGTATACTTCTCCTCGTAGGGCTGCATACCAGTTTGTCCATCTGGATTCACCTCCATTTTAACGACATTGTTCTTGTTGAAAACAAGTTCATTGGTTAAACCCATATACATATCACCCATAAGAAAGCCATTAAAGGGATTGTGACATTGATCGTATTGAAGGTTTATTGTCGTAAAATATGTTACCAGATTAAGCTTTGCATTTTCATCTTCCATATCCGGCATATCATTAAATCCCTCTGTCACCTCTGACACTATTTTTGTGACATTTCCCCCAGACCACGTAAGTTTTAGAATCATTTGGTCTATTTGTCCTTTAGCGCCATTTTTCCTTGCAAGCTCCTTTTGTTCTTTTTCCATCAATCTAGTAACTTCTTCTGGCAAAATGAACTGCAAAGGGGAAAACATACTGACAGTCCACTCTGCTTTAGGCAAATTGTCATTATACTTCCTTTCATTCCTGATCTCACAAATCTTTCCATTCGAGTGGATGAAGGTATAATTCTCCAATTCCGCACCAGCCTTATTGAATCTTTTCATTTCCTTCAGATAGTTTCCATCGTAGGTATATTCTTGATAATTTTGTCCTGAATTCACACGAACCAAACGCTTCTTGCCATCATATTCAAACTGATAGGTATTTTGTCCATATCCATAATCCTCCACGATCTCTTTCAGCGTATTGTTGCTGTTCCAAATCCACTGCTGAGTAAAGGTTAATAGCCCTATATCATTGCCATACTCATCGATTGCATTGGTATGATAGGTTATCTTGCTGATTTTTTTTGAAGGAGTGTACACGCCCTCCTTTTTGCAGGCCGAAAAGAAAACCGCAATGCATAGTATGCATAAAATTGAAGTGATTTTTTTCATGGGGTTGATGTTTTTTGTCGTTTTGTGTTTGCAAAGATAATATTTTTTACACAAACTCTTACTCTTTCACCAATTTAGAGGTATAAATTTTACAACTTGTACTAATAACTTGTACTATATATGTGCCAACTAGAAGATGGGCGGTGTTAATGGTTATTTTATTCCACCAAATTCCATGTGACGTTATCTATTGAATATTTTACTATTCCTTTTCCTCTTATAATAACTATTTTTTCCCCATTGTCATTCGTAATCTCTATATTATCCCCTATTATAGTAATCGCTTCATCTGCCAATGGATTAACACAAAATATCGAATCTGAAAAATAATGTGATTTAATGTGAATATTTACCTGTAAATTATCAATATTAGCATATAAACATCCGTAAATATAATTAGCTGCATTGGATACAGATTCAAATTCCATATGTGGAGACCAAGCACATTTAGCGCATCCTTTATAGCTCCCCTCTTGAGAGATGTACATGTTATTTATCGTAAAACTCATTTCATTACCTTCTTCATCATTGAAAACGAGTTCCTGTCCTGCTGTGTAAGGAAAATACGCTGTCAACTCTTGTGGGAAAGCCGGTACTTTTTTGTTACAAGAAATAAAAACCGTGCTTGTGACAAAAATTGCCGAGAAAATAATCATTATTCTCGTTGTGTTTTTCATAGATAGATGTTTTTATTGTTTGTATTTGCAAAGGTATTATTTCGTTAAATACCAAATGCAGTTTTCGTCTTCAAATTGAATTACACCCTCGTTGTGAACGATAATGGTATTTGGATTCATCTTTATAGTATCTCCGATTCTTGAAGATACCCCTGGCTTATATGGTTCTATCCCCTCAAAAAATAATTCACCGTGTGGCATGTTAGTGACATCAAAAGAAATATACACAGTGTATTGAGCCGAAATCCATCCTTCAACTTTGTATGATTTTTCTATATCGTCAATAGAAAATTTTGTTGTGGCATGAAAGTTCAGTTCTGACAAATCTGGACACTTACTACCCAAATGTCTATCACAATTTGTGACAATATAATCTGTAATTGTAAAGCTCATTGTCTCACCATTGTCATTATGAAAATAAATGGTCTGATTTGGATAATAAGGATAATATGCTTTCAGTTCATCAGGAAAATTATGTCGGTTGCAGGCGGTAAAAACAACTACTGTGACAACCAATGATAATAGAATTAATGATATTTTTTTCATAATATTTCCGTTTTTGCTTGCAAAGATAATATTTTTTACACAAACGATTACTCTTTCACCAATTTGGAGGCATATTCTTTACCACTTTTGCTGATAACTTGTACGATATATGTGCCAGAGGGCAAATTAGAAATATTGATAGTGTTACTAGAAAGAGGATAAATCGAAGGATCCCCTAATAGATTATAAGCTCTCAAGTATCTTCTGACATAATTCACACCACCTCCCCAAAAAAATATTCTATAGTCATTTTTTCCTTTATTAATCACAGATGCTATGGCATAATTATCAGAATATGAGTCTCCAAATATCTTCTTTTTTGTTTTTTTCATAGATACCTGTTTACTTTGTAAATTTCGCATACAAATTTAGCAAGGTTTCATGAAAAAAATTCACTTAATGGCATATTAGGACGAAATAATAGAATAAGGACAAAAAAAATAAAAATGAGAAGATAAAAAAATTTGATTTTTTCAAAATCATTTGACAGACAACAGCTTAAAAAAATCACAAAAAACAGGAATTTTTATCTTCTCACTCATATTAGGATGAAAACAATAATATGAGAAGATAAAGCACGGACAACAAATGATTCATTCGGGTAAATTTGGGAGAAATATGCCTTTTTTTTTATTTTTGTTGCTGAAAACTTTTTGAGATGGATTCTAATTCTATGCGTTTTTATGGTAAAATAGCGGCACATGTGATTTTTTGTGTCATTCTGTTGTTTTTTTTCGGATACAACTGTCGCTTGCGTCCGGCAGCATATCCAACTTTGTATAAGGAGTATATAACAGGACTCTTTTCCATAGCTGCTATTTATCTCAATTATTGGCTTTTGTTTCCTAAATTATACATTCACCGAGAATATAAGACGTACTGGCTTCTTACCTTTTGCAGTGTTGTTTTGTTTACATGTCTGGAAATGCTATTGGTTGGTCCTCAATTACTTGAGATGTATTCTAAGCAATTTGATATCACAAAGATAAAGGAATATCTGTTTATGGATACCATATATGTGCTAATTCGTAATGGAGGTTTGGTGCTTTTTGCTTTTGCCGTCAAAGAGATACTATGGTTGAGAGAACAAAAAGGGGACAAGGAAAGTGTTATTCGAAAACAATACAGCTTATTGGATGTTAAAAACGAAAAACATCAAACTCTCTTTATCGGCTCCAATGATATTTATTACTGCAATCAAGAGAGAAACAATTCGGTCATACATCTACTGGATGGCACACAATTTATACGCTATTGCTCCATGAATAGTTTGGAGGAACTGTTGGGCGAAAATGAGTTTATACGAATCTCAAGAAATGTGATTGTACCTATAATTCAAATTTCAAAATGCAATGAAAACACACTGGAATTGACCAAAACAGAAAATCACACAGAACCGTTAAGCTTCAGAATTGGTGATGCCTATCTGAGTCAAGTGATGAGTAAATTAGAGTTCAAACAATTAGCGAAAATTGCCAGAAAAGAACAAAGAATTTCCAACACAATTTATTTTGGCAAACAAACTCCGCCAGATGTCCAGGTTTTATTAGAAGAATGTAACAATAATCCCAAGCTACTGACCGTCTATCATTACATTTCAACCCATACCCATTGCAAAATTGGAGATATTAGCAATGATTGCAAAATATCAAAAGGTTCTGTCAGCCGTTACTTGGCAAAACTGACAAAATTGAAATTGATTTCGTACAATGGAGCAAAAAAAACTGGCGGCTACAGCGTCGTCAGCCAGGATTAGCCTGCATACCAATCCATCATCCCGTAATCCTGTAATCAACACTTCTCCCCTCGAGGGCGCAGCCCGAGACTCCCCCATGGACGAAGTCCACTCCCCTTGAGCGAAGCGAAACTCCCCCTTTTCTTCATTTGCTAATTAACTAATTTGCCAATTTGCTAATTATTTTTCGTACTTTTGCACCCTCATAAATAAAAGTGATATGATTATCATCGGCATTACCGGAACTTTAGGTGCGGGCAAAGGCACCATCGTGGATTATCTGATTGAAAAACGGCAGTTTCTGCACTACTCGGTGCGCAGCTACCTGATAGAGGAAGCTGAAAGAAGAGGACTTCCCATCAACCGCGACACTTTTGTGGTGGTGGCCAATGACCTGAGAGCCACCCACTGTCCCTCTTTCATCACCGACGAGCTGTTCAAACGTGCCCAGCAAAACGGCCAGAACGCCATCATCGAGAGCATCCGTACTCCAGGTGAGATAGATTCACTACGACAAAAAGGCAACTTTGTGCTCCTGGCAGTGGATGCCGACCCGAAAGTGCGCTACGAACGCATCGTGGGTCGCAATTCCGAGACCGACCATGTGAGCTTCGAAACCTTCATTGAGAACGAACAACGCGAAATGACTTCCACCGATCCCAACAAGCAGAACCTGTCGAAATGCATTCAAATGGCAGACTATACCCTGCAAAACAATGGCGATTTCGAGGCCTTGTACCAACAAATTGATGACATCTTAAAACAAATGAATCATGAGTGAGAATACTGAACCCAAATACATACGACCCTCCTGGGACGAATACTTCATGGAAATCGCCAATACGGTGAGCAAGCGTGCCACCTGCGACCGTGGTCGCAGCGGCTGTGTAGTAGTCCGTGACCGCCAGATACTGGTCACCGGTTATGTAGGCTCTCCCAAAGGTCTACCCCACTGCGATGAGGTGGGACATCAATTCAAGCGCACAGTCCACGAAGACGGCACCGTCACCGAGCATTGTGTACGCACGGTACATGCTGAGCAGAACGCCATCTGCCAGGCCGCTAAATTAGGCATTTCCTTGGATGGCGCCACTTTATACTGCCGCATGACCCCCTGCCGTGTATGCGCCATGCTGATTATCAACTGTGGCATCAAGCGCGTGGTATGCGAGAGAAAATACCATGCCGGTGCCGAATCGGAAGAGATGTTCAAGATTGCCGGGGTTCAACTGGACTTTTTCTCAGAAGAAGTTGTGAAATACGACAGACAATAATTCCACAATAATTGTAGGGCTGTCATATCATGGCAGCCTCATAATATGAACACAATAGACATAAAAAAAGGCGACCAATTGGCCGCCTTTTTCGGTATTATTTGATACCTAATTTCTTTTTGATTTCTTTTGGGATACCATTTTTGTGCACCATGATATTCATGGTTTTGTAGCGGACGTATGCCTTGCTGGCATAGAACATACCATCATATTTATAAACCTTGCCCCAGCTGTTCTTTACCAGATAGTATTCATTTCCAGCTTGATCTTTGGCTTTACCGTAAATCAGCATACCATGGTCATCGGTAGTTTCCCAGTTATCGAAAGCCAATTGGCGCTCCTCTTGGGTAACCCAACGCTGCGGTGTGGGATGTTCGTAAGCCTCTTTAGCACGGTCGGTCTTGCTCAAACCAGTCCAATGAGCCATGTCGCTGCCACCATTGTCGGTACTTGAAGCATCCAAGTCGGGCAATACAGCAAAACCTTCACGGATACCTTTGCGGAAGCCTTCCTCGCTGACATCAGCACCCCATGCGATGGTGTAGCCATTGTCAACAGCATAGTCAAAAATTTCCATCATCTCATCCAAAGGCACATTGTAGCACTGAGCCCAACGCCAGTTGTCCTGGATTTCTAACACAAACTTCTCGTAGAAAGGATGATGCGTGTAAGAAGTAATAGAAATATAATCATCAGGATTCAAACCCAGAGAATTGTAGAATGACATGGGAGTATAAGTAACACCATTATACACGAAACTTTCGGGACGTTTGCCCAAATAAACATCGTGTACAGCTTCGATAGCTTTTACCCACAACACTTCATTCTTCTTGTTGCATTGCAAAGATTTGTGGTCACCTGTAGCGATAGCTTTCACGATAGCGTCGCTGATAGCGGACAATTCACCGTGTTTGGAAAGACTGTCACCATACATAGCACCCGGACGCATTTCAGCTTCTGGCACCAAACCGAAAGTCTTCATACCATAAATCACATCGTAGAAAGAACCGCCTTGTGAGAAAGAAACATCACCGTGGGTACGGACAGCGGCTTTGGCACGATCGATGTAAGTGTTGTGTACAATGTACATTTCAGAAAGGTCATATTCACCTTTGCCCATACGGAGCAATTCGGCTTCGATGAAGCCCAAACCTGAGTAGCACCAGCAGGTACCAGCACGGGCCTGGTCTTTCACTGATGTGACAGGGATTTCCTTCAGGTTAGTGAATACATAACCTTCTTTTTTCTCTTCTTTTTTGGCTTCGTTCTGAGCGAAAACCATGCCGCTGCAAAGCAGTGCGGCCATCGTAAGGAGGGAAACTAATTTTTTCATTTCAAATACTAAATTTGATTAAACATAATATGAATTAGAATTTTCTTCTGACCAAGTCACACAGAGCCAAATAAGCCGATGAGGTGGAATCCCAGAAATACTGTTTTTTCAGGCCTTCCATGATGTCAAAGGCTTCTTCAATATTCTCGCAATTGTTCAAAGTTTGAATAGCTCTGCTGAATTCTTCACTTTTATTTTTAAATAACTCTCTGATAAACAAAAACTTATCATTGATAGACATGGCTTTTGTCAAATCCGCGATTTTGGTCTGCTGGAACTTATCACCGAGGTCTTGCTTCTGCTCATTAAACAAGTCGTTCAGTGAGCGTTGCTGGGGCTTAACGGGTTCCTCAGGCTTAACCTCAGGCTTAATCTCTACTTTGGGTTCGGGCTTCGGCTCGGGTGCAGGTTCTACAACCGGCTCTGGTGCAGGCTTCGGCTCCGGTTCAGGAATAACAGCTTCAACCACTTTTTCAGGCTCGGGCTCGGGTTCGGGTTCCGAGATTTCTGAAATCTCAGAAACAAAACTTTCAACTACTTTTTCCAGTTTGGGTTCTGGCTCAGGCACTGGTTCCACAACTGGTTTTGGCTCAGGCATTGGTTCAGCAAACAATTCCGGTTCTTTATGGGCGGGCTTTTGCTCAACAGTGGCTTGAGATATATCTTTGATGAACTCCAAAATATCAGTATCCATTTCCTCTTCTTCAGCTTCATTTTGGACAGGTTCTTCAGTTATTTGCACCGGTGTCTCCACTACTTTTGAAGCTGGAATATTTTCTTCAATTTTTATTTTTTCAGTCGGAATTTCCGAATCTTGTTCCTCCAAAATTGGTTCTTCTTCTTTCTTTTCCTCTACTTTTTCTGCTATTGGGGCAAGCTTTGGTTCTTCCTTTGTTTCTGTCTGATTATCAGTTTTTTGCAACTCTTCATCAACTGGACTTTGCAACACCGTCAAATAAGCTTCCCTTAAATTCTGGAGGAGAATATCCTTGTCAATTTGAGAAAAACCAGTTCCATTATTTTTGATAAGCAAAAGATTTTCAATTATTTGCTCCAAAGATTCGTTAATGTTCCGCATAATTAATTTCTTTAAGCCGAAAATATCCCGATAAATTTACTAATTTTGCCTTTTGAAAAAGTGTGTAAAAATACAAAAATAATCAATATCAAAACACGATAAAAATGTTTTTAGAAAGTAAGGCAAGCAGAAGTAAAAACAAAGGGTGGATAGAGGTGATCTGCGGCTCTATGTTTTCGGGGAAAACCGAAGAATTATTACGAAGAATCCGAAGGGCCACTTTTGCGCATCAAAAAATAGAATTATTCAAACCAGCTATAGATGTGCGTTACGACGAAAACGATGTCGTTTCGCATGATGAGACCTCCATGGTTTCAACTCCCGTGCACAACTCCTCTGAGATATTGCTTTATGTGAACATGGAAACCGTCGAGGTGGTGGGCATTGATGAGGTCCAGTTCTTTGACGAAGGCATTGTTGATGTGTGTAACCAACTGGCTTCCTGCGGAATACGTGTCATTGTAGCAGGACTTGACATGGACTATTTAGGCAAGCCTTTCGGACCGATGCCGCAACTGATGGCAGTGGCTGAATACGTATCTAAAGTTCATGCCATTTGCACCCGTTGCGGCGATTTGGCACAATACTCCCACCGCATTGTCCATGGCGACAAGCAAGTGATGCTGGGAGAAAAAGAGAGTTACGAGCCGCTGTGCAGACACTGCTATAATGAGGTTACAGGGGTCAGGGGACAGGGGACAGATGATTAAGAATTAAGAATTAAAAACTAAGAACTAAGAACAATTCAACAATTCAACAGTTCAACAATTCAACATTCTTAACTTAATTGGCACATTAGCACATTGATAATTGGCACATTGAAAAAATTTGTATCTTTGCAGGTTAAAAAAATAAATCATGGCAGACCAAGGCAATCATGTTAATTTGTTCATTCCCTGTGAAATGGATTTGTTCAGTCCCTCTGTGGCACAGAGTGTTGTGCATTTGCTGGAGAAATTAAGACTTGAGGTGCATTACAATGCTGAACAGACCTGTTGCGGACGGTGTTTTTATTTCTCCGGAGAAGTTGAAACCGCCAAAGAACTGGGTGCAAAAATGATGTCCGAGTATGATGGCTCCAAATTTCCTTTGGTCATTCCCTCCGCTGCATGTGCCGGATTTATCCGCAAGTATTACGGCCAGTTGCTCACCAATATCAGTGTGGTCAATGATTTGAAAAACTTCGTGACCAACACATACGAATTATGCGACTTTATTGTCAACCAGCTGGGTGTGTCCAATTTGAACAATCACTTTCCGCAAAGAGTTTTCTACTTTAAGTCGTGTGCGGCCCGCAACATGTACGAAATGCAAGACGAAGCGGAAATCCTGCTGAAAAACACAAAAGGTCTGGAATTGCTGACAGATTCTGAGATGAACGAATGCTGCTCCGCCAATGGGCGTTTTTCGGTCATCAACCCAGAAGCATCAGACCACATGATAGAAAAAATCGTAACCAAAATTTATTCCATGGGTGCTCAATATGTCACCTCCACAGACATCAACTGCCTGCAGCATCTTGACGCCTTCATACAATCAAAAGGCATGGGACTTGAGGTAATCCACATTGCCGACATTCTCAACGCCGAAGAATAAAAAACTATCGCTACTATGTTACAGATTCAATTAATCCGCGAAAATCCGCAATTTGTAATCGATCGTCTGAAAGTAAAGCATTTTGATGCTGAACAGATTATAGCTGAAATCACACAGTTGGATGTCGATATCAGACAGAACAAGAAAACCCTTGATGACAACCTGATGGAGCAGAAGAAATTGTCTGCCGAAATCGGAAAATTATTCAAGGAAGGCAAAGCCGCCGAAGCCGCTGACATGAAAAAGCGCATCGCTGAACTGAAAGAGGTGGAAAAACAGCTGCAAACCAAAGTGGCCGAAGCCGCTGATGAAATCCAGAACAGACTGTTTCTGATGCCCAATTTGCCTCATAGCTCTGTTCCAGAAGGCAAAACCGCCGAAGACAATGAAATCGTTTATACCGAAGGCGATGCCTCCAACTTCGACTACGACGCCCTGCCCCACTGGGAATTAGTGAAGAAATACGATATCATTGATTTTGATTTAGGATGCAAAATCACAGGAGCAGGTTTCCCCGTTTACAAGGGAAAAGGTGCTCGCATCCAAAGAGCCCTAATAGACTTCTTCTTAGATGAGGCTGTTAAACACGGATTCACTGAAATCCAGCCGCCATATATGGTGAATGAAGCTTCCGCTTACGGCACAGGACAGTTGCCAGACAAGGAAGGCCAGATGTATCACTGCGAAGTAGATGACTTCTATTTGATTCCCACCGCCGAGGTTCCTATCACCAACATTTATCGGGATGTTATTCTGAAAGAAAGCGACTTCCCCATCAAAAACTGTGGTTATTCTGCCTGTTTCCGTCGCGAGGCTGGCTCGTATGGCAAGGATGTCCGCGGCCTGAACCGTCTGCATCAGTTCGACAAAGTGGAAATCGTTGTCATTGAACATCCAGACCGTTCTTACGAAACCCTGGAGAAAATGAAAACCTACGCCATGTCGCTGCTGACCAAACTCGGATTGCCCTTCAGAGTGTTGCGTCTTTGCGGTGGTGACATCAGCTTCACCTCAGCACTTACTTTCGACTTGGAAGTTTATTCCAAAGCACAACAACGTTGGCTGGAAGTAAGCTCTGTCTCCAATTTTGAAAGCTTCCAAGCCAACCGTCTCAAATTGAGATTCAAAGATGAAGCCACAGGCAAAATGAGATTGGCACATACCCTCAATGGTAGCGCCTTGGCTCTTCCCCGTGTGTTGGCTGCTTTACTCGAAAACAACCAAACCGAAAAAGGTATCATTGTGCCCGAAGTGCTTAGAAAATATACGGGCTTCGATATGATTGACTAATGAGCTCTATGCGTCGATTCCTTTTCACCTGCCTGCTTGTCATCGTGTCTTCGTTGGTGTTTGCCCAGCAAACCCCCGACGAACAATTGGCCATTCAGTATTACAAAGATGCTGAGTATGAAAAAGCAGCCGAACTGTTCGATAAAATCCCTCTCACGAAAAGAAACTCCTATATTTACTACTATCACTTCCAAACGCTGTCGGAACTGCGTGACTACGACAAACTGGAAAAATTGGTCAAAAAGCAAAGTAAACTTTTCCCTGAACAGCAACGCTATAAGGTTGATTTGGGTTATGTCTATGAGCTGTCGAACCAACCTGGCAAAGCGGAAAAGGAATACCAGTCCGCATTGAAAGATGTGGTGGCCAAAGATTACAATATCAGAGACTTATACAGTGCTTTTCTCGCCAAAGGCAAAAGGGAATATGCGCTAAGCACCTTGATAAAGGGTCGTTTTTTATTGAATGACAATAAAATATACTCCAAGGAAATCGCGGGCATTTACAATCAGTTAGGCAGAACTGACAAACTTTTTGAAGAAGCCCTCGCTTTAATTCAAGACAACGAAGCCAAATATCTTCCCCAAGCGGAAGAAATCATTCAGAATGCGCTCGCGGATGATGAAAATCAGCAGAAGTATCTGACTATAAAGACCATGCTTCAAAAAAACATGCAGAAATATCCCGAAAATGACTGTTATACCCTATTGCTGACATGGGTATACCAAGTCAACAAGGATTTTCCTGAAGCATTGATATTGGCCAAGGCCTTGGATAAAAAGAACAATGAAGACGGATCCCGCTTGGTGCAACTGGCGGTAAGTGCTGAACAGAACCGCAACTACGATGTCGCCATTGAAGCATTGGAATACGTGGTGGCCAAAGGCAAAGACGGTGACCAATACGACAATGCCATTAACAGATTACTGAACATCAAGTATCAAAAGATATCCACCACCTATCCCGTTAATATGACGGAAGTAGTCAATCTGGACAAAGAATACAAGAATTATGTTGCCGAAAAAGGTCTGGCCTCCTGCTCTACTGATTTGATATTAAAATACTCATCCCTTTTGGCATTCTACCAGAACAAAGCCGATGAAGCCACGCAATTATTGGAAGAAGCCATTAAAAACGCCAGCAGGGAAGCAAAGCAGATGAACGAATACAAGGTTCAACTTGCTGACATACTGTTATATACCAATAATATTTGGGATGCTACTTTATTGTACTCCCAAGTAGATAAAGACATGCCCAATGATGAAATTGGACAAAGTGCCAAGTTCAAAAATGCCAAACTCTCATTTTACATCGGTGAGTTTGCCTGGGCAAAAAGCCAATTGGACGTATTACGTGCCGCCACTTCCAAACTGATTGCCAATGATGCCATGTATTTCTCATTGCTGATTTCGGATAATGAGGAAGAAGACGAAGAGGAGGAGGATGGTGAAGAGGAAGACACTCTGCTTTTTTCCGGACAAAAAGTCAATATTCCCTTGCAATACTATGCTAAAGCCGATTATCTGCTGTTCCAGAACAAAGTTGACGAGGCTTATACCATGTTCGATTCTGTTATCACCCTGTCGCCCTTTGGCACTTTGGTAGATGATGCTCTTTATCAGAAAGCGCTTATTCTGATTAAAAAGAAAGATTATCTGACCGCAGAACAATTGCTGCGTAAAATTGAAGAATCCCACTATACAGAACTACTGGCTGATGATGCCCTCTTCAAATTGGGAGATTTATACGAATATTATATTCATGATCCCAACAAGGCCATGGACTGTTATCGCAAGCTGATGCGAGATTTTCCATCCAGTTTATATGTCAACGACGCCCGCAGTCGGTATAGAGCCCTGCGTGGTGATAATTAGTCTTTGCCATGCCTCTTGTCAAACCCAAAAAGAACTTAGGACAGCACTTTTTGCAGAACGAGGATATTGCTCGGCAAATTGCGGAAAGCATTTCCACAGCGCCCGAAAACGTCCTTGAAATCGGTCCTGGCATGGGTGTGCTGACAAAATACCTGATCAACCATCATTATCCGCATTTCAAAGTGGTGGAAATAGACCGTGAATCTGTTGACTATCTGGAGCAACACTATCCGGATTTACAGGGCAATATCTTGTCTCAAGACTTTCTGCGCCTGAATTTGGATACGATATTTTCCAATAGTTTGACCATCATTGGCAATTTTCCCTATAACATATCCTCCCAGATACTATTCAAAGTACTGGATTACAAAGATTTAGTCAACGAAGTGGTGGGTATGTTCCAAAAAGAGGTAGCCGAACGTGTGGCTGCTGCACCGGGCCACAAGCAATATGGTATTATAAGTGTTTTATTGCAAGCGTTTTATGATATAGAATATTTGTTCACAGTAGATGAGCAACAATTCTTTCCGCCTCCTAAAGTCAAGTCAGCGGTAATACGTTTGATCAGAAATCCGGAAAAGAAATTACACTGTTCTGAGAAGTTATTCAAGCAGGTGGTGAAGACAGCCTTCAACCAGCGCAGAAAGACTTTACGCAACTCGTTAGGCCAGTTTGACTTTCTAGAGGAATACAGGCAAAACACCATCTTTGGCAAGCGTCCTGAACAGTTGAGCGTACAAGAATTTGAAGAGATATGCGCTAATATTATTATCTAAATAGAGCACCTCTTCTTTCCCCTATTATTTCATTTAAAATAAGTAGAGACGTGCCATGGCACGTCTCTACAAAATATATACTTTCAAATAGGTATTCCGAAACTATTTCACAATGAATTTCTGGATAGTTTTTCCTGTAGGGGTATTCAGGTGCAGGAAATAAATTCCGCTGGCCAGATTTGAAACAGGAACTTTGTAAATCTGTGAACCGCCATTGTGGTTGATTTCGTCATTGTACAAGATCTTACCGCTCATATCCACTACGTTCATGCTGATTTTCTGAGCATCGCCAGTCAGGTCAACATTCAAGAAATTGGTAGCGGGGTTAGGATAGATATTGATATCTGAAAGACCGCTTTCCTGGTTGATACCCAAGATGGTCCAGTATTCCAATTCGAAACCATCGCCTTCCATCCAGTGGTCGGTAACGAATCTTACTCTCATCTTGCTAGCATCCACGCTATAACCACCAACACCTGGCCAATTGAATACGTCAAATTTGTACAGTAATTCGGGATTGGTTTCAATAGTGGTGATTTCAATAAAATCGCCATATTTCAGGTCAAATTTTGAGAAGTCAATATAATAACCCACTGCGTCCACTGTTTTAATTGTCCATGAACAAATAGTATTTGCTGCGTATGGTTCATCATCGCTAGTGATACCGTTAATAGCTTCCTCGGCATTAGGATCCGTGTCAGCAATAACAGGTTGATTTTTGTCAACCAACACATAATGATAATTGGTCAAGCTCTGGCTCGGGGCACATACTGAAAGATCACTTTGGTCGTATGTGGCTGCATATTCCAATACAAAACCATAATCTTCAATAGTATCATTAGAAGTAAAGGTTACTAACACCTTATCAGAATTTACTGTAAATGCATTGGGCAATGCAGGCATATCAAAAGTAACCTGTTGAGAAGAACCTTGGGTTTGGTCGGTAGCAGCTGCGGTGAGGTACTGACCAGAGAATGACTGAATCAAATTAGCAGCATTGACTTCTTCACCTGAATAGATAGAAATAACGTCATTATTTGCTTCTGTATTCAAACGTTTGAAGGTAAAGGTATAGCTGCTGGCATTCGGAGCAGCAATCAGCCATTGTCTGTTAGAATTGCTTTGGTATTTCATATTACCAGCACCATCACAAATAGTACCAGCCTTTGCAGTGACTTCACTTTCACTAACAATAGGTTTTTCGATATTTTCAGCATCCGGTTGCAGATATCTGATTACACTTTCGCCAGATTTGTATGAGAAGTTATTACTCGGATACATGTAATATGCTTTTTTCATTTCGTTACCGGTTGTGGTAGGAGAAAGGTTCACATGGAGGAATAAATTTCCATTTGAACCAGTACCGGTCATATATTTATAACCATCCACCACCATGCACATATTATTCAACAATTCGGGTTCTTTGTATGCGGAATAGAACACCGGACGTCTTTCTTTCAATTCTGAAATCACATAATCAGCCATCCAAACGCTATCATCTTGAATTTCTGTGGGTCTAAATGTCATTTGAGCATCATTGGAAAAACCCCAATATTGTTTCAAGGCATTAAATGCGTTTATAGGTTCTGTTTTGGTTTTATTGTTGAAATTTCTTTCTGCGCTATAATCGGTCAATGCGGTAGCACCTGTATGGAACAACAATTTTGCGACTTCACCATTATAGTTGCTAATGGCTGAAGTCATAGCATCATAATTATATTCCACATTATTGAGGTTCACAAATATACGAGGATAAGTTTCCTGGAATGCACCCCAATCAATATAGGAAATATAACTTACACCACCAGAACCTTGGGTAGGATAGCGGTAATAATTGATGATTGAAGCCATAGCTACAGCAGCATTACCAACAGTTGTACGATAATCCTGACTGTTAGCATCGGCATGACCATCAAATGGGCAATATTGATTGTAATATTGTTTCTGGCCCCAGCTGGTGGTCAAAAGAGGCTGGCACTCGTTAACAGTCGCATCCTTGCTTTTAGAGAAGTTTGACGTATTGTAACGGTTCCATGCTTTGGTAGCAGCAGCGTTGACAGGCATTTGAGCTGTTTTAGCTTGCTGAATGTCTTTCTTATAGCCGTCACAGAAAGCTGCATTTTCTTTGCAATTTTCATAATTTGACTCATACGAGAAAGCTACCACAGGATAGTAAAGTTCTGTAGCGGAAACAATCACAAAACCCTGATTGTTCAATTGAAAGCGATAGAACAAAGGTTCACCATTCTCGTCGGTTTCCGTATGTTTCAAAGTCAAATTAATGCTGGCGGCATTAATATAGCATTGTTCGACTAAGAAATTGGTCGCTGTTTGCTTGGCTTCGTTTACAGACACAACTGGCTTTGTGGCAAACGAAAAAGAAAATAAAGAAACCAGAATGAATAAAAGAATAGATTTTTTCATAGCTATGTATTTTATTTGCATTATATTTCTATATTAGGTGGCAAAAATACAAAAAAAATCCATACTATGCACGTTTGCACAAAAAAATAACTAACTTTTAATCATGATGATAGGGCTCATTGTGTAAAATAGTGAACGCTCGATAGAGCTGTTCCGTAAAAATAAGGCGTGTCATCAAGTGCGGAAAAGTAAGTTTCGACAATGAAATTTTAGCATTTTGACGCTGGTACACCGCCTCCGAAAAACCGTATGCGCCGCCTATGACGAAGACCAGTTTTTTGATTCCGCTGTTCATTTTTTGCTGTAAAAAATTGGCGAATTCCACCGATGAGATTTCCTTTCCTCGTTCATCCAGGAGTACAACACAATCTGAAGGAGATATTTTTTTGAGCAACAGCTCGCCTTCTTTCCGTTTCTGTTCCTCAAATGACATGGATTTGGTGTTTTTCAGATAGGGAATAACCGCCATGTCAAAGTTGTTATACAGCTTGATTTTTTTGATGTACTGACCCAATGCTTCCTCGAAAGCATCCGCATTTTCCTTGCCAATACACAAAAGTTCTATATTCATGCTTACATTTCACTGCTTTGAGCTTGAATAGAATTCAAAGTTCAGAATTCAAGTTATACTACCCCGCCCTTCGGGCACCTGTTGGGGCTTCGCCCCCGTTCTCCTCCTCGCTCGGCATAGCCAAAGCAAGCTTTGTTTCTGCACTCGCTCCTTCGTCAACCCTAATAGAAGGGGAATTTAAATTTCATTTGCTAATTAACCAATTTGCTAATTTGCTAATTAAAATTATATTTTGCTCAGATCTATCTTAAACGAGAAGCTTTTCGCCTCGCCACAGGGGAACGCACAATGACTGCAAGCGGACAGTTCGCCGCTAAGACGTTTTTGGGTCATATCCAACAAACGCTCACGCAAAGAATCGATTTCCACAAAGTTAACCACCTCATTAGCAAATGCATACATCAACAGAGCCCGGGCATTGCGTTCGCAAATACCTCTGGATTTCAGGTAGAATAAAGCTTCCTCATCCAACTGGCCAATGGTGGCACCATGACTGCACTTTACATCATCGGCATAAATCTCCAGGAACGGCTTGGTCGTGATTCTCGCCTCATCCGTCAAAGCTATATTTTTGTTAGTCTGATAAGCGGAAGTGCGCTGAGCCTGCGATCTGACAATAATATGCCCGTTGAAGTTCGCACGAGACTCATCATCAGCAATACCTTTGTACAACTGATAACTTGTGCAATCCGGCACCGCATGGTTTACATACACCTGATTGTCAACAAATTGCTTTTTATCAACCAAATACAAACCATATAATTTGGCATCCGCAAACGGCTCTGTCAAATCCACATGAATCATATTGCGTAAAAATCCCGCATTGAAGGTGATGGCGTTGGAAAAGAAGGTGGAATAAGTTTTCTGATGCACAAAAATATGATTCAGCTCCATAGTCTGTGCATCTTTATTCTCCATTTTATAAAAATTCAAATGGGCACCCTCTTCCAGCATTATCTCACTCACATTATTGGTAAAACTCAGGTCATGTTGCAAGGAGTCGTCGCACTGTACCAATGACAGGGATGCATGCTTACCTAAAATCACCAAGTTGTGGTTATTTATCATCAGTTTCTGCTGACTATTGACAATAGAAACGAATTGCATCGGTTTTTCCACCGAAACATGGTCTGGCACATAGACAAAGAAACCGTCATTGAACAGAAGTTCGTTGAGACGTACAAACTTGTCGGCCTTGTCTGAATAAAATTTAGCCAGATGCGACAGTACCAAATCAGGATACTGATCCACAGCCGCCATGAGACTGCCCACAATCACCCCATTGGGGAAGGTGGTCAAGGGAGCGTTTTTATGAACATACCAACCGTTCAGCATCGTGAACATGTCCGTGTTTATATCACTAACATTGCATTTAAAATACTGTTCTACAGGTTGATATGGATTTGCTTCCAATTGGATATCGTAGGAAGAGGAGATCTGTTTCTCGATAGGAAAATGGCGCCATAACTCATCTTTTGAATTGGGAAGTCCTTCTGAGATGATTTGGTTTAATGCCTTTTCCCGCATAGCGGAAACCCTTGACTGTTCGTCATCGGGCAGTTTTGACTTCACTTCGGCAAACGTCTGTTGCAAATATTGAATAAACTTCTCCATATTAGTTCAGTTTGCCTGCGTTATACTCTTCTTTAATCCACTCGTATCCCCTGATTTCCAATTCTTTAGCCAATTCTTTCGGACCGGATTTCACAATTTTACCATCAAATAAAATATGTACAATATCTGGCACGATATAGTCCAGCAAACGCTGATAATGGGTAATGACAACTGTAGCGTTATCCTTGGTTTTCAGTTGGTTAACGCCATTGGCAACGATACGCAAAGCATCGATATCCAGACCCGAATCTGTTTCGTCCAAGATGGCCAAGGTGGGTTCGAGCATTGCCATTTGGAAAATCTCGTTTTTCTTTTTTTCACCGCCGGAGAAACCTTCGTTTACTGAACGATTGCTCAGTTTGGCGGTCAATTCCACCACCTTTTTCTTTTCCTCCATCAGTTTGAGGAATTGTGCACCTGACAAAGCTTCTTGTCCTCGATATTGGCGGATTTCATTCAGGGCGGTACGCATAAAATTGGAAATACTCACCCCTGGAATCTCCACTGGATATTGGAAACCGATGAAGATACCCTCGCGGGCACGCTGTTCCACCGGCATTTCCAGCAAGTTTTTTCCTTTATAAGTAATACTTCCTTCGGTAACCTCAAAAATCTCCTTGCCGGCAATCACTGATGCCAAGGTACTTTTTCCTGTACCATTCGGTCCCATAATAGCATGAACCTCACCCGGATTGATTTCCAGATTAACGCCTTTCAATATTTCTTTTCCTTTAATGGAAACATGTAAATTTTCAATTTTAAGCATAGTCAAAATTTTGGAGTGCAAAATTACGGATTTTTTTCCATTTAGCGCTTGATGATTTTCGTGGTTTCGATACCGTTCGATGAATGGATTCTGACGATATAAAAACCATCTATCAGCTGACTGACAGGCATCTGGATCAAAGCTCTTCCGCAATTGTCGAAATGATATATCAATTTTCCACTCACATCATATACTTCTATTTTGCGAATAGTATATTCGGGATTAGGTATTACCAATCTATCTGTACATGGATTCGGATAGACCGTGAACTTATTTTGGACCTTGACAGGCTCCACTTGCACCAATGCATTATCAAGATAAGCTTGATACATATCGGGGATACCATAGCCCATAATGGAGTCCGGAGTGTTATACTGGTGTCCATGTTGACGGATAATATCCATAATTTCTATGGCGTTTTTCTGAGGCAAGGCCTGTCGCAGGCAAGCCGTCAAGCCGGCCATAACTGGACTTGCGAAACTTGTTCCATTACCCGAATAGACACTACCGTCTGTATTCACCACAAAGGTATCCCAGCCCACGCTCACCACATCCGGTTTAACACGGCCATCAGCACTGGGACCATACGAGGAAAAATAAGCCATCGCACTGTCGATAGCACGGGCAGCCCCTACACAAAGCACATCAAAAGCATCGGCGGGATGGGTGATGTAATGCCACGAATTATTGCCCTCATTACCCGCGGAAACACATACCGCAATTCCCTTTTGGCAAGCCAAACTGGCATTTCGGGAAGCAATACTGGCCACGCCATCGCAGGACTCATACGTAAAATCTCCCTGATGAAACTCTGGAAAGGTAGAATAACCCAGCGAGGAATTTACCACATCCGCACCCAAGCTATCCGCGATTTCAATTCCCTGAGCCCAGAAATCCTCTTCTATCAGTTCTTCGTTAAAAGGATTTTCAGACAGAATCAAATAATACCGGGCATGGGGAGCCGCTCCAATATATTCTCCATCGGCGGCGGTTGCCATGATTGATGTCACCTTGGTACCATGAGATCCCCCATCATATATATTATCATGGTCGGGAATCAGATCACGGGTGCCGAGCAGTTGCCCGTTTTCATACATAATTTGGAAATAAGGAATGTGATTGAACCCCTCCCAACCACCATCCAACACCACTATCAGCATATCATCCCCATAATAACCAAGTTCATGCAAGCGATGACCATTATGGAAGGCTATCTGTGCCCATGCTGGACCATAATCAAACAAAGAGTCAAAATATAAATCATTCTGTAACAAATCATTATTGTTATTCGGAACAATTTCTTTTTCCTCTTGAGATGGGGTTAAATTATAGGAAGCGACAGGTATCACTGTAGTATCGGTAAAAGGCAAAACTTTCACCGCTTCCAGGGCCAATGAGTCGGGGCAATAAATCACCACGGTATTCTGCCATTTGGATTCGGAAAGTATCCGGATGGAAGCATTAATAGCGCATATTTGCTGTTTATACTGAGGATTTACGGGAATATCCTCGATTGTAATAGGAATATTGTATCTTGCCTTATTATTGATGGCGCGTGGCGACAAAAACTCCTCCGGGCGTGTTACTGAGTAGGGGCTCAAATTTTTGTCCTTCAGCTGGATACGAAAACAAGTAGCGGGTTCTTGTGCCGGCAGTTGGAACAACAAGAGCGAAAAGATAATCAGAAAAAAGATGTTTTTTGTTTTCATGTAGTGAATAATGATTTCTTGAACGTAGAGACGCGCCATGGCACGTCTCTACTAATCACATAATGGTATTTTGTAAATTCGTCAACCTCTGATTTTTGAAAAAAAAAGAGACCTGCAAGAAGTCTCTTTTATGTTTATTGACCAAATTGTGTTTACTGTAAAGTGAAACGGATAGGAAGGTTGAAGTAGCATCTAACGGGCTTACCCATCTGCTTGCCGGGTTTCCATTTCGGCATCTTCTTCACCACGCGGATAGCTTCAGCGTCGCATTCAGGGAAGAGAGAAACCAAGGGTTTCACATTACTAACACTTCCGTCTCTTTCCACCACAAACTCCAACAAGACTGTACCCTGGATACCATTGTTACGGGCAGCTTCAGGATATTGTAACTCGTTCTTGAGGAAGGCATACATGGCTTCCATGCCACCAACATACTCAGGCATTTCTTCTGCGAAACGAACAGGAGGTGCTTCTTCTGCCTCTTCTTCCACGATATCAATCGGAACATACTCTTCAACTTCGGCATCCTCGTCGAAATCCTGACTAAAGTCGAAGTCGGTATTGACCTTGATATTGTTATCCACAATATTCAAGACCACTTCCTGCTGCTGAGCCACTGGTGGTGGTGGCGGGGGAGGGGTTTGGTCGGTTGCGATAACGTCTTCATCCATCACTTCGATGAATTCGTCATCGTCAATAGCCATCACCGTACCTTTGTCACGGGAGGCGAACAACTCGAAACTTACATAAGTAAGCGCGAGGACGGCGGCAAAACCAATCAAGAGAAAGGATAATTTTCTCTTTTCCAGGTTACCTTTGTCTGACTTTTTCTCAATCATGACTGTATATTTTTTGATTCTTATATTTCTAACGGCAAAAATACAAAAAATATTGTAATAAACTTTGATTTTTCCTCATTTTTTTATTTTTATTTTTTCTCACTGATTTTCTGACACATAAGATGTAGCGTACTTCCAGCATGCAGAGATATGACATTTTTCTCCCTACCCCACACTACGCTGCGCTGCGTGCGGGGTTACTATGATACTGCGATGGCACTCATTTCCCTTCTACCCCACACTACGCTGCGCTGCGTGCGGGATTACTATGATACTGCGATGGCACTCATTTCCCTTCTACCCCACACTACGCTGCGCTGCGTGCGGGGTTACTAAAATATCGTGCCTTCGGCACTTAGTGGTTTAAACTTGTAAAAATATCAACAATCCAAACTATTTTGTAAATTTGCACGTTCATATAGAAATTTATAAGATATGAAAAGAACCACGCTTATCGTTTCACTTTTTTTCTTTTGCAACATGGTAACTTTTGCACAACAAAGCCCCAAAGATATCCAGCGGCAGCTGAAACTGTATGAAAAACAAATGCAGCAGTATGACAACGCCTTTGACACTATTTATCAATCTATCAATCAGCAGATTGAACAACAAAGGAGTAATCCTGCCAATGTGGCGATTTGGCAAAGTTGCATGGCCCAGCTGCTATCGACTTACTATCAGCAGAACCGCTGGCGAATCATGGATCGCACTGCCCTTGCCGACGAGGAGGCCAATGCCGCCGCTGATTTCAACACCTGGGATGCGCAACGATTCGCGAAGGAAATCATCAAACATTATCTGCTTTCTATCGAGAACAAAGAAGCACTCAGCAAAATCCCCATCAAAGAGTACGCTGTCTTGTTAGATTCGGTGACTTCGGAAGCCTACCGCCCCACTTTGTACGACTTTTTAGCCTTCCGTTTTTTGGATTTCCTGCGGAATGAAATTTATGAACTGCCGATACCTGAGATTCCTTTTGATGTGAATGATGAGCGATACTGGGCTGAACCTCAACAATTTGCCAATATTGATATTCCCGCTACGGACGAATTGTCATTTTCCTATCTCACTCTTTACACCCTGCAAGAGTTGACCCTTTTGCACCTGAACGAACCTGACAGCAGAGCCTTGTTAGACGCCACCTTGCGTCGTTTCGAGTATTTGGGCACACACAGCAATTTAGATAATGCCTCAGCATTGCAGTTAGCCGCACTCACCAGCATGGAAAAACAATATCAGGGCAAAGAAGGATATGAAATGGTCAGTTTTGCATTGGGAGTTTTCTATGATAACAGAGCTGATCAATACGACAAAAACACCCGTCCCGAGTACAAAAACTATTATGTGAATGCCATAGACTGGTTCAACAAGACCATTGCGGTGGCGCCGAAATCCATAGAAGCCCATAATGCCAAGGCCACTATCGATGTCATCAAAAGCTCCGTAGTGAAATTCAGTAGCAATAATATCATTCCCGCTAACCAAGCCAACCTCATCACTTTTTCTTATAAGAATTGCGAGAATCTATATTTTCGCATTATTTCATGTAAAGAAGAAGAATATGAGCTGAAAAGAAGCACGGATAACACGAAATTATACGCTTGGCTGATACAGCAGAAAAAAGTCTATGAGACAAAACTCAATGCTCCTAATGAAAAAGACTACCGTAGTGTCAGCGGACATTTTCTGCTACCCTCTTTAGACGCAGGCTTTTATGTGTTATTAGCTTCCGATGCCCCCCTCACCAACGAAAACCACAAAGGTTATTCTTTTTATACTTTGTATGTAACCAATATTGACGCACAATACCGGCAAAATGACAAAAAATTAGAGTTTTTCGTGTTCGACCGCACCACAGGCCACCCTCTCAAAGGAGCGGAAGTCTGCATCAGTTTCTATCCAGATTACAACGCCAAAAAAACTTCCAAAACCACGACACTCAGTTGCGATGCAGACGGAAAATGCACCTGTGACATAGCTAATAACACCTATACATTTGCTGCTTATGCCACTTGGAATCAGGATAAATATCAAATTATCAAACGTAAATATTGGGGTAGATACCATGAAAATCCTGAGGCCAATATCTCTGAAAATGCCTATACATTCACAGACCGAAGCATATATAGACCTGGACAAACGGTCTATTTCAAGACGATTTTGGTGGAAACAACGAGCACAGGAAACACCATACTCCACCAAAACACTGGCAATGGGCAGAAAATTACCGTTGAACTTTACGATGCCAATTATCAAAAGGTTTCCGAACAACAACTTATATCAAATGAATATGGTTCTGTGTCAGGAAGTTTTGTACTTCCAAGCCAAGGTTTAACAGGGAATTTTCGTCTTCAGATTAAATTGGAATCAAAACACATAGCTAACCATTATTTTTCGGTAGAAGAATACAAGCGCCCCACCTTCGAAATCACCATGGACCAACCCACCGAAGAGTTCAAAATCGGGCAAAATGTAAGCGTGGACGGCCATGTGAAAGCCTACGCTGGCTATGGCATTGGCGGGGCAACAGTGAAATACCATGTGGTGCGCAAGGCCTCCTTCCCTTGGTGGCGTTGGTGGTGGTGGCAACCCGTGGGAAAATCCCAGGAAATAGCCCATGGCGAGACGACCAGCGACAATGAGGGCAATTTCCACATCGATTTCATCGCCCAACCCGACTTGGAGTCACAACGCTACAACCCGCTCTACACGTACGAAATCAGTGTGGATGTGACCGATATCACAGGCGAAACCCACAGCGGCTCCACCCGAGTCTTGGTGAGCAAAATCGGACTGCTGATCAATGCAGAATTCCCTGAAAGCATTGCCTTGAACGGGAAAAACCAGTTCCCCGTAAAAATCGCCAACTTGGCTGGTGAGGCCCAAAAAGGCACAATCCATTACCGCATCGAAGCCATACAAACTCCTGAAAATTACAAATACAGCTGCAAAGATGCCAATTATTATCTGTCGGATTCTGCCCAGATGATACAGAAACTACGCTATCTGGACTTCCAAAACGAGGCTCAAAAGAGCAATTGGAAAGTCCTTAAAACTGTTAAACACGGCGATTTTGTGACCGATGGCCAAAATCCTTTCATCATTCAGGATATGAAAAATCTTCAGGAAGCTTATTACAAAATCAGCTTAAGCACTTACGATAAAGACAATAATCAGATCCAAGAAGAGTATTTTGTATTGATTTACGACGAAAAAAGTAAAAAATGTGCGAATTACGAAGCTATTTGGCTGACATCATCCCATAAAAACACTGTAGAGGTTGGCGAAACCATTCATTTCACCTTGGGAAGTTACCTGAAAAATGCCATGGTACTATGCGAAATCATCTCCAATGATAAATTAGTAGAGTCAAAATGGGTGAAACTCAACCAAGGCAAGGCCGATTTCAGCTATACTGTGACCGAAGAAGACCTCGGTCATGTGGTTGTCCATGCCTTCACCGCACAAAACAACAAACCGTATGAAAAAAGCTTAAATTTCAATATTCCATTCAGTCACAAAAAAATTGATTTCGACTTTCTGACTTTCCGCGACAAAACTCTGCCGGGCAGTCAGGAACAATACCAGATTCGGCTGAAGGACAAAAACGGTGACAAGGTGGCAGCGGAATTGCTCTGCTCTATGTATGACGCTTCTTTAGACGCTTTAGCCTCGCCAAATAGATGGATATCAAGTATTTTCAATACCAGCAAACCTTCTTACAATTATTCTTTCCGTTTCTCTTCAAACATTGGAAACAGCTATTACCGGAATTTACAAAAAACCTCCTATGATTTTATCAGCCGAAACTATCCGCAGCTGTTATGGGAAATCAACAGCTGGCGTAGAAATCGCCTGATGATGAGCAAGGCTGCTGGTGCCTATACCACTAATGCGGTTGTGGAAGAAAGCGTGGAAATGGATTTAGCTGCTGAATTTGATGAAGCAGAAGAACCACAATTTATGGCAGACGAAGTAGGATATATTGACCATCTTACACTTCAATGGAATCCAGATAATACAGAAGCTGCTCTCGCTGAAACTGAGAATGGGGAGCCAAAAGAAGACCTTCAAATCCGCACCAATTTCAACGAAACCGCATTTTTCTTCCCGCATCTGCAAACGGACAAAGAGGGTAATGTGCTGGTATCCTTCACCATACCCGAATCGCTCACCCGTTGGAAACTGCAAGGCTTTGCCCATAACAACGAGCTGATGAGCGGCTATTTCGAGAAATTTGTGCAGACCCAGAAACCGCTGATGGTAGTGCCCAATATGCCGAGATTCCTGCGGGAAGGCGACTTAGTGGTTTTGTCCGCCAAGGTGGTCAATATGGGCGAGGAACAACAAAGCGGACAGGTAAAACTGACCCTGACCAATCCTTTCAACGGAGAAAAATTAGATTTGACTAACGGCATCTCCACCCAGAGTTTCACCGTTGAGGCGGGACAAAGCAAGGAAGTGCATTTCACCCTGACGGTTCCCAAAGATTTGGGTGCGGTGACCTACCGCATAGAAGCGCAAAACGACCAGAGTCCCGCGTATGCCGACGGAGAGGAAGCCACCCTGCCCATTCTAACCAACCGCATTTTAGTGACCGAGAGTCTGCCGCTTCATATTTCAGGAAAAGGAAGCAAAACATTCACTTTCAATAAATTGAAAAACAATTTCGGCATCGCTAACTCCACTTTGAGTACCCAATCCTATACCTTGGAATTCACTCCCAACCCCATCTGGTATGCTATTCAGGCCCTGCCCTATCTGATGGAATATCCTTACGAGTGCAACGAACAGGTTTTCAGCCGTTTGTATGCCAACACTTTGGCATCTCACCTCGTCAACTCGCATCCCCGCATCAAAAAGGTATTCGACAGCTGGCTGAACGAATCGCCCGATGCTTTTTGCTCGCAGTTGGAGAAGAATCAGGAACTGAAATCCGTCATTCTGGAAGAAACCCCATGGGTGCTGGATGCCCAGAACGAGTCGATGCGGAAACAGAACATCGCACTACTGTTCGACCTGCACCGCATGGCCAAAGAGAACAAGGCCGCTGTGACCAAATTGGAGAAAGCCCAGAACAATGATGGTGGCTGGTCGTGGTTCGGCAGCCACGAGAGCAGTCGCTACATCACGCAACACATTGTAGCTGGCTGCGGTCACCTGCAAGTGCTTGGTGTTCAGAATCCTATGAGTGATCAGGTCATCAGAAAAGCGGTTAACTTCATCGACAACAAAGCCCGAGAAATCTATGACAAGTGGTACAGAGGCAAGAAAGCAGACTACGACGTAACGGACATCCACTACCTGTATGCCCGCAGTTTCTTCCTGAAACAGAAAGTCAGCATTACCAACAGCGAAGCCTACAATTATTATTATGCCAACCTGAAAAAGAACTGGAAAAAGCAATCCATTTATACCCAAGCCATGACGGCTTTGATTTGTTATCGCAACGGCGATACCCAGCTGGCCCAGGAAATTGTGGCAAACATCAAGTCGAGAGCACAATATTCTGAAGAAATGGGCATGTTCTGGAAAAAAGAAGGCTATGGCTACTTCTGGTACGAAGCTCCTATTGAGCGTCAGGCCATGTTGATCGAGGCGTTCAACACCATCACCAAAGACCAGAAATCCGTGGAGCAGATGCAGCTGTGGTTGCTCAAGCAAAAACAAACGCAGAACTGGCCCACCACCAAGTCCACCACGGAAGCTGTTTACGCCCTGCTGCTCAACAATACACAATTGGAGAACACCAACGGGGTGAAGCTGACCATGGGTAACTGGAGCTACACCGAAGGCGACAAGAGCATGGAGGCGGAAGCCGGTACCGGCTATATCAAAAAAGCATGGAAAGGCAGCGAAGTGACGGAAGACATGGCCACCATCAAGATTGAAAAGAGCAGCGACGGTCCCGCCTGGGGAGGATTGTACTGGCAGTATTTGGAAAATCTGGACAAGATCTCCCACAGCGACGACCAAAACTTCAGCATTCAAAAGAGACTCTACAAGGTAGAAATCGGAGACCGCGGCGAAGTGCTGGTACCCATTACCGAAAACTCACCGCTAAAAGTCGGGGACAAAGTGCGGGTGCGCACCGAAATCCGCTGTGACCGCGACATGGAATATGTCCACCTGAAAGACTTGCGCGCCTCCGCTTTCGAGCCCGTGAATGTGCTTTCGCAATACAAACGCCAAGGCGGGCTGTGGTATTACGAGGCCACCGGCGATGCCGCCACCAACTTCTTCATCGACTACCTGCCCAAGGGCACCTACGTGTTCGAATACACGCTGATGGCTACGATGGCAGGAACTTACAGTAACGGCATCACCACCATCCAGTGCATGTATGCGCCTGAATTCACCTCGCACAGCGAAGGCATTCAAGTTACTGTTCAATAACCCCCCACTTACGGGCGGGGTTACTGAAATTCGACCTCTTCAAAGCCGTAATCTTCGTTTGTGCAAATTGATACGAAAAAGACATTTATCAAGACAATACTAATCTGAAAAAAATGGAATACTTCTTGGACATGGACGAGCAATATGCTCGCTTGGAAAACGCAAAATATACCCTCTTGCCCGTTGCCTACGACGGCACCAGCACTTTCGTGAAAGGTGCTGACAAAGGACCGCAAGCCATTATCGACGCCTCCGACAGCATTGAGCTGTACGATGTGCAGTTCGAGATGGAGCCCTATACCGCCGGCATCTACACCGACCGCCACGGCTATGACTTCAGCACACCGGACAAAATGGTGGAATCAGTATATTTGAGGGTAAAGCACTTTATGGACAAGCAGAAACGCATCGGCCTGTTGGGCGGGGAACACTCTGTATCAGTCGGTTCCATCAAAGCCTTCAGTGAAAAATATCCGGATTTGTCGGTTTTGCAAGTGGATGCGCACGCCGACCTACGCGACGAGTATCACGGCTCGATATACAACCATGCCTGTGTAATGCGCAGAGCCCAGGATTATGCCCGTGTGGTGCAGGTGGGTATCCGCAATGTGTGCACGGAAGAAATGCATAACATCGTGAAAGAGAACATCTTCTATGCCCACAAGATGTACGACAACAGCGACTGGATGCAGCAGGCCATTGACCGCCTCACCGACCATGTGTATCTCACCATCGACCTGGACGGTTTAGACCCGTCGGTATTGCCCTCCACAGGCACTCCGCTGCCAGGCGGCCTGTCATGGTACACCCTGATTTCTTTCCTGGAAAAACTCTTTGCCTCGAAGAAGATTGTCGGTTTCGATGTGGTAGAACTCTGTCCCCAGCCGCATGACAAATCATCGGATGTGCTCGCCGCGGTGCTGGTGTATAAGGTGATTTGCTTGTGGGAGAAAAGGAGTTAAGGGGGGGGAGTTTCGCTTCGCTCAAGGGGAGTGGACTCCGTCCAAAGGGGAGTCTCGCACTGCGTGCTCGAGGGGAGTCTTATACTATACTTTCGAATAAGGTGTGGCTTATGATACACGGGGAGTTTTGGGCTGCGCCCTCAGGGGGAGTCTCATGCTGCGCATTCAAGGGGAGTGGATTTCGTCCAAAGGGGAGTCTCGCACTGCGTGTTTGAGGGGAGTTTTTAATGTTTAGGGGGATTTGTTAGAGTATTTTTTTCAAACAAAAATTTCAAATATAGTTTTTATATTATAAATTTGTTTATTTTTGCATAATTAATTTAAACTGCAATTATAACAATGGAATATCGCTATAGGTTTGAAAATTTAGAAGTTTGGAAAGAATCTAAACATTTAGCTGTGGAGGTTTATAAGATACTTAAAACTTTCCCTCTTGAAGAAAAATATGGTTTAATTGACCAACTCCGTAGAGCTAGCATTTCAGTCCCATCAAATATTGCGGAAGGTACAAGTAGACTATCAGCCAAAGAACAAGCACACTTTATAAGTATGGCATACGGTTCTTTAATGGAAATGTATTGCCAGTTGCAAATTGCCATAGACTTGAATTATGGCGATATATCACAAATAGAGCTATTACTCAAAAAGATAAAGCATACAAGTTATCTTCTGAACAATTACCGACAATACCTAACAAAATCCACCACATAAAACTACCCTCACCTTGTGCGAAGCACAACTCCCCTTGAGGGCGAAGCCCGAAACTCCCCTTTGCAGCGAATGCTGCACTCCCCTTGAGCACGCAGTGCGAGACTCCACCTGAAAGCACAGCCCTAAACTCACCCCAGAATAAAACAAAACTCCCCTTTGGACGAAGTCCACTCCCCTCGAATGCGCAGCATGAGACTCCCCTCGAGCACAAAGTGCGAGACTCCCCCCCTCCGCACGCACAACTCACTTCTTGAAAATCCCATAAACTGCGGAGCCGCTGCCGGACATTGAGGCGTAAACAGCACCTCGAGCATAGAAGTCGTCCTTGATTTCCTGCAATGCAGGGTATTTCGGGAATAAGGAATCTTCAAACTCATTATGGATGCAATGTTTCCATTCCGTTATGGGTCGTTTTATCAGTTCATTTAGACTGATTGCGGGCTGCTGAGGATGCACGCCGGCATAAGCCTCTTTGGTGGAAATGGAAAAATTGGGTTTGATCATCTCTATTTTGTAGGCCGACAAGTCCAAATCCAACGGTGTCATAATCTCGCCACGGCCTGTGGCATAAACGGGACGGTTTTCAATGAAAAACGCCGTGTCGCTACCCAACTGGGCGGCCAAATCCCGCAATTCCATTGAAGAGAGTTGCAATTGAAACAGCTCGTTGTACATTTTCAGCGCAAAAGCCGCATCGGCAGAACCGCCACCCAAACCAGCTCCGAAAGGAATATTCTTGGTCAATTTGATATCCACCCCATCAATATCAAACTGTCGCTGCAACAAACGGAAGGCTTTGACACAGAGATTGTCCTCGTCGGCGCAAAGATTGTCCACATTCTGCACCGTAAGCTTCACTCCTTTCTCTATCCTGTTGATTTCCAAATCATCGCATAAAGTATGAACCGGATAAAACACCGTTTGCAGCTCATGAAAGCCATCGCTCCGTTTAGAAACGATATGGAGGCCTAGATTGATTTTGAAATTGGGATGGGTAATCATACTGAAAACCAATATTATATTGAATGATTATAGACAGCTGGTTCAATTTTCTGTAAGACTTCCATGAGAAGAGGCAGTCATAGAGAGGGAGCAGTTATAACAAAATAGGCTGTCATCTCTGACAGCCTTTGTTTTGCGGTCCGGACGAGACTCGAACTCGCGACCTCCTGCGTGACAGGCAGGCATTCTAACCAAACTGAACTACCGAACCTTCGTTTGTTTTGAGGATGCAAAGATACAACTTTTTTTGATGCAAAAACATTATGGTGCAAATTTTTCTTCTATAATATACAATATATTTATTTTCAGTGTTTTACATTTTTAGATTTTGAAAACAAGAAAAAGAAAAAAGGATTTTTTCAAGGATTTTCGCATAAGGATTTGGAAGAAAAAATGAGAAAAACGCAATTTTGCTGTAACTTTATGTGTCAACGGCACAACTGAAAAAACCTATCTACTGCCAAAAGGTGGACAAAATTCCACACAGGCTATGCTCCTTGCAGGCTTACAGCTTGCTACACCATTGCCACAGGGCTGATTCATGGCACACTGCGTGGTTGACACATGGGTTGTTCATTTGCGGCAAAGCGGGCCATAAACGACCGTGGGAGGGAATGCCGACATGCGGTGCGGAAGCGGTGTGAATGGACGGCCTCCTACAGCGGCGTGCAAAAGCGCGTCAGCGTCCAATTCACTTTTGCCGCCGCTGTCAGAGGACGGACAGAGCGGGCGGCATTCATGTCGGCTTGATCTTTTGCACACTTTTCCATCATAGGGAAAAGTGTGAAGGACTTTTTCCTTTTAATGTAATATATAAAAGAAATTTTTGTACTTTTGCACGCTTATTGGAGAGATTGGAGTGATGACTGTTTTTCAAGAAATAAACGACAAAATCGAATTCATCAATAATCAACCAAAATATTAATCCATAAATATTTAACATCCAAAAAACTATGGCAGAAAAAAAATTTATGACATGCGACGGTAACTGCGCGGCTGCGCACGTAGCCTACATGTTTAGCGAAGTCGCCGCTATCTATCCTATCACCCCCTCATCCCCGATGGCTGAGTACATCGACGAGTGGAGTGCTGGCGGCAGAAAGAACATTTTCGGTGAGACCGTGAAAGTGGTCGAAATGCAATCAGAAGCCGGTGCTGCCGGTGCCGTTCACGGTTCACTGCAGGCTGGTGCCCTGACCACCACCTACACCGCTTCACAGGGTCTGTTGCTGATGATCCCCAACATGTACAAGATTGCCGGCGAATTGCTGCCCGGCGTATTCCATGTGTCAGCACGTGCTTTGGCTGCTCAGGCACTGTCTATCTTCGGTGACCATGCCGACGTGATGAGTGCCCGCCAGACCGGTTTCGCCATGTTGGCTACCGGATCCGTTCAGGAAATCATGGACCTGGCTCCTGTTGCCCACCTGGCAGCTATCGAAGGCCGCGTTCCTTTCCTGCACTTCTTCGACGGTTTCCGTACTTCTCACGAAATCCAGAAAGTGGAAGCCGCTGATCAGGATAAAATCCAGAAATTAGTGAACTGGAAAGCCCTGAAAGAATACCGTGACCGCGCTCTGAACCCCGAGCACCCCGTAACCCGCGGTACCGCTCAGAATCCGGATATCTACTTCCAGACCAGAGAATTACAGAACAAATATTACGATGCTCTTCCCGACATCGTGGCCAAATACATGAAGAAACTGAGCAAAATCACGGGTCGTGAATATGCTCCGTTCACCTTCTACGGTGCTAAAGACGCTACCGACATCATCATCGCTATGGGCTCCATCACCGACGTTATCAAGACCGTCATCGACAAGGAGAACAAGGCAGGCAAGAAACTCGGTCTCGTCAGCGTTCACCTCTATCGTCCTTTCAGCGTGAAATACCTCGGCGAAGTCCTTCCCGAAACGGTGAAGAGAATCTGCGTCCTTGACCGCACGAAAGAACCCGGTGCAAACGGCGATCCGCTGTATCTGGATGTGGTTGAAGCATTCGCCAACTGCAAAGACATCCCGGCCGAGAACAAACCGATGATCATCGGTGGCCGCTTCGGTCTCTCTTCAAAAGACACCACTCCTGCCCAGATTCTGGCAGTTTACAAGAACCTCGCCGCTCCCAAGCCGATGAACCAGTTCACCGTGGGTATCAACGACGATGTTACCCACCGTTCTCTCAAGGTTGGCAAGGAAATCTCCATCCTGCCGAAGGGCACTTTCGAAGCTAAATTCTACGGCCTCGGCGCTGACGGTACTGTAGGTGCTAACAAGAACTCCATCAAGATCATTGGTGACAACACCAACAAATACAGCCAGGCTTATTTCGACTACGACTCCAAGAAGTCAGGCGGTTATACCTGCTCACACCTCCGTTTCGGTGACCAGCCCATCCTGGCTCCTTACTTGGTAGGTACTCCCGACTTCGTGGCCGTTCATGTTCCTTCTTACCTGAAGAAATATGACTGTCTGCGTGGTCTGAAGAAAAACGGTACTTTCCTCTACAACTCACCGTGGAACGTGGCCGACACCAAGAAACATCTTCCCGATTTCGTGAAGAAATACTTGGCTCTCAACAACATCAACATGTACATCATCGACGCCACCAAGATTGCCGCTGAGATCGGTTTGGGCAACCGTACCAACACCATTCTGCAAAGCGCATTCTTCAAGATTTCAGGCGTTATTCCTTACGACCTCGCTGTACAGCAGATGAAGAAATTCATCGTGAAATCATACGGCAAGAAGGGTGAAGATATCGTGAACATGAACTATGCAGCTGTTGACCGTGGCGGTGAAATCACCAAGGTTGACATCCCCGCTGAATGGGCTAAATTGGATTGCACTACCGACTTCGTTTTCGAACACAACGACAACGATCCCGAATTCATCAACAAAGTGATGCGTCCGATGGTTGCTCAGTGCGGTAACGACCTGCCAGTGAGCGCTTTCAAGGAAATCGTTGACGGTACATTCCCCGCTGGTACCACCGCATATGAAAAACGTGGTGTGGCTACCGTGGTTCCCGAATGGAATCCTGCCAACTGTATCCAGTGTAACCAGTGCTCCTTGGTATGTCCTCACGCTGCCATCCGTCCCGTGGTGATGACCGATGCCGAGCTGAAGAAAGCTCCTAAGGGCATGGCTGCTATCGACATCAAGGCTCCGAAGGAATTTGCCGGTATGCATTTCCGCATGCAGGTTTCCGTAATGGACTGCACCGGTTGCGGCAACTGCGCCGACGTATGTCCCGCCAAGGAAAAAGCATTGGTGATGAAACCTTTCGAAAGCCAGCTCGACGAAGCCAAGAACTGGGAGTATGGCCAGAAGAAAGTGACTTACAAAGACAACCTCCTCGACAAATACGCCAGCGTGAAGAACAGCCAGTTCGCACAGCCGCTGTTTGAGTTCTCAGGCGCTTGCGCAGGCTGCGGTGAGACTCCGTATATCAAGACTATCACCCAGCTGTTTGGCGAAAGAATGATTGTGGCCAACGCTACAGGTTGCTCCTCTATCTATGGTGGTTCAGCTCCCGCTACTCCGTACTGCAAGAACAACCGCAGCGGCAAGGGTGTTGCATGGGCTAACAGTTTGTTCGAAGACAACGCTGAATTCGGTCTCGGTATGGCTACCGCTACCCGCAAGATGCGTGACCGCGTGGAACGCATCATGAAGGAAGCTATCGCCAACTGCGACTGCTGCAGCACTGAATTGAAAGCTATGTTCCAGGAATGGATTGACAACCGCGAATGTGGTATCAAGACCGCTGAGCTGGCCGACAAGATTGTGGCCGCTTGCGAAAAATGCGGTTGCGACTACTGCAAGCAGATTGTGGACCTGAAAGACCACTTGGTGAAGAAATCACAGTGGATCTTCGGTGGTGACGGTTGGGCATACGACATCGGTTTCGGCGGTTTGGACCATGTATTGGCCAGCGGCGAAGACGTGAATGTACTCGTACTCGACACCGAGGTTTACTCCAACACTGGTGGACAGTCCTCCAAGGCTACCCCCGCAGGTGCTGTCGCCAAATTTGCCGCTTCTGGTAAGAAGGTGCGCAAGAAAGACCTCGGCATGATTGCCAAGAGCTACGGCTATGTATATGTGGCACAGGTAGCTATGGGCGCCAGCCAGGCCCAGTACTTCAAGGCCATCAAGGAAGCTGAAGCTTATCCTGGACCGTCATTGATTATCTGCTATGCTCCCTGTATCAACCACGGTATCAAGATTGGTATGGGTCACTCACAGCTCGAAGAGAAGCTCGCCGTTGATTGCGGTTACTGGCACCTGTGGCGTTTCAACCCCGCCGAGGAAGAGGCCGGCCAGAACGGTTTCCACTTGGACAGCAAGGAACCCAACTGGGCAGAATTCCAGAACTTCATCATGGGCGAGGTTCGTTACAACAGCTTGCTGAAGACCTTCCCCGAAGAAGCCAAGGAACTCTTCGCCAAGACCGAGCAATTCGCTAAGCTGAGATACGAAGGATACAAGAAGCTGAGTGAAGAAAAATAAAATCATTCGTTGACCTGTAGGGGTGAATAATTATTTGCCCTTACACCATCCCAAAACGGGCGTGATACAATATCGATCACACCCGTTTTTTTATTGAAATATTTTTTTCATTTGCGGTGACAATATACGGATTTAACATGAAAATGCACCATCATCGTTCCATTCGCCTGACAGGATATGATCACACCCAAAATGGGTGTTATTTCCTGACTATATGTACACGCGACAGATTCAATATATGGCTAAAAACCCAATGAAATGGGAGGAAGATTGTTTCTATGACGAATTTTAACGTACTGATATAAGATTTTTTTTTATTTTTGTCGTCTAAACAAGACAATAAAAAGAGTTATTAACGAAAACCAACAAGACCAAATAAAAAACAACTAAAACCCAAAACATATTAGATAGCGTTTGTGGCTATCCTTGAACGTCAAATTTCCACAATGTCCTCACTACGAGGACAAAACTCATCAAGGATTAGTTATGAATGCCGTAATGATACGGCGTGGAATAACTTGTTAGATGAGTGGGGCGTGGAAACCCTGACGTTCAAGCAAGGAACAAATTCCACGCTTTTTTTTTGCAATTAAATCAAATGGAGTCTATACACATTGGAAATATGATCAAAGCTGAGTTAAAGGCGCAAGGCAGAACTGTGACCTGGTTCGCAAAGGCGATTCACACTGATCGAACCAATGTTTATAAAATTTTGAGTAAAGACACCATCGACCTGAAGTTGCTGATCAGAATCTCAAAATTGTTGCATCATAACTTTCTTCTTGAATGCTCCAGTACTATCTTATTTGAAGCGCAGAAAGCTACAAAAGTGTAGTTGATTTGGCTACATATATCCCTCTTCAAGAGGGTAAATATTTTATAACTTTGCATTCAAAATATATAGCATATTTATTGAGTAATTAAATATTTGTATCATTAAATTAACTTTCACTATGGAAAAAGAAATTATTTATGAAGGATCACCTTCTCCAAAAATCGATTTAGGAACCTACATATATTGTGGTGCAGCATGTTTGTTCCTTGTTATCATTGATATCAGTATAGGGGAGGTTCTTTTTTCGTTTGGTTTACCCATCCCTATTATTATTGCGGTTATACAATACATGAAAACCAAACATGAAAGAACAACTATTACAAATAAGGATATTATCTCAGAACATGGTGTCCTATCTAAAACAACGGATGAATTACTATTAAAGAGAGTAACTGATGTGCGTATGTCAGAACCTTTTTGGCATCGTATTTTGGGTCTCTCAACAATTACAGTTTCCACAACAGATGTTACAGATGGTAAATTAAAATTACGGGGTATCCCAAATGGCAAGCAATTATGGCATCAACTGCGAGATGCCGTAGCAGAAGAGAGAAAGAATGTCCAAGAACAAGAAGTTAGACACGTTAAGTAAAAATACTACTGAAAAATCTTGACAATTGTCTAGATTGAGTTAATTAATCTATACTCCATCCAAATCCCAAAGCGGATGCGACCGAAAGTAGGTTGTATCCGCTTTTTATGCATAATTAAATTATTGGATATTTTTTCTATCTTCGACAAATACGAAGAATGGCAGGAAAATGAAGAATATCTGTATGCTTGCCTTTGGGAGGGAACATACAGATTCGAACGATGAAATTAAATAATTAAACGAGAGAAATATTGTAATCCCTACCACCTATTAGAACATGGTTTATTTAAATGGAAACACAAAATTGAAAATTATGTCTATCAAGAAATTGTCTTAACCCAACCTCTCTACTCTATTTCATCCACATCAAATACACAACTTCGCATATGCACACCTCCCAGATTTCCGTTTCATCCCATTGCCCATATTTTACAACATTATCAATCTGAGATCAATTGTATCTATTTTTTGTATTGGAATATTGAACTCTTCGCCAAGACCGAGCAATTCGCTAAGCTGAGATACGAAGGGTATAAGAAGTTGAGCGAAGGAAAATAATCCTTAATTGGAATTCTCATAGAGACGGGGCACTCCCGTTTCTTTATAATCAAATGAAAAGCGCACCCCAACCTGGTGCGCTTTTGTTATGCTATTTTTTAGTTGATGGCAGCAACAACATCAATGCTCCGTGTATGGTTATGAACAAATATGCTGAGAGCAAGAACCATTGCCCATCAGCTCCGATGCGCTTGTCGCGAAGCAAAAGGAAGCCAAGCAGGGCAAATACAACCCAGCAAATCAGGCTAATAATATTCACTTTACGAAAGTATTGATGTTCGGCTTCAGTGAATTGAGCCGATTTAATGCGTCGAATCATAATGACGGCTAATACACCGATAAGGACGCTAGGCAAATAAGCCAATTTTGGTAAGATGAGACAGAACACCA
>JAEETJ010000094.1 GCA_016290295.1 Bacteroidales bacterium
AAGCCGAGGACGAAGCAACACCGACAGAAACATTCACCCTGACCTATACAGAAATTTCTCAGAATGTATCTGTTGAGGATGGCGCAGGAATGGCTAACACCGGTGATGTAACCTTCGATCTAGCATCAGCAACCCTGACATCAGCCATGAAGGATGCATTGAAATAACAATACATAAAGCACAAACTGTCAAAGGGACTGAAGTAGAATTCAGCCCCTTTTATTTTCTGTTTTGACCTGGTTGCAGTGTATACTCCCCGATCAGAAGGTACTTCGATACAAGCTACACTCTCCTCGGTAGCTCGCTTATTTAAGTTTCTGGACTGCAACAGAGCATGTTTTTTTGCAAAAACACAGACCGTATGCGTAAACTGAGCAGATCGTCTCGTTATCCATATATGCTTCAGCATATCCGGTATCAATTATCTGCTGTACAGCCTCTCTTGCGATTTTTTTTCTGTCGTCGAACGGATTATCTGTTTTTTTCAGCTCCAGGATGATGACTGAATCATTAGATGCAGACAGTGCAACCAGATCTACGTAGCCGTTTCCTGATTCAACATTGGATTTAAGCTCCCGGGCATAGGAGACACTGTTGATTAACAGACCGTTCATAAAACCGTGGTAGTAGTTTTCCTTCGGTGCTCTAGTTGCAAAATCCCTGATGGAAACATACTTTTTGAGCAGACCGTTAAGATGCTCCTGTACCTTGTCTGCTTCGCCATTGAACAGACTTGTCATCAGTCCCTTGGTATGATTTTTCATAACGGGATCTTTTTTGAAAAAATTGAGAATTCTGGATTTAAAGCATAATCTGATTTCCCGGTTTGGAATGTACAGCCGGTAAAGAATTTCGTCATCACTCTGATCTATATCATATGGATCAAAGGTAAGGTATCCGGTGTAGAGAAGCAGAGTCCAGAAGTCGTTGATGTCATGATCCTGTAAATCACCGTAACACAGGGATGTTCTTATTTCCGCGGTTATTGATTTACCGTCAAGAAGGTCTTGCATCATGTCTACGTCTTCAGGCTCGATAAAGCCCATAAATTCTTCGATAACATCGTTACCGCTGGTATTTATCCAGTAGTTACCGGCCTGAATGAGATTTCTATCTTTACTCAGTTTTCTGTAGTTATCATCACAGAAGTTCATTACATCCCACGGACAGTACATATGAGTTGTTCCAAAATGGTACCCGTCGTAATTGTTCCTTACCTCTTCGTAATAGTCTGTAAGTCCGTAGTATGCGAGGACATTCTGAGTTTCTTCTTTGGTAAAGCCTATCCCGGTGGATAGATCATCATTTCCTGAATCAAGAACCGAGCAGACCCGAAGATTGTTAAGTCCGGTAAAAATACTTTCCTTTGCCGCCCTTAAACAGCCGGTAAGCACAGCCCTGCCAAGATACAAATTGGTCTTTAAGGCATTGCTCAGGAACGGACTGATGATGTCAATCATTTCACGGTAGTAGCCGTTATGGGCCGCCCTGGCGATAGGTACATCATATTCGTCAATGAGCAGAACCGGCTTTATTCCGTGATGCTTGTTCAGGAGCCTCAATAATGTAGACAGTGAATCCTTCACAGCATCAATATTTTTAGGTTCTCTAAGATAAGACTTATTAAGATAGAGTTTGTATTCTTCAATTTCATCACTACTCAGCTTATTACTGACTGCAAGATATCTAAACTGAGTGTACATGTCGTAAATTACTGATGCAAATCGTCCGTAGGCACTAATAAAATCATCACCGGAAATAGATTTCAGGGAAATAAAAATTACCGGAAACTTTCCCATGTATTCACTGCAGAATTCCCTGTCCTCAAAGATTTTGGTGTCCTTGAACCATTTCTCCTGAAGTGACACATCACCGGGATTTTCGATATTCAGAGAAAGAAAGTCGTAGAAGGTGGACATGGTTAGCGTTTTACCGAAACGTCTCGGTCTGGTGATAAGCATTACATCAGCCTTGTTTTCCTTAAACACGGTTCTGATAAAAGGAGTCTTGTCAACGTAATAGCAGTCATTTTCAATGAGCTTATGAAATAATTCCGCTCCGATCCCTATAGACTTCAACATTATGTTCCACCTCTGAAT
>JAEETJ010000061.1 GCA_016290295.1 Bacteroidales bacterium
CTCTGTGGGTGAAATCAACAGTTTGCTGAATGCCAAGAAAGTAAGTGACCTGATGACTGAAGTGGGACGTGACAAGAATAACCCGCAGACCGCACAACTCTATCGGGCATTGATGTTCAATTCCATATTATTCTTTACGCCTCGCTCCCCCGTCTATATCTTCCACAGCATGGACGATAACACAGTGCCTTTTGTCAATGCCACCAAGGCCGAGGAATATTTCAAGGGAAAAGATGTCACGTATGACTTCGACCACTACGGCAACCACCAAGCCGGAGCGGTAAAATTCATTCTCAAAGTATATAAAAAATTATAATCCCAAAAGACAAGGAGCTAATACTCATGAAACGACTGTATATTTTTATTATCCTGAGCCTGGTACTGCTTACCAGCTGTAACAAGGAGGAAATCCGTCCTACAGAGATAAAAGTACAGGTAGAATCGGTAACTGGCAGCCGCGCACGTTTCACCGTAGCCACGGCAAGTTCACGCGCTTATTATTCCTACGTGATTGTGAAACAAGATGAGCCAAACTACAATGCATCAGCAACCGAAATCTGCAACGATAAGATTCTGGAAATGGTGAAGGAATTACCTTATTACGAAACTGGCTCTTTCACGGACGTTTTTTGTTTCCGTGGCAGCAGGCAATTTAACGTGAGACTACTGGAAGACGACAAAGATTACAAGTTTATCGCATTCCAAATCAACCCCAAGAAATACGAACTTATCGGAGAGCCCGTTGTATGTAATTTTCATACCAAACCAGTGCCGGATCGAGACCTGCACTTTGATGTTAATTTCGATGGTGACATACTACGTATCACACCTTCCGATGAAAATCTCACTTACGTATGGGATTACGAAGAATCTGAAATGATAAACGACATCTACGGGTCTGCCCCATATTACTTGTATAGAGTGGTGGAGATGTATCTGGAATACGGATTCTTGGATATGTATTACAAACAAGACCAAAGCATCTGGTACTTCGACATGGAGGATAATATGGAAGACAATACCGAATATACTATTGCCATCAGTGGTTGCGAAGAGGGAGAATTTACCACTCCAGTCACCGTAGTGAGATTCCGATACCACCCAGGCAATATAGAAATGCTTGAAATGACAGAAGGAAGTAATGACAAGCCGTCTCGCCCCAAATGTGCCGACAACAATGAGCCAAAACCAAGGATATTTATCAAGACAGGACAAAATCAGTCCTCAAGAAAAATTTAAGGTATAGCATAATCTTCGGGAAAATTGCGTATTTTTGCAACTTCATTTTGAGAAATGAAAGCGGGGCATTAGCTCATCTGGTAGAGCGTTTCGTTCGCATCGAAAAGGTAGGCGGTTCGAGTCCGCTATGCTCCACAAAACCAGCGCGGTTAAATCTACACGTAGCTGTTAGATTTCCACACATTCCAGAATGCCGTCCCGGCACATCATCAGCCTGAAACAGTGATATTCCATCATATCTCCTGCCACACATTGCAGGACGATATGCAAGTTGTACACACGGGGAACACTCATGCTCTGCACCTCATTTCCATCCAACATCGCCACATTTGTCTCTGGATCATCCATTTTGGCTGTGAAATGCTGCAAATGTATACGGGTAATATCATTGATTCCATCATAACGGTATTCATACTGCTGACCTAACAAATCATTGTCAATTTCCACCTGCTTGCGGTATAAAATAATCTGTTCCAACGGAATACGGTTTTCCAAATCGGAACGGTTACGCGACTGCCGTACCTCGTCGGGAGTCTTCGAATCATCAATAAAATCCATTCCTTCCTTGATATGTACCACTTCTTTCCCTCGGAAATAAACTTTGTTTTTCAAGTCAAAAAAACGTGATTTCAAGCGATGGGCAAAATGGTTGCGCGCATACTCTTTGATACGGTCCTTGAACATATATGCCACCACCAAAATCACAAAAATAAGTATCGGATACTGTCCAAGGTATTTTTGGAAAGGCAAAGCTATCAACATGGACACCAACATGGCCAGTCCCGCAGCAAAACTCAAAGTGATTTCCTTTGCCGCTGTGCCATCCGGCTGAGAATCCGATTTCAGATATAATGCGCTTTCGATATATTTCTTCAACAAATTCTGATGCAGAAACATATCACGATTTTCCGCCACACTGCTTAAGGAAAAATGAGCATATCCTTGGTCGATTTTATACTGATGCTCTTCCACAATCAAAGACTTTATCTCCTCACGGACATTCTCAATTCCCGTAGCGGAAATGGCAGTGGAAGAACGCATCAAGCGCACAGCATGCAGTTCGGTAAGGTGACTCAAATACTCATCGCCATATTGGAATATCGATGCGATATCCGATGAATTCTCAGAATTGTTTCGCATGACCTCCCTATAGTGCCTCACAACTCTACGCATAGATGTCAAATGGGACTTCCAAGCTTCAGAATTGAAAGCTGACTCCTTCAAAGTCTGCAGAGCCCTGGTTTCATCCCGCAACGCACTCTTATAGATAGCCACGTACATCTTGATGTGAAATTCCAAATCCTGCAGACAAGCGGAAGTGGGTGTTTCCGCATACTTTTGCACTGCGGCACTGAGGTTGCGCACCGTCAAGACTTCTGGATCAGAAAGTTGTTGCAAGGTAAACTGCGGCGTTTTCAGACGCACATTCGACTTCACATCCTGGTAGAACTGCTCTTTGGAGTAAGTGGAAGCGTTGATATCAAGACTACTAGGCACAAACAACCAAGAATTCATCTTGAACAGACGATGCTGTTGTTCCTTGCCTGAGAAGTTAATCTTGAACTCCACAGAAAAGCGGTCGTGTATGGATGTTTTTACCTGAATCATAACTAATTATCGAACAGCTTTTCGAATAACCTCAGCAATACTCTCGGCATCAAAGCCCAACTCTTTATACAGTGAAGGAATATCACCATGAGGCACAAAACGGTCATCAATAGCGATATGATACAAGCGATTTTCCAACTGATGCTCACTCAGGTATTCCGAGACCGCAGAGAACAAGCCTCCTTTGGCCACTCCGTCTTCAACTGTAATCAGCACTTTATGTCGGGCAGCAATATCGGCCAGCAAGTCTTCATCCAAAGGCTTCAGGAAGCGCATATCCACATGTGTTGGATGAATCTGCTCTGCTTTCAACAATTCTATCGCTTTTGTCACATTATTGCCCAAAGGACCTAATGACAGCACCGCAACATCATGGCCATCACACAAAATACGTCCTTTGCCTATTTTTAGCTCTTCTGGCGCGTTTTTCCAGTCCACAAGCACTCCTCTACCCCTTGGGTAGCGAACGGCTAACGGAAGCCCTTTTTCGACGGCATTTCGCCATGCCGTGTACATCATATTGCGAAGCTCGTGTTCATTGAGTGGCGAAGCGATAATCATATTCGGAATGGAGCGCAAAAATGCCAGGTCAAAGATGCCCTGATGCGTAGCACCATCCTCTCCTACTACACCGCCGCGGTCAATGCAGAAAATGACCGGCAATTTCTGCAAAGCCACATCATGCACAATTTGGTCATAGGATCGTTGCAAGAAAGTGGAATAGACATTGCAGAACGGTATCATACCACCGACAGCCAGACCTGCCGAAAAAGTCACGGCATGTTGCTCAGCAATACCCACATCAAACACCCTGTCTGGGAATACCGCATCCATGATGGTCAGCGAGCAACCCGTTGCCATGGCAGGAGTAATACCCACAATCTTTTCATCTTGGCGGGCAAATTCCAATATTGTCTCCCCGAAAACATCCTGATATTTAGGTGGTTGTTGACCACTATCGTTTTTCAACAACTGTCCGGTTTCAGGGTCAAACTTGCCCGGAGCATGATAAGTAGTTTGATGTTCCTCTGCTAATTTCAGTCCCTTTCCTTTCACGGTAATAACATGCAGCAATTTAGGTCCCGGAATGGATTTCAAATCGCGCAAAGTTTTCACCAAGGCCTTCACATCATGTCCATTGGCAGGTCCAAAATAGCGGAAACCCAAGCTCTGGAACAAATTACTTCCACTCAACAAAAAGCCTTTGATACCATTACCCACATTGCTGATCCACTGTGCGATACGATTGGTAAATTTTTTCTTAGATGTAAAAAAATTCCAGACTTTGGTCTTAAAATTATTATAGCTTGGCGACGAAGTGATATGCAGCAAATATTTGCTCATGGCGCTACGGTTATCATCTATCGCCATCTTGTTATCATTCAGAATCACCAGCATATTCACATTTCGGATACCCGCCTCATTGATAGCCTCAAATGCCATACCGCCACCTATGGAGGCATCACCAATCACCGCAATATGATTTCTATCCAAATCACCCGACAATTGGGCGGCTTGAGCCATACCCAGAATTGCAGAGATAGAGGTGGAAGCATGTCCAGTACCGAAAGCATCATATTCGCTCTCCTTCATCACAGGGAAACCACTGATTCCATGATATTTACGATTGGTATGAAATTTCTCACGACGACCCGTGATAATCTTATGGGCGTATGCCTGATGACCCACATCCCACACCAGCTTATCATTCGGTGTATCAAATACATAATGGATTGCCACCGCCAACTCCACCACTCCCAAGCTGGAGCCCAGATGTCCAGGATTGGAAGCCGTTTCGGAAATGATATACTCACGAATCTCCTCGCACAAAGCAGGTAATTCCGAAATACTCAATTTCTTAATATCGGCTGGAGAGTTGATGTCATTAAGATATTTCATGATAAAAATCTACCAATTCCTGGGTTACAACTTCAATATTATGATTCAAAGCCACATAATGGCGGGCATTTTCTCCAATTATGGTACAAATATCCGGGGTCTTGATGCACTTTTCTATTACCGCAATGAATTCTTCTGCGGTGTCCGCGATAAAAATATGCTTACCATTCTCCACATTCAGTCCCTCAGCACCAATACTGGTGGTAATGATGGTTTTACCCAATGCCATTCCTTCAATAATCTTGATTCTGATACCACTGCCAGAGAGAAGGGGTACAATCATAATATCCTTAGAAAGCATAAATTCGTTGGCGCTTTCCACTTCGCCTGCGATAATCACATGGTCGGAGGCAAAACGTTGCAGTGATTCAGGAATACTACGGCCTGCCATCGTAAAAGTTAGCGAGGGGAACTTTTCAAGTATGGCAGGAAAAACATCTTCCAAGAACCATTCCAGACCTTCCACATTCGGCATCCAGTTCATGCTACCCAAATGGAACAATTCCGGCTGATCCGATGGAATATATTCATCTTCAATTTCATAATTATCCAAATCTACCGCAAAAGGAATCACGGTACCTGGCGTATTCGGTGCCAAAGCATGGAAGAAATCATAATCCACATCGGAGATAGTCATATAACCATCCACCTTATTCATCAACGAACATTCGTAGCGTTTCAGCTGACGATTCATCTGTTTGAGAACGAACTTCTTGAACCAAGAAACATGATTTCGGGCAATACGCTCCCAGATAATATGTTCGACATTGTGCAAACGCAAAACAATTTTCGCCTTGGAATGCTTGCGTATGACGTTAATATAGGGAGCCACAAAAATGGATTCCAGCTGAATGATATCGAAATCATTCTCTTGCAACACCTTCGTCAAGCGCTGAACCATTTCCTTCGTATAGAAACGATACACATGATACGACTGTCCCTTCAAGAAAGAAGCCAGCGCATCCCAAAACTTCACCTTAGTATCGACAAAAACCGTCTCAAACTGTGTCTTTTCAACATAATCTGCCGATAAACGCTCTTTTTGACAGGGGTGTTTCTGGGTTGCCAACGACAATAGCTTCACCTGATGTCCGTCATTCAAAAGACCCTGTGTGATGTTATTAATCGCTATGCAACCACCGTCAACAGGGGGCATCGGTGGTTTATGACACAATTGCAATACCCTCATTGTTTATTTGTTTTTTTTGATTGATTGTAATTTAAGTTTCAATTTTTTGAAAAGTTTCTCGTAGGTCTCTCTGGACATGATACTCGCATCCACAGTCGCTTTATACGTAAGAAAAATGCATATTGGTATCAGCACCAAGGTTGACAACCACACGCCGCCAAAAGCTGACATTTGACCCGTAGTAGCCATATTTTTTCCAAAAGCGGTGAGCATAAAATAGAAAGTAAAAAAGGCTACCGTGATGACCAAGGGGATGCCGATTCCACCTTTTCTAATGATAGAACCCAATGGGGCGCCAATAAAGAAAAAGAGCAGACAAGCCAATGAGAAAGTGAATTTATTGTGGTATTCCACTTGATAAGAGCGGAGAGACAAATTTCTGTAATAAACATCCTGTGCGGCAAACTTGGTGGTATTCAATATTCCTTCAACATTGTTTTTTGTATAATTGTACGCGTCAACTTTCTGCTGGACTGTCAGCACTGGCAACGAGTCTTTGGGTACCATCTGTACCAGTTCCTCTTTTGCCTGCACAAAATTCGAAAAATAATACATGTTTTTAAGGAAGCCCGTCGAAATATCCGCTTTGGAACGATCCACCTGTACTTTCATCGTATCAATTTTCTCTGCTAACATAGCCAAAGGCATTGCCTGTTGTGAAGAAGAGAAAAACTCCTCGTCACTTTCTTTCAGTTCAAAAGATGACAAGTCAAAGCGTTTGTATTGTTCCTTAAACGTGGCTCTGCTCAAGGGTCTGGATGCAGTACGGCTTTCCGAATTCACACTCTCATCCCAAAAATAGCCATCATTCAATACAAACAGCAGATATTTGCCATCATCGGTCATTTTCATAGTACCAGACTTGGCGTATGTCATAGTCACATTACCCTGATGGCGGGAATGATCGTACAGCAACACATCCTCAATAGTAACATTATCCGCTTTTTTATGCCCCACACGTATAGTAACATCCTCAAAACCATTATAAAACACACCACTTTCAATATTGAGGGCTGGTTTTTGCTCTTGCACGCTATAAATAAGCGTACGCAGCTTCAGATTAGCCACAGGAATCACTTTATCGGCATACCAGAAAGCAAAAATAGTCAGCAGCACTGAGATAATAGCCAATGGCGCCATCATTTTACTGATGGGTATTCCCGCGGACTTCATAGCCACCACTTCAAGTCTTTCGCCCATATTGCCAAAAGTCATCAGTGAAGCCAACAAAATAGCAAGGGGCAGTGCCATATTCATGAGTGAACCGGCAGCATAGAACATGAATTTCAAAAGAATATGGATTTCCAAACCCTTACCGACCAAGTCATCCACATATTTCCATAGAAATTGCATCAATAGGATGAAAATGGCCACAAAAAATGTAAGAATTAGAGGGCCAATAAAGTTTCTGATAATATAGCGGTAGGCAATCTTCATGATTCAAACTAAGAATTAAGAGTTAAGAATTAAATACTATAGTTTTCACGATTCTTGATTCTTAATTTTTAGTTCTTAATTTTAATTCTTAAAAGTCTCCCAGGGTTTCTGGCAATTGTGACAGAGCGGCGGCGGCTTGTTCATCATTAGGAGGTGTACCATGCCACTTATGGGTTCCCATCATGAAATCCACACCCATACCCATTTCCGTTTTCATCACGACCACGACAGGCTTTTGCTGGAACAGGGCGTTTTTGGCCTTTTTCATCGTCTCTACGACATCTTCCATCTTATTGCCATCCATTTGCACCACTTGCCAGTTGAACGCCTCAAATTTAGCTGTAATTTCCTTCAAGGAACAAACTTCATCTGTAGGACCATCTATTTGTTTGCCATTAAAGTCAACGGTGGCAATCAAGTTATCCACGTGTTTGGCACCGGCAAACATAACGGCCTCCCAGATTTGGCCTTCTTGCAATTCGCCATCACCCGTCAAAGCATAAACCACATGTTTGTCGCCATTGGCTTTCTTGGCAAGAGCAGCACCGATAGCCACAGAGAGTCCTTGTCCGAGTGAACCTGATGCGATACGCACTCCGGGAATTTGCTCCACGGGAGTTGGGTGTCCTTGCAAGCGTGTTCCCAGCTGACGGAAAGTAGCCAACTCTTTCACCGGGAAGAAACCACGACGGGCCATAACACTATACAAAACCGGGGTGATATGTCCGTTAGACAAGAAAAACATATCCTGTCCCACACCGTCAGTTCTGAAAGAATCCGGTTCGAGCTCCATCAGTTCGAAATACAGAGCGGTCAAAAAATCAGCACAGCCGAGGGAACCTCCCGGATGACCTGATTTAGCTCCATGAACCATTCTGATAATGTCACGACGCACTTGGGCGGCCGTAGCTTTTAATTCGTCAATTGTTGCCATAACGTTGATTTGGTTTTATTTTAAACTAAGAATTAAGAGTTAAAAGTTAAGAATTATAAAGGGATACCTTATTCTTAGTTCTTAGTTTTTAATTCTTAGTTTTATAATTCTGCGGCGATAGCGGCGGCGGTACTCTTGAATTCCTCTTCTGTCAATTTCACTCTTTCCTTTTTGAAATCAAGGTCACCGACATTATTGATTGGCACAAGATGGATATGGGTATGCGGAACATCCAAACCGATTACTGCCACACCAATTCTTTTGCAAGGTATAGCTTTTTCAATAGCCAGAGCGACTTTCTTGGCAAACACCACCATCTCAGCAAGAGTGGTATCATCCAAATCAAAAATATAATCATTTTGAATCTTAGGAACTACCAAGGTATGACCTTTAGCCAATGGGCTGATATCCAAAAATGAGTAGAACTTGTCGTTTTCCGCTACTTTGTATGAGGGAATTTCCCCTTTAATGATTTTTGTGAAAATAGTTTCCATATTCAATTATCTTGTAACGTCCATAATTTCCAGTTTGATGATACCAACGGGCACCTTCACCTCCACCACTTCACCTTTTTGTTTACCTATCAACGCTTTTGCGATAGGAGAGGTAACCGATATTTTCCCTGCCTTCAGGTCTGACTCAGATTCTGGCACCAGAGTATATGACATTACTGCATTATTTTGCAAGTTTTTCACCTGAACCTTTGAATAAATCAAAATTTTTGACACATCGATTTTTGATTCATCCAAAATACGAGCATTGGCTACCAGATTTTTCAGTTTAGCGATTTTCAGTTCCAGCATGCCCTGTGCTTCCTTTGCAGCATCATATTCGGCATTTTCCGACAGGTCACCTTTATCACGAGCTTCCGCGATGGCAGCGGAGATTTTAGGTCTTTCCACACTTTCCAGATGTTTGAGTTCCTCTTTCAGCTGTTCCAAACTCTCTTTCGAATAATATTTAATCGTATCCATAGTAAATTTATTGTGTTCGTTAATATAAATAAAAGAGGCTTAGCGAAAAGCCCCTTTTGTTTTTAGATAATATGTTCAGAAAAGATTATAAAGCCAGTTTCAAGCTTACATAATGATTTCCTTTCCATTTATTGGTGAATCTGTAAGCATAATCCAGAACAAGTTTCTGATTGCCTTTTTCTTTCTTCACCAATGGAATACCCACAGAGCAACCCAAGGAAAGACCTGAGTAAATAGATTCCGGGTTAACACCAGTGATGGCAGTGATTTTGTTTGGTTTTTCAGGATCATTTCTTTCAACTCCGAAACTTTCCAAACCATATCCTACGCGAATCATAAAATATTGTTTGAAACCATATTCAAGACCGAGGGTAAAGATATCGCGTGAATAAGAGTTAGCGGTGAAAGAACCTGCCAGCGTCAAACGGTGGTCAGCATCATCACGGGTAAGACCTTCATCTTTTCTTTCATCTTTATCCATATCTTTATAGATTCCGCCAAAGAAAAGGAAGTCGTAAGATACACCGAGGGTCAGCAATGCCGGCATTTCATACTCAGCACTACGAGTTTCAAGGGTCATTTCATGCTCTGAGCCAGTGATGACCGCTCTCTGCATGATACCGTCGCCCTTGTAGCTGATAGGCAGACCGATGTTTTTCAAGGCCACACCGATCTTGAAGTTTTCGTATGGACCAGCCAGATACTGAACACCTGCATCGATAGCAACACCTGTTGCATTCAAGTCAGATACACTCTCGTTGACAATCTTAACGCTCACACCACCATGGATGTACTGGTTGAAAGACTTGGCATAATGGATACCGATATTGAAATATCTGGGAGAGAAAAAGCCCATATTACCTTCAGGTTGGTCAACGGTAGTAATAGGAATATCACCAAAATTCATCATGAATACAGAGATGCCGATGACACCAAAATCTTTGATAACACGACCTGTGGCCTTATCTCTTTTAGCCAAAGACTGACCGATAGCGATCGAATTAATATTGATACCACAATTTGAGCCAGTCAGATACTGGGTTCTTGAGAAACCCAGTTCTGTCTTTTTCACGAAGGCCAGACCAGCTACATTGGAATATACAGACTCCATACCACGGATTTCCGCTACACCTGCATTACCCCAACCATTTGTTCTTGCCCATGGGTCGATGAGGAGGCTGGCTGCACCAGCCTGTCCTGAACGGTCTCTGTTTCCTGCGAAAGATTGTCCCGCATACGAAAGAAGACCCACAACTGCGCAAATGATAAATGTTTTATATATTTTATTCATAGCCATTATTTTTTAATATT
>JAEETJ010000025.1 GCA_016290295.1 Bacteroidales bacterium
GGCACCGCCTGCGATGTGACCAATATTCCCGAAGGCGTGGCCAATGCCTTCCACCTGATGCTGCACCGCTACAAATGGACCATGAAGGGCAATTACCAAACCCGCGAGATGAAAATCACTCCCTTGCGGAATGCCGAGAAAATCATTGATTCGGCAGTGGTAATGTTGCATCATGCCAAGCCACAATGCCATGATGCCATAATCGTCATCGAGGAATTAGAGCAAGCCTCTAATTTGGCTAAACACGGCATCCATTTAGGTATCGCCCGACTCAACGTCAAGGGCAACGACACCAAGAGCATTCCCTTGGCCAAACGGCAGGAATTAGCCAAAGAGCTGAAACCGCTCATCGAACGGCACAAAAAACTATGGATTGTCCGTAACCGTGAGGGTGGCTTGGAAGAATCCGCCGGAAGGCTGCAGGAAATATACGACTATTACATACATTAATAAATGGGCTAATTATCAATGTGCTAATGTGCCAATTAATTAGTAAATTAGTAAATTAGCAAATTAGTAAATTAGTAAATGTAATACAGAATAAGATTTTGCGTATTGCAGTTAGCTTACGCTTGCTTGTACAACGCGATGGTTTGCTTGTATTTTTGAAGCACATTATCGGCGTTGATTTTGGCGATAATCCAGCCGTAGCGACCGTCGAGGAAGCCAGCCTTGAAAATGTAATCGCGCACAAAACGCCAGAAAGCGTGCAGGTAAGCGCCCGCCATTGTTACTTTTTTGCCGCGCTCGTAAGCGCCTTCCGCCCATAAAGTAGCGAACTTATCAAACTGCCGCTGGTGCTCCTCCACAGTGTAATAGGAGTAATGCAAAATGTCTCCTTTCAGGTGAACCACTTGAAAATCTGCAGGGTATTTCAGTACTTCATGTACTTTCAGGTTTTCCCATTCCGCATAGCGGCGGTCAAAAATCCTGATTTTGGTCTCCGGATACCAGCCCCCGTGATGAATCCATGTGCCACAGTAATTCATCAACCGGTTCATAGAAAAAACTTTATGCTCCACATTTTGTTTTTTCACCTCAGCGATAGAGGCTATCAGTTCCTCCGACAGAGCCTCATCGGCATCCATTGACAGAATCAAATCGTGGGAAGCTATGGTATGGGCATAATTTTTCTGCATGGCATAGCCCTCCCATGGATGTGACACGAAACGCACCCCGAATTGCTCGCAAATTTCTTGGGTGCGGTCTGTTGACAAAGAATCCACAACCACCACCTCGTCGGCGATGGTGTGGATTGATTGCAAACATCGAGCGATATTCCGCTCTTCATTAAAGGTAATAATAACAGCGGTTAACTGATTCATTACCCCATATTATTTATTGTCAGGAAGCAGGAAAGGATAACCATATTCTGTAGGAGGACAGAAGGTTTCCTTGATGGAGCGGGTACTGATCCATCTATAGAGGTTCAGCTCGCTACCGGCCTTGTCGTTGGTACCGGAAGCTCTGGCACCACCGAAGGGCTGGTTGCCCACTACTGCGCCTGTCGGCTTGTCGTTGATGTAGAAGTTACCAGCGGCGTGACGAAGAATGTCCTCAGCTTCCAAGATAGCATATCTGCATTTAGCGAAGATAGAACCTGTCAATGCGTAAGGTGAAGTCTCGTCGCAGAGGTGCAGGGTTTCAATGTATTTCTCGTCATCATATACATAAACGGTGATAACGGGACCAAACATTTCTTCCTGAATGGCTTCGTAATGAGGATCGGTGGTAACGATGATAGTTGGATCAATGAAATAACCCACTTTCTTGTCATACTTGCCACCCAACACGATTTTAGCCTTTCTGGATTTCTTGGCTCTGTCGATATAACCAGCGATGTTGTCGAAGGATTTTTCGTCAATAACAGCATTCACGAAGTTGGTGAAATCGAACACATCACCCACCTTCACGGTCTTCATCATGTCTTTCACATGAGCCAAAGTCTCATCCCACAATGATTTCGGGATATAAGCACGAGAAGCGGCAGAGCACTTCTGACCTTGGAACTCGAAAGCGCCACGAACGATAGCCACGGCCAATTCGCGAGGATCAGCTGACTTGTGAGCAAAGATAAAGTCCTTGCCACCGGTTTCGCCGACAATCTTCGGATAGGTTCTGTAACTGTCGATATTCTTGCCGATTTCTTTCCAGAAAGCCTTGAAAGTGCTGGTGCTGCCAGTGAAATGGATACCTGCCAAATGCGGAGAAGCGAAAGCCACCTTGCTGATGACGGAACCGCTGCCCGGGAGGAAGTTGATAACGCCGTCGGGAAGACCTGCTTCTTTGAAAATTTTCATCAGGTAATAGTTGGACAAAATAGCTGTAGTAGCTGGTTTCCAGATGGTTACATTACCCATCAATACAGGTGAAATATTCAGGTTAAGAGCGATAGAGGTGAAGTTGAACGGAGTAATCGCATACACAAAACCTTCCATAGCTCTGAACTCGTTGCGGTTCAGGGTAGTGTTGTCAGAGATAGGCTGCTGGGTATAAATTTTGGAGGCGAAATAAGTGTTGAAGCGCAGGAAGTCGATGGTTTCGCATGCGCTGTCGATTTCAGCCTGCATCGGGTTCTTACCCTGGCCCAGCATGGTAGCGGCGTTGATGAGATATCTGTATTTCTTAGCCAGCAATTCACCAATACGCATCATGATGGAAGCTCTCTCAATCCAAGGAGTATCTTCCCATTGCTTTTTAGCGGCCAAAGCGGCTTCGATAGCCATTTTCACTTCTTTTTCACCCACCTTGTGGTATTTGGCCAGTACATGTTTGTGGTTGGTTGGCATCACCACGGTGCCCATGTTGCCGGTTTTCACTTCCTTACCACCGATGATAAGGGGAATTTCCACAACTTGGTTGAATTGTCTGTCCAATTCTTCCTTCAGCAGTTTGCGTTCGGGTGAACCCGGAGCGTAAGCGAAAACGGGTTCGTTTTTCGGTTCTCTGAAAATAAATGAAGCGTTATTCATAATTATTGGGTTTATAATAAGATGATTGATAATACTTTTCAATTATGAGGGTGCAAAGATACGATTTTTTGTTGAATTGTTTACGCTTTACATTTCAAAAATTATATGTATTTTTGCCCTTTAGAATCTAAACGAAGAATTAAGAACTAAAAACTAAGAATCTTGTAAGTATCATTTTTAATTCTTAATTTTTAATTCTTAGTTCAAGCATATCAACAATTCAACAAATAAACAAAAATCATGAAAAACATCCTCCCCAACAACGGCAGCTTCGAGATGATGACTCTGCCTTACGACCCTGAAACACTGGGCATTATCAGCGGTAACACCTTTGGTTTCCACTATGGAAAACACCTGAAAGCCTACGTGGACAACCTGAACAAATTATTACCTGGCAGCGGCTTGGAAAACCTGCCCTTGACCGAGGTGGTGAAGAAATCCGAAGGCGGCCTGTTCAACAATGCTGGCCAGGTATTGAATCACACGATGTATTTCGAGCAGTTCGGCACCGCCAACCACGAACCCGAAGGCAAAATCAAAGATTTGATTATCAGAGATTTCGGTTCTGTTGAAGCTTTCAAAAAAGAATTTGAGCAGAAGGGTGTAGCCCTCTTCGGTTCAGGCTGGGTATGGCTGTCATTAAACGCTGATGGCAAGCTGGTCATCACACAGGAAGTCAATGCTGGCAACCCCGTACGTAGCGGCCTGCAACCCCTGCTTACCTTTGATGTGTGGGAACACGCCTACTACTTAGATTTCCAGAACCGCCGCGCCGACCACCTCGCCGCCCTGTGGCAGATTGTGGATTGGAAGGTGATCGATAGTCGTTTGTAAATTGTGTAAAAGGCGGCTGCCATAATATGACAGCCCTACAATTATCAATCACCAATTGTCAACTATCAACTGTCAACTATCAACTGTAATGGCTGGCTATCTCGAGCTTTTCTGGTCTTTTTTCAAAATCGGCAGTTTCACCCTTGGCGGAGGCTTTGCCATGATTCCGCTGATGGAGAAAGAGCTGGTTTTGCGCAAGCAATGGCTCAGCAAAGAGGAGTTTCTGGATTTACTATCCGTCAGCCAAGCCATGCCGGGCGTTTTTGCCGTGAACATGGCCACCAGCATCGGCTATCGCCTGCGAGGCAAACGAGGTGCCGTTATGTCTGTTTTGGGTAATATTCTGATGCCCATCCTGACCATATTATTCTTAGCCATATTTATCCGTTATTTTCGTGATAACGCTGTGGTAGAAAGAATCTTCAAGGGCATCCGTCCTTGCGTAGTGGCATTGATTGCCGCCCCCGTATTCACCATGGCCAAAAACGCAGGACTCACATGGCAAAACTGCTGGATTCCATTGATAGCAGCAGCCCTGATATGGCTGTTAGGCGTTTCCCCCGTCCTAATCATCATTATTGCAGGAGTCGGCGGCTTCTTGTATGGCCGGATTAAAGACAGAAAGGAGGCTTCCGCATGATTTTCTGGAAACTTTTCTACACTTTCTGCAAAATCGGCATCTTCAACTTCGGTGGCGGCTACGCCATGATCGCCCTCATCCAGAACGAAGTGGTGGAAAAACAGGCCTGGATGACCGCCCAAGAGTTCACCGACATTGTGGCGGTGAGCCAAATGACCCCCGGACCCATAGGTATTAATGTGGCCACCTATGCAGGTTATACTGCGGTAGTCAACGCCGGCTACGACCCATGGCTCGGTGTGGCCGGTGCGTTCTTGGCTTCCTTCTCAGTAATTTTGCTGCCTTTCATCCTCATGCTATTGCTGGCTCACTATCTGCTGAAACACAAGGACAACAAGGACATAAAAAACGTATTCTCCAGTCTGCGTATCACAGTTCTCGGTCTGATTGCCGCCGCCGCATTGCTTTTGGCCACTCCCGCCAACTTTGGTTCTCTGTCCCAATACCCCCTCCAGTTTTACCTCAGCCTTGCCATTTTCGGCATCGTTTTTCTGCTTAGTCTGAAAAAGAAAGTCAGTCCCATTTTGCTGATACTGCTGAGCGGTGTGGTGGGGTTCTTAGTGTACGGAATATAGTTAAAGCATCGGTTTTTGGGGGAGTCTCGCACTTCATGCTCGAGGGGAGTGGACTTCGTCCATAGGGGAGTCTCGGGCTACGCCCTCGAGGGGAGTTATGCATGCATAAGGGAGAGTCTCACTTCGTTCGAGTTTTTTTGATTACAGGATTACAGGATGATGGATTCTGAAGGAAAAACTCATAGCTCATAGCTCATAACTCAATGCTCAACGCAAAATAATTGGCACATTGGCACATTGTCTCATTAGCACATTAACTAATTTGCTAATTAACCAATTTACTAATTGAATTTTTTTGTATCTTTGCAAGTTGTTTTGACGAATTTCATCATTAAAAAAATACTTTTATGAAAAAAACTCTTTTATTGATTGTTTTAGCATTCTTATCCGTAAGAATGTTCGCCACCAACCCACCAGATGAAGGTATGTGGCTACCTATGTTTATCAAAAATTACAACTATGCCGAAATGCAGAAGTTAGGTTTGAAACTGACTCCTGAACAGCTGTACGACATCAACCATTCTTCATTGAAAGACGCTATCGTTCAGTTGGGCGACGGTTTCTGCACTGGTGAAATGGTTTCACGCGACGGTCTGATGTTCACCAACCACCACTGCGGCTACTCTTCAGTGGTTGAACTGTCAACTGTTGAGCACGACTACCTCAACAACGGTTTCTTCGCCATGAGCAAGGAAGAAGAGCTGCAAGCCAACTTCAGCGTCAACTTCCTCGAACGCATGGAAGATGTGACCAAGATTGTGTTGGCCGAGGTGACCAGCGACACCAAAGAATCCAAGAGAGAGGAATTGGTGAAAGCCGCCATCAAGAAACTACAGGAAGAAAACTCCGACAACGGCAAGCACAAAGTTGTGGTGAAACCTTTCTACGAAGGCAACGAATACTATATGTTCGTTTACACCACTTATAAGGATGTTCGTTTGGTAGTTGCTCCCCCCGCCAGCATCGGCAAATTCGGTGGCGACACCGACAACTGGATGTGGCCCCGTCACACCGGCGACTTCACCGTGTTCCGTATCTACACTGCTCCCGATGGTTCTCCTGCTGAATATGCCAAAGAGAATGTACCCTTCCATCCGAAACATTTCTTACCCATCAGCTTAAAAGGTTATCAACCTGGTGATTACACTATGATCTGGGGTTATCCTGGCACAACCGAGCGTTTCATGACTTCCTACGAAGTAGAAAACACTATCAACATTGACGACCCGGCTCTGTACGAACCCCTCGATATCATTCTTCCCGTAATTAAGGAAGCTATGGAAGCCGACAAAGCTGTTGAATTGAAATATGCTGATGACCATGCCAGCTTGGCCAACATGTGGAAAAACAAACATGGTGAGGTCAACAGTTTGAAAGCATTACATGTAGCTGAAAAGAAAGCTGCCCAAGAACAAGAACTCCGCACCTGGATCAACGCCAACAGCGAACGCCAGGAGAAATATGGCAAGTGCCTGGACAAAATCGAGAAAATCTGCAAGGGTGTTGACGCCGCTGCTACCAAAACCTTTATGAACGCTAACATCTGCTTGATGTCTTCTCCAACCCTTTTGACTGCATGGAGACTGAGAAATTCTGTGAAACTGGAAGAAAAACAAAAGAGCTTCAGCGAAGAAAAAATCGCTAAAGTGCTGGAACAATATGAAAAAGGTGTCGAAGATAAAGACGTCAACACCGAAGTAAAAGTTATTTTGGCTACCCTGAAGACCTGGGAAAGACTGCCCGCTGACAAACAGCCCGACATTCAAGGAATCGTTGACAAATATTACAAAGGCAACCGTGCCGCTTTCGAGGCTGCTATTGCCAACTCTATTTTCGTTTCCAAAGAAAACCTTGAAAAATATATGCGCAAACCTTCTACTAAAGTTTTGGAAAAAGATCCTGTTTACCAGTATCTGAACAGCATTTTCACGGTTATTCTTGCCAACCAGGGTGCATTAGCTGACAATGATAAGCTGACCGTGCCTCGCCGTACTTTCATTGCTGCTATCAAGGAAATGAAGGCCGACACCCCGATTTATCCCGATGCCAACAGCACCATGCGTACTACCTACGGTACTGTATGTGACTACTACCCCGCTGATGGTGTTCACTACAACTACTTCACCACTACCCAGGGTATTTTGGAAAAAGAAATCCCCGGTGACTTTGAATTTGATGTTCCTGCCAAACTGAAACAGCTGATTTTGAACAAGGATTTCGGTCAGTATGCCGACAAGGATGGCTCATTGCACGTATGCTTCCTGTCCAACAACGATATCACCGGTGGTAACTCTGGCAGCCCCATCATGAACGGCAATGGCGAGCTCATCGGTTTGGCCTTCGACGGCAACTGGGAAGCTCTGAGCAGTGACATCGTGTTCAACACCGAACTGCAGCGTTGTATCAACGTTGACTCACGCTATGTTTTATTCGTTATCGACAAGTTCGGTGGTGCAGGCTATCTGCTGAACGAAATGGATATCAGAAAATAAGCATTTACCTTGAAAAAAATATTCCTTATCGGATTAGTATTATTATCGGTGCTGGTCATGGCCAACACCGATAATAATGTTTATAAACTGCCACAAAAAGCAGTAAAAACGATTGATTCTCTGGTCAATAGAGGCATTCGGACAGAAGTTTTTCCAGGTTGTCAGGTTGTGGTGTTGCATAAAGGCGAACTTGTTTTCGACAAATGCTACGGCTATCAGACCTACAAAAAGCAACTGCCTGTGACCGACAGCACCCTCTATGACATGGCCTCCGTGACCAAAGCGGCAGCCACCACTTTGGCCGTAATGAAGCTGTATGACGAAGGCAAAATCAAGCTCTACGACACCATCGGAACTTATCTACCCTACCTGCGAGGCACTGACAAAAGCCGCATTCCACTTATCGAATTGCTGACCCATACCTCAGGTATGCCGGCTTTCATCCCTTTCTACAAGAAAATTTGCAACAATTGCCGCTACATTGTCCCCTGCCCATCCGAGCAATTTTCCATACAGATTGCCGACAGCTGTTACTTGCGTAACGATTATCAGGACAGTGTCCGCTACAAAATCGCCCATTGCAAATTAGGCGCGAAAAAATATGTTTACAGCGATTTGAATTTCTTTTTCCTGAAAGAAATGGTGGAACAAATCACAGGCATGCCTATGGACCAATACCTGCAAGAAAACTTCTATCAGCCTATGGGACTGAGATTCACCTGTTTCAACCCTTTGCGTAATGGATTCAGCAAGAACAACATAGCACCCACAGAACTTGACACACTGTTCCGCCATCAAGTGGTGGAAGGCTATGTTCATGACCAGACAGCAGCCCTTTTCGATGGTGACGCAGGCAATGCCGGCTTGTTCTCCACCGCCTACGAAATCGCAGCCATCTTCCAGATGCTGATGGATGGAGGTATCTATCAGGGACAAAGATATTTATCAGAAAAAACCGTCCGTTTTTTCACCAAGACCTATTCTATTCATGGTTGTAACAGAAGAGCTCTGGGCTTTGACACACCCTGCTTTGCTAAACCTAATGGCGTACTGCCCTCCATGGCATCCAACAAAACATACGGACATCAAGGATTTACCGGCAATGTGGTATGGTGTGACCCTGATAGACAGTTGGTTTATGTGTTCATCTCCAACCGTGTTTACCCCTATAGCGAACCTAACAAATTAGTTAAAAGCAAAATACGTCTCACTGTTCACGAGGCTGTTTATCGTGGACTGAACATTTTTTAATCTTACTATTCGACTTTTTTCATGAAGCCACAGCCTAAAAAGAAAGCCAACATACCGGCACAAGCCCCGGTACAAATTGTCAAGGAAAAGAAATACAGAGGTTTAGGACTGATTATCTTCATCGTGGCCGCTGCTTTGTATGCCAACACTTTCCACCATGGTTGGGTGTTGGATGATTATGGCAGCTTCAAGCTCAACATATACGTTACTGCTGGCACAAACGGTTACCACGATATTCTTACTAAAACCTACCGTCACGGTTCTGGTTTTTACACTGATAATCTCTACCGTCCCTTCTCCCAGCTCATGTTCGCCACCGAATGGCAGCTTTTCCCCGACAGTCCCGGCTTATACCACGCCATCAGTGTGTTTTACTATGCCTTGGCCTGCACACTGCTGTTTTTCTTCTTACGCCGATTGCTGAAAAAATATAATCTTTGGATTCCATTTTTCATTGCCCTACTGTTTGCAGCACATCCTATTCACACAGAGGTAGTTGCCAACATCAAAAGCCGTGATGAAATCATGTGTTTCCTTTTTGTGGTGCTAACGCTATACCTTTCATTATTATATGTAGATAAACAGAAATTCTACCTACTGCCTTTGGCCTTTCTCAGTTTCTTGCTGGCCATGTTCTCCAAAGAGAGCGCCATCACCACATTGGCTTTGCTGCCTGTAACCTTGTATTTTTTCAGAGAAGCCAAAGCCAAAGACTATATCCTCACTTTCCTGATGATTGCCATTCCCGCTGCCATCTATCTGATGGCACGCCATGCGGTGTTAGCCAATTATCCGGAATCTGAAAATTTCAATGTTTCTGTTGTTGACAATTACTTCTATGACAGCGATTTATTTGAAGGATGGGCTACCGCTATCATGCTTTTAGGACAATACCTCATCAAACTGTTTTTACCCATCAGTTTGGCTTGCGACTACTCCATGAAACAGTTCCCAATCACTTCTTTTACGGATGTCTCCACTTGGATTTCTTTACTAATTCATTTAGGATTAATTATTTATGCCATTTTCGGTATCAAGAAGAAAAATCCCATTGCTTACGCTATCTTCTTCTACATCATCACCATGAGTATTTTCAGCAATCTGGTTTACCGTATCGGCTCCTCTTTTGCTGAGCGTTTTCTATTCATCCCCGCTTTAGGCTTCTGTATCGCATTGATTTTTCTTATTTTCAAACTTTTCAAAATTGATGGAAAAGAGGCGGAAATTAAAACTACACGTTTCGGAATAGTAGCCGGAGCTTTGGCGGTGATTTTCCTGCTCTATTCAGGCAGAACCATTACCCGTGCCGCCGACTGGAAAGACCAGTTCACCCTCTTCGGCAAGGATGTCAAAAAGTCGGACAAGAGCGCACACATGCGTTTATACTGGGGACTGGCACTTAGGGACAAAGGTGGTGAATACGAGGAAGCCAACATCAAGGAGCAGAACTGGGTGAAAAGACTGGAAAATGACCAACAGTATTTCGACTGGACCTGGAAGGCCATCAAACAATTCAAAAAAGGCATTGAAATCTATCCGCAATATGCGGACTGCTACGAGCAATTGGGCTTGCTGTATGATAAAATCGGCGTCAAAATCAACGATATGTCATACAGAGACACAGCGGAATATTATTATCTGGAATGTCTCAGGAATATTCCCAGCAAAGCTACAGCCAACAGCAACCTCGCCAAAATTTATTACGAGCGTAACGAAATCCAAAAAGCCAAACAGTTTTATTTGGCTGCGGTTTATTTTGACCCACTGTTGACGGATGCGTATTTCAACTTAGGTAGCACTTATGGTACGTTGGCCATGTATGATTCTTCTTTCTATTATTACAAAAAAGCCCTGCAACTGGATCCCAAACGTACGGATGCCATCACTTTTATTGGACTAAACTATTTCAACACCGGCAAGCCCGACTCCGCCATCCTGTATTACGACAAAGCCATCCAAATGGATCCTTATATGCCAACAGGCTATATACTGAAAACCAAAGTGTTGCTTTTGAGTGACCGCTGGGACGAGGGTGAACAGGTCATTGACAAGGCACAATCCATTTTCCCCTATAATGGTGAACTTTATTACTATAAAGGCCTTGTGGAAAAACACCGCCAGGATTATAAAGCGGCTTTGGACTGCATGAACAACTGTATCAAATACCAGCAGAACTTTTTGGAAGGATACCGCGAAAAAGGCGATCTGTTCCAGCGCTTAGGCCAACGTGACTCCGCCCTGTACTACTACAATTTCGTCAGTCAAATTGATGCGATGACACAACAAAAATTAGCAAATTAGTTAATTAGCAAATTAGTTAATTGGTTAATTGAATAAAGACATTTTCTAATTTGCACATTTGCTAATTTACTAATTGAATAATTGAATAATTTCGTATTTTTGCACGCTTATATTCTAAAACAACAAAACATTAAAAAACCTAATAATTATGCCGAAAATTTCTCAAAAAGGCGCAAGCATGCAGTCCTCCCCTATCAGGAAGCTGGTGCCATTTTCTGATGCTGCCAAAGGTCGTGGTATCCACGTTTACCACCTCAACATCGGTCAACCCGACATCGAGACCCCGAAAGGAGCCCGTGATGCCGTGCGCAACGCCGACATTCCCGTAATCGCTTACAGCCACTCCGCCGGTAACCTCAGCTACCGCAAGAAATTGGTGGAATACTACCACAGTGTGGGCATCGAAATCACCACCGACGAAATTATCGTTACTACTGGTGGTAGCGAAGGTCTCCTTTTCGCCTTCAACAGCTGCATGGATCCGGGCGACGAAATCATCATCCCCGAACCTTTCTATGCCAACTACAACGCTTTCGCCACCATGTGCGGCGTGGTGGTAAAACCCATCATTTCCACCATCGAAAACGGCTTCGCATTGCCTTCCATCGAGGATTTCGAGAAGGTCATCACCCCGAAGACGAAAGCCATCATGATTTGTAACCCCAACAACCCCACTGGTTACCTGTACTCCAAAGAGGAAATTCTGAAACTGGGTGAGATCGCCAAAAAACACGACCTCTTCCTCTTCGCCGACGAGGTTTACCGCGAATTCTGCTACGATGGTGCACAGCACTTCTCCGTCATGGAGCTGACCGACATCGCCGACAATGTAGTGCTTTTGGACTCTGTTTCAAAACGCTACAGCGCATGCGGTGTACGTGTAGGTGCCTTTATCACACACAACAAAGAAGTTTACGCAACCGCTATGAAGATGGCACAGGCCCGTTTGAGCCCACCATCCTATGGTCAGATTCTCGGTGAAGCCGCTGTGGATACCCCGAAAGAATATTTTGAGGCTGTCAACAAAGAATATGTGGCTCGCCGTAATACCATCGTGAATGGCGTAAATGCCATCCCTGGCTGCTTCGTACCGATGCCCAAAGGTGCCTTCTACTGTGTGGCACGTCTGCCCATCGACGACTCCGACCGCTTCTGCCGCTGGTTGCTCGAAGAATTCAACTATAACGGTGCAACAGTAATGTTCGCTCCTGCCACGGGATTCTATTCCAAGAAGGGCCAAGGCGTTAACGAGGTGCGTATCAGCTACTGCCTCAACGTTTCCGACCTTGAGAAAGCTGTTGAATGCCTCCGCGAAGCCCTGAAGGTTTATCCAGGACGCACGAACTAATTGACAATTGATAATTAATAATTGATAATTTGTAGAGACGCAAAGCCTTGCGTCTCTACATTTTTTTATTCCTCGGTTTTCTTGCTGACATACAGGGTGAACTGCCGTGCCAAGTGCTTGTCAAACATTTTCAGAATGAGATAATATATGGCTGTTAAACCAAAGGCCACCAAAGCACTCAGCCATTCAATATGAGTCAAAGCATAGCAGACAAACAGGCCGACAATCAGCACAATAAATGGCAACAAATAGCCCAACACCACCGCTTGATGCGCCTTACGCTCCTGTATCTGTATTTGCACCATCTCTCCAACAACAAATTCCTCGCCTGTAATATTTTCAGCTTCAATTATTTCGTTTTTCTTTTCTGAAATATTGCACATATTCTTGGCCACGCAGCCACCACAGGCTGAGCTGACCACAATCTCAACCCAAACTTTACCAGCTTCAATCTTTCTTACAATTCCCTCTTTGCAAACTTTTTCTTCCATTTTTTCAATTATTGTTATCTATACTTTAGTCTTCTCATAATATCACCAACAAAAATAAAAAATATTTTTTTACCCTAGTTACCCTAAAATTTTTTTTAGCTTCAAGCTACTCTGAATCCACAATCTGACCACAGTGGAATTTCAGCATGAACTTTTTTTATAAAAATAATTCACTGATAATCAACATTTTACCCCCCCCATTTGGATTTTGTTTTTTTAACATATTATCTCAATTATTTTATATATCTTTGCACTATCAAATTAAACCCTTTTACAAACCCAAAAATTAAAAAAATGAAAAAAGTATTGTGTATTTTGGCAGCCATAGCTATGGTTGCTGCTGTTTCAACTTCTTGCAAGAAAACTTGTACTTGCGACATGTATGAAAATGGCAAAGTTGTTTCTACCACAACTTATGATGCTCAAAATGGCAAATGTGCAAATATGTCAACTGTTATGACTACTCCTGATGGTAAAGTTGGCATGGAATGCAAATAATTTACCGCAAAATTTCAAAAAAAAGGTGGTACGAAGAGTATCACCTTTTTTTTATTTCCAAAATCAGAAGCCTTGTTGTTATTAACATTTATTAATATGCAACTGTCTCTTTTTTTTTGTACTTTTGCAAACTAAATTAATTATAAACCAATTAAAATCAAAAGTCATGAAAAAAGTATTGTGCATTTTAGCAGCAGTTGCTATGGTAGCAGTTTTCTCAACTTCTTGCAAAAAAGGTTGTACTTGCAAAACATATTCAAATGGTGATGTTGTCGCTACAGCTACTTATGAAAATATCAGCAAAGATCAATGTAAAGCTCTTACCGTCGTTGCTACCGGTAGCGAAGGAAAGACTGGTGTTGAATGCAAATAATTTGTTGCTAAAATTTGAAAAAAAAGGCGATACATATACGTATCGCCTTTTTTTTTATCTTTGCAAATCAAATTTAACATGTAAATACTTTCATCATGAAAAAAATCCTTGCTTTCTTTTTGCTGCTTCTGCCCTTATTGTTAGATGCCCAAAAACAGATTACCGTTGAGGACATCTGGTCCAAATATCTGTTTTACCCTAAAGGTGTCCGGGGATATACCCCTGTGCCCAATGGCAATGAATACAGTGTGGTAAGTTTAGCCGGCATCGTCAAACACAGTTTCGAGACTGGAGATATGACCGAAGTAACATTACCCTCCCTCAAAATTTCAAGTTTTTCCAATAAAGAATTAAAATTGGAGGATTTGAGCGATTATAGTTTCGACCAGTCCGAAAACAAAATTTTATTATCTACAGAAGAAGAAAGCATATACCGCCGCTCCTCCAAAGCGTTTTACTATGTTTTTGATAAACAGAAAGAAAAAATAGTTTCCATTAGCGACAAGAGTAAAGGGAAACAAAGTTTTGCCACCTTCTCGAACGATGGTAGCAAAGTGGCTTTTGTACGCGACAACAACCTCTTCATGGTTGATTTAGCCACTATGAAAGAGACACAAATCACTTTCGACGGAGAACGCAACAAGGTGCTGAACGGCATGGCTGATTGGGTATATGAAGAAGAACTCAGTCAAGCTCAATATTTTAGCTGGTCACCCGATGGCAGCAAAATCGCTTTCCTGCGCTTCGATGAAAGCCAGGTTAAGGAATTCTCTATGACAATGTGGGGCGAACTTTATCCCGAAGAATACCGCTACAAATACCCGAAAGCTGGCGAGGACAATTCTGTTGTGGAAGTGATGATATACGATCTCGGTACACAAAAAACCACCAAACTGGATTTTGGTAAGGACTTTGATGGTTATTACCCCCGCATCTATTGGCTGCCCAACTCCACTGACCTGATCACGCTGAAACTGAACCGCCACCAGAACCATCTTGATTTTATCCGTTACAACACACTGACTCAGCAATATGATGTGGTTTTTACCGATGATAACAAATGCTGGCTAGAAATCAGCGATGAATATCATTTTCTGAATGACAATAAAACCATGTTAGTCACTTCTGAACGTGATGGCTATAACCATATTTATAAAGTTGAGCTGGGCGGCCCCGTGACACAACTCACCAAAGGCCAATGGGATGTGGCTTCTATTGCCGCTGTTGACCAAAAAGCGAAATTGGTTTACTACCTATCCAATGAGTCCAACACGCTCAACCGTGACCTTTACGTTATCAATTTCGATGGCAAGAAGAAAAAACTGCTCACCTCAGGCACCGGTTGGAACGATGTATCCTTCAGCTCCAATGCGAAATATTACCGCTGCACCTATTCTGATATTCAAACCCCGCCAATCTATACCATCCATAAAGCCGACGGCAAGCAATTGCGTGTGTTAGAAGACAATGCAGCCTTGAAAAAACGGATGGAAGAATATGGTTTCGCTAAAAAAGAACTGTTCAGCTTCACCAGCGACCAAGGTGTACAGCTGAACGGCTGGATGCTGAAACCCCTGGACTTCGATGCCACTAAAAAATACCCTGTGCTGATGTACGTATATGGCGGTCCCTGCTCACAGGAAGTCGATAACTCTTACTCCCGTGCCATGGATTTCGCCTGGTACCAGCTGCTGGCCCAACACGGCTATATCGTAGTTTGCGTGGATGGTCGTGGCACCAACGCCCGTGGCGACGAATTTCGCAAATGCGTTTATAAAAACATGGGACACTATGAGGCTATTGACCAGATTTCCACCGCCAACTACCTGAAAACCCTGTATTATGTGGACAAAAACCGTGTCGGTATCTGGGGCTGGAGCTTCGGTGGTTACCTGTCAGCTCTGTCGGCTTTCAAGAGCGGCAAAACCTTTAAAATGGCCATTTCTGTAGCCCCTGTAACCAACTGGCGCTATTACGACAACATCTATACCGAGCGTTTCCTCCAAACCCCGCAGGAAAATCCTGACGGTTACGACCAAAACTCGCCCATTACATTTGCCAAAGATTTGGAAACCAAATATTTACTCATTCACGGCACGGCCGATGACAATGTACATTTCCAAAATGCCATGGACTTGGTTACAGCTCTCAACAAAGCGGGCAAGCAATACGACCAGTTCTTCTATCCCAACAAGAACCATTTTATCATGGGTGGCAATACCAGAACCCATCTATATACTAAACTGACCAATTATATCCTTGAAAACTTATAAAACACCGAACATGAAAAAACTGAAGGTCCTCCTTGTTATTGCCATCCTTTTGCTGCCAGGGATGGTCTTCTGCACTCAAGACAGCATCAAGAATGTCATTCTCATGATTCCCGATGGCTGCAGCACTGCCCTCTTGTCCATGACCCGGCAATATGCCCAGTATCATGACGCTAACTATACCTCGCTGCCCATCGACGCCTATTTCTGCGGTATGGTGATGACCCACTCTTCTGACGCTCCCATTGGTGACTCCGCCCCCACAACCTCCTGCTATGTGACGGGGCAACCCTCGCAAACCGGCTTTGTATCCACCTATCCTGTCAAAACCGACCATGACTTATATCCGATAGATGCCAAACAGGCTTATCAGCCCATGGCCACGGTACTGGAAGCGGCACGCATTCTCAAGCACAAGGCCACCGGATTAGTCTTTACTTGCGAATTTCCTCACGCTACTCCTGCAGACTGTAGCGCCCATAGCTACTACCGCAGCAAATATGGCGCCATCGCCCCGCAGATGGTTCACAATCACATTGACGTAGTTATCGGCGGTGGCACAAAATACCTGACAGACAAGCTGGCAAAAGAATTGAAAACAGAAGGTTATCAAGTGTTCCTGAACGACAAAAAAGGCATGGAAGCTACCCAAAGCGGCAAAATGTGGGCCTTGTTCAATAAAACCTGCATGGAATACGAGATTGAACGGAAACCTGCCGAAGAGCCCTCTTTAGCGGAAATGACCCAAAAAGCCATTGACCTGTTGTCGCAGAAAAAAGAAGGCTTCTTCCTCATGGTGGAAGGCAGCAAGGTAGATTGGGCCGCCCATGATAATGACGTTAAAACCGCCATTTTAGATTTTTTAGCCTTCAACAATGCGGTGCAAGTTGCCATGGATTTTGCCCGTAAAGATGGCCATACGGTAGTGCTCGTCCTCCCCGACCATGGTTGCGGCGGTTTTAATATCGGCAGTCGTCAGAGCAACCACGGATATGACAGACTTACGCTGGACCAAATCATGAAACCTTTGGATGACTACACCGTCTCCACCTGGTCAATGGCCGAGATGATCAAAAAAGAAGAAATAAACAAAATCCCTGAACTGATCAAGAAGTACTATAATATCACACTTACTGAAGAGGAGCTGGACAAAATATACCACTCCAAAGACTTCAAGAACTCCCCCATCGACAAAGAGGATAGAAAAGAAGCCTCTTTGACCAAAACCCTTGCCCGCATTGTGTATGACCGCACCTATTTCGGCACCACCACCTACGGCCATACCGGTGAAGATGTCTTTATGGCATGCTATCATCCGCAAAACGATCGTCCCAACGGCGTTATCAGCAATATAGAAGTGAATGAGTACCTGTGCCGGCAATTAGGCATTACAGGGCAACTTTCCAGGCTGACCGAAGACATTTTCACCAGCCATACCACCCTGTTTCCTGATGCGAAAAACATCACCATTGACAGCCTCGACAAAGACCACTATCGCCTGACCGTGCAATACAAAAAACACAAACTGGTGGCTAACAGCTACGACAACTACGTCACCATCGACAAACAAATTGTCCCGCTATCCTCCGTCATTGTCTATCAGGAGAAAAACAAGACCTTTTATCTACCGAAGGAGTTAAGGGAGATGCTAACGAACAACGATAAGTTCGCCCAACCGCATAATTAAAAAATACTGAAGCTAACAACATTGCCCAGTATTCAAAAACAACGAAAAACATGTCTGACTTCAGCGAGACTTCCCAATCCGGTGTGGTGACAGGCTCTTTAGATGCCTTGTCAGACCATTTTTCCGGCTATGAGTCCCTGCCGATACGAAGTCATCAGTCTTGTAATGTGCTCTACCGTGCCCGCCGTTTTGGGCGTTACTATGTGCTCAAAGGTCTTGTACCCGAGTATCGCAACGATCCTGCCTATCGGGAGTTTCTCTCCAAGGAATACCAAATAGGAGTGCAATTGGATCATCCTCATATTGTCAGAGTTAATAGTCTGGAAGAAGATCCCGAGCTGGGTCTTTGCATTGTGATGGAATATGTGGAAGGACAGAGCCTTGACCAATGGCTGGCTTCACGGCCTTCTTTCGCTGCCCGGAAAAGAATTTTCAGGCAAATAATGGAGGCAATGGCATATTGTCACAACCGACAAGTGTGGCATTTGGATCTGAAACCTTCAAACATTCTTGTCACCAAGGATGGTCTGACCGCCAAAATTATTGATTTCGGACTTTCCGACAACTGCAACTTCGCATTCAGACATATTGGCGGTACCCGCCAATATGCCGCTCCCGAACAGTTGGAAAACAAGTCCGCTGACCTCCGTAGCGATATTTATGCGTTAGGTGGTATTTTAAAGCGAATGTTTCCGCATCGGTATGGACGGGCTGTTCGTCATGCGCAACGTATCGACCCCAACAAACGACCACAATCGGTAGCAGCATTGGCTCGGCTGATGCGTCCACAATGGTGGTTGTGGCTGTTGCCCGTGTTGCTCGTCCTCGTTTTTTGCTGGTGGATGAACCCTAACGGTCAGATTTTCCCTGTTACCTTGGATTCCGGACAAACGGTGTATGCCCGTGTACTGTCGCACTGGCACAGAACTGTGGCTTTTACTGCTCCAAACATGGAATGGGCAGTTTTGGATGACTCTGTATCCCCTTCCGGTGACATGGTTATTCCCGCTCACATAAAGTGCAGGGGACTTCAATATCAGGTCACTGAAGTAGATTCCTTTGCATTTCTCAATTGCCACGAAATCACTCATGTCACTTTCCCTGAAGGGCTTCAACGAATAGGCTATCGGGCTTTCAACGGATGCATCCGGATCAGCGATACCATTGTGATCCCTCGCTCCTTGAAAGTTCTGGAATCGTATGCCTTTGCGGATTGTCATTCTATTACCACTCTGGTGTGGAAGCCATTTGATTGCAACATGGGAGCCAATAAAGTCGAGCATTTCGATGCTGAAAGCAATTTCTATTATCGCTGCTTTTCTTTGAAGAAGGTCATAGTGGATGATGCTGTAGAACATTTGCCGCCATGCGTGTTTGCCGGAATGTTATATTGCGAGGATATTGTATTACCTAATACAATCAGGGAGTTGCCTTCTGATTTTGCGACCGAATCAGACAGTCTTAGCGAAATCAAATTACCAGATTCACTTCGGTATATAGCTCATGCGGCTTTTTACTACAGTGGGATTGAACGCATTGTTATTCCCGACAAGACGGAAGCATTGGGTTCGTATAGTTTTTCCTATTGCCCAAACCTGCGTGAAGTGGATATTGGCAGTGGTATGAAACGTATTGATATCTATGCCTTCAATATCGACTATAACCTTCAGACTATGACCGTTCGTTGTAAGGTCCCTCCGGTGATGCAACCCAATTCTTTGTTTGAAATACCGGAAAGCGCAGTGCTTCGTGTGCCATCGGAGTCAGTCGAAAAATATCGCCAGGATGCCGTTTGGAGCCAGTTCAAAACAATTGAACCGATTGAGACAGTTGATAATTGACATTGATAGTTGACGTTCGACTGTCGGTGATTTACGAACAATGATTATTTTGATGCTTTGTACTCCACACTGAGATGGGTGATACCGCTTTTACGGCCGATTTCATAAAGAGGAGCAAAACCATCTTCTTGTACAAGATTTGACAAAATCAAAGGTGAGCCTGTCGCAAAGAATGCTGTCTGAAAAGTATTACCGGGTTTCAATTTGGTGCGTTCGCTGCTGATCACACGATAGGCATTGCTGCCGAGGTACTCCACTGTGCAGCGACGGCCGGGATTCCAGCACAATGTCACATGGTCTCCGGGGTGCAAATCATTACTGCTTACTATCTTGCCGAACACTTTGTCCGACGATTCAGAACCCTCATCGCTGTAAAAATTTTTCAGTTCCTCAAAATTCCGATAACCAACGGTTTTGGAAAGTACATCCAGTGTATAGATGTGCGGGGTAACAGGTGTGTTACCATAGCTCCATATACGTTTCAGGGTGTTGAGGCCGATATTCTCATGGGTGCGTTCAAAGACGAGGGCTTGCAGGAACACAAAGTCGGAAGGGCGGTTCATCTGCCGGTCCACCGCCTCACACAGCAATTTTTTCAAGTGTTCAATATAAAGTTTGTCCTTATCCTCCATACCTTTGATTTGCGAAGACAAAAATAAACAAATTTCGATTACAGGACACTATCCATTTTAACCCATTTTCATTAACAGCCACTTCCAAACGGGAATGACTTTGATAGTGACGCCATTCTCAGTGATTTGGTGTTTCGTATCCCATGTGACAATCTTACCCGAAATACTCAATCATCCCTATCACAAATGCTGGGATAAAGAAGAACTGTATGGCATAGCCGATGGCGGTCATAATACGGCTGCCGGCCAGCTCGGTGCTGCTCTTGATCCAAAACCATCGTGGAGGCACGGTGTCTCCCCAGCCTACAATACCGATAATAAGCCCGATAACAGCCGACGCTCCGCCTAAACCAAGTGTCATAGGCGACGGGTTTTCCAAAAGATACAAGCCCCCAAGGAGAAAGATGATGGGGCTGATAAACTGAAATATCCAAAGAAATATTGCCATAATAAATTACTTTTTGATTTTTAACAACAAACGAAGTATCTTGATGACTATCTTGATGGGCAGGCCAGCAGCGGGAATGGTTTTGGCCACATCCTCTGCAATATCAAGGATATCGGCTAACGGATATTTCTGTGTTAGCGTCTGTATGATATTCTTGTTACTCTCGTTCTCCATTTTGTTGTATCTGTTTGAGATTGTTGATAAAGTCGATGAGTTTTGAGGCATCTTTGCCTGTCTTCTGCTGGTATTCTTCCACTTTGGATAACAATCCGTCAAGGTCCATGCCTTTCAGCAAGGCCTGAATGGTCGAATTGGTAAGTTCTACCGTCTTATCTTTAGCATTACCCAGAAACTGTGAGGTGTTGTTCAACGCCTCTGTGCTTTTTTCTTTCAATTTGTTGAAATCAATCAATGCCATAAATTGTGTCATCTATTTGTGTATGCGTTTGTATATTTTCGAGTTGGTTATCGAAAAGACCAAATCCATAGTAGGGAAAAAGAGGGTGACTAAAAAGTAGTCACCCTCTTCATTTAGAAATTTAAACTTTTCTTGCAAGGGTGCATCCATTGTGCCCCGAATGGATACATTTGACTCCTTGTTTGCTGCAACGGATTGTTGCATCTAATTCTAATGATTTCATAATTTTTAAATTTTAATACTTGAGCACTTATAGGTGGCTCTCATCACCTTTTCTGTATTGGCGTTTTAATTCTCGTTCTTCAAGTTTGATATTTTCTATATTACGATTGACAGAAAAGTTAGACTTCAATTTTTGGGCTAAAGAATACCTGTTTTTTGCCATATAACAATTGTTCTCTCCAGCTTTTAATGGATTACCATGTTCATTAAAGTTATTGCCAACACAGTAGTCACAATACGCACAGTAATCATGAGTCCAACATTCTATATATTGAAATGCTTTTGTATTTCTCCAATCGCACAGAAGGGTACTTGAATGAATAATATCCTTAAAATGTTGTTTTTGCATATTTCCCAGAACCATTGGAAAACAATTACATGGAATCAAATCACCATTGGGTTTGACGCAGAAAAGAGATACTCCTGCTTTGCACGGGGCACCGTCGCTTACTATTTGTTTTGGCCATTCTAATGATTGAGGATCATCCAAACTCACATGACCAGAAATATCTATATCTTGTAAGACGACTTCCAATTGTTCGGGAGTGAGTCGTAGATTTTTTGTTGGGCAGATATCACCATCCATAGAATCTATTATTGTCACGTCAAATACAATTTCAGAATCATAGATTGAACCAATTTTTTTTACAGTTGTATAGGATTGTACGTTTCGGGTAATTATTGGACAATTGATAACCACTTTGGTGGAGAATCCAACCAATTGTTCTATTACATCCAATGTCTTCTTTAAAGAACCTTTTACTTGAGTAATTCCATCATGAACACTATCGACACCGCTATATACAGAGATACGGACATCGCGAGGATAATACTTGGCTAATCTTGGCACACTGCCAACTAACAATTGGCCATTGGTGAAAATACGTATTGCTACGTCTTTATTGTATAGATAATCAATAATCTCCCATATATAGAGATAGGCAAAGGGCTCTCCTCCGGTAATACTTGCCATAACTAATCCAGCAGAACATAACTCATCAATTATTTGTTTGTAGTCATCTAAAGAAAGTTCCTTCAACTCTCCTCTTCTACTCACTTCTCGGCTGTTCCTTGTCGCACCAGGATTGTAGCAATGAATGCACATTTCATTACACCTGTATGTAAGTTCAAACATCACCGAATAGATAGTGTCATAATCTGTTATTGCTTCACAGTACGCTTCTTCTGCATTGGAAAATTCTTCATTCATTCCAAATTCGCCTTGTGTCTTTCCCGATGTTCTTGCTAATTTACAAGCATTTCGATATTCTTCAATTACCTCTTTTGATATTAATGATGGTGATAATAAACCATATTCCACAAGATTGGAAAAGAAATTATTGACAGAAGACTCGTCTATTTGAAGTTTTTGGGAAATATCATATATAGATACTTTGCCATTCCTACCAGCACTCAATATCAATCCAATAATATCAGCCGCATCCTCTTCAAAAAAATAATCACATTGTTCTATTGAATTAAATACTATAGCTACATGCTTCTTAGCATTGTATTTGCCACAAGTCCACGGTGGACGGTAGTATATATCGTTATTCATCTTCGGTAGTTTTTGTTTTATGATACTCATCACGCCAATGGGTATAAAGAGTTGTAATATACTCGTTTGTGAATAGAGATGTTTTGTTTTTTTCAAGTTCTATTAATACGGCTTTATTGAAGTTAAAAGCGTGTGTTGTTTTTGTGTCGTCATTTTTAAGGTCATTCTTTTTATGGATTTTGAAATAGTTGTATTGATTCTCGGTTATTAATCCATTATCTTTATCTCTTTTATATTTTTCCATCATCGTTTTGTTGTATTTTTTTCGGCCGTCCACTTTCTCTACGTTTAGACCAATTGCTGTAATAAAATTTTTATATTCTTTCTGTTCAAGCAGAAGAGAAAAGTTTCCATCTTCAAATTTTCCCATACGCCATAAATAGGCGTCCAAAATATCAAACTGCTGATAACCGAGAAATAGATTCTTGTTGCCAAAAAGCTTAGATCGTATCTGCTTAAGGCACTCTACATAATCCTCAATGGTTGGAGTTTTCATAGGGGGAAAACTGTGGATTTCATTTTCATTAAGCATTTTGCATACTATTGGATAGGATTCTTTGGCAAGGCGGTCATAGATGGGGAAACCGAGAGGATATTTTTCTTTTTCTTGAAGAAGCGCATAGTATGCATATTTTGTCATTAGAGACATCTGCTGACTGCCTTTTGCAAGATTTTTTCGGATGCCGTATTCTTTACCAAACAATCCTTTACTGTCTTCTCCTCCGTTTGCTATTCCGTAAAAATAATCCAAGGAAGCATTCTCATTACCATTGCCAATTGAGAAAATATCCTTGGCCATTTCATCGAATGAGAAATAACTATATTCTGCACTCGTAGAATATAAAGAGTTTATCACTACTAATCGTAAAAGGATAGTACCTCTGTTGTACTCATACCTATCCTTGCAAAAAAGAGTATTGATAAGAGCACGTTGGTTTTTATATGTTATCTCCTCTAACCTGCAATTGCTACTGTTCAATTCATTATTGACAATAGCTTCCATGGTTTTGATAATAGAATCTTTCCTGTTACTCATTTTATTGCTTTTCATGTAAAATGTTTATAAAATATATTTTCACTGAATTGGTATAAATAATATTTTTGTGTGTCGTTTTTTTCTCCGCAAAATTAAGTCATTCACTTCGAAAAACCATAACCCATTTTGACCCATTTACATCCTTCTTCATGGTACCATTTGACAAGCTTGTTGTACATGATTAATGTCGATAAGATTCTTGAATGGGCTATTGTCGGCAAAAGAGTTGATGTCGTTCATATGTCTCAGGATGTTATGTGTTTATGTGTTAAATTCCTTGTCAAAAAAAAACAATAAAAAAGCCGTGAACTATTTCTGCTTTGTACCCGAGGTTCGGCAAAACCTTTACTACTAAACAAGAAAGCCCACGGTATCGTGAGCGTCTCTCCTTTCTTGAAGTAGTAAAGTACCAAAATTTGCCGATTTCGGGGTACATCAAGAAAAGCGAATACGCTTTAATATGTTTTTGTTATTCTACTTTGTTTTTATGCCATATATTTTATTGTTTTAATTTCACTCTGCAAATATATGTTTTTTTTTAATACCAGCATCTTTTATTGTATTTTTTCACGGTTATAGGGTGAATTGTTCCAAAAGATGTAACAGATTAAACCACGCACGCAACTATACAACATTATTTCTCAAAAAAAACTTCCAAAAATCACTAACCGTACCCCTGCATGGTTTTGCAAAATACAAAACATGCATCAAGTATTAGATTAGAAGTCAGGATGCTAGAGGAAACAGTTTGGTTGACCCAAGCGCAAATGGGACAACTATTCGGGTGTTCAACAGACAATGTGGGATTACATCTGAAAAATCTATATACAGAAGGCGAAATTGACTTTGAAGCAACTACCGAGGAAATCTCGGTAGTTCGCAAAGAAGGGAAAAGACGAGTGGTTAGAAGTATATTGCACTACAACTTAGATGCCATATTGTCTGTTGGATACCGAGTTAGTTCACAAAAAGCCACACGATTCCGTCAATGGGCAAATACTGTGTTAAAAGACTATCTGTTGCGCGGATATGTTATCAGCCAAAGGGTTGAACGGTTGGAACAACGAGTTGCTAAAACGGAAGAACAAATAGGTTTCTTTGTGCGTACCTCTTTACCTCCTGTGGAAGGTGTTTTCTATGACGGACAAGTTTTCGATGCCTACACTTTTGTAGCTGATTTGATACGCTCGGCTCAAGAACGGATTATTCTTATCGACAATTATGTGGACGATTCAGTGTTGAAGACTCTTACCAAACGCAATGAAGGAGTTCACGCCACAATCATTACACGAAAGATACCAGAGACGTTGCAAGTGGATCTTGAACGCCACAACCAACAGTACTCACCGGTGGACATCAACACTTCCGACCGTTACCATGACCGATTCCTTATTATTGATAACACTGTTTATCATCTTGGAGCTTCCCTCAAAGATTTGGGCAAAAAACTTTTTGCATTCAATAAGATGGAAGTGACTGCAGAAAAAAAAATTTCTTCTCCCATCTAAAATTCTTCTGCCCAAAGCATACACTTAACTACGGACTATGTTTGCTCAAGCATTTCGCGGCAGTCTCATACCTTCATCAGGGCAAGTGCAATATGTGCCGCGAGGAGAGGAAATGGCGGAAAATGAATGTTGTAATTTTGTGGGCAGTATAAACCTTTAAATACTATGGATAATAACTTTCACCGAAAAAAAGTCTCTTTATGCTGGCCACCATACTCAATAACGATAAAGCAGTGGAAACCACAAATGTAAAAAAAATTGAAATGAACAATAATAAAATGAAAAATAAGTTGTATATTTGCAGCGCAAGGTTAATAATAACAGAATGATTTTATCAATTATGGATACGAAAGGCAACTCAAAGAACACCCAAGAAGCATACGAAAAACTGACGAAAGACTATACTCCTTCCCAGTATGTAAACACTGAATGGGAGATGCAGAATGGCTTTTATAAGCAGTATTCAGTGTATGATGACGACTGTGTATGTATTTCAGGAACTGTTAACTCTATAAAAGCATTGTAGTCTTATGTATAGCTGGAGTACCTTGTTGAATGAATCCCAAAAACAGATAACACCAAAAAATCCTAATGCTGGTGTGGCATATCTTTTGGGAAAGAAAACAGAATTTATACAACGTCTCTCTGAAATCACAAATAGAAACACCATCTTGTATTTTTCTGCATTTATGCACAAACCGAAAAATCCGGAAATAATCATCAATGACAAGGATATTAACGCATTGATGGAAAATGTGCATAGATTAGATAAGGAAAAAGGCCTTGATATCATACTGCACACTCCTGGTGGTGACCTCGCAGCAACTGAACAGATTATTTATTACTTGAAATCGTATTTTAACAGCGACATTAGAGCTATTGTGCCTCAAATGGCAATGTCTGCTGGATCATTGATTGCAGTTTCTTGCAAATCTATTATTATGGGCAGGCAGTCATGCATTGGCCCGTTTGATCCTCAACTGAATGGTGTGCCTTGCCAATCAGTTCTGCGTGAATTCAAAAAAGCTATAGCTGATGTTGAACAACGCCCTGCGAGTCTTGGTTTATGGCAAACTATAATCTCTAAACTGAACCCGACTTTTATCACACTTTGCGAACAAGCCGATGAACTTTCAGAGGAATTGACTGAAAAAATATTGTCTGATAAGGGACTTGACAGGAGTAAAAAGGAAAAAATCAAGAAAGTTTTCAGCAAGAACGACCACAGCAAAACTCATAGTAGGCATATTGATAGAACTCAATGTAAAAAAGCTGGGTTATCCATCATTGATTTGGAAGATGAACAGGAAGTTCAGGATTTGGTTCTTGGAATACATCATTGTTGTATGATTCTTGGTGAACAGAGCAATATCGTTAAAATCGTTGAAAACAACATTGGTGGTCGTTACCAATTACATGGAAATAATTAGACTATAAGCGAACTCTACTAGCCACCCTAATAACTTTTGATTTAAGAAAAAAGCCTGAATAAATCAGACTAATTCTTAGAAAAGTCACAGAAAAGAAAACTATTTCAAAAAAGCATTGATTTTCGCCACCGCCTCTTCCTGGGCGGTTTTCAGGACATCATTGACAATCACCGTATCGAACTGGTCGGCAAACGACAGCTCATACTCAGCTTTGTCAAGTCTTTTTTTCAGCGAGGCGGGGTCTTCGGTGCCACGGCCGCACAAACGCTCTTTGAGGGCTTCTACGGTGGGAGGTTGGATAAATACAGCCAAAGCCTTGTCGCCGAAAATCTTCTTCAGGTTCAGTCCGCCAAGGACATCTACATCAAAAATCACATGCTTGCCTTCACTCCAAATTCGCTCTATCTCGGATTTTAAAGTTCCATAAAACTGGTTATGGTAAACCTCCTGCCATTCCAGAAACTCGTCATTGGCCATCCTCTGTTTGAAATCCTCCACAGACAGGAAATAATAATCCCTGCCGTCACATTCGCCCTCGCGTTTGGCACGGCTGGTGGCGGAAATGGAAAAAGCCAAATTGGGCTGTACTTTCAGAAGATGCTTCACGATTGACGTTTTTCCTGCCCCGGAAGGCGCTGACACAATGATTAATTTTCCTGACATGGTAAATTTTGTTTTTGGAGACAGGGGTTGTCCCGTCTTCACAATATTTCGTTTTATAGAGACGTACGGCCGTGCGTCTCTTCATGTGTTATTTTTATGAGACAAGGCATGCCCCGTCTTTACAATTACTATTTCAATTCAAACACGTACGGTCCATTCTGTTTCAGTATCTCCTGGGCCGCCTGGTTCTGCATGATACTTCCACCCCATTCATTTAAATCAAACACATGATTCGCATTGAACCATTGGTTGATGTTCATGACCAGTTGCATGTTTTTCCATTCTCCCTTCACCGTAAAAGGGCTTTCTACTCTCACAGTAAAAGAGTTGTCCACCAATTCGACAACATTTCCTTCTTCATCGTATATCTGACCTCTGCCTGTATGCAGATTAAAAGGTTTCACTTCCCCATTCTCCGCCAACCATTTGCCATTGATTTTCATGTAATGATAACCTCCGCCCATAACTTCCGGCCAGCTCATGTCACACTCCGGCGGATTCACAAAACGATTGTTGAGGTTTTGTGCGTCAGTCAAGCCAAAAGTAAATGAAATCGCGGTATAGTCACCCTGTGGTATCATGCCCAAATCCCATTCCAAAGTCGAAGGAATATCGGCATCCACATAATGAATATGGTTTTTTGAAACCACGGAACCATCACTTTTATACAATTTAACATCATCAATGAAATACATGACTTCGTTCACTTCGTATTGATTGCCTGCGGCATTGACATATTGGCGTACATCCTGCTGCAATGCCTTCCCATCCACCTCAAAAGCAAACGACAACGACAAATCTGCTGTTTTCTCTTTACGGCAGGAAGAAAACAAAGCCGACAACAAAACTAATAAGAAAAGGACTTTTTTACCACTCATCTTCTATAATGACAGGGGGATTCATACCTTCTTCCAAGGATTCTATCAACGCCAGAATCTGTTCATCAATCTGATTCAGCCATGCATATTGTCCAATTTCCCATTTAGGATTCTCGGTATTCAGCCAAACCTCAACAGGAGCGGCAGCGGTAGCCTTCTCATTGAAATCTGTAATGGTATAACGATAACGGCCTGGACGGCATTCTATCTTCATATTGTAATACACAATATTCTTGAACAACTTGCTTCCGTCTTCTTTCACCACATAAATTTTCACACTGGAACGCAACTGGATAACACCCTTGTCGCGATCACTGCTCTTGATGACCTCTGCCGTGTTTTTATAATAGTTTTTCACCCACTGCATGGCACGGTCAAACAATTCCTGTGGTGTGGCATTGGCTTGCTGCACCACTTCCTTATATGTGACCAGATTGGTCTGTTCATCAATAGGAACATTGGGATATGGGATTTCCACTCCCTTTTTGTTTTGGGCGAAGGCCATCAGGCCTACCATTACAAAAGCGAGAAATACGATAATCTTTTTCATTTTTGTTTCCTTTTATAGGTTTGAAAACGCAAATCATAGATATTTATTTCATCCTTGGGTTTAAATTCGTCCTCCACCAATGTCCACTCTTCCATATTCAATTCTGGGAAATAAACATCCGCTTGAAAATCAGACAAAATGCGGGTAAGGTATAAAGTTTCAATCTTGTCGATAAACAACTTGTAGATAGTAGCCCCTCCCATGATGAAAGGTTGTTCGTCATTTTCTACTAAACGCATGGCCTCATCTATGGAAAAGGCCAATTCACAATCCTGATAATCAGCATCTTGATTTAGTGTAATGACAATATTCCGGCGATTGGGAAGGGGTTTTTTGGGCAATGATTCCCAAGTGCGGTCGCCCATCAATACGGTATGGCCGGAGGTCAGCGTCTTGAAACGCTTCAGGTCCACCGGCAAATGACAAAGCAGTTGGTTCTTATAGCCCAACTCATAATTATTGCCTACAGCGGCAATCATAGAAAGATTATTCATAGCCCAAATTATTGGATTAGGAACGGGAATTTGTCGAAATTCTTCAAGGCGATAGCGGTACCACGAGCCACGGCTTTCAATGGGTCTTCAGCCACATGCACCTTCAAGCTGGTCTTCTTGGCGATACGCTTATCCAAACCACGCAGCAAGGAACCACCGCCGGCCATGTAAATACCGGTCTTGTAAATATCTGCGGAAAGCTCTGCCGGAGTATTTTCCAAAGCGTTGATGACAGCGGCTTCAATTTTCGAAATGGAGCGGTCCAAAGCCTGAGCAATCTCGCGGTAATTGACTTTTACGCAGATAGGAATACCCTGCAAGAGGTCACGACCGTAAACCTCATAATCTTCAGGCGGATTTTCCAAGTCCTCGATGGCGGAACCCACATTGATTTTGATTTGTTCTGCAGTACCGAAACCGATAGCGATATTGTGTTTTTTACGCATATAATCCTGAATGTCGAGATTGAACTCCACACCAGCGGTTTTGACAGACTTGCTGCAAACGATACCACCCAAGGCCAACACAGCGATTTCGCTGGTACCACCACCGATGTCAATAATCATGTTACCATTGGCATCCAGCACATCGATACCTGTACCGATAGCGGCAGCCATAGGCTCATAAATCATACGTACCTCTTTGGCACCCGCATGTTCGGCCGAGTCTCTTACAGCACGTTCCTCCACTTCGGTGATACCCGAAGGAATGCAAATCACCATTTTCAGGGCCTGCGGGAAAAAGTAACGCTTGGTACCCGTCATCTTGATCAGCTCGTAAAGCATCTTCTCGGTGGACTGGAAGTCGGCGATAACGCCATCGCGCAAGGGACGGATAGTTTTGATACGCTCATGTTCCTTACCCTCCATCATCAAAGCTTTTTTGCCGACAGCCTGCAATTCTTTGGTATCTCTGTCTATGGCAATAATGGAAGGCTCATCGACGACAACTTTGTCGTTATATAAAATGACCGTATTGGCAGTGCCAAGGTCAATGGCTATTTCTTTCGTGAAAATAGAAAATAATCCCATAATATTCAGCTATTTAACCTAATTTATCAATATCATACAATAAAGTCTGCAAATGTACAAAAAACTTTTTACATAACGTGGCATAGTTAATCATAAAAAAAGTATTTTTGCAAAAATAAATTCACACGCATGATGACATTGGCGCAAATCAAGGATGTTTGTCTCCCGTTAAACCACCGCATAGTTGATGAAAATGCTGAAATAGAGTTTCTTGCGTTCGACAGTCGAAACATTCTGATTCCGCAGAAAACCCTCTTTTTCGCCATCACCACTGCCAAAGATGACGGGCATCATTACATTCAGGAATTATGGAAATTAGGGGTACGGAACTTCATAATCACGCAAGCCTTGGCCAATTTTTCTCATTTTTCCGACACCAACTTCCTCCAAGTAACCAATGCGGTGGATGCTTTGCAGAAAATCGCCGCTGCCCATCGGAAGCAATTTGACTATCCTGTGGTCGGCATTACGGGCAGCAACGGTAAAACCATTGTGAAAGAGTGGCTTAGCCAGATGCTGGCCCCTGAATTCCACGTGGTGAGAAACCCCAACAGCTACAATTCCCAAATCGGCGTGCCCTTGTCAGTTTGGCAAATGGCCAAACGGCATAACCTTGCCATTTTTGAAGCAGGAATTTCCCAGCCCGGTGAAATGGAAAATTTAGCTGCCATCATCCAGCCCACTATCGGCATTCTCACCAATATAGGTTCCGCACATAAAGAGTTTTTTCAGAGTATTGAAGAAAAACTGATAGAAAAAACCAAACTTTTCCAACATTGTCAGAAAGTCATCTACAATACTGATAATCCTCTCATTCACAATTATTTCAAACAAAATAAAGACTTCCAAGGAAAGACTATTTCCTGGGGACATGCCGAGGATGCGGACTATCATCTTGACTTTGTCAACACTACCGATGTGCACACGGTGGTCTCCCTGAATGGCCAATTGATTGACATTCCCTTCTCTGACACAGGTTCCATTGAAAATGCCATGCACGCCGTTGTGCTGATGCTGTTGTTGGATTTCACGCTCCCACAAATCAACCAGAAATTGCAGAGTTTGTCTGCTGTTTCCATGCGTATGGAGATGATTGAGGGCATCAACAATTCAGTCATCATCAACGACACTTACAGTCTGGATATGAGCTCCTTGCGTATCGCCTTGGACTTTATGAATGCCCAAACCCAGATGATTCGCAAAACCGTCATCATTTCCGATTTTGAACAAGCCGGAAATTTGGACACTGATGATTATCAGAACATATATAAATTACTGATAAACAAAGGAATAACAAGACTTATTGCGGTTGGTACCGGTTTTTATGCCCACCGTTCCGTCTTTGCATTTCCGGAGCAAAGCTTTTACCATACCACAGAAGAGCTATTGGCCAACTTAGACCTAGAACCCTTCAATCAAGAAGTTATCCTTCTCAAAGCGGCCCGTAGCTACCGCTTCGAAAAGGTAGTGGCAGCCTTGCAGTACAAAACCCACCAAACGGTGCTCAATGTCAACCTGCCCGCCATCATCCACAACCTGAGCTACTACCGCTCGCTGCTAAAACCCGAAACCAAGATGGTAGCTATGGTGAAAGCCCAGTCGTATGGACTTGGCGATGTGGAATTGATCAACGAACTGGTGTATCATCATGTGGACTATCTAGCAGTGGCCTATACCGACGAAGGGGTCAGATTCCGCAGACGCAGCATCACCAAGCCTATTATTGTGCTGGGGGCCGAAGCGCACAGTTTCGAAGCCATGATCGCCTATCGGCTGGAACCTGAGATTTTCAACTTCCACTATCTGGAACAACTCTCTGAACTTTTATCACAACATTCTGATATTGAATCTTTTCCCATTCACATTAAGTTGGATACAGGCATGCACCGCTTAGGCTTTGACGAAGCAGATTTGCCCCGTTTGGTAGCTTTCATCCAGCAACATCCTAAGTTGAAGATCGCTTCCATTTTCTCGCATTTGGCGGCTGCCGAAGACCCCAATGAGGACGACTTCACCCGTGGACAAATTGCACTGTTCGACCGCATGAGTTTCTACCTGATTGGCCAGTTTGACTACCCCATTCTGCGGCACATCCTCAACTCTGCCGGCATCAGCCGTTTTCCCGAAGCACAATACGACATGGTGCGTTTGGGTATTGGTTTGTATGGCTTCTCGGCCGTGCCACAAGACCAAGCGCAATTGCAAAATACCGTCACCCTGCGTACAGTGGTCACGCAAGTCAAGACCATCCCCGCCAACGAAACCATTGGCTATAACCGTTCCTATAAAACACTCAGAGATAGTAAAATAGCCATTATCCCTATCGGTTATGCCGACGGCTATCCGAGAGAATTAGGCAATGGCATTGGACAGGTATCTATCGCTGGCCGACTGGTACCCATTGTGGGCAAAATCTGCATGGACATGTGCATGGTGGATGTCACTGGTTTAGACGTCAAGGAAGGAGACGAAGTAATTGTTTATGGCGACGCCAACCCGTTAGATAAAGTGGCTGCCTCCATCCACCGCATCCCCTACGAGCTAATGACTGCGATTTCGAAGCGGGTGCAGAGAATCTACATTAAAGAGTGATCAGTGATCAGGAGTCAGGGGTCAGAATTAATAATTAACAATTAATAATTAATAGTTAATAGTTATAGTTTCAACTTTCAGTTTTCAGTTTTCAGTTTTCAACTTAAAAAAACTCCCCTCGAGCACGAAGTGCGAGACTCCCCCTTAGAATCCCATTACTCCTTCACTAACTTCGCCGAATAAGTCTTGCCGCTTTGGCTAAGCACTCGCACAATGGAAAAACTATTTAACAGGAATTTCTTTCTGATAGACAAAGTTTTTATTGATAACTCCTGCTTGTGTAAGCATTTGGAAATGGTAACTCAATTGATCTTCGGTAAACAATCCTTCAAAATTGTTGTAATTTCCCCATTCGACACTTGGCTTAACAACTGTCAAGCTGCCATCTTCTGCCACATTAAATATGATTTCCCAGGGGTATTCTGATGTGGTTATTCCAACTTTTGTGTAGGACACTTTGAAAACGGATTTCGGATCACCATTTGTTCCAGCACTTATGTCAATATATTTGCCTATCCACTTATCCCTATAATCTGCCGGATATTCTCGATCTGTGGAAGTATTGCCATTGATTTTTTTGCAGTTATAAGATACTTTTATCCGCGACTCTGATTGTATGTAATACTCGAAACAAAGGTTATCTTCTGTAAATTTACCTGTAAAGCTATTGTTCCAATAATAGTTTTCTTGCACCAAACTCAAATTTCCGTCTTCATCTATCTTCATTTTTTTCAACTCACCAATACCATCTATGTAGATATTCACATACCTGTCTCCGGATTTGTCCGCATAGATTATACCTTCCATACCCCCGTCCCTGTCGGTGACATACGCATACTCGCCCATCCACTGGTCACGGTAATCGGATTTTACAACTGTCTTTTTACAGGAGGTAACGATAACCGCTACCACAAAAATTGGAATCAAATATTTTAGTGTTTTCATAATTTATTTTTTTGCAAAGATAATATTTTTTTCGGGCAGAACGACTCCCCACGGACGCACGCGGTGCGTCCCTACATTCAATCACACCTTCTCACCATATAATCCATCATCCTGTAATCCTGTTATCCTATAATCAACACTTCTCCCCTCAAGCACGCAGTGCGATACTTCCTCTAAAATCCCCTCACTCCTTCACCAACTTCGCCGAGTATATTTTGCCACTCTGGCTATGCACTCACATAGCGTATATGTCAGCTGGAAATACCTACTCCACCAAAGACCAGGTGCTTTGAAAACCATCAAATTTAACTAAACCCTTGTTTTTCACAAAAATTGCATCTCCATACTCATTAGAAAGACGGATGGTATCGCCTATATCTTTTGCAAAACTTTCCTCGTATGGGTTGCCATTGAAGTCCTTAGTATAACCCATTGAAGTACCCCATCCACTTATTGATAAAGAAATATTAAGTTTGGTAGGTAAAGCAAACATAAATCCACTTATGTGTGAAAGTTCGTTATTTTCAACGATATGTATATTATCAGATATGAAATGCGATTCCGACTCGTTTACATGTTGTTTCACCACTCCAGAAGTTGTATATTGTCTTGAAAACGTGATTTCTCTGATGTTAAATGTAACAATGGAATCATTTTCATTATGGAAAGATATTTTTTCATTGGTCGAATATGGGAAAAAAGCCCTTAATTCATCAGGAAATGCGGGAAATGTTGTACAAGCATAAAATAAGGAAAATAATATGAATGCACAACTTATAATAGTGATTAATCTTTTCATTGCCTCACTCTTTTTTTTTCGTTATTATTTTGTTTGCAAAGATAATAATTTTTGCGTAGCACTCCCCTCGAGCATGCAGTGCGTCCCTACATCCCATCACACCTTCTCACCATATAATCCATCATCCTGTAATCCTGTTATCCTATAATCAACACTTCTCCCCTTGAGCACGCAGTGCGATACTTCCTCTAAAATCCCCTCACTCCTTCACTAACTTCGCCGAATAAGTCTTGCCGCTTTGGCTAAGTACTCGCACTACATATATGCCTACAGGCAAAACTGATATGTCTATCGTATTACGGTTGGGATTTTCTTCACTTAATATGGTTACACCTTGCATATTGACAAACATAACTTTATTCACAATTTCCTGATTTTCAGAAAACAGTATGGTCACGGTTTGTTTGGCAGGATTGGGATAAAGGGTTATTGTTGCGATGTTTTGCTCTTCTTGTACCTTGTCTTCCTTGGTACCCATATCTCCACCTCTGAATTCATCTATAGGAAGATTATCCACATTTTGATTCATAATACTTCTTGTATCTATATTTTCCTCTTCGTCTTCATAACATATTTTGTAAAAGAAGCATAGAATACCTTTGGCCATCACCGAAGAACGTCCAGTATTGCGTTCAGCAATCCGCATCAATTCTTCTATTTGCCGTTCCGACAACGCATACCAATTCACGCCCCGTTCAGGAGTTTGTGCTGCACATTCCGCTTTCAATGTGCGAAAAGCGGCATAATTTTCCCAAGTGTATGTTGTTTTCGAAGGTACAACCTTTGAATTTGACATTTTTCACATCCCACATAGTCACGTGGTTATAGAACTGGAGGTTGTTCTGGGCCAGCAGATTGTCGGTGCCAATAGTGAATACGCACCTGGTAAAGAAACTACAGTTGTCGCGCAAACTGGTACCGGAGACAGTGTCGCAATAGGATAAGAACTCTATGGCCTGCTGGTTGTTTCTGAAAACAGCGTCAGTAGCCTTGATGATGCCACCAGTGGTATGCCAATTGTCACCCTGTAATCCCGTACGGATAGCGGTGACTGCATTCTCGATAACTGCGCCATTCCAAAGTTCCACAGTGCCTTGGTATTGGGGTTCCTGGTGTTTGGTCCTGTCGCCCACAAGCTCAACGCCTTGCCACATAGCTCCCGCTCCTGCCGAGGTAAGGGTTCCTCCATTAACAATGAGCACGCCTCCGGGGCGAACAATCAAACGGGCGGCATTGCCGAAATGGACTGTCCCGTTCAGTATGGCGACGGCTCCTGAGTCAATTTCCAGTGTTCCCATAAACAGCATGTTGGCACCGTCTTGGACATGGAGTGTGCAACCCGCCTGCACACACATTACCGCTGCTTCCTCCTGTTCGTAAGTGCTTCCGCTTTGGAATATTAGTGAGCTGTTTTCGGTCAAATAAACATGGGTGCTGTCGTCCTGCCTGAAATAGGAACCTGACTCGCATATCCATTGTGTCCGTCCCGCAAACAAGCCTGTCACAGTGTCACGGTATGGCAGAGCTACAGTCCTGTTTTGTGCCAAAGTGATGGAATACGGGGTGGTGAGGATGGCGGTGTCTTTCAGCGCAATGTTGCCTGTCCATCGGGTGTCGTTAGTGATGTCATAGTCGTCCCAGCGGATGTTAACCAGTATGGTTGACCTGCCTTTCCTCAACATCTCTATGCTCAAACCTGTAAGATAGGTGGTTTGGGTGTTCATATTGGTGGAAGAGGAAATGATATACCCTGAATTTTTTTGATTATTACGGCTAAAATATGTTTTGGCATTGCAAGTACTGGGATTGGTACCCATATTGATTTTGAAGGGAGGAATAAAAGCGTCTAAGGTGTCTCCCAAGCAGGCTAAATGACCATCATATTCATTGTTGAAGGTTTTGCCCCACATTGCTGTTTCCCGGGAAATATACAGGATACTGTCAGACTCTAAAGGGAAAAATTGATCTTCCTGGTCTTGTCCTCCGCAGAAAGGATTGGGGTTGCCCCTGCGTATGAGATAATTCACATCACCGTCAGCAACGCAGCCAAAATGGTAGCTGGTATCTTTTCTTATATAGTCATAGTAACCTTCCGCTGGAATGATTTTGAGATTGTCACGGTGGTAGTTGTCCCATATTTCAGAAGAATTAAAACTTTCTAAAACTTCCCTACCAATCTGGTAATAGGCATAGATGCCAGCTTTACCTTGTGGACGGCAATCATCCGTATTGGAATACTGCAAAAAGTCAAGTTTATCGTTTCTTATCTGATGGTTTTCCAGCCATATATACTGATTGGAGGAGGTTTCGGAGTCTTTGTATGGCAGTTTGATACGGATTGCATCCCCACAGGTGACGAAATCGCGCAGTACAAACGACACATTACCATCCTCTTTGGATACATCCGAAGGGATAGAAATCAAACCTGTATTATTTTGAGCGGAGATATAATCAATGGATTGCGGATGTTTCCAGTGCATGCGCCAACGATCATAACCATTACAACTTACTAAACTAGCACCTGCCGCACCCATTAGACCGTATCCAAATTGAATATTTAAAAAAGGCATTGTTCCTGTTGAACCTCTATGATTTCCTCCAGAAGTGTGAAAATCATTGTCACCGAACAAACTATGTCCAATTTCATGGATAACCACACAAGTTGGGTTGATAACAAAATTCCCAGCACCGACACATTGTATAGTGCCGTTTTCATTGTAGTATGAAATACCATTAATATTTATAGTACAATGCCAACTTCCATGTCCATTCCCTAAATTTAATCCGCCATACGATTTGGAAATATTTCTAATTAAAAAATTAACATAATCAATACGGTTGTTTTGATTATAATCGTAGTCTATAATTTGATTATGGCCATATATCGTACTAAATCCTTTTTGTTGTATGAAATCACAAACAGCATCGGTGATACCCCATTCGTTAAATGCATAATTTTGTAAAATGGTACTTTCCTTAATATTGACCACTATAAACTCTCCTATTAATTGCAAACTGTCAAACGAGGATTCTCCGAAAATCCTCGTGCATGTGCCCCGCAATTGTCCCGGCACATATACTGTGTCCATCCAGTCCAACAAATAGGTGGGAATAGCGGCATTATTTATGCCTTCCAATGTTGTGTCATTAATTCTTGGCCAATAGGTACTGTCTTCAAAAACATTCACAGTAGTATCAATATCATAAATAATATTCACAAAAATATTCAGGCATCTCATCTTAGCCATGGGAGACAGGCCTTTGCCATCCCAACTGTGATGTTGTGCATGGATGACAAGTGGAAACAACAAGCACAAAAAAAACAAAAATCTTTTCATGATTTCACAATTTTTTTGGTGAGTTTTCGATAGTTCTCGTCTATAAAGGTAAGAATATAAATGCCTTGTGGAAGATCTGATATGGATATTACACTTGTTTTCGAGTGAATATCCACCTGTTTGCACACCCTGCCTATGATATCCCTGATTATCACAGTTCCTGAAATCTCGTTTTCGGTGATAAAATCCAGAGTTATATTTTCGGAAGCAGGATTTGGGTAAATGTTTATAGAAAATAGAGGATATTCGTCAATTTTACTTCCATATTGATAACATCCCAAATCCTCATGAGTCATATAATATAAAGCCTCGTCCTTATGCATACATAACAAAAATCCGGATGACTCGACATCATAAAAACCTTGTGGGCATATTCCTAACATGGGGCCTATACCTTCCATAAAACGGTAATTTACGTTATAGAATCCTATAGGAATGAACATGTCCTCCTCTGTTAATAGAGAAAGGTGAAGAACTTTTTTCCCAAACGGATAAGAAATGGAATCCACTCTCATAATACTGTTGTCACTTGAATAAAACCAATAAAAAACATGTCCATAACTAAAATTGTTTTGCAATGTAAATGTATCACCCTCAGAAAGAGATAGGTCACATATCAAATATTCTTTTTCGTAATTATCAAGCCCATATCGTCCATATAATTTTCCATTTATGGTGTCTTCCCGCAAACAAATCGCATTGGAATAGGTATTACCACATTGGTAATACAAAGTATCCTGAATATTCATTACATTGTTTTTATCAAAAGAATAAGAATGTGTCTGACTACATCCCAACAAATTTGGATCATAATCATCGGTAAAACAAACGACAGGATACACGATGTTGTACGACCATGTTTGCTGTCCAAAGAAAGACTCGTACTGGGCATGGGCATGTCCCAGTATCAATAAAAAGCCAAAAAGAAAAAATTTGTGTTTCATGATATTTTTGATTTTTATGCTTGCAAAGATAATGTTTTTTTCCTGTAACAAAACTCTCCTTTCTCAAACTGATATGGTTAAACGTTTTTGGTAATATTTTCTAATCATTCGAATATACGGCGCTGCTGCTGTAAAACAAGCCATTAAAAGTGAATTGCAGGGTGCTGCTGTCCCTGTACACCAGCTGGGCGGGGATGTTGAGAAACACAGGCTGTCCCTTCTCGTCTTCAGCACTCAGTGAACGGGCCGGCATGTTGAAGAAGCTTTGGTCCGTCAGCCCAAAAGTGTCGGTGGTGGTGGCATATATCTCGCTGCCTCCAATATTTAATGACATGTTGGCTGAAATTCTACATTCATTGCCATGTCCTTGACAATTTAAATGAACTAAATCCCCATTTATAATTATACAGCCTCGACAGTTTTCGGCCTTATGACCAATATCTGTAATTATCGTGTAGTTCTGTTGATTTTTTCCATCACCATTCCATGCAATCACACAATTTGTTTCAGGAAATAAAGATTGAATATCTGCTTCCTTCTGGCAAGCGGAACATAAAATTAGCATTACTGCTACGCTAAAAAAGATGTTTGTTTTTTTCATAGATACCTGTTTACTTTGTAAAATTCGCATACAAATTTAGCAAGGTTTCATGAAAAAAATTCACTTAATGGCATATTAGGACGAAATAATAGAATAAGGACAAAAAAAATAAAAATGAGAAGATAAAAAAAATTTGATTTTTCAAAATTATTTGACAGACAACAGCTTAAAAAAATCACAAAAAACAGGAATTTTTATCTTCTCACTCATATTAGGATGAAAACAATAATATGAGAAGATAAAGCACGGACAACAAATGATTCATTCGGGTAAATT
>JAEETJ010000026.1 GCA_016290295.1 Bacteroidales bacterium
TGGTCCAAATTCTACAGAAGAAGATCATAAATGGTATCGAAACAAGGCGAACAAGTTCAGAGGATTGTGTAAAGAAGGTTCTTATGTTCCACCGAATTCAGCATTGATAAGAGAAGGACGCTCAAATCCTAAATTCATTCGATACTTGTATATGGCAGAGAGTCCCACAACAGCCGTTTTTGAAGTTCGCCCCCTTTTGTATAGTGCGATTAATGTGGCTGGAATTGAGGTAAAGGAGTTGCTGAAAATCACGAATTTGGCGGTAGATATAGGTTGGGGCTCCGAAGAACAAAGAAGTGTGGATGAATGGTTATTGAGTTTCGTACAATCGGCCTTTTCTTCTCCAACAAACAACCCCGATAACTATATTCATTCACAAGTTATTGCTGAATTCTGTAGGCTCATAGGATTTGATGGAATTCGATATGGTAGTTCTTTGCATAGAGGCGGTTTTAATTTAACTATCTTTGATGTTTCTAAATGTGAGGCCGTGTTTTCTACAGACCTCAGATTGGAAAACATAAAGATAAGTCTACGACCAGCGATTGGCGCGGAAAATATAGATGGTCGATTTGAATACATAAAGGACAATGTTCCTATGAAGTTGGATAAGAATAGTGGTTTATTAGTGGAAATATAATTGACATTTATCCTTGAATTTACTAAATGAAGCAGGGCTCCTCTTTATGGTTTAATAAAATAATTTGACTCATGAACAATGAAGAATATTTGGAAATATTGAACAATCCAGACAGTTGGTTTGAACAGGCATTTGCCCAAAAGATGGTCGCAGATAAACTCTTGGTCGATGTTATCATGAATAAAAACTTTATTAATGGCCTAAAAGATGCTCATAATATGTCTAAGTTTATCGCTTTATGGGCCAATGCGTTGTTCCATTATGGTCTTGGAATTGAAAACGGGTTGAAAGGAGTGATTATCAAGAATAAGCCTGAGTTAATAAATTTCGAAGTATCTGGAGATGATGTAATCCTTCGTGATATTGGCGGGAAAGCAGGAAAGAGTCATGATCTCTATTCTTTATCCTATCGAGCTGGAATTTTGGACAGAAGTCTTCATTTGTTTAAGACAGATTTTGATAAGAAACATGTCAAAAATGTTTTGCAAAGCTTATCAGATATGATTAAATGGGCTGCAAGGTATCCTATACCGAAGACACTTTCTAAAATGTTTCAAGTCGAAAATAATGTTCCCATCATCTGTGTGTATGGATTCCATATTTTGGATGTAATTGAGCCGATTTATTGCTATTTTAAAAGTCTAATAAAATCAAATAATGACTTCGATGAGGATTATTTGGAAAAATTTCTTGATTCGAGCATAACTGATGAAGAAAAGAAGAGAAACGAATAAATAAATACACGAAATGAAGCAATGTAGTATATTTGAAAATTTACTATCACTGCCTGGCCGCGTACTCTCGTCACAATGCTATTCATCTTGTGATACTTATTTTTAGAGGTATAGTGGGTGTTTTTTTCTTGCACAAAATCTGACGAATGTGAAAAGATTTGTATCTTTGCATTCTTGAATGTTGCGTTATGAAGAAAGATGTGGAGCAGAGACAATATTGCGGAGATCTTAGTAGAATGTCTGAACAATTCCACTGGGCTGTACTTTTATGGGGATTTCTATGGCGGAAGAGGGGAAGAGAGAAACGTTGTTTTCATGATTTAATCAATTATTGTTCAATGTTTACATATAAATAATTCTGCATATGGATGCTAAAAAGATTAATAATGCCAATGAAGTACTTGCACTTGGTGGTGATGTTATTAAAACAAGGGATGATCGTGAATTAATACTTGTTGATAAAGATGGAAAAGTACAGAATACCGATGATTGTGGGTGGTTGCCAGATGAGGATGGCATAGTGAATAATGCCGTGTTTCGTTCCCGTATAGAACCATGGCTTACTTCTCTTTTCCAATCGGAGCATCTTTCATTACTCTGTGGATCTGGTATTACTAATGCTATCAGTTATTTAGCAGGTGCAAGTGGTGGTACTACCATGGGAGCAACAACATTTACTCATTTCAAAGATGAAATAAGCGAGGCAGCGGAGGCATCAGCAATGGCAAGTGGCAGAGAAAAAGGTAATATTGAAGATCAAATAAGAACAGCTAATGATTTGCTGCGTGGGCTGAGGATTTTGAAAAAAAACACTGAAGCAACCGAGTTGGAAACAGAACTTAATACTTTAATTGTGAAATTTGCTAAATCTATTTTGCTCTCTGAAAACGCTATTGCTACCGCTGACAATGACAAAAGAGAGGAGGCATATTCAGTACTAGTAAACTTTTTATTGAGTTTTTCCAGTCGTACAGGCAATAGAGAAAGACTGAACATATTTACCACAAACTATGACCGACTGATAGAGGTAGGCGCAGAACTGGCAGGTATACATTTGATGGATAGATTTATAGGAACCATGATGCCAGTGTTTCGCTCTTCAAGGTTAAATCTGGATATCCATTATAATCCCCCCGGAATACGGGGAGAGCCTCGTTATCTAGAAGGTGTGGCTCGTTTGACCAAACTGCATGGTTCTGTTGATTGGGTACAAAATAGCAATGAAATAAGGCGTATGGGATTGCCGTTTGGAGCAGAGGATATAAAACCTTATCTAAATGCACCTGGTTTGAAAGGAGCAGATGCATTGAAGTTGATGATATATCCAAACTCTGCTAAGGATCGAGAAACTGCAGAATATCCATACGTGGAACTGTTTCGTGATTTTGCTGCAGCCATTTGCCGTCCTAACAGTACGTTAGTTACATATGGTTACGGATTTGGTGACGAACATATCAACCGCGTGATTCATGATATGCTCACTATCCCATCAACTCATCTTGTTGTGATTTCATATGATGATCCGATAGGGCGTATTTTGAAATTCTATTATGAAGCTACACATTATGCGCAGATGTCTGTCCTAATGGGTAAGAACTTGGGGAATATTACAAACTTGGCTAAAGACTACCTTCCGAAAGCTGCAATCGATAGAGCTACAAATCGAATGGCTGAATTGTTGCAAAACCGCCTTGGAGCTACTTCAAGTACTACTACTTTATCTGGTGCTACATCAACGAGAGCAGCTTCTACTCCGACTACAATACCTATAACGCCAACATCACCAATAGTGTAATCTATGACAACGACACCAATAGAACGGCTTGCTTCCTTGCGTGTAGGAACGGTTGAGTATATCTCTCCAGACAGGATAGAGGTCCAACTAGACATTGAATCTCCAGAAAGCGTGGCTCTAAATACAGGTACACCTAGGAGTTTCCCGCGTATCAATGGCTATGTAATGATACCCATCGATTTGGGATTTGTTGTGGGACAAGTGTCTTGGATAACCATACAGCGTTCTCCATATCCAAAACGTAGTGGTTTTCAAGATTTTGGTTTGATTGACTTGCCATTCCCTTTACGTAAGATGGAACTACAACCTGTTGGGACCCTTGTAGCTACAGAGCACGGCTATAAATTTAAACGCGGTCTTGAGGCATTTCCTTCAGTGGGAGACATTGTTGTTCTCCCTATGGAAGATCAACTGAAGTCTATCATTGAATCTGGAGAAAACCGTAGGGTCTATATAGGTAATAGTCCTTTGGTTGGTAATGCCAAAGTAATGATTGATCCCGACAGATTGTTTGGCCGTCATCTTGCAGTATTAGGTAATACTGGAAGTGGCAAATCATGCTCCGTTGCGGGTTTGATTAGATGGTCTTTGGAAAGTGCTAAGGCCTGTTTGCAGAATAATGAAACCCCAGTTAATAGCCGTTTTATTGTACTTGATCCAAATGGTGAATATAGCAAGGCATTTGCTGATAAGAAAGATGCCAACATCTACACAGTGAATGTTGAAAGTGGTAACGGAAAGAAACAATTAGAAGTACCTTTGTGGTTTTGGAATACCGATGAGTGGTGTGGATTTACCAAAGCCTCGCCAAAGACTCATAGAACAACGATTGTACATGCGTTGAAGTCGGTTAGGAGTGGCAATGTTTTTGAAGAAGTAAGTAAACAAAGTGAATTAGCAAGTTTTGTACGGACAGTAATCAATACAATAGAAGTATATAAAAGCAAGGGTTCCCCATGGGGTAATTTTCCAGCGCCAAAGAATTTCCGAGAATCATTACAAAAATGGAATGCTGGAGTTGTTACAGACGATGCCTATTCTCAAGAATTAAATGAAGCAATTGCAGCTTTCAATAGCAAAGTTAATGATTTTGAAAGGCCCAGGGCTGTTCAATATGCAAACCAAGATTACATAAAAGGTGAAGTTGATACTCTTATCAGCCTCCTTAAGGTCGTATTTGCTAAAGCTGGAGGAAGAGAAGAGGAGTTTCTGCCTATTGACGAAGATTGCCCTATTCCGTTTACAGGCGAAAACTTTATGCGTTCTGTTGAGGCCAATGCTGAGTTATTGAATACAACTGAATATATCGTTACTTTGATGCCTCGCATCAAAACATTACTATCAGATGTACGAGTTAAGGGAGTTATTGATAACAAAGACCTTAAATTAAGTGACTGGTTAAGTGACTACATTGGTGCTGACAACAAGGAATCGCTATCAATTATTGATTTGTCATTATTGCCATCAGATGTGACAAGCATTGTTACTGCTGTTATAGCCCGTATGGTGTTTGAAGCACAACAACGTTATCTCAAACTGAATAAAGAATGCCTACCAACAGTACTTGTGATGGAAGAAGCCCACTATTTTGTGAAACGTTATAATGAAGATGCCGAGAATACAAGCCCCACGTCCCAATGCTGCAAGGTGTTTGAGAAGATAGCTCGTGAAGGCAGAAAGTTTGGATTAGGATTAGTGCTATCATCGCAAAGACCATCGGAACTTTCACCTACGGTATTGTCGCAATGCAATTCTTTCCTGTTGCATAGAATAACTAATGACCGCGACCAAGAATTGATTCATCGATTGTTGCCCGACAACATGAGGGGTATTCTTCGTGAAATGCCTTCCCTTCCTTCGCAGTATGCTGTATTATTGGGATGGGCTTCGGAATTACCTGTAATTGTGAAAATGCGTACATTACCAAAGTCCCAATGCCCACAATCGGATGATCCAGATTATTGGGATGTATGGACAGGCTTGAAAGAACGCAAAATTAATTGGGAAAGAATATCAGAGGATTGGCAAAACAGGAAACGAAGCACCACAGAAGTGTCTGAGGACGGGATAGATAATTAGCGGCTTAAGTCAGAAATACTCATTTGTCAAATGCATTTGCAATAAATGTGTTCTAATATCATCACCCTTTCCAAAAATTCCGTATCTTTGCCGCCCAAATCAATCAATAATATAATCTTTAACGAATAATAGACCAAACCAATAAAAGAATAAAAAGATAAATAACATATTATAAAAGCGTTTTCGCTCTAACTGTCCACTTGAAGTTCCACAAACAAGCCTGACTAGTGAAGCGGTAAACGCCTGCGAGCAATCGTGGGCTTTACTTATTTGTCAGGCAGGTCGTGGAACACCTAAGTGGGCATAAGCAAAGTTCCACGATTTTTTTATGCCTGACAACGAAAACCCTAAACAAATCAAAAGCCGCCAGCGGGTGGCTGACCATGGCGAGGTGTTCACCAATCCACGCGAAGTGAACGCTATGCTCGATTTGGTGCATGACGAGTCATTTCGACTCGACAGCCGCTTCCTCGAGCCCGCCTGCGGTGATGGCAATTTCCTTATAGAGATTCTACGCCGCAAACTTTCCCTCCTGAAAGACATTAAATCCCAAACTGAATGGGAGTTCAAAAGCCTCATCGCAGTAGGCTCCTGCTATGGCATCGACATCCTGCCTGACAATGCCGAGGCGTGCCGCACAAGATTGGAAGAGTATGTCCTTTCCCAACACCCAGCCTCGGAGAGGCTGAACGCACGTAGTGCAATTAACACCATACAAGCCGATAGGCGCAGTGTGGTGGAAGAAAGTCCATACCTCCTCTCGCTCCGATACATGCTAAAAAAGAACATTGTCTGCGGCGATGCGCTGACGTATCGTACCGCAGAAAACAAGCCTATTAGCTTCTGCGAGTGGACACCTATTGCCGGTAGTATGCAGTTTTCACGACGTGACTTTCAATTTGATTTCCTTGTTACACAAAGCCACCAGTATAGTCTCTTCGATGAGCAGGGTGAGCCGCAAAGTTTTGACGAGCCTGTTCGTACCTATCCTCCATTGCATTATACCCAACTTTATAGATATGACTTACTATAGCCCCGACATCCTCAATTGTTTGGCTAACCTGAGCAGCGATGAGGTTTTCACCTCTCCTGAGTTGGCTAACCGTATGCTTGACTTGTTGCCACAGGAATTGTTCCGCAGTACCAAAACACGATTTCTCGATCCTTGTAGCAAAAGTGGTGTTTTTCTTCGTGAGATTGCCAAACGCTTGTTGGCCGGTCTCGAAGAGCAGATTCCCGACTTGCAACAACGCATCAACCACATTATGACGAAGCAGGTCTTCGGTATTGCGTGCACCGACCTCACTGCAGAAATGAGCCGCCGTACACTTTACTGCACCAAGCAGGCCAACGGCAAATACAGTGTCAGTACAGTTTTTCGTGACACTCAAGGTAACTTGCGCTATGATCGCTGCAGCCACACATGGAACGTGCAAGGCCGCTGTGAGTACTGCGGTGCCAGCCAAAGCGAGTATCTTCGTGCAGACTCTCGTGAAACTTACGCCTATCCGTTTATTCACAAAAGTATCAATGAAATATTCCATAAAGATATGCAATTCGATGTAATTATAGGTAATCCGCCGTACCAACTTAATGTAGGTGTTGAAAAAGAAAACTATGCTATTGCCATTTACCATAAGTTTGTCCAACAAGCTAAAAAACTAAATCCTCGTTACTTGTGTATGATTATTCCTGCCCGTTGGTATGCAGGTGGGCGTGGCCTTGATGAATTTAGAGATGAAATGTTGCATGATAATCATTTGCGTGTATTGGAAGATTATCCAGACGCATCAGATGTTTTCCCTGGAGTTCAAATTAAAGCAGGGGTTTGTTATTTTCTTTGGGACAAAGATAATGCTGGAGACTGTAGTGTGACAACAAACCTAAATGGTGAAAAAATAGGTCCAACTATAAGACCTCTTTTAGAAAAAGGGGCGACAACTTTTATTAGATACAATCAAATGGTTTCCATTTATTACAAAATAAAAGCAAAGGATAATCAAAACAATAGCTTTAGTAGTCTTGTTAGTCCTCAAACTCCTTTTGGAATAATAACCAGTGAAAAAGGTCATATGGAAAAAATGTCGTCTTCAGATGTTAAAATGTATATAAGTGGTAATGAGAAAGAATATAAAGGCGGAGTATCATTTATTGAAAACAAAAAAATAACCAAAGGAAAAGACCTTATTGATTGTCACAAAGTGCTTATTGGTAAAGCAGGAAGTGGAAGTGATTCTTTCCCACATTCAATTCTAAGTAATCCTTTCTATGCGGAACCTGGTAGTGTATGTAATCAAACATATTTGGTTATTGGACCATTTAAAGATAAAAATGAGTGTGACAATGTTATCTCTTATATTAAAACACGGTTTTTTAGATTTATGGTTCTTCTAAGAAAAAATTCGCAAGATGCTATGCGAGGTGTATACCAATTCGTTCCCCTTCAAGACTTCTCCCATCCCTGGACAGACGAAATGCTGTACAAGAAATATGGCTTAGACAAGGATGAGATTGCCTTTATTGAGAGCATGATACGCTCAATGGAATAATAAAAAACTTGATTATGCAGACCATAGACCAAATCCTTCCTAACAGCCGGCGAGCGGTGCCGCAGATATACATGTATGACGATACATCGTTTCCGGGATGGATTAAAATAGGACAGACCACCCGTGCTGATGTGCGGAAACGCATCGACGAGCAGCACCCAATCACTGAACCGCACAAGACCTACCACCTGCTGTGGCACGATAATGCTTTTTATGCCGATGGCAGCGGTGAGAGCTTCAGTGACCATGACCTGCACGAGTGCCTGCGTCGTATGGGCAAGGAACTTATCGGCGAGTGGTGCCGCTGCTCATTGCGTGAAGCAAAGGCGGCATACGTGGCCGTGCGTCATCGCGATACGTATGTCGAAACGGTGCGCGACCTTGACTACGAGATGCGCGAAGAGCAGGCTCAGGCGGTAAAGCAGACGGCGGAATACTTTGCCAAAATGGACGAAGAGGAGCCCGACCGCCCCAGCCACTATCTGTGGAACGCCAAGATGCGTTTCGGCAAGACCTTCGCCACCTACCAACTCGCCAAACGCATGGGGGCAAAGCGAGTGTTGGTGCTAACCTTCAAACCTGCTGTGGAGGACTCTTGGCGCGACGATTTGTTGCGCCATCGTGACTTCAAGGGCTGGCAATACTATAGCAGTCGTGATACTGATAATTCTAAACTTTCAAGCCTAAACTCTCAACTGCCTTTGGTGGTCTTCGGCTCCTTCCAAGACTATCTCGGCAGGGACCGCTACGGAAACATCAAATCCAAGAACGAGTGGGTTCACAGTATCCATTGGGATTTGATTGTGCTGGACGAGTACCATTTTGGTGCATGGAACGACAATGCCAAGAGTTTGCTTGACCTTGGGGATGCCGAGGCCAAAAAGCGGCAGGCAGAGGAGGATGAGGTGATGAGTGAGAGCGGCATCGATGTGGAAAGCGGACGAGCTTGGGACGATAGTGATGTGCCCATCACTGGTGATCATTACCTCTACCTCAGTGGCACACCTTTCCGTGCCCTCGCCACAGGCGAATTCATAGAAAATCAGATTTTCAACTGGACTTATCAGGACGAGCAGGCACGAAAAGAGACTGTTGGAGGTCCCTACTTGGAAATGCCCACTATGGTGATGATGACTTATCAGATGCCGCAAGACCTCGGTGCTATGATAGAGCAATGGGACATGGACGGCTTCGACCTGAACGAGTTCTTCAGAGCCGAAGGCAAGACTTTCGTCCATGAGAAGGCGGTGCAGAAATGGCTTGATATTATCCGTGGAGAAGCTCCTATTTTCGGCGATGGCAGTTCACCCCTCAATGTGCGTCCTGCTTTGCCTTTTGAGGACACTCGCCTGCTTGACCTCTGCGCCCACACGATGTGGTTCCTGCCTAATGTGGCTTCGTGCAATGCCATGGAAGCTCTGTTGCACCGTCCGGCTAACGGATTCTATCAGAATTACACTATCATCAACTGTAGCGGCATCAAGGCTGGTATTGGGGTGGATGCACTCGGTCCAGTACGCGAAGCCATGGGCGACAACCCGTTGAAAACACGCACCATCACGCTGACTTGCGGCAAGCTGACTACTGGAGTCACTTTGCGCCCTCTGGGAGGACTGCTGATGTTACGTAACTGCTCCAGTCCGGAAACTTACTTCCAGACTGCTTTCCGCGTGCAAAGCCCATGGACAGCCACTGACAAGGATGACCCGACGAAGAAGACCATCCTCAAACCTACCTGCTATGTGTTCGACTTTGCTCCCAATCGTGCTTTGCGTGAGGTGGTGACATACGCCAACCAGCTGGATGTGGATAGCAACCGTCGCATCACTGACAAGGTGGACGAATTCATCAATTTCCTGCCCATCCTCCAGTTCGATGGCAGTTCGATGAAGCGGGTGGATGCCACTGAAATCCTTGACTTTGTTGATAACGGCACCAGCGGCACGCTGCTGGCACGCCGTTGGAACAGCGCACAACTGGTCAATGTCGATAATGCTACTTTACAACGAGTGCTTGACAACCCCGAAGCTTTGGCTACCATCATGAAAATTGAGGGTTTCCGTGCCTTGGGCAGCGATATTATCGAGAACATTGTCAACCGTGCCGAGAAAATCAAGAAACTTAAACGGGAGGCTGGCGAAAGCGGTGGTAGCAGCAAGAAGAAAGAATTGACGCAGGAGGAGAAGGAGTATCGCTCCAAGCGGCGCGAGGTGCAGGAGAAACTGATGAAATTCGCCACCCGAATACCCATTTTCATGTATCTCACCGATTATCGTGAAGAAAGCCTTGAGGATGTTATCCGTAAGCTGGAACCGAGTTTGTTTGAACGTGTTACGGGTTTAACCATCGATGACTTCGACCTGCTGTTGCGTGTCGGGGTGTTCAACCGTGCCCAGATGAATGACGCCATCTTGAAGTTCCGCCGCTACGAGGATGCCTCTTTAGCCTATACAGGTGTCAACCGCCATGCCTCAGATACCCGTATCGGTCTGATGGACAGCACGGTGCCCATTGAGGCGTTGGTGGGTGCTGGTGAGGAGTAAAAGATACTTCGCAAGGAGTTGCGGCCTTACTGCAACTTCACGGCGGGCCAGCCGTAGTCTTGGTAGTAATGGACGGAGAGTCCGTGGCGTTGAACATATTCCCTCAGTTGCTCCTGGCGGACAGCTTCGCGAACATCCTCATTGGAGTGCATGTTCTGGTAAACATCATAATGCTTGCCAAAAATACGTTTGGCACTTAACTCATTACCAGCACCGTCAACGGTCTGCTCAAAATCGGTCACGGACAAGTTGTTACCATTTTCGAGAAGGGTCATGCAACCTGAATGATTGCCCCCTGAAACGGTCTTGAGGGTGTCACCGGAAATGTTGTACCAATAAATCCAAAAATCACCGAATACATTGGCATACTCGGAGTCAGACTCTTCTTCCGCCACCATCATCAACACAGGAATACACAGCTCGCCCTGCGAATACTGCGAGCCAATTTCATTGACTAAATAATCGCTGATCACTTTGCGTACTTTCTGTTCCTGACGGTTGGTTTCGATATAACGGATGCAGTCGGCTTTGTGCTCATCGAAATCCGACATCAGCCATTGGCCATCCACCTTTTCCATGTAAAGCCGGTGCTCTTCTATGTCGCAGCTTTCATCAAAAGATCCATCTTCCCATTTCTGGCGTACATTGATGGTTGCGATAGCGTGTGTGTCATCGGTCTGCTCCACTTTAACCACCTCGTAATCAGCGATGGTGCCGCCATTTCCGGTCACAAAATAGTAGAGCCATTCGTGGTCCATGGCTTCGTGAGAGGGTAGGTGGTTGAACATGGTGTCCAACACAGTATAGAAATCAGTTGTCATGTATTCTTTCGACTGCTTCAACAACTCATGGTCGGGGATGTATTTGCATAACTCAGCGGCACGTTCACGCAGCTGCTTTTCTGTATTGTTGCAAGCCACCAGCATCAGGGCAGCACAAAGAATTAAAACTAATTTTTTCATAGGTCGTTATTTTTTCTGTTGTTATTTTTCTTTTGTTAAGATATTGATAATGAATTTTTTAGATGCTTTGATGTTACTTTCCGAACACTTCTTGGGCACGGTCCATCTTGGCGGGAATGTCAACCTCAAAAGGACAGCGACTGAGGCAGGCTCCGCAGTGGGTGCACTCGCCCGCATGGTGTGGTAGCGCATCGTACTGGGCTTGCAATTCAGGGGTGAGTCCCTCTAATTCGGCTTTGTCCAACAGCTCGTTGACTTTTGCGATGGGAATACCCATGCTGCAGGGCGAGCAGTGGTTGCAGTAGGTGCAGTCACCATCGGCCTTGGCTTGTTCCTGTTTGCTGACAGCGGTATAGTCTTTTTCTTCCTCCGTGGCATGCATCCAGTGCAGGTCGGCTTTCAGCTCATCAAGGTTGTCAATGCCGAGAATACAGGTGCTTACGCAGGGCTTGGCCAGACAGTAAGCAATACACTGCTCGGGCGTATAGGCCACACCCAGAGGTGAAGTTTTGGCATCCAGCAGTCGGCCACCACCACCTAATGTCTTCATCACCGTAATGGCAATATTGTGGGAAGCACAGTAGTCGTAGAGTTCCACACGCACCGGGTCGATACCCGCTTGCAGGTTGTCCATAGCTCCTTTCTCCCAAGGAATGGCACCACCGCGCATACGGTCGAAGGCAGGGTTGAGTGAGAACATGATGACCTCTATCCAACCGCTCTTGGCGGCACGCAGAGCCACTTCGGCATTATGGCTGCTGACTCCTATGTGTTGGATTTTTCCTTCTTTTTTCAGCTGAAACACATAATCAAGAAATGGACTTCCTTCTAGCTCATCCCATTCTTCGTAGCTGTCGGTGATATGTATCATGCCCACCTCGATATGGTCGGTGTTCAGGCGAGCCAGCATATCCTCAAAGCCTTGCTTGGTCTCTTCGAGGTCGCGGGTACGGCAGTGTTGACCGTCTTTGAAAATGCAGCCGATATGGCCCTGGATAATCATCTCGTCACGACGGCCTTGCAGTGCATAGCCGATGTTGGAGCGTGTCTTGGGGTTGGCATCGTACAAGTCGATGTAGTTCATGCCGCTGTCGAGTGCCATAGTCATCATTTCGAGCGAAGCGGCACTGTCGATTTTCTCAAAGCCGCCGCAGCCGATGCTGATTTCGCTGACCATCAGTCCCGTGTTGCCTAAGGGACGGTAGTTCATGCTGGTTTTCTTTTCTGCCTGTTTGCAGCCGATGGCCACTATGCAAAGGGCCGCCAATAGAAGGATGTGGATTTTTTTCATATTCTTTTTTTTATTCAAATAATAATCATGCAAAAATACAACTTTTTATGGTAGTATTTTAAAACAAAAAAAGCGACTGTTTAGGTCGCTTTTTTTATGGTTTGTTTTGATGATTAGTCGATGGTGAAGTTTCTCAACATGGTGTTGGCTTGTTCCAGCTGTCTGTTCAAAGCATCTTGTTTTTCAGTAGCTTTGGCAATTTGTTCTTGCAGTTTCTGGATTTCTTTGTCAGTTTTCTCTTTTTCCTTGTTAGCGGCTTCGATTTCTTTCTTTATTTCTTCGATTCTTTGTTTCAGCTGATATTTTTCAATAGCTCTGGGGAATTTAGAAACGATGTTTTTGATGTTGTATGCTGCGGTGGCATCATTGGAGGAAGAAATAGTGTTCATATTACCCAAGCTGCAAATGAAAATAACGTCAGTGGAAACGTCCTGTTTTTTGCCTTTTTGTACAGCTTTGAAGAAAATGTCGTAAGTGCCATCTCCAATATAAGAGAATTTCTGAGCTCTGTATGAATTGTATTTGTCTTCGGTTTTGGGTTTTACCAGACCTTTGTCAGCCAGATATTCAGTGATGGCTGCATTGGCAGTCTTGGCATCCACTTTGGGAACATTGATGGTGAAACCGTTGACATGGGTTTTCAGGATGGTTACCTGACCTTCGTTAACGCTTTGTGCGAAAGCGAAGCTTACACTCAATACGAGTGCTAATGCGAAAGTGAAGATTTTTTTCATAATTGTAAGTTTTAGATGTTATGAATTTCCGTTGTTATAATCTGCAAAGATACAATTTTTTTTAATTGGCAAGCTTTTTATCTATTTTTTTAGGGTAAATATGAATGAAATTTCTTTAATTTTGCAAATGAAAACAGATGGATTGTGGGGAAATACTAAAGTAAATTATTTTTAACTCGTTAAATTCTAATTTCTTATGGAAAAAATGGATGGAAATTTTATGAATGTTAACTCCCTCTTTGGTGGGGCAAGTGAGTTTATTCACGATTTGTTGTTCAAGGATGTGCCGCGGATTATCATCGCCTTGATAGTCCTGTGGATAGGTCTGAAACTGGTGAAGCTGTTGCTGAAAGCTATGCGTCGCCTGATGGAAAGAAAGCAGATAGATGTTTCGTTACAGTCTTTTTTGATTTCGCTGACGGATATTGCGTTGAAGGTGATGATTATCATTGCGGTCCTGGGTATGATAGGCATAGAGACCACATCATTCATCGCTGTTTTGGGTGCCGCCGGCTTGGCAGTGGGTATGGCTTTGCAAGGCACTTTGCAGAACTTCGCCGGTGGTGTGATTATCCTTTTGCTGAAGCCTTTCCGCGTGGGTGACTATATTGATGCCGCGGGTGTTCAGGGTACAGTGAAACATATCCAGATTTTCAACACAATAGTGGAAACACCGGACAAGAAAATGGTGATTGCACCCAACACAGACTTAGCGACCAAGACTTTGATCAACTATTCCCGTTCCGAAAACCGTAGAGTGGATGTTAAAGTTGGTATTGCCTACGGCGAATCGGTTGACAATGCCCGGAAGGTATTGTTGGAACTGGCCAAGGCGTATCCGTTGGTGATTGATGAGCCGGCACCCATGGTGGTGGTAACTGCCCTTGCCGACAGTGCTGTCAGCCTTGAACTCCGTGTCTGGGCAAAAAATGCTGATTATTGGGAAACCTTTTTCTATCTCAACCAGGCTGTCTATGACAAATTGAACGAAGTCGGCATCCAGATCCCGTTCAACCAGATGGATGTGCATATTGTGCAGTAAGGAATATAATTGATGATAGAATGTAACTGTCAATTGTCAACTGTCAACTATCATTTTTCGATCAGCTTCTCTAACTGTTTCAATGCTTCCGCTACCGGAATGATTTCTGAAACGCGTTCCTTGCCTTTATAGACTGCGGCGAGGCCGTTGGTGGCGCCTACAATGCCGTAGTCGGCATCGGCCATCTCGCCGGGACCGTTGACGATACAGCCCATCACGGCAAGCTTCAGCCCAGGATAATGGGCGAAACGCTCCTTGACCTGTGCCAGTACCGACTCTATGTCGTATTGCGTGCGACCGCAGGAGGGACAGGAAATGAACTCCGTTTTGCTCATTTTCAGACGGCAGGCCTGCAAGATGGTGGCTGCGAGATTGTCATTTTCCGCAGGACTGAAATGCGGGTTCTCGATGCGGATGTCCTTGATTTTTTGCTGATAGTTCAAATAGCCGCTTACCGCCGCCGCTCCGGCAATCCAACGGTCAAAGTCGGGCTCGGGCTTGTGGTAAATGAGGGTTTGATTGGTGAGGGTATAATCAGTGTCTTTAAGGTCTTTAACGACATTAATTAGGGTGTGGGCAAAAGGTGTCTCATTTTCGGGCTTCTCCGTCAAGGAAACGCGGATGGTGTTGCCGATGCCCATCATCAGCAAAGCTCCGATGCCAGCAGCGGATTTCACACGGCCTTCCAGGCCATTACCTGCCTCGGTGACACCCAAGTGGATGGGGTAGAGCGTGCTTCTGTCACTCAGCATCTTATGCAGATCGAGGGTAGCAGCCATCATGGTGTTGACATTGCTGGCTTTCATGGAGAAAACCATATTTCGGAAGTCATTTTTCTCGCAGATATCTAACCATTCGATGGCCGACATGGCCATGGCGTGTGGGGTATTGCCGTAGCGACTGACAATGCGGTCTGCTAAGGAACCATGGTTGATGCCGATACGTAAGGCGGTGCCATGGGCTTTGCAGGTCTCAAACAGCGATTTTGCCTTGGCCTCCATGGCATCTAAAGAGGCTTGGTATTCTGCTTCGCTGAGGTCCATCGTTTTAAAGTTACGTTTATCCACATAATTGCCGGGATTTACACGAACTTTCTCCACAATGGCTGCGGCAGCTTCGGCTACTTTGGGGTTGAAATGCACATCGGCAATCAATGGGGTGTCAATGCCTTCAGCCCGAAGCTGTTCCTTGATTTGTCGGAGAGACTCCACTTCTTTCATCGAAGGCACTGTAATGCGCACCATCTCGGCACCTGCAGCAATCATGCGCTTGCATTGGGCAACGGTGGCTTTCACATCTGCTGTGTCAGTGTTGGTCATGGACTGCACAACAATGGGATGGCCTTCGCCCATGATTATCTTTCCGATTTTAACCTCTTGAAACATAGTGTTTTATTTTATGGTAGCCAAATTTGTTGGTAGTGGTGTTATTCATCATCGCTACCTCTTTTGAAACATGGTTCTTTATTTTATAGTGGCTAAATAACAGAGCTTGTATAGGTCTAGTAAAAACATGCTGGGTTTTTCGCAAAGCTGTTGCTCTATTCTTGTCTGATATTTCTTGAAAATCAATTTTAAAAAGAACGGAAGGCCTATCATGCTACATAAATGATAGGTTTTCAATAGTTTATTGTCTTCGAGAAGATATTTATTGATATTTTGATTTTCAGAAAGTTTGGTGAGATTTTCAATGGATGTTCTGATTTTCTTTAAGAATTCATTGTTAGTATCCAATCCATTGTGTATCAAATAATTGTCAATGTGTAAATAGGGAATTTCTTGTTCTTTGAGCTGGCATCCGAAGAGGGTGTCCTCATGTCCGTATGTGGTCAGCTTTTCATCAAAATTTATGCACTGGAACAAAGATTTGGTAATGACAACATTGAAAGGGGTAAAATGATGATAGGGGTGTGCTGCTCTTTTATCGGCACTTTCCTCTTCTCTATTTTTACCGTAATACCATCTGAGAAAATATTGAGAATCAGGTTTTTCGGCTTGATAGGCGATGCCGCCATTGATGACAAACAGGGGCTCTTGCTGCATTTTTTCAATGGCTTCAATATATTTTTGAATATAATCCTGATGCTGAACTGTGGCATCGCAATCAATGAACAAGAGATAGGGGTATTGTGCTGCATCCGCCAAGCGGTTGCGGATTTTAGCACGCCCCATATTGGATTGATTTTGAATGTATTGAACACTTGCCAATCGAGATAACTCAGCATTTTTCTCGCGATAATCCAAATTATCGGAGCAGTCATCGGCCAAAATAATCTCGTAGGGAACACCCGACTGCGTCAACTGTTGGTCAAGCGTAGTGACTAAAGGGTTGACGTCGTGGTTGTAAATGGGTATCAGTACTGAGAGCATATTACAGGACTGAGTCGATCAGTTTTCCGTTTTCGATGCAAATCGTTCTGGATGCGAATTTGTCGATCATGCCGAAATTATGGGTGGCCATCACCACGGTTGTGCCGCTGTTCTTGTTGATATCGTGGAAGATTTTGAAGATTTCTTCGGAGGTGATAGGGTCAAGGTTGCCCGTAGGCTCGTCAGCCAAGATAATATCCGGCTTGTTAAGCAGGGCACGCGCAATGCATACACGCTGTTGCTCACCACCAGACAGCTGGTAAGGGTAGCGGAAATCTTTGGTGGCCAAGCCGACCAGTCCCAGCACTTCCTCACAGCGGTTGCCCATGGCTACTTTGTCTTTCCATTGGGTGGCTTTCAGCACAAACATCAGGTTCTCCAAAACGGTCATGTCAGAGAGCAATTGATAGTCTTGGAATACCACTCCCAAAGTTTTACGCAGCTTGGGAATTTCTCTTCTTTTCAGCTTCAGCAGGTCGAAACCGTTGATACGGGCTTCTTCTCCTTCTGCGGGCACTTCAGCAATCAGGGTCTTCAGGATAGAGGATTTGCCGCTGCCGGTTTTGCCAATCAGATAGACGAACTCGCCTTTGCTAACATTCATGCTGATTTGTGGCAGAATGAGGATGTTTTTCTGATAGATGTTGATGTTTTTCAATGAAATGATAGGTGTCTCTGCCTTAACCATGTCTTTTGGGGTTGAAGTAGCAGCGGTTTCCACATTTTCCGTTGTGGCTGTGGTCTCGTTGACGTTCATTTCATTTTCTTGGGCTTGCAGCTCCTGTGCATTGTTGTCCTGGTCCATAATTTATTCAGATTCAGAAATTTAATAAAATTATTGGCCTAAAATCTATCAGATTAAATCCTTAGGCGTCGATATTGGCGTATTTGGCGTTTTGTTCGATGAACTCGCGGCGTGGCGGTACTTCGTCACCCATCAGCATGGCGAACACACGGTCAGCGTCAGCGGCGTTTTCGATGGTTACTTGACGTAAAGTTCTGCTGTGCGGATCCATGGTGGTACTCCAGAGCTGTTCCTCGTTCATCTCACCCAAACCTTTGTAACGCTGTACGTGCAGACCGGCTTCGTTGGCACCATTGTTGGTCATTTCGGCAATCAGTGCCACACGCTCTTCATCTGACCAAGCGTATTTCTCGTTGGTACCTTTTTTGATGAGGTAGAGTGGGGGAGTGGCGATATAGACGTGGCCTTCCTCGATCAGCTCTTTCATGTGGCGGAAGAAGAAGGTCAGAATCAACGTGGCAATGTGGCTTCCATCCACATCGGCATCGGTCATGATGATGACTTTGTGATAGCGTAACTTAGAGATATTCAGTGCTTTGCTGTCTTCTTCGGTACCGATGGTCACACCCAAAGCCGTATAAATATTCTTGATTTCTTCGCTTTCCAGCACGCGATGTTGCATAGCTTTTTCCACGTTCAGAATCTTACCTCTCAATGGCAGAATAGCCTGATGCTTGCTGTCACGGCCCTGCTTGGCGGTACCGCCTGCGGAATCACCCTCGACGAGGAACAATTCGCATTCCTCAGCGTTTTTGGAGGAGCAGTCGGACAGTTTGCCAGGGAGTCCGCCGCCGCTGAAGACGCTCTTGCGCTGCACCATTTCACGAGCCTTACGGGCTGCGTGACGAGCTGTAGCGGCAAGGATAACCTTATCTACAATTTCTTTGGCATCCTTGGGATTCTCTTCGAGATAATAGGTCAGCATTTTACCTACGATACGGTCCACAATACCTTTCACCTCGTCGTTGCCCAACTTGGTCTTGGTCTGTCCTTCGAACTGAGGCTCAGCCACTTTCACAGAGATGATGGCGGTCAGACCTTCACGGAAGTCATCACCGGCAATCTCAATTTTTTGCTTGGCTAATTTCTCCAGCATCTTGCTGTCATCAGCATATTTCTTCAGCGTACGTGTCAAAGCACTTCTGAAACCGGTCAGGTGGGTACCACCTTCGATGGTATTAATGTTGTTGACGTAAGAGTGGATATTCTCGGTGAAAGAGGTGTTGTATTGCATCACAATCTCTACGGGAACACCAGTTTCGGAACCATCGTCTTCCATATACATCGGGTGTTCCATGATTTTCTCACGGCCACCATCAAGATATTGGATAAAATCTTTCAAACCATCTTTGGAATAGAAAGTCTCGCTCAAAGGCTGGCCATTGTCATCCTTTACTCTTAAATCGGTAATAGACAGTGTGATACCCTTGTTCAAGAAGGCCAATTCTTTCATACGGGTAGCCAAAGTCTGATAATGGTATTCATGCATGATGAAGATGCTGTCATCGGGCTTGAACCAAATCAGTGTACCGCGTTGGTCGGTTTTGCCGACTTCTTTCACGGGATATAAGGGGTGACCATATTCATATTCCTGCATGTAGTGGATGCCGTCTCTGAACACTTCGGCACGAAGTTGTTTGGACAGGGCGTTCACGCAGGAGACACCCACACCGTGTAAACCGCCGGAAACCTTGTAGGAGTCCTTGTTGAATTTACCACCGGCATGCAGCACGGTAAGTACTACTTCCAAAGCTGATTTCTGCTCTTTTTCGTGCCAGCCCGTAGGAATACCACGACCGTTATCCAATACGGAAATAGAGTTGTCTTCGTGTATGGTGACGTCAATTTTGTTGCAATGTCCAGCTAATGCTTCGTCAATGGAGTTGTCCACAACCTCATAGACCAAGTGGTGCAAACCACGCTCTCCGACATCGCCGATGTACATGGCCGGACGCTTTCTGACGGCTTCCAGACCTTCCAATACCTGAATGTTCTCCGCGGTGTATTCTTGCTCTAGGGGTTGTTTGTTTTCTAATTCGCTCATAATCAATACTATATTATTTTTTTTAGACTATGCAAAGATAATAAAAAAATCCTAATTTTGCACCGAAAAAATGACCTATTTTTTTGATTTTTTGAAAAGATTATGCCGTCGTTAAAACAAGTTTCCCTTCCTGTTTCTAAAAGCCTGTATATCAGAAAGTTGATATGTGATTTTTTGTACAATGGTTGTATAGGGGAGATTCCTTCGGACGCATCGGAGGATATTCGGATAGTGCATCATTGCCTGACATGTATTTCCCAGGATATGGAAGGTGGGGTTAAACGGGATGAATCGGTTCTGATTGATGTGTATGATTGTGGGGCGGCTTATCGTTTTCTGATGGCGGTGTTGGCGATTACTCCGGGACAGTGGTTGCTGACGGGCACCGAGCATTTGTTGCAGCGTCCAATAGAGGAATTAGTGGAGGCCTTGCGTTCGATAGGGGCGGACATACAATGGTGCCCCTATAGAGACGCAATTAATCGCGTCTCTACAAATGATAATTGTGCTTGCTGGCAAATTCATGGCAAACCTCTCCATGCCTCCGAAATGACCATCGATTGCACCCGCTCGGGACAGTTCGCTACGGCTTTGTTGCTGATTTCAGACAAAATAGGACTGAAAAATCTGAACATTCTGCCTCAAAATCCCTCATCTTTCGTCTATATTGCTATGACAAAGGAAATTATGAATGGCAAAGCTGACTTGGAGGCAAACCACATGGGCGACTGGAGTGCCGCCGTATATTGGTATGCACGATTGCTATTGGAGGGGCAGATGCAAAGTTCACACAGGTCACATTTTTCCTCTGGTGTAGCTCCATGTGTTGTGCCAGAATCCTATAAATTGTTGCATCTTGATTTGCACTCCATCCAGTCTGATGCGGTTCTGGCCCGTTGGTTTGCGGATTGGGGCATCGAAAGCCGCCAAGAGGAGGATGGTGTGGTCATCAGTTATAATGAGCAGTTAATTAAGCCGCAGGAAGTGGTAGAATTGGATATGAGCCAGAATGTTGATTTGGTACCAGTCTTGGCTTGTTTGGCTTGTATTTGGCCAAAAACGATGATTTTCAAAGGGGTGGCGAACCTGAAATACAAGGAGTCTGACCGCCTGAAGGTCATTCAGGAACAATTGTCGCCCTTCGCCATAATTGAAATAAATTCATACAACGGTATCCCCAACAATCAATTAGTTATAGGTCCTATAGATACCCATAGCTCCTATTCTAATTCATCTTGTGGCTTCTCTTTCAACGCCCACAACGACCATCGTTTTGTGATGGGTTTCTCGTTGTTTGCCCTAAAAGGCAAGGTGCAAATCAAAGGTTTCGATTGTGTGCGAAAATCATACCCCAACTTCAACGCTGAGGGTGTCATAGCCGGGTCGGACATTGTCGGGTAACATCTTGACAACATCTTCATATTTGCCCAGGTTATGTGAAATGTGCGTGAGGAAGGCTTGGCGGGGCTTCAGCTCGTCAATAATGGCCAAGGCTTGTTTCAAATTGAAATGAGAGTAATGCTCTTTAATGCCTAAGGTATTGATAACAAATGTGTCTAAATCCCGCAACTTGTTCATTTCTTTCGGAGCGATAAAGCTTCCGTCGGTGATATAGGCGAAATTCTGGATGCGGTAGCCTAAAATGGGCATGGCTAAGTGCAACACGTGGATGGGCATAATCTCCACACCCTTAATGGTAAATGGTTCATCCTTAACGGCTTTCAGTCCTAACATAGGAACACCTGGATATTTGTGCTCCGCAAAGGCATAGTCAAAGTTTTTCTTGACAATACCGATGGTTCTGGGCAAACCATAAATGTCTATGGTTTTGTTGTTGAGGAAGTTAATGGGTCTTACATCGTCAATGCCACCTACATGGTCGGTGTGTTCGTGGGTGAGCAGAATGGCGTCAATATCGATGATTTTGTTGGTCAGCAGTTGCTGCCGTAAGTCGGGACCTGCATCAATGAGCAGCTTCACTCCGTCCACTTCCACAAAGGCGGAGGTACGCAAGCGATGGTCCCGGGGGTCGCTGGAATTGCACACGTCGCAGGTGCATCCCACAATGGGGACGCCCTGCGATGTGCCAGTTCCTAAAAAAGTTATTTTGATCAAAACAGATGCTTATTTAAGTCCTCTCTTTTTGAGTAAGGGGTCGATGGAAGGTTCTTTGCCACGGAAGGCCACATACAATTTCATGGCATCGTCTGTGTTACCTCTCTCTAAAACATTAGTTCTGAAAGCTTTGGCGGTAGTCTGGTCAAATAAACCATTCTCCTTGAAAGCTTCAAAAGCGTCGCTGTCCAATACAGCAGCCCAGGTGTAGCTGTAATATCCTGCACTGTAACCGCCAGCGAAGATGTGCTGGAAGTAAGGGCTTCTGTATCTTGAAATTATTTCAGGAATCAGACCGATTTTGGCCATCTGCTGGTCTTCATATTCGGGCAGATTTACTTGTGTGGGGGAGGTGATGACATGATATTGCATGTCTAACAGAGAGGCTGCCAGCAATTCGGCATTGATAAAGCCTTGTCCGTAAGTACCGCAGTCTTCTAACTTCTTGATCAGTTCTTCGGGAATGACTTCGCCAGTCTTGTAATGTTTGGCATACATGCGTAAAACTTCGGGTTCGCTGGCCCAGTTTTCCATGATTTGTGAGGGCAGTTCCACAAAGTCGCGTGACACGTTGGTGCCTGACAGAGAGCGGAAACGGCATTTGGAGAAGATACTGTGCAGACCATGGCCGAATTCGTGGAAGAATGTTTCAGTTTCGTCAAAGTTCAACAAAGAAGGCTTGTCGGCAGTGGGTTTGGTGAAGTTGAATACCAATGATACTACAGGGATGACGTTTTTGCCTTCATTATCAATGTATTGTTCTCTGAAGTTGGTCATCCAGGCACCGCTGCGTTTGCTGTCGCGCGGGAAGTAATCCATGTACAGAATAGCGATAGTTTCACCGTTTTCTTTCACTTCAAAAGCATCTACGTCAGGATGATAAACGGGAAGATTGGTATTCTTTTCGAAGGTGATACCATAAAGTTTGTTGGCCACCATGAAAACGCCTTCTCTAACATTGTCGAGTGACAAATATGGACGAATAATGTCATCGTTCAAATCATATTTTGCCTTACGCAGCTGTTCGCTGTAGTATCTCCAATCCCAGGGCTCCAGTTTGAAATCATTGCCTTCGGCTTTGATCATTTTCTGGTATTCGGCAGCTTCCTCTTTGGCTTTGGCGATGGCAGGAGTCCACACCTGATAAAGCAGGTTGAAAACAGCTTCAGGGGTCTTGGCCATGCAGTCGTCGAGAGTGTAGGCGGCGTGGCTGTCAAAACCTAAAATCTGAGCACGTTCCAGACGCAGGTTGATGATTTGGTTGATGATGTCGCAGTTGTTGGTCTCACCTGAGGTGCAGCGGGTAGAGTAGGCAGTCCACAGCTCATGACGCAACTCGCGGTCTTTGCAGTTCATCAAGAAGGGTTCCATGCTGGGCAGATGGATGGTGAACACATATTTGCCTTTGGTGGCTTCGTCGGCGTTACCGGCTTCCAAAGCGGCGGCCAGCTGGTCTTCGGGCATGCCTTCCAAACGAGCCTTGTCGTCAACCACTAATTTGTAGTCGTTGGTGGCTTTCAGCACGTTGTTACCGAATTTCAGGGTGAGCAGTGACAGCTGCTGGTTGATTTCACGGAAACGGTCTTGCTTGTCGGCAGGTACATTGGCACCACCACGGACAAACATTTTGTAGGTTTCTTCCAATAGACGCATCTCCTCAGCAGTATAGTTCTGCTCCTCACGCTTGTCGTAAACCGCTTTGATTTTGGCAAACAACTGTGGGTTCATGTTGATGCTGTCGCTGTGAACAGACAGTTTCGGATAAATTTCTTCGGCGATAGCTTCCATGCGGTCATTGTTCAGGCATTCGGCTAAGTTGAAGAATACGGCGGACACGCGGTTCAGCAGTTGACCGCTGTTTTCCAATGCCAGAACTGTGTTCTCAAAAGTGGGCTCTTCCTGGTTGTTGATGATAGCGTTCACTTCCTCCATTTGCTGGCGCATACCTTCCTCAAAAGCGGGAATATAGTCGGAAGTGTCGATTTTGTCGAATGGTGGTACACCATACGGGGTATCCCATTCTTGCATAAACGGATTCTGCGAGAGGTCTTTAACCTCTTTTTTCGGTCCGCATCCCATCATCAGGATGCTACTTAAAATAAGTATGGACATGGCTTTTTTCATATAGATTTGATTTGGTGAATAAATTTGTATTTATTTGATTATTAGATACTTTGTTGGTGTTGTTGCCTTCGTGAAACAACTTGCAAAGGTAATAAAAATTCCCGATATTTTTTAGGATAATTTTTCTTTCGTAATGGTACTTAATTCCGACTTTTCTCCGAAAATTCTTTTGCCCAAGATGGTACAAATTATTAACATGTTGTTAGTATCTCATTTAAAATACTATAAATCAATAGTGTAAAAATAAAATAAAAATTACAAAATAATTAGTTTTGAAATAAAATTATTTGTACTTTTGTTTTGTCGATTCATGCGAGAGTAGGGACTGGCAATCCGTATTCATGTAGGGATTGAGAATGATTAATTTATTTATATTCATATTAATATTAATGATGCTACCAGAATTCGTTTTTTTTATCATCATGGAAAACGCAAAGGAAATTTAATTGCCTTATGCCTTTATGGCATGCAAGTATTAAATAGATTTATTTATAACATTTAAAAATTTGAATTATGAAAAGAATAGCTTTATTATTTGTCTTAGCCGTTATGCTGTGTCCGGCTTTCAATAGCGCAGCAAAGGCAGAGGGTGAGCCTCTTTACACCTTGACGGTTACCAGAGCGAATGGAGGAATACTTGCCCTGGTGAATTTATACGGTAATGTCACCTACGACGAGGTGTATGATGCCAACACAAATGTCATTAATGCGGTGATGACTTGTTATGGTCAGGGCTTTACCCGTTGCAGAATACCTTCTGATGCAGGTAATTATGTCGCCCCAATGCAGGCAAGACGACTTCCGACAGGCCTTGCTTCTACTGTAAATACTCTGTTGGATCAGAGTGAAAGAAAAGTGGAACAAGGTGTGCGTAATGGCTCGGAAACAAAGAAAGTATTGCCTGCCCAGTCCGCCAGAACCAGTAATAGTCGAGATAGTAGGGATATGTACATCTATTCTTCACGTTGGAATTGCAACAATTATGGAGAAGGTACAATCACGGTTTCTGTATATAAAACTGATGCTTCCACATTGGGTCTTTAGTTCATGTTAGGAGAAGGTGCCGCTGTCATGGCGGCTCCTTCTTTTGAATAATAACTTATAAAAAAGTTGGTATGAAAAGGATAGCTTTGTTTTCTGTGCTATTCTGGTTGATTATGCTGTTGTCCGCTCAAACACCTGTTGTGAATTTTTCGGAGTGGTTACGCCTTGATACGTCTTTTGTGCTTGAGAATTTGCGACGGGAGGCAGGGCAGCGTAATTGGGTGGCTACAGTTTACCAGAACAACTTCTGTTTTTGTCAACGAAAAGCCTTCTTCCCTCATGATAAAGCATATCGTTGCGTGATTCATCGAGTAGATATCAACAACTGGAAACAAGACAGTCTTTGCATATCTTATCCGCAATTGGGCTCCTCTTGGAAGCGGGAAGTGCAGGGGTGTTGTGTCTATGCTTTGTCTTTCGAGAAGGATAAGCTGTTGTTGGTGTGTGATAACCAATTGCTTCTGTATCAAAGGAATAGTCAGGGCTACAACTTTGTTAAACGTCTGCTTTGCTTAGGGGTGTGCAATGGCTATATTTTTGAAAATCGTGTGTATGCCCTGGTGGATGACAAGGAGCGTGGACTGTTCCGTTGGATATGTTATGAAAATGAGAAAGATCAGAAGGGACATGTTGTGCGGGAACTACCACAGCCAGCTCCATTTCTGCTACAGTTTGATCCGAAACGCTATCTTTTTGTTAATGAGCAATATCTGTATTACTTGCCCCCAGGCAACTGTGTGGTGAAAAAATATGGTTTACGTGGGGATTTATTGGATAGTGTGTCTTTTGATATTCCAGGGTGGAATCCTTTTCCTCAGGATTTTTTGGAGCATCTGCGAGCCTTGCCATACGGCACCGAACGGATTTTTTATGCCCTGGGTAATCAGTATCGGCAATATTCTTTTGTGAAAACCGTTGATCCGATTAATGATTCTTTATTGCTTCTGTCAGTAAATTTGGGTAATTGCAATACGCAGCGGCAATTGGCGATTCTGCGTATGCGGAAAACGGCTTCAGGCTGGCAACAGGAGCTCAGCACTTTGGCTGAGTTTGATACTTCGCGTAAATACCTGGCAGGTAGCTTCCCGGCCTCTTTTCACTTAAGTGCGGATAATTTACAGGTGTATCCTCATCACAATAGTCTGTTGCAGTTGGTGGAAGCACCGGAGCGGGAAGCGTATGACGGACTCTCGGTAAAACAATATCAAACTTACAAAAACCAGTGGTTTAAGGATCATGACCCAGTGGTGAAATTGCGGGTGCAGCATGTGAAGAAGGAGTGTGCTTTTCTGGATTATGATAATACGAGTTTGTCATTGGATGCATTCAAACAGGATAAGCTTATCCTTGTTGTGAATCAGCAACCACAATGCTCCACCTGTCAGAAACATCTGCTGCAGTTTTTGTCATCGGTGGACACGGCTCAAGTGGCAGTGGCTTGTTTTATGGGACAAGTGGGTAGCTATCTGGTGCGACGCCAACAGTTGCAACAGTTGGATGAGATTTGCCCGAGGTTTTATCAGCCTTTGTATGCTGTGGAGAATGAAGATTATGGCCTATATACCAGCTGTAATTCCTACCCTGCGATTTTCTTCTGGCAACGGGGTTATGGGGTAGTGGGAGCGTATGCCACAGAGGATATTTTTACCGCAGACTATAATCGTTACGAGTTCTCTGAATCTTTCTTGAATGATTTCAGCCATTTTGTTTCTGTTGACAAATGAGAAATTATAAGGCCTGTTTTTAATGGGTAATTTTAATTTAGGATTGGCTGTTCGATAATTAAACAATTCAACGAATAAACAATTCAACAAATCAACAAAAAATGTTATCTTTGCACTTCAAAACTTAGGAAGATGCCTTATCAGATTGACTATACCCAATTTACCCAGTACGACAACCTTGAATTGATTGCCAAACAGGTGGTTACAGGTTTTATTACAGGTCTGCATAAAAGTCCGTTGCATGGCTTTTCAGTGGAATTTGCAGAGCATCGTCAGTATAATCCTGGAGAACCTACCAAGCACATTGATTGGAAATTGTATGCCAAGACGGATAAATTGTTTGTGAAACGTTATGAGGAGGAAACCAATCTGCGTTGCCATATTATCATTGATAATTCATCTTCCATGTATTTCCCTATCCAAGAGAAATATACTCTGGCAGAACCGAATAAGATTCTTTTTTCCGCATACGCAGCGGCCGCTTTGATGCAAATATTTAAGAACCAAAGAGATGCTGTGGGACTGAGTGTGTTCTCTGATACTTTGGAGTTGCATACGTCGGCCAGAGGTGGTGATAGTCATTTCAAGATGATATATCGGGAGTTGGAAAAGATTATTCAGCCTATTTCTACAGAGGTACAGCGTCGCTCGAGGGTGACAGATACACTACATAGAATCGCCGAGCAAATCAACAAGCGTTCGATGGTCATCATCTTCAGCGATATGTTTGAAACGGATGCCAACTTGGACGAACTGATGTTGGCTTTGGGCCATCTTAAACACAATAAGAATGAGGTGATGTTATTCCATACCTACCATAAAAAGATGGAGGAGGATTTTGGCTTCGACAATCGCTTGTATCGCTTTGTGGATATGGAAACTGGCTCGGAACTTAAGTTGCATTCCAACTCTATCCGGGAATATTATAAGCAAGCAATTGGTGATTTCTTCAAGGAACTGACTTTGAAATGTGGTCAGTATCAGATAGACATGATTCCTGCTGACATTACCAAAGGCCTTGATCAGATTATGCTTCCTTACTTGCTCAAACGCGAGCAGACCGTGTAATTCTCCTTTAATTAGATTCATCATACGAGTGAGTGTAAATTCCCCAAGGTTGTACAAAGCTTGGGGTGGTAGGACTGTCACATTGTGGCAGCCGCAAGTGGAGGCGCATTGTATGCGTCCGAAAGGATAAGGTAAAAGGATTACATGATTAACGGATGAAGGATGACGTAGGGCTGTCACATTGTGGCAGCCGCAAGTGGAGGCGTCTTACTGTCTAAACGTTTTATATGCAGACTGATAAACTAAATCTTAAGGATTGGAGCGAAGCGGACCGACCACGAGAGAAGTGTGTGGCTCAGGGTTTATCGACTCTGACAGATGCAGAACTGATAGCCATACTCTTGCGTAGTGGTACCCGTCAGGAAACTGTGGTGGACCTGGCCAAGCGAGTGCTGTCGATGAGTGATAATCGGCTCAACCGCTTGTCGGAATGGTCATTGCGAGACTTGCAACAGATTCATGGCATAGGGCAGACCAAGGCGGTTACCCTTTTGGTGGCCTTTGAGTTGGGACGTCGGGTGCGGGCAGAAAAAGTTGGAGATCAGCGCAAAATGCAGGCCCCCGTGGATGTGTATGAGTATATGCTTCCACGTAATGGTCATTTGGGGCATGAGGAATTTTGGGTGCTCTATCTGAATCAGGCGGCAGCACTGATTAAAGCAGACCGAGTGAGCCAAGGCGGATTGACGATGACCGCTGTGGATGTACGATTGATTTTGAAGCAGGCATTGGAATTGTCGGCCACCAGCTTGATACTGTGTCATAACCATCCATCAGGCGATGTGGTGCCCAGCAGGATGGACGACCAGCTGACGAATCAACTTTGTGAGGCCGCACAACTGCTGAATATTCAGGTCACCGACCATATCGTCATTTCCCGTAACAACTATTATAGCTACCGGCAGGAGGGGAGAATGTAATTAGCAAATTGGTTAATTAGCAAATTAGTTAATTGAAAATTGGGTTAATGTGTTAATTGTTGGTGTGCTTGTGTGCAAATATTTTTTGAAATAAAACAATTATGTTAGATTTTTATCTGTCTTTGCAACGTTGAGGATAGTCCATTTCCCGTACCAAGACATGGTGCAAAGGAAGTGCCAGATGGAACCTTGGCTGATATATTGCTGCAATCAGGGATAACAATTGTAAACCTTCTCCCAAAACGGTGGAGCGTATTAGACGAGGAGGGGTGCAGTTCGGAGAACGACGTAGTAAAATGGTGTTATATTAATAAGACATAAAATATATTGTCTCATTAATTATTGCTTTCTTTAAGCTGCTTGGGCGAGGTTTTCCTTAGCCAGATAATAAATCCTATCAGGCACCCCAAGGTGATGACACTGGCAATGCCGTAAGCCCATGGCTGAGGCAGGCCGAAGCCAAATCCTTTTACAATCAGGATAAAGGTAGAACACACCATGGTCATGAACAAAGCGGGAACTAAGGTCAGGATGAACCCGTAGGGAGAGGTTTCCCGTTTCTCTAAGGCAAGGAAGATGGTGATGCTCCACAGCGTGAAGACTGCCAGCAACTGGTTGGCCCAGCCGAAGTAACGCCAGATGGTCTCGAAGCCGTCCTTATTAGTCAAACTGAAGATTAAAAGTGCGCCTGTGACAATGAAAAGTGGAATGGCGATATAGAGACGGTTGATGATTTTCTTCTGGTCAACATGGAGGAAGTCGGCTACAATCAGTCGGGCGGAGCGTAGGGCGGTGTCACCGGAAGTGACAGAGGCACTGATAACTCCTAAAATAGTGATGACGCAGATTACAGGAGTGAACCAGGTATTGGCGATAAGGCCCACCATGGCGGGACCACCAAGTCCTTCTGTTTGGACAGGGCTCTCGGGACCAAAGAAATAGGAGGCGGCAGCTGCCCATATCAGTGCTACAATACCTTCGGAAATCATGGCACCGTAGAAAATCGGACGGCCTTGCTTCTCGTTGGTCATACAGCGTGCCATCAGCGGTGACTGGGTGGCGTGGAAGCCGGAAATGGCACCACAGGCGATGGAGATGAACATCATCGGGAAGATGGGGTTAGTGTTCGTATAAGCCGGATTTGACAGTCCGTCCCATAACTCGGGAATGGCAGGTTTGTAATAGACAAAGGCTGCCACAATGGCTAATGCCATGCCGAAGAGCAGGAAACCGAAGATGGGATATATTTTGCCGATAATCTTGTCGATGGGTAACAACGTGGCTATCAGATAATAAGCTAAAATGATGCCTACCCATATATAGATGTTCCAGTTGGGAGTGAAATGTGTGTTCAGCAAAGTGGCTGGAGTATTGACAAAGACAACTCCTACCAGAATCATCAGGATAATCATGAAAGCACGCATGAACTGCTTGACGTATTTACCCATGTATTTGCCATGCAATTCTGGCAAGCTGCAACCGTCATGGCGTATGGACATCATGCCGGAAAGGTAATCGTGAACAGCACCGGCAAAGATGGAACCCAGAACTATCCATAAATACGAGGCCGTGCCAAACTTAGCCCCCATGATGGCACCGCAAATGGGGCCGACACCGGCAATGTTAAGAAACTGTATCAAAAAGATACGCCAAGGCTTCATCGGAATATAATCCACACCATCTTGCTTGGTGTAGGCAGGGGTAGTGCGGTTGGCGTCAATGCCAAATATTTTCTCGATAAATTTGCCGTAAATGAAATATCCTAATACTAAGGCGACAATGCCGATGCAGAAACTTATCATAGGGGTTAGGATTTAGGGGTTAGGGGTTGGAATTCAAAATTCAAAGTTCAAAATTCAATAGGTTAGGAAGGTTAGGAGGGTTAGGAAGGTTAACTTTCAGGTTTCAGTTTTCAACTTTCAGTTTTTAATGAGTTTCTCGCTTTTGAGTAATTTTCCTTTGTTGAAAATCTGAACAAGATAGGTGCCAGAGCTTAATGATTTGATATTTAGATTGCTATTCTTATTGTTGAGGTTCTGTCGCATTACTACCCGGCCACTGAGGTCGTAAATTACTATGCTGTCAATGTCTTGTTCCGTGCTGATGGACAGGCGGTCTTGAGCTGGATTGGGGTAAATAAGAATGTTTTTCTTCTCTATTTCCTTTATGCCAACATCAGAGCCTGGAACGCCAAAGGTATATTCACCAGGCATCAGGTTCTCAGTGGTAATAGTGCCACTTGTCTGTCCTGTACGTGTGAAGGGTATGCTGTGCCAGTCATCAGTGCAGTCGCGTCTGTAGAATAGCGCCAGTTCATCGGGTGTATGCCCTTGCAGCAGGTCGTGTTCAGGCTGGTTGTTGTTGCCGTTGTAGTTGAATTTCAATGTGCCCTGTACTTGGCTGCCCGTGTATTCAATCCTCCAATAGCGGTCGTTCAAGCGGTAGGATGGGTCTGGCTGAACTTTGAAAGGATCAGCATGTACCAGATTGTATTCAACTCTCATACATGAAGAGTCTTGTAATGCTGTGATATTGACGGTGACATTTGCGTTGGCAAAGTTTCTGCTACCTGTGAAGGTGAAGCAATGGTTGTAGTCGATAATGGCATCGCAAATCTCATTGCTATAATCCACAACTCCGAAAAGAGGAGTGAAAGGTATGTTGATGTGGACTATACCTGTAGCTCCCGAAAATTGGGCGTGATGATAGTCAAAACGCTGTCCGTCAGCGGAAAAGAAGCTGAGGTTCACGCGATTGTCATCGGCATAATGCTCGGCATGGAACAAGCGTTGGCGCAGGTGAACCGCATATTGGTTGCCGCCTTCTGCCACGATGGAATCGATGGAAAAATGCAGGAAACCCGGCTGGTTGATCCATCCTTCATAGAAACCATTCAAATTGATACCACTATAATTGCTCAGAAAATCAAATACTTGCACGGAATTCATGTTCTGGAAGGCATACTGGTTTAGCATCGCTTGAATGCCGCCAAAAAACAACGAATCTCCCATATAATGGCGCAGGGTGTGAATCACAATGGAGCCTTTGTCGTAGGAGTGCATACCGTAAGTGTATGACTGCGGAACGTTGTTTAAAGCATAGTAGCCATGGTCACGTGTGTACAGATTCTTCAGTACGTCAAAATGTTGACTGTTAATAGTTTCAGTATATTGTTCTTTGGAATATATCCCTTCGTCAGTCAAAGCTTCGCTATAACTGGCAAAACCTTCGTTAATCCACATCTCTTCCGCTTTTTCGCAGGTGATGAGGTTGCCGAACCATGAGTGTGACAGCTCGTGGGCAATGGTGGATTCGTAGCCTGTGGTGCCGTCAACGGCAACTTGTGGCAAGGCTATGTTAGTGGCATGTTCCATAGCTCCGCTGGTGAAGTTCACTAACACATAACCGATGCGAGGAAAGCGGAGCGGACCGAAGAAATGTTCGAAGTTGGCGGCTATTTCAGGCAGATGGACAAAGGTGGCGGGAGCATTGCCAATATATGCTGCCGGCCCATAAATGGTGATGGGAATATCGGCATTCATGCCATGAAAAGTATCTGCGTACAATTGATAAGCACCAGTAGCCACAGAGGCTAAATAGGTGGGTATAGGCTGATCCAACTGCCAATGCCAGATTTTTGTACCATAATCACCACTGGTCTCGCCTAAATAGAGTCCACCACAAATGGCTTTATGGTTGGGATATGTCTCAATATGAAAGGCGTAGGTGGATTTGTCCGTGAATTCGTCCACACAGGGATACCACACTCGTCCAAAGCAATGGGGCTGCTCATACATGCTGACCCCAATGTTAAAGCTGTAATTGTTGCTAAAGGTGAAACCACCCCATGAGTTGCCGTAGGGCTCACCGTTGTAGCTCACGGCAATTTCCAATGTGTCGCCCAATGTGTAGCTGCCAGCTGCAATGCTCAGCAGGTCGCCAACATAAGTGTAGTTTGCCAATGCTTGTTCCACCATGATGGAATCGATGGTCATATTTCTTAAATCCAGATTGATATGACTCAAATTGTTCATTTTAGGCACTACCTGCAGTGTGGTTGTTCCGCTGATGGTGTGTGCATAGGGGTCAATATACAGGGCAATGTCGTAATGTGCCACATGGATGCTGTCGCTACGATACTGCGCAAACGCCAGCATAGTGGCGAGGCAGAGGCATATTGTAGTGAGGAGGTGCTTCATATAGGTTACAGGTTTCAGGTTACAGGTTACAGGTTTTAGTTCTTAGTTCTTAATTCATTAGCACATTAGCACATTGATAATTAGCACATTAACTAATTAGCACATTAACTAATTTGCTAATTATATCACGATATTCACAATCTTCTTCGGTACGAAAATGACCTTCTTCGGAGTCTTGCCTTCAAGCCATTTTTGTGATTCGGGAGCGGCAAGCACAGCAGCTTGCACCTCCTCGGCGTTCATGGTGACAGGCAGTTCCAGATTGAAACGCATCTTTCCGTTGAAGCTGATGGGGTAGTTGAAGCTGTTCTCCATAGTTTTGCTTTCGTCATAAACAGGGAAAGAAGCGTCAACCACTGATGTGTCGTGGCCTAAAAGATGCCACAGCTCTTCTGCAATATGAGGAGCATACGGTGAAATCAGGATGGTGAGCGGTTCCAACACCTCGCGTTTGTTGCACTTGAGGTCGTTGAGTTCGTTCACGCAGATCATGAAGGCGGATACCACTGTATTGAACGAAATACTTTCAATGCCATCTTCCTCCTTCTTGATGAGGGTATGCAGACTCTTCAGCTCGGGAGCGGTGGCAGGCTCGTTGCTGACGCAGAACTCGCTGTTTTCGTTGTGGAAAAGTCTCCAGAACTTGCGCACGAAGCGGTAGGTGCCTTCAATACCTTGCACATCCCAAGGCTTTGATTGCTCCAATGGGCCGAGGAACATCTCATAAAGACGGAGGGTGTCGGCACCATATTTCTCTACCAAATCGTCAGGATTCTGGACGTTGTATTTTGACTTGGACATCTTTTCAACCTCTGAACCGCATACATAGATGTCGTTGCCATCCTTGTCTTTTTCCTTGATGAAGTGGGCATCGTGGAGGTCATCGCGCCACTGGCGGCATGCTTCTATGTCGAGGATGTCGTTGCGTACCATGTTGATGTCAACATGCATCGGGTCGCTGAATAATTCGCGGTTGGGTATGTTTTTGGAGACGAAAATGGGTCCTCGCTTGTACTCTTCGCCACTAACGAATGTAGGAACTTCTTTACCCGCAATCAGGTCCTTGATTTTCTGCTCAACGATATGGGTTCCATCTCTATAATCATTCAAAACATCAATGTTAGGCACCAAAAGAAGCTTGTAGCCCTTCGACATTGCATACTCTTCCCATTGCTCGGATACCTTTTCGAGGCTGCCCATGCGTTTGATTTCAATGAGGATGCCTTTTTCGGGGCAGAAAAAGTCGAATTGACGGCGACCATCCTTGTAGTCTTTGATGAATTCCACACCCAGACGCTTGTCCTTGATGATGTTCCATACATCATATTCGCACAATTTTTCCAAATTGACACGATAGGCGAAGCTGGAGCGGCCTTGGATCATACCTTGATTAATCATTCTTTGGAAGGGTTCATCTTTGCAGGATAAACCAATGTCAAACAAGAACTTGCACCAGAAACGGCTATAAATCAGGTGACCTGTGGCATGTTCCGCACCACCGATGTATAGGTCCACATTCTGCCAGTAATCGTTGGCTTCACGGCTGATAAATTCCTTGTCATTATGCGGGTCTTCGTAGCGGAGGTAATAGCCGCTGGAGCCGGCAAAGCCAGGCATGGTATTGGTTTCGATGGGATAGCCCTCTTCAGTAACCCAGTTTTTGGCACGTGCCAATGGCGGTTCGCCTGTTTCGGTGGGCTTGTATTCATCGATGGGAGGCAGCTCAAGCGGCAGTTTCGATTCGTCCATGGCGTATGGCATGCCGTCCTTGTAGTAAATCGGGAAGGGCTCGCCCCAGTAACGCTGGCGACTGAAGATGGCATCACGTAAGCGGTAGTTGGTCTTGCCAGTGCCCACGCCCAATTTCTCTAATTCTTCTATCATGCGCTCGATGGCTTTCTTCACTGTCAGCCCGTTGAGGAAACCGGAGTTGACCATCTCGCCATCTTTGGCGTCGAAACTTTCTTCCCATGTGGAAGGATCAGTAAGCTCGGTGCCGGGCTTCTTCACCACTTGGATGATGGGCAGGTTGAAATGCCGTGCGAAAGCGAAGTCGCGGCTGTCGTGACCGGGCACTGCCATAATGGCACCGGTGCCATAACCCATCAGCACGTAATCGGCGATCCAGATTGGCAGCTTGGCTCCTGTGATGGGGTTGATGCCGTATGCTCCTGTGAAGGCGCCACTTACCTTGCGAACTTCGGCCATACGTTCGCGTTCGCTGCGGTTCTTGGTATGGTCGATATATTCTTCTACCTCGGCACGATGTTCCGGGGTGGTGATTGCAGAAACTAATTCGTGTTCGGGGGCCAATACCATAAAGGTGGTGCCGAACAAGGTGTCAGCACGGGTGGTAAACACCTCCAAATCAATGTCTTTACCATCAACTTTGAAAATAACAGAGGCACCCATTGATTTGCCGACCCAGTTGCGTTGCACTTCCTTTACCGACTCGCTCCATTCCACGGTTTCCAGACCGGTGAGCAGGCGTTCGCCATAAGCGGTGATACGGAGCAGCCATTGCTTCATGGATTTGCGAACTACAGGGAAACCGCCACGTACGGACAGGCCGTCCACTACTTCGTCATTGGCGAGTACTGTGCCCAATTTGGGACACCAGTTCACCAAAGCTTCGGCCTGGTAGGCCAGACGGTAATTCATCAGCACTTCTTGCTGCTCCTTCTCGTTCATGGCTTTCCATTCGGCGGCGGTGAAGCTCAGCGGCTTGCTTTCGGCCACATTGAGGCCTTCGGTGCCGCATTTCTCGAAGTTCGCTATCAGTTCGCTGATGGGACGGGCTTTCTGGCATTTGTTGCAATAGAATGAGTTAAACAGCTGAATGAAAGTCCATTGCGTCCATTTGTAATACTTCGGGTCGCTGGTACGTACTTCGCGGTCCCAGTCGTAACTGAAACCAATTTTGTCCATCTGCTCGCGGTAACGCTTGATGTTCTTTTCGGTGGTCACAGCGGGGTGGGTACCCGTTTGGATGGCATATTGCTCAGCAGGCAGTCCAAAAGCATCGTAGCCCATCGGGTGCAATACGTTGAAGCCTTTCAGACGTTTGTAACGTGCGTATATGTCGGAGGCAATGTAGCCCAGGGGGTGTCCCACATGCAATCCAGCCCCTGAAGGGTAGGGGAACATATCCAAAACATAGAATTTCTCTTTGTCTTTTTTGATTTCGCTGCGGTAGATCTTTTGCTCTTTCCACCACTGTTGCCATTTCTTTTCGACCTCGTTAAAATTGTAATCCATTATATTCCAATATTTTATATTTTTCTATTTAAAAATACAAATATATGAAAAAAATGATTAGGTTATCTCAAGTATTTCCTTGAAAAGATATTGTATTTGAGGATGCAGTGGATGGCGCGGAAGCCGTCCTTCCAGCCGATTTTCTTGCCTTCTTCGTAGGTGCGGCCATAGTAGGAGATGCCCACTTCATAGATGCGGATGCCTTTGAAACGGGCGATTTTGGCGGTCACCTCGGGCTCGAAGCCGAAGCGTTTCTCTTGGAAGTATATGCTCTTGATAATATCGGCACGGAACAGTTTGTAACAGGTCTCCATGTCGGTGAGATTCAGGTTGGTGAACATGTTAGACAGGAAGGTAAGGAAGCGGTTACCTCTTGAGTGCCAGAAGAATAGGATGCGGTGGGCGTTACCTCCCATGAAGCGTGAGCCGTAAACCACATCGGCGAAACCATCTACCACGGGTTTCAGCAGCAGGTTGTACTCTTCGGGGTCGTATTCTAAGTCAGCATCCTGCACAATGACATAATCTCCTGTCGCTTCATCGAAGCCACGATGCAGTGCTGCGCCTTTCCCCATGTTTTTTTCCTGTTTGTAGTAGCGTATGTCCGCTTCTGGATGGGCGGTGATGTAGTCTTGGATAGCTTTCTCCGACTGGTCTTTGGAACCGTCATCTACCAAGATCAGCTCTTTGGAAATGTTATTTATTAAATTGACTGCCAATACTTTATCGAGTATGGTATGGATGGTCTTTTCTTCGTTGTAAACGGGTATGACGACGGATAATTTCATAAAATAAAATTTGCAGACAAAAGTACGAAATTTTTTTGTATTTTTGCATCCGCTTTTTCGGGGTGTGGCGCAGTTGGTAGCGCGCTACGTTCGGGACGTAGAGGCCGCAAGTTCGAGTCTTGTCACCCCGACGGAACAAAAAAAGGAAGTGATTGCAGTCACTTCCTTTTTTGTTGTTAGGTTACAGGATACAGATGACAGGTTGTAGTAGGGCTGTCACATTGTGGCAGCCGCGGGCTGTAGGTCTGCAAGGAGCATAGCCAGGGGTAAGGTGTGAGGTACGAGCACCGCCACCCCGGGAATGAAAATTCCCGTATGTTTATTCGCGGCGCAGGTATCGTATGCTCCGAAGCACAAAACATGACCGCCGCGAAAAAGGAATGCTATAGCTGATGCTATAAATCTCTCGCAATAAATCATAGTTTCGATAAGATATAAAGTTTTTTTGCAAGGATAGAGGTTGTAATTATGATTTTTTGTAGCTTTGCATTCGAGACGGAGATCTTGGATAATTTAGGTGTGAAATGGAGACATAAGGTGTTCTGATTTTTTTTATTTTGTAATATTTAAAAAAATCATAATATTTTTTTTAATTGTCACAATGTGTCAAAAAATGTGTATCTTTGCCAATTGAAAAATGGAATGAAATGAAAAAGACATATAAAATAAAAGATACTGATACGCCAGAAGTTAATGAGCCCGCTTCGGTTTATCATGCAGTTCAGCAAATGCATTTGTCCGAAGAGGCACCGATTCCCGTTGGATGTGTAACTTTGGATCAATTCGGTGAAATTTTCCACCAGAAACTGGACGAGTGCTATGAAAAGTTATCAGGTAGTCGCCAGTAAATCCGCATTAGAGGACCTTGAAGGCATCGCATCTTTTGTGGCTGATAAATATAGACCTGAAAGCGGTCACAAATATGTGAACAAAATTCTTGGGGAATTGGTATCTCTTAGTTATACTGCAGATATTTATCCTTTTAGTCGTTATGCTGTTGCTAAGGAGATACATTCCAAAGCAAAAACACTTTCTATAATCAACCATAAATGGACTGTGGTATTTCATGTATATGAAAACTTCATCATTGTTGACCGCATTATACCTTCAAAAATGATGGTAAAATGATAGGTTAGAAAAAATGAATCCGCATGTAATATTTCCGTATTTTTGTTGTCTAACATGATGAATGTTGCAACAAAAAAGAATTTTTTTATGAACAACGACAAAGAACAACAGTTTGAAAAATTGGTGCGGCAGCATAAGCGGACTATCTATACAGTGTGCTATATGTTCTCGCATGACAAGAGCGAGGTGGATGACTTGTTTCAGGAAATTCTTATCCGCCTGTGGAATGGTTTTGACAGCTACGAGGGGCGCAGCGACGCCAAGACATGGATTTACCGCGTGTCTCTCAACACAGCCATCAATCAGGACAAGAAGGAACGCCGGCGCATCGAGACGGTGCCGTTGACAGTGGACATTGACCCCTATGAAGCTGATGATCCGTCAACACAACAAATCCGCGAACTCTACGACCGCATCTCACGTCTTGACCTCATTGAACGAAGCCTTATCCTGCTCTGGCTGGAAGGTGTCAGTTACGACGAAATCGGAGCCATCATCGGTATCAAGCCCAATAATGTAGGGGTTCGGCTGCTGCGCATCAAGGACAAACTGGTGAAAATGTCAACAAAAGAATGAAAGGAAATCATCATGGAAAATCAGAACAACAATAATCTTTCCGAATTGGATCAGCTGAAGGCCCAATACGAAACGCTGAAAGAGCGCTTCGAACAACAGGAAATCGTCAACGACCGGCTGATGAAGTCGTCCATTAAGCACAGCACCGATTTTTACAAACGGTACCGCAGAGTACAAATCATCCTTTATCCTCTTCTGGCCATTATCGGGTTTCTGTGCATCAAATGGTATCAAGGCAACGACCTCTCATTAATGCTGTTTTGGGGATCCTACTGCGCGGTTTGTTTTGCCGTGGAGTTATGGATGACACAGAAGCTTCAAACCAAGACGATGGAAAACAAAGACCTGCTGACCCTCTCCAACCAAGCCCGAAGTTACAAGAAACTCTTTTCTCTCTTTATTGTACTGTACACGATACCGGTCCTTATCCTTGTCATGGGCGTTCTTCTTTCGAACCTCGGTACCCTTACCCATTTGCCAAACTTAGGCACATGCCTCATTATTTTCAGCGTGGTGCTTGTGGCCACTTTGTTTTTGGGAATTGTCGAATTCCATTTCAAGACAAAGCCCTGCGATGAAATCATCCGGCAAATAGAGGCCGCAGAGCCCTCAACGAACAAGAAAACCAGCCTCGACAGGACCCAAAAGTGGTTCCATATCGCCATGATTGTCTTGTTTGTCGGTTTAGACATTTGGGCTTACATGATTGTGGCTTCCCATCTGAGATTGCCACCGGTGTGGAAAGATGTGGAATATGTACGGGGTGCGGAAGACCTTTCTACGGAAGGAAAACTGGAAATCAGGCAAGTGGATGCCGACACCGTGGCCATTAGCTCAGCGATGATGAGTGGCAAGCCTTTGGTGCAAAGGATTGAGATGTGCGTACCCCGCAAAGCAGGCGACAAACCCATGCCTATGATTGTCTATTTGACCCCGGAAGCCAGCCAATTTTGGTATCAGTTCACCTCAAAAGC
>JAEETJ010000062.1 GCA_016290295.1 Bacteroidales bacterium
TTGCATCTCTGCAATCATAAACAAATACCAGAATCCCGTAAACAAAAAAGGCTGCTATACGGCAGCCTTTTCTGAGAGGTCTCTTCCAGACTCGAACTGGAGTAAATGGTTTTGCAGACCAGCGCCTAGCCACTCGGCCAAGAGACCTTTTTGGGACTGCAAAAATACAACTTTTTTTTTAATTGGCAATAATATCAAAAATATTTTTTTTGACGATGATTTTCTCTACCATCAACCCATTGATATTAAACCCTCTGCGAGGGTATGGTGGTATCTGTTTCTTGCGATTCTATTGATACTAAAGCCCTAACGGGCTATGATCCTTGCTCCTGACACCTAATCACTAACCACTAACACCTAACCACTAACACCTAACACCTAACCACTAACACCTAACACCTAACCACTGACCACTGACCACTAACCACTAACACCTAACCACTATTATTGTGCTTGTTGCTGTATCTTGATATTATGGCGTTTTCTTTCTGTTTCGTCCAAGATAATCTTGCGGAGACGCAATGAACGCGGGGTGATTTCCAAATATTCATCTGGACCGATGTATTCCATGTATTCCTCCAGCGACATCTTGATAGCCGGTGCAATATGCATCTTTTCATCGCTACCAGCAGCACGCATATTGGACAGCTTTTTCGACTTGCACACATTCACCACCAAATCATCGGGGCGGATATGCTCGCCAATCACCTGACCGGCATACACCTGATCGTTCGGGTCGATGAAGAAGCGGCCACGGTCCTGCAGTTTGTCGATGGCATACGGATAGCTCTGGCCTGTCTCCATGGCAATGAGCACACCGGCATGACGGCCCTGAATGTCACCTTTCCATGGCTGGAATTCGATGAAACGATGTGACATGATGGCCTCGCCTTCGGTAGCTGTCAGTACCTGGTTACGCAAGCCTATGATACCTCTTGAAGGTATCTGGAAATCCAAGTGCACACGGTCGTTCACGGTTTCGATATTCAGCAAATCGCCTTTGCGGCGGGTCACCAAGTCGATGACACGGCTGGAAAAATCTTCGGGAACCAGTACCGTCAGCTGTTCTACAGGCTCACATTTCTGGCCATCAATTTCCTTGATAATCACCTGGGGTTGACCTACTTGCAACTCATAACCCTCGCGTCGCATGGTCTCAATCAGTACCGACAAGTGCAGCACACCACGACCATACACATTCAGCATATCGGGAGAGCCAGTTTCTTCCACTCGCAAAGCCAAGTTCTTCTCCAATTCAAGGAACAACCTGTCGCGCAAATGTCTTGAGGTCACATATTTACCCTCTTTACCAAAGAAAGGTGAGTTGTTGATGGTGAACAACATACTCATGGTCGGCTCATCCACCTTGATAGGTGGCAGTCCTTCCGGTTCGAGTGCATCGGCTACAGTATCGCCAATCTCGAAATTATCCAAACCCAAAATAGCGCACAATTCGCCCGCTTCCACAGGAGTTTTGATTTTTTCCTTGCCTAAGCCTTCAAACACATATAATTCCTTGATTTTGGAAGGCACAATGCTGCCGTCACGTTTCACCAATGAAACATTCTGTCCCCATTCCAAAGTGCCTCTTCTGATTCGTCCCACAGCGATTCGTCCCACATAAGAAGAATAGTCCAATGAGGAAATCATCATTTGCAGCGAGCCTTCCTCAACTTTTGGTGCAGGAATATGCTCTATAATCTGATCCAGCAAATAAGAAATATCGTTGGTCGGGGTTTTCCAGTCGGGACCCATCCAGCCCTGCTTGGCAGAACCATACACTGTGGGGAAGTCTAACTGCTCGTCGGTGGCACCTAAATTGAACATAAGCTCAAAAACGGCCTCCTGAGCGAGTTCCGGGTTGCAGTTGGGTTTGTCTACCTTATTGATGACAACAATCGGTTTAAGGCCCAATTCTATGGCTTTCTGGGTCACAAAACGGGTCTGGGGCATGGGGCCCTCAAAAGCGTCCACCACCAGCAGCACACCATCGGCCATATTCAGCACACGCTCTACCTCACCACCAAAGTCGCTGTGGCCGGGGGTGTCGATGACATTGATTTTGCAATCCTTGTATCTTACCGACACATTCTTCGAAAGGATAGTGATACCTCTTTCGCGTTCCAAATCATTGTTGTCCAATACCAGTTCCTGCACCTGTTGGTTAGCACGGAAAAGGTGGGCTTGGTATAAAATACGGTCAACCAGTGTTGTTTTGCCATGGTCCACATGGGCGATAATGGCGATATTTCTAATGTTTTGCATATATTGTCTGCATTTTTTTGAGGGTGCAAAAATACAAAAAAATGTGCAAATTGGTTAATTAGTTAATGAGCAAATTATGATATAAAAAAACGGGGTACCTTGCGATACCCCGTGTAATATTTTGTAGAGACGCGATTAATCGCGTCTCTACAGGAATCAGTTATTATCTAACGATAGCCACTTTGTAAACACCAACACCGTTTTCGGTAGCCAGTCTTACAACATAGTTGCCATTAGCTACGCTCAGAGAGATTACTTCAGGACTGCTGAGAACCTTTCCAGTGTAGACTTGCTTACCATAGATGTCGTAAATGTCAACATTAGAGATTGCGATACCTTCTTCGTTTACAATGTAAACGTTGTTCAGGTAGCTGTAAACCTTAATGCTTGACAATTCAGTATTGGCAATACCATCAACAGGTCCGATAGGCAGAGCCTTGGTGGTGAATGCGTTGATAGCCCAATCAGAAGTCAGGTTAGCACCACAGATAGCTCTTACACCATATTCATACAGTGTGTTAGGAGTCAAACCTGTCAACTGCAATGAAGTAGTGGTAACAGTCTGAGTGGTGTAGCTAGCTGCGTCAGCGGCTTTGTAGCGTACTTCGTAACTTGGAGCAGTGCCCACCCAGCTCAATACTGCTGATGAAGTATCGATATCCATAGCAGTCAAGTTGGTCGGAGTCTGGCAATTAGCTTCGAATACAGCGGTAATAGTATGGTTGCCGGCTACGTTGTAGAAGGTGTATGAACTGATAGCACCTCTGCTTGAACCATCAACGATAACGTCAGCAATTACATAGTATTGGTTAGGAGTAATGGTGAAGGTCTTGTTTGAACCATATTCAACATTGGTCTGAGTACCAGGAGCGATAGTACCGTTTGCACCCTGAGTAACAGTGATTTCGAACTTCTTGATGCTTGTGGTAGCGGTCAAGGTGATATCCTGCTGCAAAGCAGCCAAAGTGAAGGTACCGATACCGTTGTTGTAAGTAACGTTTACAACAGCGTTGCCAGCAGTTACGCTAACCACTTCGTAACCTACTTCAGGAACAATCATGTATGAAGGAGTAGCACCGTAAGCGTAAGTCTGAGTACCAGGAGTGATGGTAGCGTGAGCAGGCTGATTAACGGTTACAGTCACATAGTTAGGAGCGAAGTTAGCGAAGATGGTGTAATCGCTCTGAACATCAGTAATAGTGAATGCGTTGTTGGTTACAGCAACTTCTTCACCGTTAGCAATCACGTTCAACAAATGACAACCGCTTGCTGCGCTCAGCGTGTAAGAAACGTTGCTACCAGCCTGAACTGTAGTAGTGGCAGGAGTGATAGTGCAGCCTTCCATGTTGGATGTAGCAGTCAAAGTGTACATGATAGCTTCGAAGCTAACTTCTACAGTATGGTTAGCGGTAACGTTGATGAATTCGTATGAATCAACAGCACCAACAGTAACACCGTCAACAACCACGTCAGCAACCTGGTAGTTAGCATCAGGAGTGAAGGTCAAAGCATAGTTGCTACCGTATGCAATATTTGCGCTTACAGCTTCAGCACCGTTCACAGTACCATGAGTACCAGCAGTAGCGGTGATAGTGTACATGAACTGAGCGAAGGTTACACTAATATTATGATCAGCATTGATAGCAGTGTAAGGAATAGTCAAAGTAACTACAGCGTCATCCTGAGTGTAAGTAGTAGTTACACCGTCGATATCTGTAGAAGCAATGTACCAACCTTCATTAGCGTTGATTTCGTAAGTAACATCTGTACCATAGTTTACGGTCTGAGCACCGGCAGGAGTGATTGTACCACCTTCACCAGCTTCAGCAGTCATGGTATAAGTGAAGATTGAGAAGTGAACATCGATAACGTAGTTATCAGCCACATTTTCAATAGTAGTAGTATAAGTACCTTCAACGCCAGTCAAATCTTGAGCCTCGTTGTTGATAATCACTGCACTTACATAGTAACCTTCTTCAGGAGTTGCATTGAATACATAATCAACAGGATTTGCAGGATCATAAGTGAATGTCATACCATTGGTTACAGAACCTGCGCCGTAAGCGTTGGTAGTGATAGTGTAAGTGTTAGCTTCGAAGGTGATGTCGAATACATGAGATTCAACGATGAAGTTGAACTGGTTGTTGCTTGCAGTGTACAAGTTCTGACCATCCAAAAGAACATTTTCAATAGAATAACCAGTAGCAGGAACAATGTTGCTGTACCAGTTGTCACCATAGTTCACGATAGTGTTGTAAGTATCACCAGCAACCAACAATTCGCTTGCGTCAGCATAACCCTGACCAGCCAGTACATTGTAAGTAATAGCGAAGGTGTCAACCTTAACCACAGCTTCGATAATGCAGTTCTCAACGACAGAATCAATGCTGAAGCTATAGCTGTTATCAGCACCGAATACAACTTCGTCGATTCTGTTTTCACCGTTCACTAACAATTGATACAGGTGGAAGTGTTCAGCAACTGTACCAGTAACTGTCATAGGATCAAATTCAGGAATGTACTGAGTAGCAGGTTCAATAGTTCCCTGAGGATCTGTCATAGCAATGTCACCATAGGTGTTGTAATTTCTTACAGAAGCATCAATCTTGTAACCAAACTTAATATCCACAGTCTGGGTTTCAGTAACATTCTCGAAAGTATAGCTGTCGATATGACCCATTGAAGTACCGTTTACAGTAACATCAGCAACATGATAGAGGTCATGACCTGTGAAGGAAATGGTTGTATCAACATCGTTGTTTACTGAGTAGTCAATCCAAGTGGTATAAGTGTCACCAGTATTCAACAGCGGGCTGTCATTAGCATAACCCTTACCAGTCAAAACATTGTAGTTGATAGCCACAGTGTCTCTTCTGAAAATAGCGTTCAGATAGTAGTTGGCCACCACCAAAGTATCGATAGTGTAGCTGTAAGTGCCGTCACCATTGTCCACAACGTCAGCGAATACATCTAACTGCATATCGGGAACCATCGGGCTAACGGTCAAGCCAACCATATGATAGTGAGGATCAGCCACCATGTTAACGGTGAATGCGTTAGGATCGATAGTAGTGTCGGTAGCAGCGGGTACGAATGCACCACCGAGATCGCTATAGAGGTCAGGTCTGAAGTTTTCAACAGTCTTGAAGATATGGAATTCAAGTTTGAAGTCCACAAATACAGTGTGGGGTTCAGTAACATTCTCTAAGGTATAGAGCATGAAGTTAGCACCTGTACCATCTTCAGGAACAACCTGTACATCGTCAACCCAAACACCAGCCACGTGATACATAGGATCCGGAACGAGGTTCAGGGTGAGGTTTTCGCCATAGTTGACAGCGATAGTACCATTAGGAGTAACAGTACCGTTAGCAGCACAAGTTACGATAACATCATTAACAGGATATACCTTGAAGTTGTCGATGCTGAAACCTAAGTTACCAGCCAATGAAGTAGCGTGGAAACCGAAGTTGTAAATACCGTCAGCAGCGATGGTGATGGTAGTGGTAGCGGTTTCGTAGGTAGTATTGTTGAAGCTATGAGTAGCCACAGCATTGGTCATGTCAGCAACATGGTTGCCATTGCCATAGTATACTTCGAATGCTTCGGTCAATGAGCTGTTAGCCTTATAGTCATAAATAATGGTATAAGTACCAGCAGCCATTTCAATACAAGGTGACATCATCCAGTCATTAGCGGCGGCTTCGTCGTTGAAAGTATAGTTGATGTCATTGTTCAGGTTCATGGTGATACCGTCGTTGTTAGCATCGATCGGATTCCAACCATGATTGATGGTCAGGCCAGTGAATGCTTCTTCGTAAGGAACAGCGATAGGATCCAGAACAGAGATAGGATCAGAAGTAATACTGTTGTTAGTTTCAACAGCGTCGCCATCCAATACAACCCAAGCGGTAATAACACTTTCATCTGCGGTGAAAGTCGGCAGCTGGCTGAAAGTGTAAGTAATCGTTTCATTTGCAGCAAGTGCAACTGAAACTGTCTCCTGAACCGGAGTTTCCTCATTCACCTGATAGTAAGCGGTAAATCCGCTAACTGGCTCATAACCGAGGTTCTTAACCTTAATGGAAACGGCACCTTCCACATCACAAGCGTCAGCAATAGGATTCAAACCTGTAACGGCGATGTCAATAGCTTCGGGACAAACAGTCAATCTGATATTGCTATGCAATTGACGGAGTGTACCTGTTGCACCAGCGTATGCACTAGCATCAGCTTGCCACGTAAGAGCACTGTTTCTGCTCGTGGTTGTAGTAGCGAAAACATATGCGGAACCATTGTATGCACCAGAATTATCCTCCACAAGGATTGCCAAATTACCACCAGCGTATGCAAATGTATTATTCAATGCAAATTCATTCCAGCCCTGTGAACAGTTCAAATTGCCTTGATATACCAACTGCATATCGCTTACGGCAAACCAGTCGCTTGTGCTTGCAAATTCAGATTTATCGGTATTAGCCATATAAATCTTCACGTTGTTTTTGCTTGTCGTAGGAGTAGAATATGCATATTCAAATGAGATGGAAGAAATGGTTCCTGTAGCACCAATTTCCTCTGCAGTAAGAATTTGCTGAGTATAAGAATAGTTGTAGAAGTTACCAACAGGAATATAATTCTGAGTTGAACCTGTTCCTGCGATTTCCATTTCGCCGCCACCAATACAATTGGTTCTGAAACCAACCTCTTCGGTATATTCGCTTTCATCATCGGTACCGCAAACAGCATTCACACGAACCGAATACTCGGTTGATGCTGTAAGGTTGTTCAAGAGATAAAAAGTAGTATCAATATTTGTCACATCAGTCCATGCGGCATCACCTTCGGCTTTGTATTGGATGGTGTATAAGCCTTGTTCTCTTTCGTCAACCCAAGAAATAACAGCTGAAGATTCGCCAACTTCTGAAACGGTAAGTTGGGTTGGAGCAAAACAAGTAGGTATCACACCACAAGTTCCAGAGTACAATACCTGACCATCGGTCAAAGTACTACCATCTGCACAGCTATAAAGAGTTGTGCCTGTTCCATCTTCAATAGTGAAACTTGCTTCTTCCGGATAATCTCCTTCTGCCCATTCAAAGCTTATAGCTCCATCGCATACCATTACAGTACTTGTCTGAGCAGAACCGCTTTCTATAGTCAAAGTTTCTAACAAAGTACCATTAAACATAACATGAATTTCATTGCCATTCCAACCGTCGCCATACTCGTCTTCCATTACAACTGTATAAACGCAAGGTTCTGCACAAGCCGGGGTTGTGAAGGAAACGGGTGATGACCAAGTAGAATAATCACCTTCACCACAATTAGCACGAACAGAAATTTCATAATCCGTATTAAATTCAAGATTGAACTCATCCATCAAATCAACAGTGGTTGAAGTAACTGTAGCGGTTTGATCACCAATCTGCAAATCGTATGAAGCCGGAGTACCTATTGAACTTTGGGTAATAGTGGCTGTCAAACCATTCACGCTAACGCTGGGAGTTCCACAACTTGGGGGAGGACATACATTAAATCTAATATCATTTCTGACATTCATACGAGTACCTGTATAACTACCTGTATTATACGGATCATAATTGGTTCCGTCACTATAAATACGGAGAGCTTTGTAATCTGGCGAAGTTGAATGAGTACCAAATGAAGGAGAAGAAACATATGATCCAGTATTATCATCCACAATCAAAGCAAGATTTTTAGTTCCGTCATACATAAACGGAGTTGTGAGATTGATTTCTTTCCAATTTCCAGCTGTAAATGCAACTGTACCAGAGAAAACGATATCATTGGAGGTTACGCTTAACCAACTGGTTGTTGTGGCAAAATTTGTTGCATCTGTGTTAATCATATACACAGTAATATTTCTTGTAGCTGAAGTAGATCCTGCCACACGGATTGAAAATGACTCAATCATACCACCATTAGCTGCTCCAATCTCTTCTTTGGTATAAATTTGTTGTGTGTATGAATAATTATAATAAGTATATGTAGGCAAGTATGAAGTGGTTGATGTACCAACCAAATTCAATGAAGCACCACCTACACAAGGAGGTGTGGTGAATTCTGTCCAATCTGTCCAGTCAGAAGCATCTGTTTCACTACAAATAGCACGAACTCTAACTTGATAGCTTGTATTCAATTCCAAACCAAACAAAGTATATAAGTCAACCGTATTTGCTGTCACATTCTGTATAACATCTCCAATCTGTACATCATAAGACTGGGGTTCATCTCCGTTGACATTTCGTGTGATGTTAGCGGTAGCTCCTGCTACTTCAACACTCGGAACAAAACAATTAGGAATCAATTCCACCGTAATATCATCCAAACCAAAATATTTAGTTGCGGTTGATGTTCCAGTTACATTAGCCTGGAATGCCAGTCTAGCACCTGTAGGTATTGTATAGTTATTCAAAACAACAGTTTGCAAAGAAGCACCTGCCGTAGTTTCAAAAGTTACAGGAGCCAATGCTGTGAAGACATTGTTGTCATTGACATAACCTAAATTGAGGTCTATATTTGAAGTATTGCTTCCTCTAACTTTGAAAGAAATCATAGCAGTGGTCAAATCAACATCAAAAGCAGGCAAAATAACCGTAGTGGGATTTTGGTAATAAGTATAATCATAGCTACTTGCCAAGAAGAATAAGAATTTACCGCTACCATTAGGATTGTATGAAGTTGTGTTAGTAACTTTAGGACCATAGTTGGATGATGATGATGGTGCAGCTGTCCAGTTGCTTGTCCAACAATCGGGCATAACACCACCGTTTAATGTAGAATATGAAGAGGTTGCACTATAGTTTTCAAAGTCTTCGGTATAAGGCAGGCTTAATAATGCACAAGGAGTGGTGAAGGTAACGGTGTTGCCCCATGGGCTGCTGTAGTCTTCGCTACAAATAGCTCTTACAGCTACCGTATAAGTAGTGTTTGAAAGCAAATCTGAAATTGTAGTGAATAATGCTGTGGTAGGTTCTGTTTCTGTATATTCAGATTCTCCTTCTGCTTTATAACCAACAACATATTGAGTATTATCATCCACAGTCCAAGTGCTGGCACTCCAAGAAACATAGTAACTTGAAGCTGTCAAAGCTTCTACCTGAAGGTTGCTAGGTTGTGAACATGCAGGAGCGGTGGTAGTGTTTACAGGACCGAACCATGCTGAATTTTCACTTGCACAAACGGTTCTGATATAGAAGTCGTATGAAGTTTCATAATTCAAATTGCTAATAGTTGTAGCATTTGTATCACTAATTTCTACAGTAGTGCCTTCTCCAACGGTGAAACCTTGTTCGCCATACTGAATCTGGAAATTGATGGCTTCTTCAGGAGCTTGCCATGCCAGATCAAGAGTTGTGCCAGCAACATTGGAAGTTGTCAAAGAAGTAACTTTAAATGGGCACTGGTTAACTGCAACATTATAGAAATATTGATAGCTGGTGCTATTGTTTACAATCTTGAAGTTGACAGCTCTACCTTTGTACAAGTCGTCAATAGCAATAGTAACGATTGTATTTTGGTTAGGAGCAGTGCCTGTATAAATTTCAGCGAAACGGTCAGCTCTGGTACCTCTGTAAGAAGCCAAAATAGTGTAATCACCTGCACCACGTACTTCAAATGTCAAGTAAGTCGGATTTTCAGCAGGAATATTGATAGCGGGGGTAATCAAAGCAGCACCGTTGGTATAGGAATAAGCGTAACCGCTGGAAGCAAAATGGAAATCTTCATTTTCCCAGCAAATAGGCATGGTGTTTGTCGGAAATTCTTCAGCGAAAGGAAGATCAAAAGCAGCGCAACCTGAATGGAAGGTAGTGCTGGTCCATTCACTTTGATTTTCTGTATTTTCGGGATCGCACAATGCTTTCACGCGAACATTATAATCAACATTACCTACCAAACCACCGAAAGTAGTCATAGGAATTAAGCTTACTTCAATAGAAGTCCAAGCGTCTTCACCAGCGGTAGCAGGTTTGAACTGTACCAACCAAGCGTTTTCCTCACCACCGGGTTCCCAAGTCAAAGTAGTAGTATTAGAAACATTAGCTGTTTCCAAATTGGTAACAGGAGGACAAATACCTACAGTACGGAAAATACCGGAAATCACATTGCTCCAGTTATT
>JAEETJ010000006.1 GCA_016290295.1 Bacteroidales bacterium
ACCCTAACAGGTAATTGCCGTACCCGCTCTTCAATAGCGGCTGGGCGATTTCTTCCAATTTGGCGGCATCAATAAATCCTTGACGGTAAGCCACTTCCTCAATGCAACCCACTTTCAGGCCCTGACGGTCCTCCACCACTTGCACAAACTGGGTGGCATCAATCAGCGACTTGAAAGTACCTGTGTCAAGCCAAGCAGTTCCACGATCCATCTTGCAAACTTTCAGCTTGCCAGCTGCCAGGTAATATTTGTTGACATCGGTAATTTCATACTCACCACGGGCACTGGGCTTGATGTTCTTGGCCACCTCAACAACCGTATTATCATAGAAATACAAGCCTGGCACCGCATAATTGGACTTAGGCTGTTTCGGTTTCTCCTCAATGGAGACGGCAATCATGTCTTCATTGAACTCTACAACGCCGTAACGTTCAGGATCGGAAACATGATAAGCAAAAATAACACCTCCATCCGGATCATTGTTTTCAGCCAAATGCCTTTCGAAACCACCGCCATAGAAGATATTGTCACCCAATACCAAAGCGGCTTTGTCCTGGCCGATAAAATCAGCTCCTAACACAAACGCCTGAGCCAATCCGTTAGGCACATGCTGCACCACATACTGGAAGTTGCAACCCAAACGGGAACCATCACCCAAAAGACGCTCAAAATGCGGTAAGTCATGCGGAGTGGAGATAATCAGAATATCCCGAATGCCCGCCTGCATCAAGGTGGACAACGGATAATAAATCATCGGTTTGTCATAAATCGGCATCAACTGCTTGCTCATGGCAAGTGTGATGGGGTGTAATCTGGTGCCGGAGCCCCCGGCAAGAATGATACCTTTCATAAGTATGTTGAATGTTTATTGTTTAATGTCTAGAAATCTAATCCCATCTCCACCTTGGCGGCGTCGCTCATCATCTCAAAATCCCAGGGTGGATCGAAGGTCAAACGAAGGGAAACGCCCTTCACTCCCTCAATCTCCGACACCTTCTTCTTCACCTCCACTGGCAGTGATTCAGCTACCGGGCAGTTGGGAGCGGTAAGGGTCATCAGGATATTGACAATATTATCTTCTTGAATTTCAATATTATAAATAAAGCCCAAATCCCAAATATTCACTGGAATTTCTGGGTCATAAATGGTGGATAGCACTTCAATAATCTGTTCTCTCGTCGGCATAACTTCACGAAATAAAATGCAAAGATAGTAAAATTTTTAATGTGCTAATGAGACAATGTGCTAATGAGACAATGTGCTAATGAGACAATTGAAATTTTCTGTATTTTTGCTTTTTCATATTAAAACAAAAAAATGAAGAAAATCATTTTATTCCTAATTGCCGTTATGTTGCTGACTGTCAGTTGCCGACAGGGTTATGACAACAGCGACAAGATGATTTTCCGCTATAATGAGTCGTCGGGCATCAACAGCCTTGACCCAGCTTTCTCTGCCGGCCAATCCATCATCTGGCCCTGCAACCTGCTGTACAATGGCCTTGTTGACCTGGATGAGCAGATGCGTATTGTGCCCAGCATCGCCAAATCGTGGACCATCTCGGCCGACGGCACCGTCTATACCTTCACCCTGCGCGACGATGTGTATTTCCATCAAACGGATTTCTTCCCGCAAAAGCGCAAAGTCACCGCTGAAGACTTTGTCTATAGCCTCGGCCGTATCGTCGATGGCAGCGTGGCCTCGCCAGGAGCCTGGATTTTCCAAAAAGTGAAACGCGACAGCGAAGGCAAACCGGCCTTCAAAGCTCTCAACGATAGCACCTTTCAAATCACTCTATCTGAAGACTTTCCTCCGTTCTTGGGCATCTTGGCCATGAAATACTGCTCGGTGGTGCCCCGTGAGGTGGTGGAGAAATACGGCAAAGATTTCCGTACCCATCCCGTAGGTACCGGCCCGTTCAAATTCCAGATTTGGGAGGAAGGCGTAAAATTGGTGCTCCGTAAAAATTCCGACTATTTCGAGACCGACGAAGAAGGCAACCGCCTACCCTACCTGGATGCCGTCGCCATCACGTTTATCGTGGACAAGCAATCGGTGTTCATGGAGTTTATGAAAGGCTCGCTGGATTTCATGTCGGGTATTGACGCCTGCTACAAGGATGCTTTGCTGACCAAGACTGGCGAGTTGAATCCCGACTATGCCGACCGTGTCCAACTGTTGACAGGCCCCTACCTCAACACCGAATACTTGGGTTTCATGCTAAAAGATGACGGCCAAGACAATCCCTTGCTGAAAAAAGAGGTGCGACAGGCTATCAACTACGGTTTCGACCGCGAGAAGATGATGCGCTACCTGCGCAACAACACGGGCTATCCCGGCACCAGCGGTTTTGTGCCGATGGGCTTGTCCTCTTTTGACACCTCCAAGGTGAAAGGCTATAACTACAATCCCGCCAAAGCGTTGGAACTATTAGCCAAGGCTGGCTATCCCAACGGCAAAGGACTTTCGCCCATTCCGCTTTCCGTATCTGCCAACTATCTCGACATCAGCCAGTATATCCAGCACGAATTGGAGCAAATCGGCATTCCCATCACGCTTGATGTACAACAGGCTGCCCAACAGCGGCAGATGATGCGCAACTACCAGCTACCCTTCTTCCGTGGCTCTTGGATTTGTGACTACCCCGACCCTGAAAATTACTTGTCCTTGTTCTACTCCAAAAACCTCCAACCCAACGGTTCCAACTACACCCACTATGTTAACCCAAAATATGACAAGCTCTTCGAAAAATCTCAACGCTGCCTCAACGATTCCCTCCGCAACCTATACTACACCCAACTCGATGCCATGCTGATGGAAGACGCCCCTGTGGTGGTGCTGTATTACGACAAAGTGCTGCGTTTCACTGGCATCAACGTGGAAGGTCTGGGCACAAACCCAATTAACATGTTGGACCTGCGACGAGTAAAAATAAAGTTGAAAACTGAAAAACGTTAAGACGTGGAAACGTGGAGACGACAAATACTCCTTCTAATAGAAAAAAATTAAACTTGAATACAAAATATAATGTGCCAATTGAATTTTGAAATTTGACTTCTAACCCCTGACCCCTATAACCTGTAACCTGTAACCTAAAAATTGGCACATTAGCACATTAACTAATTAGCACATTAAATATCATGCTATTCAAAGATGTCCTCGTGGATGAGTCCCTGAAAAAGCGCCTCATCAGTTTGGTAAAAGATAACCGCATCAGCCATGCGCAATTGTTCCTCGCACCAGCGGGTTCCCATGCCTTTGCCTTGGCCATGGCCTACGCCCAATATATCTGCTGTGAGCATCCCGGAGAGGACGACTCCTGTGGAGTATGTCCCTCGTGCGCCAAGTTTGCCAAGCTGTCGCACCCCGACGTCCACATCATCTTCCCGAACTGCACCACCACCGAAGTTAAGAAAGACCCGGTTTTCACCCAATTTGCCGCCAAATTCCGTCAATTTGTCTTCGACCACAACTACCATATCGACATCAACGACTGGCTGATGGAATTGGGAGGGGAGAACAAGCAGGCGTTTATCAACACCCGTGACTGCTCTTATATTGTCAATCAGAACAGCATCAAATCGTATGAAGGAGGCTACAAAATATATATTTTATGGTCAGCCGACCGCCTGTATCGGGATGCGGCACCCAAACTGCTGAAAACACTGGAAGAGCCTGAAAACAAGACACTTTTCATCCTCATCACCGAGAACACCGACAAAATGCTCACCACCATTCTGTCACGAACACAATTAGTCAAAATACCCAAGCTGAAAACGGAAGTTATCCAGCAACAACTGGTGAAAGATTTCAATATCAGTGAAGAGGAGGCATCAGACATAGCTGTCATGGCTGATGGCAACTACAACAGTGCCCTTGAGCTGATGAACGACAACAGTGAATACAAGGAGACCTTGAATCAGATTCAACTGATACTCGGCAGTATGCTCGCCCTTTCACAGCCCGTCCCTAACAAAGAGGCTGTCAACTACTTAGAAGTGCGCGACTGCATAGATGCCATCATTTCACGCGGACGCGAATACCAGAAAAATTTCCTCTCCGCATTCATCCGCATACTTCGTTCCATGCTGATGAAAAACAGTCATCAAGATGCTGTCAGCAAAGCCAGTAGCACAGAAAATGCTATCATATCGCAATATGCCAAGGCTTTCAACTTGAAAAATGTGTCACAGATTTTTGACGAGTGCAATAAAACCTTATACCACATCGAACGCAACGGAAATTCCTCGTTGGTATTTACGGATTGGTATCTGAAGGTGGCAGAGTTGATTGCTCCTCGCCCTTGATTCGCGGAATAGGTCTCACATACAACTCTTCAACAGTCTCCGGACGGTAGAATTGCAACCAACGGAAATCCTTAAGCTGACGATCTTTCGCAGGCAATTCCTTATCTGAATATATCTTTCCGTCAGGATCATTGTAAAAAACAATACCATCAATTTCGTTCTCCGAAAGGATAATTTTCATCTCACTGGTGGCCGACACATTCACACCCAACAACGCAGTGTCCTCATCTGTAATGAAATACACGCATTCAGCATTGTTGTATACATACACCGTTTGCAGTTGCTTATGCTGAATATGTCCTTCTATCCTAGCTCCTTTAATCTGATTAAACTCTGTTTCATCAAATACTGATGATACAATAAATCCAGATTTAACCAGCGAAACTATCACATTCACAGAATCTTTCAAATAAAATGTAATGGTATCCGCTGTCAACTGATTATCACCCGACCACATCACCGGATTATGAAACATCAGGATTGTCGAATCCTTGACATTGTACGCCAACGAATCGCAAGCGCCCTGCATGTCATGACGATAAAATTTCACCCTGTTATAGGCCGAAATATTTTGCGGATCCTGCAAGCTGTCGAACAAAATCCGTAATGTATCGCAATGCAGATACAACGAGTCTTTACTTTCGTCAATCAAAATCAACTGATTGCTGTCAGTAGCGGTGGAATACCCACCCAACTCATGATGTTCCACATAGTTTCCTTTCAAAACATACCCTTTGGCCGTATCCGAAATCACCACATTGTTCCAGCCAATTCCATAACGCAGATTTCGGTCATAATATACACTATCCGCCACCAGCGTCTGCGAGGAATTGTATAATTCCACATCACCGACAAGCGTAGCCAAATCCGATTTGGTCTCATACCAGCCAGAAGAGGTATAAATTGTATTCTCATCCGAAACCATGTGGGTACGCGAGACAAAATACACGGTTTCCTGGGTAGTATTATACAACAAAGTGTCACAGTCCATCATGTACGAAGCACTCAGCAAGAGCACACTATCTCTCAACCATACCTCATCAGTTCTGGTGTAATAATGTCCCACCTCACTGCTCAAGGTATCTTCCACATTAATCATGGTGCCACCCGTAAGATAATAGCCTACATCAGCACTCAAATCATAAATCAAACTATCCGAATAAAGATGCGACGTACCATGCACCATCTCCACATTCCGGGCGATAGAAGCGGTCTTCTCATCGCCACTGTAATAGGCCTTTTTGCCATATAAGCGTACCGAATCGCCAATCAAAATCCGCACAGGCTTGCCAAAAGCAATCAGGTAGTTTTCATTCTCATAGAAATAAGCACTGTCGCAGTATCCGGTGGTATTATCATGCTGAAAGACCACATGACCTAAAAGACGTTGTGCCCCCGGCAGATAGTTTTCATCGTATTCCAGGAGGTCGGCACGGGTATTGATTTTCCGGTTCGACTGGGCATGACACAACTCATGCGTCATCAGCAGACACAAACCCACAAAAATCACCCGAAAAACAAGCCGTTTTCTATTCATTAGTCAACATTTCTCCATTCACACTGACAATTCTATCATTCTCATACACAGTTATTTTCACCGTATCACCCTCATTATTCAGTTCTATATCCTCGCCATTCTTTTGATTATTCTGATAATGAACCACTCTAATCAAATTTCCTTGAAGATTATAACCCTTCTGAATCCCAGTTCCCTTATCATAATGTCCTTCTCCTATCAGCACTCCTCTGTCATCATAATATGACCAGTCTCCATCGAAAAGATCCTCATAAAAATTACCCTGTTCAACAATCTCGCCATTCGGATAATACAACACATACGGACCATGTTTCTTACCATGCAAATAATTGGTCACAGAAGTTTTATACCCTTTGATATGATAACACTCCTCCGTGCCTTCCAATACATCATCCTGATAGGTACAACGAGTATCCAATCGGCCGTTGATATAATACTTGACAAAGTCACCATGACGTTTGCCATTCCTCATCTCCATCTCTATCTTCAAAGGATGGGGTTGGTTGATGAAATAGTATTTGCACAACCCGTGTTCTTTGCCAAAACGATATGGTATTGAAGACTTTACGCTTCCGTCTTCAAAATACTCCACCTTGGTTTTCGTGCACGCCGGCAAAACAATTGCTATCAGCACCAGCAGAGATATGATTTTGATGTTCTTCATGTCAAATTGGGTTTTAGTTAAGAACTAAGAGTTAAGAATTAAGAGTTTAGAATGTTGAATTGTTTAATTGTTTAATTGTTCTTAGTTCTTAGTTCTTAGTTCTCAATTCTTAGTTTCAATATCAAATAACGGTGAATAATAATGACAACAACAGGCCGAGATAAGTTCCCACAGCATAGCCCACCAAACCTATCACAATACCGCTAATCAGCACCTTACGGTTACCCATGGCACCTACCACTGGCGGAATAAAGGGTGGAGAGCACAACAAGCCCACCTGGCCCACCACAAACAAATCGCCTTCCACCTTGAAAAAACGGCAAATAATCAAATGTATAACCAAGGCCACCAGCATGATGAAAGCGATAAAGCCCATCACCGCCAGCGCTGAGGAATCAATGCTGTAAATATCGAATTTGGAAGCCACCACCACACTGAAAATCAGGATAAAAAACATACCTAACTCGAAAGTTTTGGGCAGATTACGTATCCAAGGAACAAAAGAAGCGGCGATAGCCAAAGTGGTAATCGTGAGAATAATCACCAGCTCATTGAGTTTGCCAGTAATCAGCAGGGAAAGACCAGCTCCCACAGCCAACATCAGTACAGAAAGGAGCAAGCCCAACAACATCTTGCCAAAAACACCTTTTGAGAACATGCCCTTATATTCCTCAAAACTATCATCTTTTACATCAGCATATTCAGAATCATCACTTTGTGAATTTTCTTTCTCTTTATAAGGCAGTAATTTACGGAATAATTTATAACCTCCAGCCACAAAAAACATAATCAGCGGGAAAGTCACAATCATTTCGAAAGTCAAGGCAATGGACATGATGGTTTCATCGACATGCAAGGCGAGACCCAGCGCGGAAAAATTCATAGTACCGCCCGTATAAATGCCCGTCATCATGGCTGCCACATCGCCAAATTCCTTGATACCAGCGTTGCGGAATACGAAATAGCCCAAAATCACCGAGGTCACAATAGCCACCAAACCGCCCATCAGCACAATAAAGGTCTTGGGAAGAGACTTTACCCACAATTTGAAATCCGAGTTGAACAGCATCAGCGGAATGGCCAACGGAACCGTGATATTCATCAGCATATCACTAATGCTTTTCATCTGCTCGGCCCCAGCGGCCTCACCCGTCGGAATCAGGCCACACAACGCCAAAATGATACCCACCGCATACGCCATAATCACCGTCCCTACCTTCTTTACCATCTCGAATCTGTTGTATAACAGGATGATAATCACTGGTGCCAAAATGTACACTAAAGTTATCAAAATCACATTCATACAATAGTTTTTTTAAATAAACTGCAAAAATACATAATTTTTTAATGTGCTAATTAATTAATGTGCTAATGTGCCAATTAATTTCGTGAAGACACTCGCTTTGCTCGTTCGTTAAGGTATAAAAATGGAGAAATAGATTCCGTCTTCACAAATGCACGCTGTGCATGTCTTAACGTCTTAACGATTCAACAATTCAACAATTAAACGATTAAACATCCAACATATCAACAATATTTACTATCTTTGCACGTTTATTCTAGCAACTATGGTAGAACTCATTTTAAATCAGATTCGAGACAAGAAAATCATCATTCTCGGCTTCGGCAGAGAAGGTGTCTCTTCCTACCGCTTCCTCAGAAAACACTTTCCCGACATGGATATTGTGGCGGCCGACAGGAGCGAAAACCTTAAAATTGATGACTATAAAAACGATAAGCACCTGAAGTTCGTCATTGGCAAAGATTATGACCGTAATTTGAATGATTATGATCTGATATTGAAAACCCCTGGCGTCAATCTGAATACTATCAACTATTTCATTCAGCCACATAGGATTACCTCACAAACCGAGTTGTTCCTATACGGATACAATCATCAGGTAATCGGGGTTACCGGCACCAAAGGCAAAAGTACTACTTCCTCACTGATTTACCACATTTTGTCCAACAGTCGTGGAAACACCTTTTTGGCTGGCAATATTGGTATACCCTTTTTCGACATTGTGGACCAGTTGGACGACAACTCCGTTATCGTGGCCGAGCTGTCAGCCCACCAGCTGGAATACACCACCATTTCGCCTCATATCGCACTCTTGCTTAATATCTATCAGGAACACCTCGACCATTTTGCCTCACTCAGCAATTACCAACTGGCCAAGATGAATATCACCAAGTACCAGGAGGAATCAGATATTTTGATATATAATGTTGAAGATGAACACATCCCTAACCTCATCAAGAGCCACAACTATCAACGCAAGATGTTCAAGTTCAGCAGTCAACATGCCATCGACACAGGCTGCTATTGCATTGATGACACGGTGATGTATGTGGACAAAGGTCAGGTGTTGAGCGAATATGACCTCTACCGCTACGACCATCTTCCCGGCCGACACAACTACAACAATATCATGGCGGCCATTCTGGCTGTCAAGCAATTCGGCATCAGTGATGAGGATATTTTAAAAAATCTCGCCACTTTCAAGGGTTTGGAGCACCGCATTGAATTGGTGGGTACCTGCAATGGTGTTAAATTCTACAACGACAGTATCTCCACCATCCCCGAAGCGGCTATTGCGGCAGTCAAGGCGCTTCGCAAAGTCGATACCCTCATTATTGGCGGCTTCGACCGCGGCATCAGCTACGACATTCTAATTGACTATCTGCACGAAAATCCTATTGCCCATATCGTTTTCACCGGGCCTGCCGGACAACGTATCAAAAGCGAATGGGAAGCAAAATATCCTCTTCCAGAGGCATTTATTATGGAAGACGACTTCACCAAGATTGTGGATTACTGCATTCATAATACCACAGAAGGTAAAATCTGCCTGCTCTCTCCCGCCGCTTCCAGCTACGACCAATTCAAAAACTTTGAAGAAAGAGGCAGACGCTTCAAAGCCGAAGTTCAAAAACACATTGACACCATTAACCCCAATGAAAATGAATAAATTCCCCTTTTTATTGATCGGTCTATGCTTTTTGCTGATTTCCTGTGTCAACGCACAATCAGAAAAAGACGAAGACCTGAAAGTGGAAACCGAAGAGGTGGTTTCCATGGCTATGGACAACCCAAACTTCAACAAAACCCCTGCTGTAAAACAGGAAGTCTATGAGGAAGACTTATCGGGTAACATCATCATGTTGGATGACGAGAGTTTTGTCGCCAGAATCACCGACATTGACAATGAAAAAGGTTTACAATACAAGGGCATGACACCCTGCATAGTGGATTTTTACGCTGACTGGTGCCGTCCGTGCAGTGCCCTGCACCCCATTCTGGTCGAACTCGCCAAAGAATACAAAGGCAAACTGATTATATACAAAATCAACACCGACAAAGCCACCAATACCGCTACCGCATTAGGTATCAACAGCATCCCCACCTTACTTTTCTTCAAAAGAAACACTCAACCAGGGGCAATCAGAGGGGCTCTTTCCAAAAAGGATTTAAAAATGGTCATTGACGAATTTCTTGCAGAAGAATAATTTTTCCAGACTTGAAAAAAATTTTTTTGTGCTTTTGGTTTAGCTATATGCTACTATGCAACGCTTTTGCGCAGTTGTCCGACGCATGTACAGCTACCGCAGAACAACTCAAGCATATTGAGCAACGTTTAGCCCAACTCAACAGTCAGGATCCTGAAGTCATCACTTTGCATTACCTTTTCTTACAAGATTGCCTGAAGGAACTCAAAGACATCAAAAACAACGGCAACGACCTACTTTTTTATTGCCAGAATAAAAAAGCACTGCAAACAAAAGCACAGGATTTATTAACCAAGGCCGATTCTCTTAACGAAATCTTTGACGAACAAGTCAAAAAAGTAGATGAGCTTTTTTACCAGAAAGCCAAAATAGAATATATTTTTGCAGATAACGACAAGACAGAATACTATCTCAACCGTGCATTGCAATACAACAAACACAATGTAGATGCCCTACTGCTAAAGGTTAAGCTGAAATTTGAAGAGAAAGACTATGAAGAATGTCTTACACTGTTCAAAGATTTATTCAACCATAACGAGCTGAGCGAACAGCAGGAAAACGAGATATACCAGTTATCTTCAACCTATTACTATGAAGTTTACAACTTGGGCGACTCGCTGGTCAAAGCCGACAAAGGGGCCTACGCCATCGACCTGTTCCAACTGCTGGAAACCTTCTGTCACGAGATTCCCTCCTCCTATTGCAACGACGACTATTACCACGGTATTTTGCGTTCAAAGCAAGGCGTTTACGATTCCTACATCGCCATTGCCCGCGCCGCTCGCGAACGCAAGAACTACGAGCTGGAGCGCAAATTTCTCCGCTATGCCGAAGAGTACCTGAAGGAGAACGGAATGGAGAATTGACAATTGACAATTGACAGTTAACAATTAATAATTAATAATTGATAGTTGACAGTTAAAAGATCAAGGTTGAAAATTGAAAACAACGTAATAACTGTTAATTGTTAACTGTAAACTATTAACTGAAAGCAGTTGCGCCCGACACGGATGAATGGCTTTCAAAGAGGGATTGTTCAGCAGTGACATAAAGTACGGATATTACGCACATTAGTTGAAACTAAAGGGATAATTCCGAATAGTTTTTGTATCTTTGCACCTGAAATCTTTCAGACCAATTCTCTTGTGATATGGAAAAAACCAAATACGATGTGTTTATCAGCTATTCACGCAAAGATGCCTCAATTGCAGATAAAATTACCGCCGCATTTGACAACGCAGGAATCACTTATTTCATCGACAGAGAAGGAATTAGCGGGGGCATGGAATTCCCCGCTGTCATAGCCAAGGCCATCAGGGAGTCCCATATATTCCTTTTTCTGGCCAGCAAGAACTCCTATGAGTCGAGATTCACACAGAGCGAGATTGTATACGCCTTCAACAAAAAACAAAAACAAAACATCATCCCTTATATTATCGACGGCAGCAAAATGCCTGATGAACTGGAATTCACATTCTCAGCCATCAATTGGAGACGAATAGAAGAGCATCCCATCGACACGACATTGGTGGACGACATTTTCCTCAAGATTGGGAAAAGCAGAAAACCAAGCGAAGAAGCAGAAATACCGTCTACTAAACCATTAGATATCAATCAAAAAAACACCATAAAAAAGGAGGGTGAGCTAAAGAAAATCAATTTTACAGGAAAGCATCTGGCCATCATTGTCCTCACAATTGCCTTTTCTTCCCTATTGCTGTCAATCATTGTCAGAGGAAGCTTCGTATACAACCATTTCGACACTTTAGAATTTATAATGGTTATGGTATTTCTGGCGGTATTGTTCATGGCTATTATTGGTTTTATTCGTCCCTCGAGCATCGGCTTGCCCAATAGAAAAGATGTATTGAAGTTTTATCTTTCATCCTTTTTTATCATGATCATCGCAATCGGCATTCTGGAAGGTAAAAAGCCCGCTCCTGATAATTCAAATGTAACCATTGAACAACAAGGGACACTTCAACAGTCCGAACCCTAAACAGGATAAATTACCAATTAAAGGTTGCACCCGACACGAATTGAGGGTATTTCAAAGATAGTAACAAAACAACCCCAATTGGACATCCGTATATCGTGATTTTATAGACGATGACCAATTGGTATTTGAACCATGGACTTCCGTAGGAGCAGCCGTATTCTATCGCGACGACAACACTTATGCTGTCCTGATATTTTCCAAGCATACCAATGCCAATACTGTGATTCCATCCGGTAAATGGAAAATAAAAACACAAGTGAGTACTGTCAGCGGAAAGAAGACCGCATTTCTGACGAAAGAAGAAATCAGCACATACGAATTCACGCAAAAAACAGAAATCAGCGGCAATTTCTATTATGACTTTGCCACAGAAGTGGTTCGTTTGGTGAATCACATCCGTGACAGTCTAAGACTTCCCCCTTTGGTAATGGATTCTGTACTAACCGAATGCGCCATGATCAGATCGGCGGAAATGGCAGCTTATAGAAGCTATGAAATACAAAGAACAAATTTCCGCGAACAGAAAAAAGAATACCCGGTTTATATGACAACCCTTACGCGTCCGAACAATCAAAGGCCGTTCACCATCTTGCCTGGCAAATATGAGGAGTCTACGCAAGGCGAAAATATCGCATTCGCACAAACCACCCCTCAAGAAGTGGTGAATGGTTGGATGAACTCTCCAGACCATAGGGGAAACATACTAAAGAAAGGATATAACACGATAGGTGTCGGCGTCTTTATATTTGACGATGTATTTCGCTGGTGCCAATTATTCACCTCGGTTCCTGGCACAGAGGGCTACCATCCCGACAAGCGTGAAAAAGCCAAGGTGCAAATCAGCTTTGACCCTGCGGTGGAAAGCAAAGTATTGAGCAAGGAAAAAGTGGAATAAGCCAAATAGAACCGACAAAGGCATCAAACGTTACAAACTTGCTAACCTGAACATGAGTTTTGCCCGCAATATCGAGCCAAACCACAAAGCTGTCAGCAACCTATGGGATGCCCTCATTCGAACTATGATAAATTTCAAAAAAGAAAAGTAAACAATTATTTCTGCACCGCTAACGCTACCGGTGAGCCTAACTTTTCAAAATCGTCATTACTTCTCAAACGGTAATAATTTCCGCCGTAACACAGATAATATTGCTGGTCATAATATACGACCTCCACTTTTTCAGCAGATATACCCTTGACACGCAATATATTTCCTGAAAGGTAGTAAGTTATTCGGTTCTTAATGGGAGTGCTCCATTGCTGAACATCAATAAAATCAATCGTACCTTCTATGGGTGCACTATCTTTGAAATCAGCATCTTTACACTGCACCCTGACATTTTTCCGGGAAAGCATTTTGTCCACCACAACCACATCCTCATTGATTGGTTCCGACTCGCCCGAATAGCTAAATTCCACCTCATCAAAACTTTCCTCATTATTTGCAAGCAACAGTGAATCGGACATTTCAACCTGGACATCTTTCGAAACTTCCGCCGACTCTTTGCGTACCACATTCACATATTTCACTATGGTATCCTTTGTGTTTTCAGGCTTGTAAATATGCTCAAAAGTCTTTGTAATGGATTTTGTATTATTCTGAATCATGGAAAAAATCACAAAAGAAACCACACTGATGGCAAATCCCGCAATCAATCCTATCGCGAAGAACAACCACTTTCTTTCTTTTTTATCTTGATTTTCAGACATTTACAATAATATTTAGCCACTATTTTTCTGTAACAAAAATACAATTTATTTTTGATTTGCAAAAACAAATTTTTAGCAAAAACACCTATAAATCTGAATCGATGAAAATTTTTTGTATTTTTGTAGTTTAATTTAAAATAAAAAAGATCATTCTCATGAAGAAACTTATTGTTGTACTATCCGCTATTTTCTTGCTGATTAGCAACCTTTTCGCCCAAGAGACACCTGTCACCTGGAACTTCAAGACGGTGAAAGTCAACGACTCTGTTGCTGAATTACAGTTCCAAGCTGCCATCCAAGAGAATTGGCACCTGTACTCACAAAGCCATAACAACGGCATGGAGATGCCCATCGAGTTCAGTTTTACACCAGCCAACAACTACAGCCGTATGGGCAAGGTCACTGAACCCAACCCCATTGTGCATTATGACCCGATGTTCAACGACACCTCCAAATTTTTTGTCAACAGTGTCACTTTCAAACAGAAAGTGAAGGTTCTACAGAATGAGCCTTTCGCCATTAAAGGCAGAATTTCAGGACAAGCATGCATTGACGGACGCTGCGTGGCTCTCGACAAGAAATTCAGCTTCGACATCCAAGACTTCGACCATGCAGTGGCTAAAGCAGTCGTCGAGGAAAACATTACGGAAGAAATCACAGGAAGTCCTACTGTTCAAGCTGCTACAAACTCCAACGATAGTGAACAAGAGGAGTCATTATGGTCCTTCTTTGTAGTGGCCTTCCTCGGTGGATTGGTTGGTTTGCTTATGCCTTGCGTCTTCCCGATGATTCCCATGACCGTATCCTACTTCATGAAATCCGGCAGCAAGGCCAAACTGCATGCCCTCATATACGGCCTGTCTATTGTAGTGATTTATGTAATTTTTGGTATTATTCTATCCCTGATTTTCGGACCTGATTTTGCCAATATTCTCAGTACACACTGGATTCCCAACATCTTGTTTGCTATCATCTTTATCATTTTCGCACTTTCCTTCTTTGGCTATTTTGAGATCACCCTACCCAGCAGCTGGGTGAACAAATCTGCCAAAATGGAGAACACTGGTGGTATCATTGGTATCTTTTTCATGGCTCTAACCCTGGTGTTGGTATCCTTCTCCTGTACCCTACCTATCGCAGGTGCCGTTGCCCTCAACTCTGTCGGAGGTTCTCTCCTGAAACCCATCATTGGCATGTTAGGCTTCTCCTTGGGCATCGCCATCCCCTTCACTCTCTTTGCCTTTTTCCCTGGCCTGTTGAAGAAAATGCCGAAATCTGGTGGTTGGATGAACACGCTGAAAGTGGTTTTAGCTTTCATTGAATTGGCCTTCGCTCTCAAATTCATCAACGTGCCCGACCAGACCTATCATTGGGGTATCCTCGACCGTGAAGTCTATCTGGCCCTGTGGATTGTACTCTTCTCCCTCATGGGTATTTACCTCCTCGGCAAAATCAAATTCCCCTTGGATGACGATATGCCCGTGCAGAAAAGTCCTTTCCGTTTCATGCTGGCCATTGCCACTTTCGCCTTTGTCGTCTATATGATTCCTGGCATGTTCGGTGCTCCTCTCAAAATCATCTCCGGCTGGTTGCCTCCGATGACTACACAGGATTTTGACATCAATCAGATTGTTCGCCAAGAGTCTAGTGTCAATGCCAACAATACCCTTCAACTGGATGAAACTGTATTGTATGCCGACAAGCTGGATCTTCCCCACGGCATTCAGGGTTATTTCGATTACGACCAAGCCCTGCGTGTGGCCAAACAAATGAACAAGCCTGTCTTCATTGACTTCACCGGCCACGGCTGTGTGAACTGCCGTAATGTGGAAAACGCCGTATGGATTGACCCGCAAGTGCGAAAAATGTTCGCCGACGAATTTGTGGTGGTTGCCCTGTATGTGGATGACAAGAACATTAAACTTCCTGAAGACCAACAAATCAAAGATGAAGATGGTGACCCCATCACGACTTTGGGAGGAAAGAATATGTTCATTCAAAATACCATATACAAAGAAAATTCACAACCCTGCTACTTTATAGTTGACCATGATGGTTCTGTGCTGGCAGGTCCTACCTACTACGAGAAAAATGTCGATAAATATATGGACTTTTTGAGATCTGGTATTAAAGCTTATCAAGAAAAACACCAATAAAAGATGAAAGGAAGAAAAATACTGCTCGCACTCATTTCCGGACTCCTACTATGGCTGTCCTGGAATCCCAACGGACTTCCGTTTCTGATTTTTTTCGCTTTCGTTCCCCTGCTGGTTATCAGCGACATACTGATTAGTGAAGAACACAAGCATTCTTCCGGACTGGCCTTTTGCTATGCTGTCATTGCTTTTTTGATATGGAATGTAGGAACCACCTGGTGGATTTTTAACAGCACTGGTCCCGGCGCCATCGTCACTTTCATCCTCAACAGCAGCTTCATGGCTTTGGTGTTTGCCGCATGGCATTTCTGCCGCCGCAGAGAAATTCCCGAATGGTTGCAACCCATCACCCTTATTGCTTTTTGGATGTCGTTCGAATTCCTGCACCTCAACTGGGACTTGACATGGCCCTGGCTGAATCTTGGTAATGTGTTTGATAGCTGCACCCAATATGTGCAATGGTATGAATTCACCGGCACCTTTGGCGGAACACTTTGGGTATTGGTATCCAACTTCTTGATATACTATACCATACGTTATTTCCGCAGCCAACGGAAAAAAGCCATCGTTTTTGGTTCCATCTTTGTTTTATGGATAGCTATTCCTGTGGTAAGTTCTGTGATGATGTATCATCATTACAAAAACAACCTCAAGCATGAGAATCCTGTGGAAGCCATTATCGTTCAGCACAATACAGAAGCTTACGAAGAGCAATTCCGCATGTCTAACATCGAACATACCTTACGTATTCTTGACGTAGCCGGACCGTTGATAACCGACAACACGCAGCTGATTGTGACAGCTGAGTCCTCTATTTCGCACACCATTTCCGCTAATGCGCTGTTAGACAGAACCTATCCCACCGAAAGCTATCTGTACTATGGTTTCACCGTGCTGGACTCGGTTATTGCCCATCGTCCAAAACTAAATTTCATCTTAGGTCTTTCTACCTTTGAAACTTTTACAGAAGAGCCCAACATCGTCTATCTGAAACGTGAGGATGGTCTGTACCAGTCTGTGCATAATTCCGCCACCTGCTACAATAAATACGGTGTCACCGACTTATATCACAAAAGCCGTTTGGTACCTGGCGTGGAAAAAATGCCATTCCCGAAGCTGTTCTGGTTCTTGGAAGATTTGGTCATCAACTTAGGCGGCCCCCGCACCTCGTTAAGTCCCGATACAGCTCAACATGCCTTCCTGACCACCATCAACGACGGTACAGTCAAGGTGGGTACGGTTATTTGCTATGAATCAGCATACGGAGAGGTGTTTTCTGACTTTGTCAAAGACGGTGCCCAGCTGATGGCAGTCATCACTAATGATGCCTGGTGGGGCGACACCCCGGGCTACAAGCAACATTTTCTCTTCTCACGCCTTCGTGCCATAGAGAGCCGCCGTACCGTGTTAAGGTCCTCCAACCCTGGCATTTCCGCCTTCATTGACGAAAGTGGCGACGTGCACCAGGCTACCAAATACAACACCCGTTTGGCCATCAAGCAAAATGTGTACCCCAACGACTACCTCACATTCTACACCCGCCATGGCGACTACTTAGCCCGCATCGCAGTGGTACTGGCTTCCATCTGCCTGCTCTGGACACTGCTGCTGTGGGGAATCAAACTCTTGACAAGAAATAAAAAAATAAAACAAGACATCAACTGATTGATTACAGGATTACGGGATTACAGAATGATAGAAAATCCCATAATCCTGTAATTCCGTAATCCTTCAATCCTTCTAATCTTCTAACCTTCATGAAAAAAGCCCTCCTCACCATATTATTCCTCCTCGCTGGCGTCTTCGCGGCTTCTGCCCAAATCATCATGGGGGCGGAGCGTACGGAACTGTATTTCGACCAGTTAGAAGGCAAGAAAATAGCGGTCTGCGGCAACCAATCCTCAAGAGTGGGCAACAGCCATTTGGTGGACACGCTGGTGAATTCAGGCTTCAACGTGGTGACTATTTTCTGTCCCGAACACGGATTCCGAGGCAATGCAGAAGCCGGTGCCCATATCAATTCCTCTGTCGATGAGAAAACTGGCATTCCCATCGTCTCCCTGTACGGCAAAAACAAAAAACCGGATCTTAGCCAAAACGATATTGAACTGATTATCTTCGACATACAAGATGTAGGCTGCCGTTTTTACACCTATATTTCCACCCTGCACTATGTGATGGAGGCTGCTGCCGAACATGATGTTGAAGTCATGATTCTCGACCGCCCCAATCCCAACGGCTATTTTATTGACGGACCTGTGTTGGACACCAACCTGCGCTCTTTTGTGGGCATGCACCCGATACCCGTGGTGCACGGCATGACCATCGGTGAATACGGCCGCATGATCAATGGCGAGCAATGGTTAGCTAATGGGGTACAATGCCGCTTACAAGTTGTACCCATGGATAATTACGACCACAACATGCGCTATGAGCTACCCATTGCCCCCTCTCCAAATCTGCAGACTGCCGAAGCCATATACCTCTACCCTTCCCTCTGTCTATTCGAAGGTACACCTATTAGTATCGGTCGAGGCACAAAAACTCCTTTTCAAGTCTTTGGACACCCTCAGCTGACTATCGGGGATTATTTTTTCACCCCCATGCCGATAAAAGGGGTTTCTGAAAACCCGCCACAGAAAGGCTTGCAATGCAGGGGATATAACCTGACTGACATCGCGACCGAACATTTGGACAAAAATAACAGTTTCAATATCAGCTATATACTTAATGCCTACAGGCACTTTCCAGACAAAGCCAAATTCTTCAATGCCAACCTATTCTTTGACAAGTTAGCCGGAACCCGCCAACTACGAAAAGATATCATAGCTGGCAAGAGTGAACAGGAAATCAGGGCTTCGTGGCAACCCAAATTACAGCAATTCAAGGAAATACGACAACAATATTTGTTATACCCTGATTTTTAATAAAGGAATTGCCGTAGAGATGGGGGGGGGCCTCCTCTCTACAAAAATAATAAAACATGTTAGAATACCTCTTGACCCCCGACCAAAATATCTTTCTGTTTCTCAACGGATTGCATAGTTCATGGGCGGATGTGTTCTTCTACTGGGTCTCCAACCGTTTTATCTGGCTTCCTTTTTATGCACTACTGGCTTTTTTCCTCATACGGAAATGGAGAAAGAAATCCATTCCTATTTTTATTGCACTGATACTCTGCATCTTCCTTACCGACCAAAGTTGCAATCTCATCAAACACAGCGTACAGCGACCACGGCCCAGCCATGAGCCGGGACTGTGCGAGCAGGTGCATTTGGTGACCAAGCCCGACGGCACACTTTACAAAGGCGGTCCTTACGGTTTTCCCTCTTCTCATGCAGCCAATGCCATGGCAATGGCACTGTTTGTCATTTTCTATTTAAGCGATAAACGGAAATGGATTATCACAGGCATGGCGTTATGGGTACTGTTGTTGAGTTATAGCCGAATTTATTTAGGGGTACATTACCCCAGCGATCTGGTGGCAGGTTGGATACTTGGTTTCTGTTGGACAGTTGTACTGTGGAGAACAGAAGATCGGTTTAGCAATTCGAAATTCAAAATTCAGAATTCATAATTTCACACGCAATATAATCGATAAAGAAAAAAATCATTTTCTGTGCAACATTTTTTCAATAATTACGTCTATTAAAAGATAATTTGAAAAAATTTAGTATCTTTGCACACTTAAATTAACCTTATTATGCGCAGAAATATTTTTCTAAGTTTCATATTCACAATACTATGCGTGGCAGGCATGGCACAATGCAACCCCCAATCCACAGCCAATGGTTCTCCCTGTTCGCAACAAACACCAGCGACAGCATTCTGTGCTGATGAGAACCCTTACGGTGTGACCTATCCTTCCAGTACAAACAGTCCCAATTCCTCACCATTTACAGGAAACAATCAAGTGGATTGTTGTTACACAACACCTAATCCCGCATGGTATTATTTTCAAATTGACGAAAGTGGCTCCTTGACTATACACATTGAACAACATGGTATCTCTGGCGGCACACTGGATGTGGATTTTGTCTGCTGGGGACCTTTTACGGCCGCCAGTCAAGCTGATTTTACTAACAATTTGTGTTGCGGTGTTTACAATATAAGCAGTACAAATAGTTCAAACGTCGTTGACTGTAGTTATAGTGCCAGTTGGACAGAAGATTGCAATTTAGGCAATGTCCAGGCTGGACAATGGTACCTGTTACTCTTAACAAACTACAGTAATCAACCCGGGACAATCACCTTCAATTCCACAAGCAATTCAACCGCCTCCACAAACTGCGACTTGTTGAACAGTGGTGACTCCAACTCTCCCATTTGCGAGGGTGGCACATTAGAATTGTATGTCACTGCTCCGCAACCTGGTGCCACATATAACTGGACTGGCCCTAATGGTTTCTCTCAGTCCACCACCAACACCACCTTGTCTGTTCCCAATGTTGCAGCCAACATGACGGGAGAATATCACATGACAATGACTGGCATATCGCAAAACTCTAACGAGGCTGTCGTAGATGTACAAATCATCCCAAGACCTACACCTGAAATCGTTGCTGAAGACGAATCGCTTTGTATGGGTGAGAGCACCGTGTTAAGTGTCAATAGCACCTTCGAACTGACTTGGTTTGCTGAAACATTTTCTGGCAGTTCCTCCTCTAAAATAGCCGAATATGTGAACTCTGTAACGGTTAGTCCCACGGAATCCACCCACTATATCTTAAAAGCTGACAATGATGGCTGTATTGGCCGTGATACCATTGACATTATCGTCAATCCCAACCCTGTTATTGAGGTCACCATTGATAACCCAACATTATGTTATGGAGAAAGCGCCACTATCACCGCCTCCGGTGGAACACACTACAGCTGGTCCAATGGCAGCAATAGCAGCACTATTCATGTCACTCCAACCCAAACCACAATCTACAATGTAGAAGTTCAGACTGACGCTTTGTGTGGTGGCGACACCACCGTGGAAATAATCGTTTATCCCGCTATCACGGAACAACACGAAATAACTCCCTCTCACTGCAATCAAGCGGTAGGCTCCATCACCATGAACGTCAATGGTGGCATGGGATCCTTTGCATACACCAGCAATACCGCCACCTTTACCGATAATATAGCCTCCAATTTACACGCCGGAAGTTACACTATTACCGCTACTGATAGCGTTGGTTGTTCAATAACTACTACCCTTGAGGTAAGCGAAGTACCTGGGCCAACCCCCTGCTTCCTATTCTCTAGCAATGATGATGTGAACATGGTCATCACCAATTGTACCCAAGGCGACAACAATTACTTCTGGGATTTCGGCGACGGTGTCACCTCCACCGAAACACATCCAATCCACGAATACACAGAACCTGGCCGTTATAGCGTCGTCATGATAGCCGCTGATGCATACAACTGCATCGACTCATTGCATCAGGATTATGTCATCAACGGACCTGTGTATATTGCCAACGCTTTCACCCCCAATGGCGATGGTATCAACGATGAGATGTCCGTCATAGGCAAGACTATTCAAAAAGAAGAATTCCTATGGGCCATCTATGACCGCCATGGAGTTTTGGTCTTCTTAAGCCTCGACCCCGCTATCAGTTGGGATGGCACCATACAAGTTGGCAAAAACAAATCCAAGAATGCAAGTCCTGGTGTATATGTCTATCGCCTCAAATATAAAGATGTTAACGGCAACTACTTCGAACGCGATGGAAACATCACACTGATTAGATAGTTGGAAGTTGACAATTGACAATTAATAATTGATAATTGAAAGTTGACAGTTATATTTACAATTAACGGCAACCCTAATTATTAATTATTAATTGTTAATTGTTAACTGTATCACCTTAGCAGCAGCACATTACCGTGAACAGAATTGGGTTTACCCTCAATATCCCAATATTTGATTGAATAGGAATAGGTTCCTTGGGGAGCGGGATTGCCATTAATGCGTCCGTCCCAACCATATTCAGGATGACGACTTACAAAAACAAGTTGTCCCCAGCGGTCAAATATCAGCATTTCATAATTTTCCTCTGAAATAGAATTTCCGATGGGCTTAAACACTCTGTTTTCAGCAATATCACTTTCAGGAATAAAAGCTGAAGGCAAATAGAATGTTGGAACTTCATGAATAACATACATCAGCGATACAGAATCCACACATTGGTTAATATCTTCCACTGTCAAGACAACAGGATATGCACCTGTCTCCTCGTAAGTGTGAGTCGGTTGCCATTCTGTAGAGTTTCCTCCATCGCCAAACGACCAATACCAATTCACCACATCCTGAGATGTGCAATTGATAAATGTCACCTTTTTCTCATTAGCCGTATTAAAGGTGAAGCAAGCATGCGGTCCAGGAATATCATGTACGATAAATGACAGCGACAAACTGCAACCGTCACTGTCAATCACTGCCACATTGTATGTGCCAGCAGGAACTGAAAGGGCCAAACTGCTTGTACTGGTGATCGGAGAAGACCATTGGTAGGTAAATTCTCCATAACCTCCCGAAGCGGCAATCTGCACTGCACCATCAGCCCGTCCACAATGGGCATCCGTCACCTCTACCAGATTCATATGGTGAATGATATTTTCTATAGTAAACTCTGCATCCGCAGAACATCCAATAGAGTCTATCATCTGCAAATGATAGTGTCCCGCAGACAAGCCCTCAAAAGAAGCAGTCTCTCCACTGGGCAAATACACATACCTATAGGGTGCTGTACCCCCAGACGCACTTACTTTAATCTCACCATTATCCTCATTGCAGGTGGCATCCATCACCATATTCAAAAGCAATTCAGGCTCAGTGGTTACCGTCAAATACAAAGTATCGACACATTCGCAATTATGCTCATCGATATAGTTGTAAGTATGTGTACCTGTCGTATTATGCATGAAGCCATGCCAAGTGTAAGTGTTAGGTTCACATATTATCACCCGTTCAACAATAGGCACTGCGCGGTGAATCGTTAGATGCAAAGTATCCACCTGTGAACAACCGTTCGCATCCGTATGAGAATAAAAATAATTTCCACTTTGGTTATACGTTACCCCATGCCATTCATACGTTTCACAAGCGGAGAGTGTGGTGGACTGATGAGCAGGCGGAGTAATAGACAAATGCAACGTATCCACCTGCCAACAAGCATCAGCATCCGCATGACCGTATGTATAAACACCTGTGGTATAATAGGTTGTACCATTCCATTGATAGGAATCACAACTTTGTGCATTCATTGAAGCAGGAGATGCATAATGCAAGGAAAGAATCAACGTATCTGTGTAAGGACAGCCATGTGCATCGTTGGCCGAAAAGGTGTATAATCCACTCTCTGTATAGGTATTCCCCCGCCATTGGTAATATGAACAGGTATCTTTTTCAATGTACTCATGCTCAGCATGATATACCGTAAGATGTAAATGTACAGTACTATCGCACGAAGTCGCTGCAGCAATAGTATGAACAGGATCATTCGTGCTTTCCGTATAAGTAACGCCATTTATCCAGGTGAATGACTCACAAACCGCTTCCGTTTGGACGACATCATATACTTCTCTAACCACCAGATGCAAAGTGTCTATTCTTAAACATCCATCGGCATCCATGGTGGAATCTTGATAAACCCCACTTTGGGTATAAGTTGTTCCACGCCAAGTATAGGAAACACAAGCTGTATCATAAACAACCTCGGGAGTTGACATCGGTCGGACTGTCAAAAACAATACTACAAGACTGTCACAAGATGCCGCTGTCTGATAGGTGGTATCATAGCGGTATGTTCCTGGTGCCTGAACGGTGGCTACGGTAAAATTAGCGTCCTGATAAGTCTGATTCCAACAAATAGTATCCCGATATGAAGTACTGTCAAGCATGGACACGATTACATTTTTGGTAGCTGTTGCCGTGCATCCGTAGGTATTGGAAACCATCACCTCATAATCGGAGGTGACTGTGGGGTGTACCCAAACAGTTCTGGTAATAGCGCCTGTACTCCACAAATAGCTTGTGGCCGATGCGGATGTCAGCAGTGCACTGTCACCACGACAAATTTGTCCAACACCAGAAATAGAAGCATTAGGCCGGGCACGCACTGTAACTGATCTGGACGTGGAATTGGTGCAGCCATATTCATTTGTGGCAATCACACGGTAAGTGGTACCAGATTGCGGACTTACCAAAATAGAATCTTCTAATGAAATCGCCGTGGTATTACTACCCTGCCTCCATTCGTAACTAACACCGCCAGAAGCATATAAAGTTGCCGTATCATCTCTGCAGATGGCTACACTGGTGGGATTTATGGAAGCTGTCGGTTTGGGAAGCACCACGATAGTGTAGGATGCTGTACTTGAGCAACCACCAGTAGTACCTGTAACCGTATAGGTATTACTTGCGGGGCCCGCATCAGCAGTGGTGGCAGGAGTTACTGTTTTGGTCTGGCCAGAGTTATTGCCTGGCATCCAGCGATAAGTGCTGGCTCCGTTGGCGGTAAGAGTCACCGAGGTGCCGCTGCATACCGTGTCATGATTGGCAGTAACCGAAACCGTTGGTAATGCATTCACCGTCACTTCTATCTGCGATGGATCTGCCGTGATATTAGGTCCCGTTAATTGCAAATGATAAACTCCCGTATTAGCGGTTGTCACATTCGGGATACTCACGCTTGGCACTGTGGTTGTGGCGGTCCAGCCTCCTGGACCTGACCAATGGTAGGTAGCACCGGTCTGGGGATTCTCACAGGTAAGCACCATCGTATCCCCTTCGCAGAGTGGTTCATTATATGAAATCGGAGCTAACAAACTGCAATTGGTGGTGGCGTTGGAGGAACCTGCCACGGGACTAAAAGTAATGGTACCCGCACCACCATTAAAATTCGTAATCAGCAATAAATACCACTGTCCTGGCTGTGCATTAGGAATATAACACCATTCTGTAGATTGGGCAGAATAACTACAGTCCACCACATTCCCATCGGGATAACCGCCCATATCATTAGTATGGTTACCATTGGTAGGGCGATGACTACCATGGGAAATGTCGTTCAAAGTATATACACCACAACACAAATTGTCCACAAAATCATCCTGACTGGTGGCCTCAAAAGGTCCCCAGCAGGCAAAGTCCACATCCAATCCACCACCTGTAGTACTAGTCTGTTGAATATAAATCAACAAATTGCCAGGAGTGCTGATCTGCATGTAATACCACGCCGGACGAGGGGTAGTGTATAGGCAGCTAATATCGGATTGTCCCAAAAAAGCAGAGGCACTGTTACTACCTGTCCCAGAGGGATAGGTAACCCCGTATGGATTCTCATCGGTGCAGAAAGGACTGGCAGCTGTCTGTTGCGAACAAGGCGAACCGCTAGTAGTGGACTGTGGATTACAACCTGCCGGTGGACACTCCACACAGCTTATGGTGGCCGCCCAGCCAGCATAATTTACGGAAACGTCCGAATGGAACACGAAAGTCAGGGCTCCTGTATAAGAGGTCACTGTCCCCGGCGAGTTGGAACCACCAAAAGTTCCTATCAGTTGCCCAGAAGCACTTGTTCCACTATAGATTCTCAGATAATCAAACGAGACAGATTCTAGCTCAAAAGAATTGAAGCTTACCTGTATGCACATACCCGGTGTGGCGGAAACAATCGTCTGTGTATAATTCAAGCTATTGCCATAGTTGCCGTTTGGGCCACCCGGGTCATAGAATGTACCCGAGCAGGTAGTGATGGTTTGTCCATTGGTCATGGTATAGTTCTGGCCCTGCATGGAAGCCACGCAGAGCAACAGCAATATTCCCAAAAGAACAAAACGTTTCATCAGTCCACAATAAGGATAAGTTTGCAAAAATACATTTTTTTTTCAGATTATCATCCTTTTTTTTAGTAAAACTTGCTGCGTATCAATTTTTTCCTTATTTTTGCCCTGATATTTATTGTTGAACCCAAACACAATTATTATGAAAAAATTTACTTTAATCATCTCAACCGTAATTTTAGCCGTTGTTTTTTGCGCTTGCAGCAGCTCTTCTGGTCCCAAAGCCGTAGTCAACGACTATTACAAAGCCTTGAAAAGCGGGGACTTTGAAAAAGCTATGACCTACACCACCTTGACTGATGAAGCCGAAATTCAGCAGAATGTCAAGAAAATGCAGGATTTCAAATTCCAAGTTTCTGATTATGAAATACTTTCTGAAACAATTGCCGAAGATGGAGAGACAGCGACTGTAGACGTTAAATATACCGCTTCTTCCGCCTTCAAAGAGACTCCAGAGGAACAAACAGAGACCGTCAAGCTGGTGAAACAAGATGGCAAGTGGAAAATCAAGGAATAGTTTTTATTCCTTTTTGATAAAAGGTAGAAATAAAGGCTTTCTTATTTCTGCCTTTTTTGTTTTCTTAATGATAGGCCTATGCTCCTGCGACCACAAAGCACAAGCCACACTGTTCCAATTACCTGAAGAATGGGAACTGCAAAGCGGGGATTTGGTGTTTCGGAAAGGAGGCAGTTTAGTCAGCCATACTGTTACTTTTGCTGATACCGGCAGCGTGTATTCCCATGTGGGCATGGTACTGTGGACGCCCGAAGGCTGGAAGGTGTTGCACGCTGTTCCCAACGAACGAGCCAGTAAACACGAAAAAGACAGTGTAAAATTGGAAAATATAGAGATTTTCTTCCGTTCCGACAGGGCTTCACATGGAGCCGTTTACCGTCTGAATCCATCACCCGTGTCTTATGACACGCTCAAACTGCGGCAAAAAGGACTTGAGATTTACCAGCGTCATTTGCTTTTTGACGGATCCTTCGATGATTTGGACAGCAACGCTTTTTACTGCACCGAATTGGTATGGTTTATCTACCAGAAAGAGCTTGGCATTGACCTGTCGGAAAGCCGTCGCCACAAGGAACCACTTTTTCCACCGATGATTTTCTGTTCCGACATTCTCGCCTACCCCGAACTAAAAGAAATCCACAAATTCTGACGTCAACAAACTTCAAACTCTCCTTGATCACGCAGTGCGAGACTCCCCTTGAGGGCATAGCCCGAAACTCCCCTCGAATGCACAGCATGAGACCCCCCTCGAGCGAAGCGAGACTCCCCTTTCCAACTTTTCAAATCTTTTTTTTATCAAATATCCGTTTGTATTAAAAAAATTATTATTTTTGCAGATTGAATGTATTGGATATAAAAGTTAAAAAAATAGATTATGAAAAACTTCAAATGTTTATTATCCTTAGTGTTAGCTGCAGCATTTGTTTTCTGTGCATCTAACAGCTTTGCACAAAGCAACAATTGTAGAGACGAAAACGGAAACGTCAAGAAAGGCGGCATCGCTTTAACCCGTGATGATGAAAACGGCAATCACAACACGCCAACCGCAGCGCTGTCTTATCCAAAATTCGATGGCGGCAATAAAGCAATGTACCGCTATATATACAAGAACCAGCAGTATCCTCAGAATCTGAAAAGCCGTGGTATCAGCGGTCAAAGCCAAGTGCAATTCATGGTTAATACCGATGGCACCATCTCTGATGTAGAATTGTTCAAGAGCTCTGGCTACAAGGAATTTGACGACGAAGCCATTCGCATTGTGAAATCCTTCCCGAAATGGGTTCCAGCTAAGCAAGATTGTCAAGAGATTCCTTTCAAGACCGTGGTTACGATTCCGTTTGACGCAGCAAGAACTAAAAACTAAAAACTAAGAATTAAGAAAAAAGGCTGAGAAGACTCAGCCTTTTTTTTTGAAATTATCGAAATAACAATGGAGTGTAATTCACCTTTGACTCTTAACTCTTAGTTATTGGTTTAAAACAAAAAAAGACGGCCACATGGTCGTCTTTTTATTTCGTTGCGAAAGTGAGCGGAAGACGGGTCTCGAACCCGCTACCTACAGCTTGGAAGGCTGTCGCTCTGCCAAATGAGCTACTTCCGCAGTGGGATGTGGGAGGGGGAGGATTCGAACCTCCGAAGGCTTCGCCAACAGATTTACAGTCTGCCCCATTTGACCGCTCTGGTACCCTCCCAATTGAGCCGATAGACGGACTCGAACCGCCGACCGGCTGATTACAAATCAGCTGCTCTACCAACTGAGCTACATCGGCTTGAGATTTTTACCCTTTCAAATAACATTCACCGTTTCAAAAAATCGGTTTGCAAAAATAGACTTTTTTTCAATACAAAACACAAAATCAGATTATTTTTTTAAAAATCAAACATATCTCACACATTATCAAGAAGATATTTTTCAAACAAATGCTATTTTAAACCTTTCCAGCCACTTAGTATCTATCACTTTCAAGTGTGAAAATCTGATCTTTTCGGATAATTCATGATTATAATAACAAAAGGACACTCTATGAAACAGCAAAAAACACATTAGGATTTTTTAGGATTTTTTCACTATAAAATTTATCAACAATCGAAGATGATATACATAATTTTTGTATTTTTGCAGACTTAAAATTATAATGAGGAAAAAACGACAAAACAACTTTTATTATTAACCAAATTTATTTATTATGAAAAAACTCTTTACAACGATGCTGCTTGTGCTCGCATTAGTCATTGTGGGCAAGGCACAACAAGTACTGTTGAGCGAGGATTTCAACAATGGTTTCCCCTCAACATGGTACACTGTGGACGCTGACGGAGACGGTCACAATTGGGGCAACTTTGCCATGACTGGCCATTCCGGAGCAGAGACCGACAGCTGCGCAACCTCCCAGTCTTATACCAGCGCTGATGGTGCTCTCAATCCTAACAACTGGCTGATTACTCCTGCCATTTCTATCCCTGCTAACAGCTACCCCATGCTTACTTTCTGGGTATGTGCTCAGGATGCCAACTACCCAGCAGAACACTATGGCGTGTATGTAACCACCAGTACTGACTACATGAACCCCAACAACTATACCTTGTTGTTTGAGGAAACTTTGGATGCCAATGGTGGTTCCAGAGCCCAAGGTGCATGGAAACAGAAAACAGCCGTTTTGACCGCATACGCAGGACAAAACGTTCACATTGCTTTCAGACACTTTAACTGCTCCGATGAATTTTACATCAACTTGGACGATGTGTCTATTGAAGTCATCACCGATCCTACTTTGTTTGTTTCTCCTGAATCTCTTCAATTCACCGCTGGTGCACTTGGCAGTGATTTCGGCAGAAAGAACATCTCTGTGACTGGTGTATTATTGACTAACGATGTAACCATTTCTGTACCTGCCACTTCTCCTTTCGGCATTTCTACAGACACTATCACTTACAGCAAAACTGTAACCCTGACTCCTAACAACGGCAACGCCGCTGCAACTATCTATGTTGTCTTCAACCCCACTACCGTTGGTTATTATGAAGATGCTATCAGCGTCGTTTCAAATGGAGCACCCTCTTTCAACATTCCTGTAAAAGGTTTGGCCCTCGATTGCAGTCAGAGCATGACTATTCCTTGGTATGAAGACTTCGCCACTGAAGATTTTCCCGCCAACTGCTGGACTATGACTTCCACCGATACCGCAGACTATGAATCAGACGGACAAATTTATCCTGGCGTAAAGAGATATACTTGGTTCAACTCTATCACCAGCCAATATGCTTCTGTTGTTGGTCACGCTGACGCCGTTCAGGATGAGCATCTCTACACTCCTGTTTTCAATTTGAGCAACGCTACCGGTGCTGCTGACTTCCAATTTGAATTCAGAACCAACCCCAACATTGATGCATTGATTAACGGCGAAGTAAGATTCACCGTGAACATGAGCACTGATGGTGGTAACACCTTTACCACCATTTGGGATGTGGCAGATATTCGCGCTGAATACTCAGCCAACTGGGCTAGCTGGTCAGACATTTGGCCGGTAAGCATCAACATGGACCAGTATGTTGGCACCAACGCAAACATCCAATTCGACTTCCACTATGAAGCTGACATGGGTGCTGCTGACCAAGCTATTATCCAGAATGTGAAATTCACCAACTATTTCGATCCCAGAATGGATGTTACCACTGAAGATACCATCTCCGTATTTACATACGTTGGCAATCCTGAAGCAGTTATTATCCCCGTTGAAGGTCGTAACCTCAACAGCACAATTGCTGTAACCACCACTGCTCCTTTCGAAGTTTCAGCTGACGGCATTACTTTTGCCACTACCGCTACTCTTCCTGCTTTAGGTGGTAACTTGTATGCAAGATTCAACCCGACAACTGAAATGGTTGGCGCTAATGCTACCGTTACTATTGTCAACAACTATACCGACGCTACCGGCACCTATCCCAGCACCACTTTCAGCAAAACTGTTGTGATGTTAGGTAACTCATATGATTGTTCAGGTGTTGTACTGCCTATCGCAGAAAGTTTCGAGAGCGAAGAAGGTACCGTTCTGGCTCCTAACACTACTGAATACTGCTGGTCAGCATTCAAAGCTAACACTAGAGATGCTCAGAATGACATCATCAACTCCAATGACTACGCATACGATGGCAACCTGTCATTCCGTTTCTCCTCATTCAAATACAATGCTCAGCAAATTTACACCCAGTACCTCATTTCTCCTGAATTGAGTGCTACCAACCCCATGCTGGTAATGTTCAACTATGCTAACGCTTCCGCATTGAAAGATGAGACCTTCGCCGTTGGTTATTCAACTACTGGCAATGATGTCAACGACTTCACTTGGGAACCCGACATCGTTAACGCCGCCAACACTGATTGGCAGCTGTACCGCAACACCAACGTTCCCGCTAACGTGAAATATGTTGCTATCCAGTATAAATCACAGCGTCAGGCTTACTTGTACATTGATAACTTCCAGGTTATGGAAGCTCCCTCATGCATGTTCCCTGTTGAAGTAAGAGCTGAAAGCACTAACGAAAATAGCGCTAACATCATGTGGACTGCCGGTGCCAACGAAACCTCATGGGAAATCGTATATGGTACTGCTCCAGTTGATTTGACCGCTACTCCTACCTCAGTTACCACCCTGGGTACAACCCTGAGCGGTTTGACAGCTAACACCCATTATCAGGTAGCTGTTCGCGCCATCTGTGGTGACGGTCATAGCGATTGGTCAGAAGTTGCTGATTTCTGGACCACTACTACTCCTGCAACTATTCCTTATACCCAAACATTTGAAGAAAACGATGCTGACCGCGCTAACTGGGTACTCGTTAACGGTAACGAATCCAACTATTTCATGTATGGCAATATTCCTGGTTCAACTACAGGAAAAGCCCTGATGATCACTCAGGATGGTAGCACCAACACTTACCTCAATGCATCTGAGACTTCTAACTACAGCACCGTTTGGGCATATAGAGACATTCAATTCCCTGAAACCACAGCTGCTGGCTTCATGCTCACATTGAACTGGAAATGCTTCGGTGAAGTTGACTACGACTTTGGTGAAATGTTCATCGGTAACGCTACTGAAGTTACCAATTTCGAAAGAAATGAAAACGTTCCTGGTTTCATCGATGTCAATACTGCTCACTACACTCCCGCTGGCTTAACCAAATTAGATAGATTTGTAAACAAAGCCCAGATGCAGACTGGTGCATATATCATCCCCAGCAGTGGAAACGCTGGTCAGGTGAAACGTCTGTATTTCTTATGGACCAACGACTCCTTGAGTGGTGCTGAAACTCCTCTCGCTATTGACAACATCAATATTACAATCCCAGCATTCGCCAACATGAGCGGTACTGTTACCGACGACCAAACTGGCACAGCTATTCCTAACGCTACCATCAGCATGGTTTCCAACCAGGGCTTCTCCGCTTCTGCTACTACCGATGCTAATGGTCAATATACTATCAGCGATATCGTTGCTGGTTACTATACCATCGAAGTAAATGCTAATGGCTATCAGATGTTGAATACTGGTTATGCTTTGGCAGAAGGTGAAAACAACGTTGACTTCGAATTGACCGTTGAAGCATGCGCTATTATTCCTACTAATGTATCTTATACAGTGGAAGATGACAATGCAATCATTATCTGGGATAATATCGAAGATGGCGTAATGACTCAATGCAACAGTATGGATGCTGAATCCTCTATCGGTGCTGGTACCCAATATTCAATGGGTGCATACCATGTTTTCACACCCTCAGACCTGAACAAATACAATGGATGTACCATCAATTCTATCGGTGGTTACTTCAATGGTGAACTTGAATATACTACCTATACCCTCCGTATTTGGGTAGGCGGTACAACAACTGATGGTCCTGCTTCTCCAAATCCCACTTACGAACAAGAAATCACTCCCGACGAAGTTACAGTCGGTGCTTGGAATGACATCGTTCTGAATACTCCTTACGTTATCGATGGTTCACAAGTATTATGGATTGGTTTCCACATTTCAGTTTCAGGTGCCAGTGCAAGTGTTTATTCTATGGGTGTAACCGATCACAACAACAACCTTGAAGAATATGGCAATGCCATGTATTTCAACAGTGGCTGGGGTAACTTGACTTCTGCTGGTGTTGCTGGTTACAACTGGATGATTCGTGCTAATGTTGTAGCTCCCGATTTGCATTACAATGTTTTGGCTGATGGTATGGTAATCGCTTCCAACCTCGACGAAGCAACCTATGTTGTATCTCCCTATGATCCTAACACTTGTTATCAAGTAGTAACCATCTGCGAAAACGGACAGCTCTCTAGTCCTTCAGAATGTGCTGAAATCGTTGGCATCAACGACGTTAACGCTAGCAACTCATTCGAAGTATATCCGAATCCTGCTCACGAAACTGTAAACGTTTCTACTACCATGGACGTTCAGAAAGTTGAAGTGATGAACTACTTAGGTCAGGTGATCTTCTCACAGAACACTACCAACAACAACTTCACTTTGAATGTTTCCAACTATGCTGACGGCGTTTACTTCATCCGCATTAGCGGCAATGATGGTATCGCTACTCAGAAACTGATCAAGAAATAATCTTTCTTAATCATAAAAAAAGGTCGACCAAATGGTCGACCTTTTTTGTTTTAAACGTTCAAGGTATCATGTTGTCTATTATATAATGTAGAGAAGCAATTTTTTGCGTCTCTACAACAATTCAACATATAAACAGATAAACAAATCAACAAAATTTGTATTTTTGCAAATTCATAAAAAGAATCAAGATCATGAAAAAATTATTTCTTGCTGCAATTCTTATGCTGGGTTTCACAGCCCTGGTCGTAGCACAAAACGACATTGACGCGTTCCGCTTCTCCCATTCCGATTACGAAGGTACCGCCCGCTTCATGGGTGCCGGTGGCGCATTCAGTGCTGTAGGTGCCGAATTCTCTGCCTTGAATGTCAACCCCGCCGCCATCGGTGTATTCAAAAAGAGCGAAGTCACCTTTACCCCTTTGGTAATATCAATTTATAATAATAACAGTTTATATAATGGAACCAACAGTCACACCAGCAACGTCAAGTATTCCTTGACAAACGTTGGTGGGGCATTCCGTATTGGCCTCCCTGAAGGAAGCAGCTGGAAGTCCATCAATTTAGGCTTCGGCTATAACCGCACCTACGATTACAACAACCAGTTTCGCATTGAAGGAAGAAGCCACAACAGCTCCATGATGGACGAATATTTGGCTAACGTACAGGGGAAAAACCTAAGCGGTATCAGCGACAATGAATTACTTGCATTTAATACCTATATGCTTGATACCATAACCGCCACTCGCTATTTTTCTCCCTTTGCAGGTAAATCCCTGAATCAAAAATTAGTAGCAGAAAGTTCCGGTGCCAACGACGAAATAGCATTTTCCATCGGAGGCAATTACAATGATGAGTTGTTTATCGGTGCTACTATTGGTGTTCCGGTTATCAATTATACTGAAAAAACCAAGTACTATGAAGAAGATGAAGATATCACCAATTACATTTCCAGCTATTACATCTCTGAAAACCTAAGAGTACGCACCACAGGTGTCAACCTGAAATTAGGTGTTATCTACCAACCCGCCGATTTTATCAGAATTGGTGCCGCCTTCCACACTCCAACCTATTTTGGTCGTGTGAGAAACACCTATACCCGAACTATGACCAGCTATTACCCCAATGGCGAAAATTCAGGCACATTTGAAAACAACTACACATTCAACTACACCTTGACCACTCCTTTGAGAGCTATCGGCAGTGTAGCCTTCCTTATCAAGAAAAGAGCTTTTGTAAGTGCTGAATATGAATTTACCGGTTACGGCATGGCTCGTATGAGCTCCAATGACTATTCCTTCGACGAAGAAAATGAAGCTATCCAAGAGAAATACGGTGCCTGCCATACCGTTCGTGTAGGTGGCGAAGTATATATTACCAACAACTTCTTGCTGCGTGCTGGCTACAATTTCAAATCATCAGCCTATCGCAATACCGTTGACAACAACAATTCCATGCATACCGCTACCGCAGGTTTAGGCTTCAGAGCTAAAGGATTCCTCATTGACTTTGCCTACGTTTTCAAAACCAAAAACGAGAACCTCTGGTTGTATGATTCCGACTTCGTTGATCCCGCATCATTGCGTACCAACACCCATCGTATAGTGGCTACTTTAGGCTACAAGTTCTAAGGATAAACGACAGTTTTTCCTCTTCGGACCATTCGACATCCATCCATTGGATGTTGAATCCATCCCTCTCCATCTTCCTGAACCAGGTCATCTGACGCTTGGAAAACTGGTGGATGGCTACATTCAGACGCTTGAACATCAAATCATAATCCATCTGGCCCTGTATATACAGGGTCAGAAATTTATATTCCAGACCATAACGAATCAGCTGGTTAGGGTTCACACCCTTGTCTATCAAACTACGAACCTCATCCACCATACCGTGTTCCAGACGCTCTTTTAGGCGTCGGGTAATACGGGAACGTATCAGGTCGCGATCACCCCGCAAACCAAAAATCACCGACGGCACCGCTTGACAGGCCTCTTGCAATTCAGGATGCTCTTGGTAATACATTTCAATCTCGATGGCCCGCAATAATCGTGGTCGTTCGCAAGTATCCGTGTGGTTATGCAAAGCCTTGAATGAAGCCAACATGGCTGTCAACTGCTCATCGGTTTGTTGTTCCAACTCGGCTCGCAAATTTGGATTTTCAGGCACCGGAAATAATTTGTAGCCCTTCAGCAATGCCTCAATGTACATGCCACTGCCACCGCAAATAATGGGTATATTACCTCGTTGCTCTATCTCCTTAATGGCTTTCTGGGCCAACTGCTGATACTGAGACACATTATACTCGATTCCCGGCTCCACAATATCAATGAGATGGTAAGGAATAGATTGACCATCAATGGTGTAGTCCTCCAAATCCTTGCCTGTACCAATATCCATGCCCCGATACACTTGGCGGGAGTCGGCACTGATAATCTCACCGGAGATGTGCTTTGCCAGCACAGCGGCTATACGGGTTTTTCCCGTGGCGGTCGGTCCGAGTATGGTTATTGTCATTTTTTCTCCTGATAAATGTCAAAATTGGAAATATCCTTGCCGTTCACATCGAAACGGACAAAGGTAATCATTTGGTGAATGCCCTGTTTACCTGCCGCACCAGGGTTCAAGAAAAGCAAATTGTATTGCGGATCACGAATCACTCGCAAAATATGGGAATGCCCCGCTACCAGCAAATCAGGTTTCTCCTCCTGAATCAGTTTGACGATATCAGCTTCATAGTGCCCTGGCTTACCCACAATGTGGCTCATCACCACCTTCAATTGCTCACATTGGAAAATCTGAACCTTCGGAATATTGTGGCCACGAACATCCCAACCATCACAGTTGCCATATACTGCTCGGACAGGGGCAATGGTCTGCAAATCATAGATAATGTCATCGCTGAGCATATCACCGCAATGCCATATCTCATCACACTTCTCGAAGAAAGTAAACAGCTCCGGATGGATATAACCGTGAGAATCAGAGAGGACTCCTATCTTCTTCATAATCTTTGTTTTACAGTCTCAAACAGCACAATACCTGTAGCCACTGAAACATTCAATGATTTAATGGTGCCCACCATAGGGATATTGATAGCATCATTGCATATACGCTGATAATCCCAAGCGATACCTTCATACTCGTTGCCCATAATCAGACATATCGGACCAGTCAAATCTTTCTGATAATGGTAATGTGATGCTTTTTCTGTTACCGCAATCACCTCTATTCCAGAGTCTTTCAAAAAATTAATTACTTCCACCAAATTGGAGTGGCGACAAATCGGAATTTTGTTGAGGGCACCTGCAGAGCTTTTCACCGCATCCTCATTCAGCTGGGCACCTCCCTTCAATGGCAGTATAATAGCATCCACACCGGCACATTCGGCGGAACGGGCGATGGCCCCGATATTGCGCACATCAGTAATCTTGTCCAGCATCAACAGGAAAGGTACCCTACCCTCTTCATAAACCTTAGGCACAATATCGAAAATGCTTTGGTACTCTATGGCTGACACGAAGGCGACCACCCCTTGATGATTGCCCCGAGTAAATTTGTTTAGCTTCTCGGCAGGCACATATTGGAAAGGAATCTTATGCTGGCGAACCTGATAGAACAGTTCTTTGAACAAATCTCCCTGCAAACCCCTCTGCAATAATACTTTATCAATAGTTTTATCGGATTCTATCGCCTCCATCACCGGACGCAAACCATAAATGATATTTTCCGTAGCCATGGTATGAAAATTAAAGTGCAAAGATAGTGATAATTTTCAAATTCAAAGTTCAAAAATTGCGTGCTGAAAGCACGTCATTCTATTAACCCCTAACAAGGCCTATGGCCGCAGTTTGGGGTGCTGTACCGATGGCAGAAGTCTGCGTGCCAAAGGTACGCTACCATGAGAGTCAATCTAGCTTGCATTCCGCACGCATACCTCATTTTCATTCTCATTACCCCACACTGCTCGCTATCGCGATTGTGCGGGGTTAATAGGATATTGTGCCTTTGGCACATTTTATTTGCTAATAAAAATTGGCACATTAGCACATTTGCTAATTATCCCATTGATTATTTTTGTATTTTTGTAGATTAAAAAAAATTATCACCTTGAATTCATTAGACACTTATTTTCAGAGCATTGCGACAGCATGCGAACCTTCAAATCTCTATAACCCCATCCATTATATCCTATCGCAGGACGGGAAGCGGATACGTCCGAAATTAGTCGGCCTGGCAGCGGAATTATTCGGGGTAAAAGCGGAAGAAATAAAACATGTGGCAGCAGCCTTTGAAATGCTGCATAACTTCACCCTCATTCATGATGACATTATGGACGAGGCACCTATTCGTAGAGGTCAACCCACCGTATATAAACAATGGAACAGCAATATCGCCATATTGGCTGGTGACGCATTAGCTATCATGGCTTTGCAAGAGCTGCTGAAGGCTCCTTGCGATGATGCCACCAAAATCAAAATCAGCGATTTATTTGCCCGCACCTCTTTGGAGATTTGTGAGGGACAACAATACGACCTTGACTTTGAAACTGAGGAAAACGTCTGTATTGACGACTATATCAAGATGATACGGCTGAAAACGGCGGTCATGCTGGCCGGTTGCCTAAAATCAGGAGCCCTTTTTGCCCACGCCTCAAAGGCGGACCAGCAAGCCATATATGATTTCGGCATTAACATCGGCATCGCCTTCCAGCTTAAAGATGATATTTTAGATTTATATTCTGATACTCAAGTATTTGGAAAAATAACCGGGGGTGACATCAAAGAAAACAAGAAGACTTATCTTTACCTCACCGCCTTGCAAGATGCCAATGACCAACAACGTGAGAGTCTGCGGCATTATTTCTCATCAACAGATTTTGATTTTGAGTCCAAATTACTGGCTGTCAAGAATATCTATGAAAACTTACAGGTAAAAGAAAAAACCGAGAAAGCCATTGACAAGTATGTCGAAAATGCCTTGGCATGTCTTCATGCTGTTTCAGTAGATGAAGAAAAGAAACAGCAACTTTACGACTTAGCCAATGCCTTAGTTAAACGGGACAAATAAGATGAACAACCAAATAGCCTCTAAAAAATATGCCATCATTGTCGGGGTGATGTTGCTTTTGGCTGCCGTATATCTAGTCAAACTTTTTAGCTTGCAAGTGATTAGCAAAGACTACAAAGAGGCGGCCAAAAACAATGCTTTGCGGCAAATCACCGAACATCCTGACAGGGGCTTGATATACGACCGCAACGACTCACTTTTAGTGTTTAACGACGCAGCCTACGACCTCATGGTGGTGCCCAAGGAGTTGAGAACCTTTGACACCATGGACTTATGTCGTATTTTGGATATCACCAAAGAAGACCTGATCAAGCGTATCGAAAAAGCCAGTGCTTATTCCAAAATCATCCCTTCGCTTTTCGCCCAGCAGATGTCGAAAGAAGACTACGGCTATCTTCAAGAAAAGCTATACAAATTCCCTGGTTTTTTCGTCCAGTCCAGAACCTTGCGCTCCTATCCCGAGCCGATAGCCGCCCATATCTTAGGCTATGTGGGAGAGGTCAACGACAAAACCATTGAGGACGACCCCTACTACAAAATGGGTGACTATATTGGCATCAGCGGCATTGAGAAGGCCTACGAGAACGAACTTCGCGGGGTAAAAGGGCAACGCTTGGTATTGGTGGATGTCAACAACCGCGAAGTGGGCAGTTACCACAACGGGGAAGAGGACATTAGAGCTGTGCCGGGCACTTCGCTATGGAGCACCCTGGATATGCGGCTACAACGCTACGGCGAGCAGCTGATGCAGAACAAACGAGGTAGTATTGTAGCCATTGAGCCAAAAACCGGCGAGATTTTGTGCATCGTTTCCAGTCCGAGCTACGACCCCAACCTGCTGGTAGGCAAATCGCGTAGCAAAAACTACACCATGCTATGGCGCGACTCCATCAAGAAACCTTTGTTTAACAGAGCTTTACAGGCCATGTATCCCCCTGGTTCCACCTTTAAGTTGGCCAATGGGCTCATCGCTGAGGAAGAGGGCATACTGGATGCTAACACCATCTACAACTGTCCCGGCGGCTATCAGGTGGGAAGCCACCTCATTGGCTGTCACCATCGCGGCGGAACAAACTTGGTAGCAGCCGTGCAACACTCTTGCAACACTTATTTCTGTAAGGCTTTTTATAATATTATCAGCAATAAAAGGAAATACCCCACCATCCAGGAAGGCTATACTGCTTGGCGTAATCACATTGTTAAACTCGGTTTCGGCACCACTTTCGACACAGACTTGCCATACGAGAAGAAAGGCATTTTGCCCACCGCCGAATATTTTGACAAACGGTACAACCGTTCATGGAACGGCAACACCGTAGTGTCTATGGGCATTGGCCAGGGTGAGGTATGTGTAACGCCCATACAGATGGCCAACATGTTAGCTATCATTGCCAACAAAGGGTATTATATCCGTCCGCATGTCATCAAAGCCATTGGCAGCAAAGACAATCTTAACACCCAATACATGGACAGGGTCGATGTCGGCATCAGGTCTGAGTACTTCGAACCCATCATCGAAGGTATGGAAATGGCAGCCATAGCCGGAACCGCTCGTAGAGCACAAATACCTGGCATCCGTATAGCTGGTAAGACTGGCACAGCACAGAATCCTCATGGTCGAGACCACTCGGTATTTGCCATGATCTCTCCTGTTGAAGATCCGCAAATCGTGGTGTTCTGTCTGGTAGAAAACGGAGGCTGGGGTGCTTCTGTAGCTTGTCCTATAGCCAGTTTGATTACAGAACTCTACCTTACCGGTGAGGTAAAACGAAAAGACCTTGAAGATAGCATGCTTAACCTTTCAACCAAATAACGATGCCACTGTCCTATAAACATACTGCCTCAAAAGGATTTGACGGACGACTCATTCTGTATTACAGTCTGCTGGTCATCCTCGGCTGGATCACCATATTCTCCACTTCCTACAATCCAAGCGCCAACGTGGGATTTAGTTTATCCCTACCATACGTCCGCCAGCTGCTGTGGATAGGCACATCTATCGTTCTGGCTGTAGTCATTCTGCTTTTAGACTCCCGCATCATTCAACATTACTCCTATCATCTATACATATTATGCTTACTACTAGTTATTTCCACCTTCTTTTTAGGTTCCGAAATCAATGGTGCCAAGTCTTGGATTAAAATCGGCAACTTCAGCATCCAGCCTACAGAATTCATGAAAGTAGCCACTGCCATGACCTTAGCCAAGTTTTTTCATGAAGGGAAAACTCTTGGCGAGAAAAAAAGTATGTGGCTGATTGCCTTTGGCATCATATTACTTCCGGCTTTTATCATCCTGCTCCAGAAAGACACAGGTTCAGCTTTGGTGTTCTTGTCGTTCATTGTGCTTTTTTATCGGGAAGGGTTGACAGGCTTTATCTTTATCATAGGGGCCATCGCTGTATTTCTGTTTGTTTTCACCTTACTTACCAATGAAATATATGCCATCGCCCTGCTGACGGTTATCCTCATTATCGCATGGATTATAGACCGGAAAGACAAGAAAAAAATCATTCGGAATATCATCATTTTTGCGATTGCCGTCGTTTTCATCGGGGCGGTTAACATCGGCTACAACAAAGTATTACAACCGCACCAGAGACAACGTATCGATACTCTTTTAGGCAAGACTTCCGATCCCAAAGGCGCTGATTTCAACCTGATACAGTCCAAAATTGCCATCGGTTCCGGTGGATTTTTCGGCAAAGGTTACCTCAACGGCACCCAGACCAAGCTCAACTTTGTGCCGGAACAGAGTACCGACTTCATTTTCTGTGCCATTGGCGAGGAATGGGGCTTTGTGGGAAGCTGTGCGTTAGGAGCCTTGTTTTTGTCACTTGTCATCCGCATTCTGCGACTGGCGGAGAAAAACCGCAATCCCTACGCCCGATACTACGGTTACGGCATAGCCGGTATCATCGCCTTCCACTTCTTCATCAACATTGGTATGACCATAGGCTTGGTACCCATCATCGGCATCCCCTTACCCTTCATCAGCTACGGTGGTTCGTCGCTTTGGGCATTCACCGCCATGCTCTTCATTTTCATCAAACTCAATGATAATTAGAATATTATGAAAAAAAAGATTGGACTTTTCTTTGGTTCCTTCAATCCCATTCATATAGGGCATCTGATTATTGCTGAATATATTGTGGAGCATACTGATTTAAAAGAGCTTTGGTTTGTGGTTTCTCCTTGTAATCCACTGAAGAAGAAGCAAAGTCTGCTCAATGACCATCAACGACTCTATATGGTGAATATCGCCATTGAGGATGACAGTCGTTTCAGATCTTGTGACATTGAATTCAAACTGCCGCAACCATCCTACACTGTGAATACGCTGCTTCATCTGGCTGAGAAATATCCTGACAAGGAGTTCTGTCTGATTATGGGCGAAGATAATCTGGATTGCATTGAGAAATGGTACAACTATCAATTTATTCTGGACAATTATCAGATATATGTTTATCCGAGAGATGATTACAAAACCGAAAACAAGCGGGAGCTGCCTAATATCCATTACGTGAATGCTCCAAAAATAGGTATTTCCGCCACCATGATAAGACAGGACATACAGGAGAAAAAGTCGGTGAAATACCTGATGACAGAAAAGGTGGCGAAGTATATAGATGAGATGGGGCTGTATAGGGGTTAGGAGTTGAAAACTGAAAACTGAAAGTTAAAAGTTAAGAATTAAAAACTAAGAACATAGAACTAAAAACAATTAAACAACTCAACAATTCAACATTCTAAACTCTTAATTCTTAGTTCTTAATTTAATTAGCACATTGATAATTAGCACATTAAAAATATGAAATACTACACGATAGAAAACTTGGAAATCACGGATGCAGGAGCGGAAGGGAAGGCCGTGGGCAAACATGAAGGGCTGACGGTCTTTGTACCCTATGCTATTCCTGGTGATGTTATTGATGTTCAGGTATTTAAAAAGAAAAAAGGTTATGCAGAGGGCTATATCAAGGAACTGAAGAAGGCTTCCCCCGACCGTATAGAACCTGTTTGTCAGCATTTTGGACTGTGCGGCGGCTGCAAATGGCAACTTTTAGGTTACGAAAAACAGCTGTATTACAAGCAGAAACAGGTTTACGACAATTTCAAGCATTTAGGCAAATTCGATTTTCCTGAAATTCAACCTATTATCGGCTCCGAAAAACAATATTTCTACCGTAACAAACTGGAATTCACCTTTTCGGACTTACGTTGGTTGGACGACAACGACAGACAACTTCAGGAAGCAGGAGAAAAGATTGTGCCAGAGGGACTTGGCTTTCATATTCCAGGCAAATTCGACAAAGTATTGGACATTCAGAAATGCTATCTGCAAGCCGACCCTGCCAATGATATCCGCCTGGCCATCAAAGCATTCGCCCTACAACACCAGATTTCGTTTTACAATGTTAGAAAGCACGAAGGTGTATTGCGTAACCTCATCATCCGCAACAGCTCCACAGGCGAACTGATGGTGATTGTCATCATGACGGTGAAAAACGAACAGACCATGGCTCTGATGCAGTTCATCGCCGAAAGATTTCCTGAAATCACCTCGTTGCAATACTGCATCAACACCAAATTCAACGACAGCATCACAGATTTGGAGATTATTCCATTCAAGGGCAAACCTTACATGATGGAGGAAATGGAGGGGCTGAAATTCAAGGTGGGACCCGTATCCTTTTACCAGACCAACAATCCGCAGGCATACAATCTGTACAAAACCGCCCGTGAGTTTGCCCAAATCGGTCCCGATGACATTGTGTACGACCTTTATACCGGCAGCGGCACCATCGCCAATTTTGTGGCCCGTCAGGCCAAAATGGTGGTGGGTATCGAATATGTGGACGAAGCCATTGTGAATGCCAAGGAGAACTCGCAGTTGAACGGCATCACCAACACCCGTTTCTTTGCCGGTGACATGGCTAAGGTGTTCACCGCTGATTTCATCAAAGAGAACGGCACACCCGACATTGTCATCACTGACCCACCACGTGCCGGCATGCACGAGAAGGTAGTGGAACAATTGCTGAACATTGCCCCGAAGCGCATTGTGTATGTGAGCTGTAATCCTGCCACACAGGCCCGCGACCTCACCCTGCTCTGTCAACAATACAAGGTAACACGTATACAACCCGTGGACATGTTCCCGCACACGCAACATGTGGAGAACGTAGCGCTGTTAGAGAAGAGGTGACAGGGGACAGAAAAAAATGTGCCAATTATCAATGTGCTAATGTGCAAATGAAATTAGAAAATTAGTTAATTAGCAAATGTGCAAATGAATTAACGAGGCAGAGACATGACATACCCCGTCTTAAAACGCATAAAATGGGAAAAATAGGTCAATTTTGCAATAACCAATATCAGCAACACCAGAATTTCATTCTGTATGGTGTAATAGGTTGTGTGACTACAGCCATCGATGTGGGGATTTTCACCCTGCTCGCCCATTTCAACATACACAAGCTGATTGCCAACACCATCAGCTATCAGGTGGCCATGGTAGCCAGTTTTTTCCTGAACAGGGAGTATAACTTCAAAATCAAGGACAAAGTATGGCAGCGTTTCCTGTCGTTCTTCATTGTCAACCTCATCGGCTACGGTTTCAGCCAGTTGTTAGTGTTCTTGTTCATCACCAAATTCGGCATGAACGACTTCATCGGCAAACTATTAGCCACCATCTTGGCAGCCATCTGCCAGTTCCTGTTTATCAAGCATTTGACATTCAAAGTAAAGAAACAGGAGGCAGAAGTGAAGTGTGAGGATAAATGCAATTAGAAGTTGTTGATTAACTCTTAGTTGTAGAGTAGAAAAGGACATGTCTAAAAAAGGTATTTGAAAAACAATTTAAATATTCAGATTATGAACAAGAGACAGCTTTTATCCTTGATAATATTGATTATCAGTCTTTTATCATCGTTTCAGACGCAGGCTCAGAAACAGATTAGCGCAAAATTGGAGCAAGCCACCATCTATTTCAATGGGGCAACACTTACCCATACTGCTTCCACTACACTTAAGAGCGGCACACAGGAAGTCATCATCAACGGACTGAGTCCCGACATTGTGCTAAGCAGCCTCAAGGTGAAAGCCAACGGGGTACTTATCTCTGCCACTGAATTTTACAACGATTACATCACGCCAAAAGAAGAAAGTGCACACCTTAAAAAACTGACCGACTCGCTCAACTTATATGAACGGCAGTTGCAAGAGACAAAAGACGAACTCACCGTACATCAGCATCTGTTAAAGATGCTCACCAACGGCACCCTTAACAACATGGAGAAAAAGGAAAATCCTGTTAGTGTTGCCGACATCAACGCCAATATGGAACTATACAAATCCAAAGCAGGTAACCTGCAAAACAGTATCAATCAAGACAATAAAAAAATAGAAAAACTGCAAAAAAACGTAAATCGTCTGAAACAACAAATCAGTCAGGATGAACTTGACAGCGATGTGGAAACAGGTGCTGTGCGATTATCTGTCAGCATTCCCAAGGATGTCAACACTGTATTCACTGTCACATACTTCACCAACGAATCACGCTGGATACCCTGCTACGACATTAACATTCCCTCCATGGACAAGCCTATTGTGTTGCAGGCCAAGGCACAAGTGGCACAGACTACCGGTCTCGACTGGAAGAATGTCAAGCTAACCCTTTCCACCGCACAACCCAACCGCACCGCTGTGGCTCCAGTGTTCAAGGCATGGTTCCTTTATTTTAGGACCTATAGAACATCACCAGGTAGCAGTTCAGCTCTAAGCAACACCATTACCTACGAAGAGCCTGCCAGCAACTCCGTAAGAGGGAACAGATCTGATGGTGAGGCAACTGTTATTGATGGCATTCGTGTTGGAGACAAACAATCCATGAGTGACTATGTCAATGTCAACGAACAGGAATTCATGGTCAACTATGACATTGACATTCCTTACGACATTCCCGGCAATGGCAAGTTCCAGCTTATCGACCTCAACAATTACAACATCAAAGCTGACTTCAAATACTACAGTGCACCAAAACTTTCGGATGCCACTTACATTGTCGCCACCCTATCCGACTTCGAGAAATACAATCTTCTTCCAGGCGAAGCCAATGTGACATTCAACGACACTTACGTCGGGAAAACCAAGCTTCGCCCGAATGACACGGAGAACCAGATTACCCTGACCCTCACCACGGAGCCACGTGTAACGGTAAAACGTGAAAAGCAACGTGACTTTTGCAGCACCAAGCATGTGGGCAACAGCACTACCGAGACCCGTTCCTATCTGCTCACTGTCCGTAACAACCTGACTCGCAGTGCCAAGCTCACTCTCAAAGAGCAGTACCCTATCTCCAACGACAAAGACATCGAGGTGAAAGTGACGGAAGTAAAACCCGCAGCTACTTACGACAAAACCGAAACTGGTGTACTGACTTGGGATATGGAACTCAATGCCGGCGAAACCAGAACTTTTGTTGTCACCTACAGTGTGAAGTATCCGAAGGACAGAGTTTTGGCATGGTAACGGAAGAATTGTTTCACAAACGGACATTAAGTTAGTCCTTAAATTGACTTCACAAAACCCTGTATTTAGACACAAAAAAAGCACTTACAATTCTTTGTAAGTGCTTGATTTTCAGTGTCCCCTCAGGGACTCGAACCCTGGACCCATTGATTAAGAGTCAATTGCTCTACCAGCTGAGCTAAGGAGACTGATTTGGGACTGCAAAAATACAAAAATTGTTGATAGAAAACACATATTTTCAAATTTTTCTTTTTTCAAAAAAATAATGTACCTTTGCAGAATGAAATATTATAATGGATAATAATATGAAGAAGTTTGTAATCAGCATTTTAGCTCTTTCATTATCCTGCTGTTTCAGCATGGTTCACGCTCAGGTTAACTCCGAAAAACCGCTCATGACGATTGGTGGAGAGCCCGTTTCAAAGGCAGAATTTGTCAATACTTTTGCCAAAAACAACGATTTAAATAAAACCACATCGAAGGAATTGCGTGATTATTTAGACTTATTTATCAACTTCAAACTAAAAGTAAAAGAAGGCAAAGCTCTTCAAATAGACACTTCCGCATCCTTTCAAGCAGAATTGTCCTCCTACATCAATCAGTCCGCACAGCAGTATCTGACAGATAATGATGTAACTGAACGTTTGTACAAAGAATGTGTGGAACGTGCCAAAAAACATATCCATGCTTCTCATATTTTGATCAACTGTGCTCCTGACGCCAATAAGAAAGACAGCATAGCCGCCTACAAGAAAGCGTTGAAAATCAGAAAGATGGTTTTGAAAGGCATGGATTTCAACGAAGCTGCCGTTAAGTTTTCAGAGGATATTTCCGCCAGAGATTACACCAATCCTCAAAATGGCAGGAAACAAGCTGGCAACAAAGGCGATATCAGCTATTTTACTGTTTTCAATTTGATTTATCCCTTTGAGTCCGGTGCCTACAACACCCCTGTCGGAAAAATATCCATGCCCATCAGAACACGCTTCGGCTACCATTTGATTTACGTTCAGGATGTTGTTCCCGCCATCTCCAAGATTTACGCCGCTCACATTCTGATATCAGATACCAACGCCAAACATGGCATCATGAGTGAAGAGGCTAAGGGCAAAATCGAAGAGATACAACAGAAACTCCGTCAAGGCGTTCCCTTTGCCCAGCTGGTAGTGGATTATTCCGACGACATTGCCACCAACATCAAAGAAGGACGCATGCAAGCCTTTGCCCCCAATCAGCGTGCCGGTAACTTTGTCGCTGCCACCATTCATTTACAGAAAGGCCAAGTTTCAGAACCCGTATCTTCCGTCTATGGCTGGCATTTCATCAAACTCGACTCTATCCAATACCTGAAGATAGATGATGATTATGAGGCCATTCTGCGTACAAGACTGGGACGCGACAACCGTAGCTTCATCAGCAAAGAATCCTTTATCGCAGGCTTGAAAAGACAATACAATTACAACGAAAGTGGCAAGGCTGCTGGCATCAAGTTCCTGTGCAACAATATCCCCATGGAATATTTCCAATCCACCGGTACCGATATCACCACATTACCTGGTATCGACAACCTTGCACCTATGGCAACTTTTGCCAACCAGCAACTAACCACCAAAGATTTTGCCAAGTACATCTCCCGTTTCCAAGGCATCGATTTGACCACTTCTCTGGAGAAATTCCTCAACGAAAGATTCGAGAAATTCGAGGAAGAAAAGTTGTATGCTTACGAGAAAGAAAACCTGATCAACAAATATCCTGATTTCAAAGAACTGGTTAACGAATACCACGATGGCATGATTCTCTATGAAATCAATTCACAAAAAGTATGGACCCAAGCTATCACAGATACCACCGGATTAAAGGAATATTACGAGAAAATCAAGAAGAACTATCCTATCGATCCCAATGCCAATCCAGTGGAATACAAGTCCTACAATCAAATCAAAGCCACGGTCATCACCGAATACCAGAACTATTTGGATGAATTATGGCTTCAGGAATTACGCCAGAAATATCCTGTGCAAATCAACGAGGATGTGTTTGCCACCATCCTGAAAAAATAAGCTATGAGACCGCGATATTTCTTTCTGCTATGCCTTTTGTCCCTTTGTTTATGTTCCTGTAAACAAAAGGATCCAGTTGTGGCGGAAGCGTATCACGCCAAACTGTATTTGTCGCAATTGGCTGCCCAGATACCAGACTCCTACACACCGGCAGACAGCTTGCAATTGGCCCAAATACTGATTGAAGATTGGATTAAACAACAGATTATCCTGCACGAAGCACAACAGGCGTTACCCTTAAAAAGCCAGAATTTTGAAAAAGAAATCGCTGAATACAAGAATACTCTGCTCGTCAACGCCTATTTCAAACTCCTGACTTCAGACAACAGCCAATTTGTGGTGAGTGATGAGGAGCTGGAGCAATTTCTCAAGAAATACGAAAGCCGCTACACAGTTAACCGCGAAATCATCAAAATCAACTACGTCAAGACCGCCAAAAACTCTAAACTTATCAAAGAGTTGAAGGAACTGCTTTTCGATGACGAGCGACGCATAGAGGAAAAGCAACGTATAGAAGAGCTATGCGCCGACTCCATCGAGTATTTTTTGGAAGACAACACCTGGCTGTATCTGGACGATATCCAGAATGAATTTCCCATAGAAATCAAAAACAAGGAATCCATTTTAAGCCAGAACAAATATATTGAAACCGAAGATTCTGACTATCACTATCTTATCGTCTTTTTAGACTACAAATCCCGCCGTACTATCAATGAGACGGAGGAAGAAATCGCTGCCGCCCGCATGATGCTGACCCAGCAGAAAAAACAAGACTTTGTCAATCAAAAGATTGAGGAACTGATACAAGAATCCCTTCAGAGCGGCCAAGTGGCCATGCCTGGCAACTAAAACCACGACTCGATTTCCGTGTCTTCTATCTGGCGGATGATGGATTTTCCGCTTGGACTGACATTAGACACCTGACAGTCAAATAATTGTCTCAGGAAATCAATTATCTCACAATTTTCAGTCATAGGCTTGAACGAAGAACATTTCTGTTTAGCCATACTCATCGCCAGATTCTGGTCCTTTTCGGCATGATGCAGAAACATATTGGAATGGTATGACTCTAAAAACAGCTCTATCACATGCTGTACATCCTCGCCATCATCCCCATTGGGCGTTCCATTCACTGCAAAATGGGTACCGTCAATGGATTCCAAGTCATAGCCTAACTTCAGCAGTTGCGGTTTCAGCTCACGCGCCAAATCCGCCTTGGCTGGTGACAAAGTGATGGTTTCAGGGAACAAGGATTGCTGAACCGTTATCGGCTTTTGCTGAATCGCCGTCAAATATTTTTCGTATAAAATACGTTCACGGGCATGGGCAATATGAATCACCGAAATACCATTGCCAATATTAGCGACAATATATTTCTGATTGATTGTCAAACATTTAACATTATCAATTGGGGATTCGTCCTGTTCTTCTTGCCGAGATTCCTGCAAATCCAAAGTCGGAGTTTCCGTTTGTTCCTGTTTTACTGTTTCGGTTTCCGTTTTCAGCGACTGCAAAAAATCGCTCCAGCCGGAAGTATCGAAATTGGTATTATGAGGGACTGACGGCCTGCTGTATGAGCTGCCAGAAGACGAGTGTCCGCCGCCACTTGCGGGATGAGAGTTAAACGGATTGAAATTAGGATTGTGTGTCACGGCAGGTTCCTTCAGTTCCATATCCTTCGGCATGTTCGACAAGTCCATGCCCGGCTCATAGTCGAAATCAAGGCGTGGAGTCAGTGACATCTGTCCCAGCGACTTCTTTACCGTTGAGTTAAGGAAGCCGAAAACCAGGCGTTCATCCTGAAGTTTCACATCCACCTTGGTCGGACTGATATTGATATCAATAGTGGAAGGATCCACTTCCAGATTGATGAAATAGGCTGGTTTGTAACCATCTGGAATCAGTTCGGAATAAGCTGTTTCCACCGCATAATTCAGCAGCGGATGCCGCACATAACGCCGGTTGATGAACATATACTGCTCACTTTTCTTCTTTTTGGCGTTTTCTGGCTTGGCGATAAAGCCCGATATATTGATAAAGTCCGTTTGTTGCTCAACCGAGAACAACTTATCCTGGAAATGGTTACCAAAGACATTGACAATGCGCTGTTTCAGGTTTGACGGCTGCAACTGAAGCACCAGTTTGCCATTATGGTACAGCGAAAATGCCAATTCCTGATGAGTAAGCACCACCCTATTGAATTCCTCTTCAATATGGCCGAACTCCACATTGTCGGATTTTAAGAAATTGCGGCGAGCAGGCACATTGAAAAAAAGATTTTTCACTGAAATGGAAGTCCCGTCGGCTGTAGCAACCGGGGCATGTTCCTTTACTTCGGAGCCTTCTATTTGCAGCAAAGTGCCCGTGCTATCCTCTGCCATTTTAGTACGCAATTCCACATGGGCGATAGCAGCGATAGAGGCCAATGCCTCGCCACGGAAACCCTTGGTAGTCAAATGGAAAAGATCATCAGCAGTGGTCAGTTTGGAGGTAGCATGACGCTCAAAGCACAGACGGGCATCGTTAAAGCTCATACCCTTGCCATTATCCACCACCTGGATCAGCGTGCGACCAGCATCCTTGATAATCAGCTGGATATTGTCAGCACCAGCATCCACTGCATTTTCCAGCAATTCTTTCACTACGGAAGCAGGCCGCTGGATAACCTCACCTGCCGCAATCTGATTAGCTACCGCATCGGGCAGTAAATGAATGATATCCGTCATTATTTATCCATGAATTTGATGAAGATGAATACGAGTACGAACACGATAAGCATCAGCCATATCACCGTTTTCAGCGGGAACTTGTTGCGATCCTGCTGGCTTATGCGTTTCGACGACCAGCTGCGGTGAAGGCGCTCCGCAAATTTGTCGGGGTCAAAATCCTCACCGGAATTATCCATAGGTTTGTCTTCCTCATGCTGATAAAAGCGAGGTTTGTATCTGAATTCCCGTTTCTCGGGACGCTCGATTAAATTAAAGGCCATGATAGTTTACAATTAACAGTTAACAATTAATAGTTATAAGATTAGGGGTTAGGTTACAGGTTTCAGCTTACAGTAGGGACGCACTGCGTGCATCCGATAATGTTAATTTTTAAATTGAATTCTGAATTTTGAAATTTGAATTTTGAATTATTTATTAGAGGGCAAAGATACTAAAAAAAAACGTAAATTTGCCTTCTAATTTGAACACATGATCAAGAATATTATTTTCGATTTGGGCGGAGTGATTTATGATATCCGATATGAGAATATCCCTGAGGCATTTGCACGCATGGGAGCTGGCAATTTGGTGTCGCTCTATTCCAAAGCCAAGCAAACTGACTTTATAGACCGCTATGAGGAAGGCCTGATGTCTTCCGATGATTTTTGCGAGGAAATTCGCCGTTTGTCGGAGGTTCCGCTGACCAATGAGCAGATAAAAGAGGCCTGGAACGCCATCCTGATAGATGTGCCTGTGCCAAGGGTTGACTTTTTACTGAAACTGAAAGAACATTACAATCTGTATCTATTCAGCAACACCAACCAATTCAACTACGACTGTTTCACTGCCCATTTGAAGCAGAAATACGGATTTGACTTTTTCGAAACTATCTTCAAAGCCGCTTATTTCTCGCATATTCTTCACATCCGCAAGCCCAAGGTGGAAGGTTTCCAGAGAATCATGCAAGAGCAGCAGTTGAATCCTGCCGAGACCCTGTTTATCGATGACTCCCCCCAGCACATTGAAGGCGCCCGCCGCTGTGGCCTGCAGGCATATCATCTAAAAGATGACGAAAAGATAGAATCCTTAAACATTTGGAACTAAGGGAAAACCGTAAACACACGAAAAACTCAGCAATTGGCACATTTGCTAATTAACTAATTTGCTAATTGAAATTTTTCGTATCTTTGCACCCCAAAATTTTAAAGAGTAATATTAATATTAAAACCTTATAATAATGAACATTAAAAACGAAAAAGCAAACGGAGACGTTCAGGAATTGACGATTGAAATTACGAAAGAAGACTATGCTGGCAAAGTGGAAACCGCTTTGAAAAAATACCGCCGCACCGCCCAAGTGCCCGGTTTCAGAGTAGGCAACGCCCCTATGGCCATGATCAAGAAGATGTACGAAAAGAGCGTCACTTACGACGAGGTTAACAACTTGATGTCACAAGAACTGTACAAATACCTCAGCGACAACAAGATTGACATCATGCTGGAGCCCATTCCCGTAGAAGAAAAGTCAAAAGTGGATTTCGAGAATCCTGAAAACTTTGTTTTCGTTTATGAATACGCCCTGCAACCCAAATTCGACATCGACTTCAACAAGCAGGTTACGCATTTCAAAATTGCCGCTTCACAAGAGGAAATCGACAACCTGATCAACCAAATGCAGCGCAGATATGGTGAGTACAACTCTCCCGAAGAAGTTGGTGAGGACGACTATATTTCCGCCAAAATCGACGATAAAGACAGTTTCTTCTTCACTAAAGAACTGAACGAAGAAGGCCGTAAGGCTTTCATGGGCAAGAAAGTTAACGACACCGTACATGTCGCTCTGAGAAAAATCTTCGAAGATGAGAAAAATGTGCTGAAAGTGCTGAAGATTGTTGACCAACCCTTGGAAGAAGGCAACCAATACGAATATGATGTGACCATCACCAGCATCGGCCGTATCACTCCTGCCGAAATCAACGAGGATTTCTTCAAGAAAGCTTATCCCGACGGCAGCGTGACTACCAAAGAGCAGATGGAAAAGAACTGTGCCGAGCAGATTGAAAGACAGTGGAAAGACTACACCGACCGTCAGTTTATGAACGACGCCATCGGTGTGCTGCTGGATAGCGTAAACATCGAATTCCCCGACGAATTCATCAAACGTTATATCCTTTTGACCCAGAAAGATATGACTGCTGAGAAGTTGGAAGAAAAATATGCTGACTATCAGAAATCTTTCAAATGGCAGCTGATTGAAAACAAAATCGTGAAGGACAACAACCTCAACGTCACCCAGGACGATGTGAAGGCATACGTACGCAACTTCTTCATGACCAATTATTTCAGCAATTTCAAAGAAGAAGACATCAAAGACAGACTGGACAGCCTGGTAAATGACGCCTTGAAGAAAAAAGAGGACGTGAAGAACATTTATGACCAATTGTACGATGCCAAGATCATGGATGTGCTCCGTCAGAACTTCATCATTGTTGAAAAGAGTGGCAGCTATGATGACTTTGTAGCTTTCGCCAGTGGTAAAGAAGTAGAAGACAAGCCCGTTGCCAAGAAGAAAGCTCCCGCCAAGAAGAAAGCCGCTGAAAAGGCCGAAGGTGAAGAAAGCGAAGCCAAACCCAAAGCAAAAACCACCAGAGCCAAGAAAGCGGAAACCACAGCTGAAGGCGAAGAAAAACCCAAAGCCAAGACCACTAGAAAATCCACCAAAAAAGAAGAATAAAGCATGAACGAATTTCAGAAATATGCCGTCAAGCACAGAGGTATCAGCAGTTTGCGCTTAGAACAATACTCCTCTGTCCTGAATGATTACATCACCCCTTACATCATCGAGGAACGTCCGATGAACATTACCCAGCTAGACGTGTTTTCCCGCTTGATGAAAGACAGAATCATCTTCTTGGGAGTGCCCATTTATGATGATGTGGCCAATATTATCCAGGCACAGCTGTTGTTTTTGGAATCACAGGATTCCGAGCGCGACATCCAGATTTATCTGAACAGTCCTGGCGGCAGCGTATATGCCGGTTTGGGCATTTATGACACCATGCAATACCTGAAACCCGAAATTTCAACCATCTGTACGGGTATGGCAGCTTCAATGGCCGCTGTGCTGATGTGTGCCGGTGCCAAGGGCAAACGCTACGCCCTGCCCCACTCCCGCATCATGATTCACCAGCCCATGGGTGGAACACAAGGTCAGGCCTCTGACATCGAAATCGAAGCCCGTGAAATTCAGAAACTGAAGAAAGAACTGTACGAAATCATCGCCTACCATTCCGGCAAAGACTATGAGCAGGTATGGAAAGACAGTGACCGCGACTACTGGATGACAGCAGCTGAGGCCAAAGATTATGGTATGATTGACGAAGTGCTGAAAAACGACAAAATGGCCAATGGCAAAAAATAAAACCCCTGAAGAATACTGTAGCTTCTGCGGTCAGCATATTCCCTACGACAAAGTGCTGATTCATGGCGTGAATGGCGCTATCTGCGAGAATTGTATCCAGGCCGTGAATGAAGTCATGCAGGACATCAAGGAAGAAGAGGGTCAGAAACGTCAGGAGAATATCAAAATAAAACTCCTCAAGCCCAAGCAGATAAAGGAAAAACTTGACGAGTACGTCATTGGGCAAGATGAGGCCAAGAAGGTAATCTCCGTAGCCGTTTACAACCATTACAAACGAATCTTATACGACCAACAGGATGATGTGGATATTGAAAAATCCAACATCATTCTGGTCGGTGAGACGGGCACAGGCAAAACTCTGATTGCTAGAACCATAGCCAAGTTATTGGATGTGCCCTTCTGCATCGCCGACGCCACCGTTTTCACAGAGGCTGGTTATGTGGGCGAAGATGTGGAGAGCATCCTGACTCGCCTGCTGCAAGCCGCTGACTACAATGTGGAACGCGCCGAGCGCGGCATCGTCTTCATTGACGAAATTGACAAAATTGCCCGCAAGGGCGCCGACAACCCCTCCATCACCCGCGACGTATCGGGCGAGGGCGTGCAACAATCCCTGCTCAAACTCTTGGAAGGCGCACAAGTGAATGTGCCCCCGCAGGGTGGCCGGAAACACCCGGAACAAAAATTCACGGTGGTAAACACCAAAAACATCCTGTTTATCGGCAGTGGTGCTTTCAACAGCATCGACAAGATTATCGCCGAGCGCATGAATACCAATGTCATCGGCTATAACAAGAAAAAGCACGATATCGACAAGAAAAACATGATGCAGTACATCTCCGCCCACGACCTCAAATCTTTCGGTCTGATACCGGAATTATGCGGCAGATTCCCTGTCATCACCTATATGAACGCTCTGGATGCCGATGCTTTGCGACGCATCCTGGTGGAACCGAAAAACGCATTAGTCAAACAATACGAACGATTGTTCCAATTGGACGGCATCACGCTCACTTTCGACGATGAAAGTTTAGACTATATCGTCAGCAAAGCGGTAGAACTGAAACTGGGAGCCCGTGGACTCCGTTCCATCATTGAGAAAATCATGACCAATGCCATGTACGAATTCCCTTCTTCCACCAAGAAGAAAATCAGTATCACTGCCGACTATGCCAAGCAGCAGTTTGAGAGTTCCATTTTTTCATTCTTAGACTGATTTTAGTTTCTTATTCCTGAAATTCTCCATCAGTTTAATGAGCAATTCCGAATCTATCGGTTTGTCTAAAAATGCCGAGATGCCCTTGTCTATATGATGGCAGATACTTTCAGCATACTTCTTCATATTTTCCGTTATCATAACAACATGCGGCAATTCCTTCAGTTGTTCAAAGATTTCCAGCCCAATTAAATCGGGTAAAACAAACTCAAGGAACACCACATCCACCTTATTCTCCTTCAGGTAACATATCGCATCTGAGAGATACGAGAAGTTCTGCTCAAAATGAATCCAGCCATAATCTTGCAAGGTACAATTAATAAACTTATAAACCGACTCATTATCATCCACCACAACATAACGAAGAAGAACTTCATCTGTCAGAATATCTTCCATTTTATTAATGAGTTTGATTATGTTAGAAGTTCATACAGCAAACTTACGAAAAATACAAATAGAAATTTGTGTAATTCGAGATTTTTATGTACATTTGCATGATTGAAGCCGTTTTGAAAAGATGAATCCTATACAAGAAATACTTGCGAAATACGATTTTCCGGTGTATCTGGCACCGATGGAGGAGGTTACAGACCCTCCCTTTCGTCATCTCTGCAAAGAGTTTGGCGCAGACATCCTGATTTCGGAGTTCATCTCGTCGGACGCACTTTCGAGAGAAGTGGAGAAAAGCATCAAAAAAATGCACTTTGAGGAGGGCGAAAGACCTTTTGGTATTCAGATTTTCGGCCATGACGAGGACTCGCTGATAGCGGCGGCCAAAATTGCTGAAAGTGCCTCTCCGAATTTCATCGATATCAACTGGGGTTGTCCCGTACGCAAGGTCGTCACCAAAGGTGCCGGCTCAGCTATCCTCAAGGACATTCCCAAAATGGTGCGCCTGACCAAGGCGGTGGTGGACGCGGTGAAGCTGCCCGTGACGGTCAAGACACGCTTGGGTTGGGAGGACAGCAACAAACCCATTGTGGAGGCCGCTGAAATGCTACAGGACGTAGGCATCAGCGCTATCACTATCCATGGCCGCACCCGGGCGCAAATGTACGGAGGAAACGCCGACTGGACACTAATTGGACAGGTAAAAAACAACCCTCGCATGACTATCCCGGTGATTGGCAACGGAGACATCAACAGTGTGGAAAAAGCAGTGGAATTCCGACAACGCTACGGAGTAGATGCCATCATGGTAGGCCGTGCAGCCATTGGGAATCCATGGATTTTCAAGCAAATCAAAGATTATCTGCAAGGCAAGGAGTCTGCCCTACCCGATTATGACGAGCGCGTACAGGTTTGTTTGCGGCATCTGAAGTTAGAGATGGAGTGGAAAGGCGAGCGCAGCGGCATCTTGGAAATGCGCAAACATTATGCCAATTATTTCAAAGGTATCCCTCATTTCAAGGAGAAAAAGATACGATTGATGGGTGCATTGAGCTATGACGAATGTCAAAATATTCTTACAAATAACTAAAAATCAATATTTTACAAATAACTCAAAGAAAAATATCAAAAACCAGGGACTGATAGTGAAAATTTTTGTATTTTTGCAGTCTCAAACATGGCGATTGTAGCTCAGTTGGTTAGAGTACCGGATTGTGGTTCCGTGGGTCGTCGGTTCGAATCCGACCTGTCGCCCAAAATTTTACAAAGCAATAAAAATCAGCGGATGATGGAAAGTTACCGCTGATTTTTTTATTCTTTGAGATACTTACGCAATGGCATAATAGTCCAAGGCTGTCAAAGAAGTATTGGTGTTGCAAAAACATATAACCTTCCTCAACAAATCTTTATTTTGTAGTATCTCTTTCGTATCAGAATCAGTCGCGCAATCCAGATGACAAAAAACGCGTCGGAGAGGATTTTGTAAAGTGGGGGCATCTGCACAAACCACGACACCACCCAGAGTATAAGGTCAATATCAAAGAGAATATTCCACAGCCGTTCGCGGTCATGGAACTCGCACACTACCTCGCCAGTCGGGGGCACCTCCACCTGCTCTGTTGATGACAGCGACATATCGATACTCTTGCCTTTTTTGCCAATCGGAATACGCCCGCCAAACTGCACCCTCAGCGAGTAACTGCCTGGTGGCACCTCACCTTGCAGTTGGTCATCTTTCATCATGCCGGCGAAATAGCCGTTCAGGAAGACCGCATGTGGCAGCTTCGGCTCGAACCAGTGGCGCTTGTGTCGGATGGTGAGGGTGGGCATAATGATATTTTTGCTGATGCAAAGATAATAAAAAAACAGGGCATTACCCTACGCCCACTCAAAACACCCTTCTCCTGCGCCGATTTCGAAGTGGCATTTGGCGATGCCGAGGTCGATGGGGGCATAGCTGGCAAAGATGGCGAAGCGTTTTTGCGCCTCCACCTTGTTGCCGTCGTGGAGGATGAAGGTAAACTTCTGCTGGTTGACAGCGGTGGGGGCCATCAGGGCGGCTTCCACGCCACGCACAAACCATTCAGGGAAGGGCTTGCCGTGGTCGGTCGTACGGCGGTCTTCCGACACATCGGCAATGGTCCGTTTCTGCGGATGCTGTACTCCTTGTGTGGCACCGTAGCCGAGCGACACCACACATACCAACGTCTCATCGCTCTCCAACTTGTAACGGTCGGGCTGCTTACGATAAGAGGCACCTACCCAGCAGGTGTTCAATCCGAGCATCTGCGCCAGCAGCACCAGCTTCTCGCCGTAATAGCCGAGGTTCACATCGTCACCCTTCTTGCAGACCATGGCGATGTAGTTGCGCACGCCACGAAATTTGCTGTAATGGGCGATGATGCTGGAAAAGGCATTCGGTTCGTCGGTCACCAGCTGGATGTGCAGGTTTCCTTCGCGGTTGCATTGGTCAATGAGCCCCTGCAACTGCTGGATTTTCTCTGCCTCGATGGGCTGCTCGGTATATTGCCGCACACTGTGGCGGGCTTTTATGGCTTCTTGTATAGTCATGATGCTTTTTTTAATGATGCAAAGATACAATTTAATTGCATGCCTCTGGCATTGCCTGCATACCAGCCTGAGTCATCAAGCCACGTTCTTTCAGGCTACGGCAGCGTTGCAGGTTGAGCTCTGTCCAATGGCTGTTTTTGCGGCGGGGCGACAGGCGTTGGGCGCAGCGACCGTCCGGCAGGCATTTGACCGTACTGTCGATCCATCCGAAACACAAGGCCTCTTCCACCACATCCACATAAGGGATGCAGTCGTCACGTTCCTGCTTGCCACGGTTGACCGTCACCCAACACTCCTTGGCGGTCAGATGGTTTTCCGCAAGCCATTGCCGAAATTGTACACGTGTATTATATTCTAACAAGTTAGTGATTTGCATATCCGTTTGAAAACCCTGTCACGTAACATGTTACTTTAATCTTGATGATTCTTGTCCTTCGCTTTTTATCATCTCCTTCACCTCTTTGATTTCCTTTTCCAAATTGTCATAATCCAAATCGATGCACCAACGTTTGGCGAGACGGTACCAGCGAAGACTTTCTTTTAAATCCCTTTCAACACCGATGCCTTTTTTGTAGCTTTCCCCTAAATTGAGGGCTGCACTTTCATTTTGCTTACGGGCAGCCTTCAACCATAACAAAATCGCCTTTTTTTCATCCTTTTCCACCCCAACACCCTCCATATAGTGATATCCCATCACATTTTGGGCATAGTCATCCCCCTTTTTCGCACCCTTTTCCGCCCAGAAAATCTCCTTTTCCAAATCTTTTTCTACTCCTATGCCTTTGTAATAGCAGTAGGACAGTTCTCCTGGAGCTTTGGCGTCACCTTCTTCCGCGGCTTCAGCAAATAACCTGAATGATAAGGGAGCATTTTTTCTCACTCCCTCACCATATCGATAACAGTATGCGAGGAGTCGTTTTGCAAGAGAGTCGCCTCTCTTCACCGCTTGCTTTAACCAATAGACAGCTTTTTCCATATCCTCTTCCACGCCATTCCCATATTTATAACAATAAGCAAGGTTCGTCATAGCAAAATCATAACCATGCGCGGCCGATTTTTTATACCATTCCACTGCAAGTTCATAGTTCTGTTCAACCCCTTTGCCTTCACCATAGCATACCCCCAAGTTGAATTCTGCGGTACGGCTGCCTTTCTCTGCCGCCATACGATAAAGGGTTATGGCTTTCTGCCTGTCACGCCCCAGATTCCATCGTCCGTCTAATAATGCGTTCGCCAGACTATTAATCTGTTCAGATTGTTCGCCTGTCAGCCGTTTGGCTTTCTGCAGGATTTCTATGGCTTCATCGTAAGTCAGTTTCTTCATATTGATGGAGTTTTGTTGGCGCAAAAATAGAAAAAAATTCACAAATATATTCCCCTGCGGGGCTATGGGTTAATTATTGCCACCTATTCACAGGGGTTCCGCTTCGCTTCACCGCCTGCCTGTAATCTTTACGCCCCTGCGGGGCTGGGGATTGGTGCGGGTGTTTTGTTCGCAGCTTTTCACCACCTGCCAATTCGCAGGGGCTGCAATGCCCGTCCGTTCGCAGGGGTTCCGCTACGCTCCACCGCCTGCCTATGTTCTGCATGCCCCTGCGGGGCTGGGATTCGTTATTTCTGTCCTACCAATGTCAGTAGCGAATCGTTCAGATTTTGATTATATCGATGACCGTCACTTAAGCGGTAAAATGTGGTTTCGTGATATTTAGTGTTATATTCCACATCCATGCCTTCGTTTTCCATTTTTATCAAATCCAACGGCTCATATATCGTATAATCCACATGATTGGGCTTTAGATTCAAAAAATTATTTCCAACAACATACAGTCTGTTCTCAACAAGTCCGTTCCGTTTATACAGGACATAGTCGGAGGCAAAAACACCACCAAATTCATCATACACTATATAATCATTATTATTCCACAATTTGTGGTCAAGAAAAAAACACCCTGTGCAAAAAGACATTGTCAGTAAAATTATTCCTACACCCACGCACCTCAACCAATAGTATAGTTTGTGCTTATTATCTTTTTTAACAACATAAATAGTCCGCATGATCATATACAGGATAGACAAAACAAATGCGAAAAGCAGAGCCCAATTCTCCAGCTGAAAAACCAATCTTTCTCCTTTCCCAAGTATAAATCTCGGCACTATGGCAATCACCCATAGCACCAAGGCGGTAATACCAATAATTCTGCGAATATGAGTCGTTGTCATTTTGTTAAAATATGTTGATGCAAAAATAAGAAATTACCACGGTTTGTGCTTTTTCAGGAAATCTTCTCTCTCTTCTTTGCTGAATGAAATCGGCCCGATGGCACCTCCGTCATATCTGAAAAAACAGTGATCATTATATGGGATGAGCAACCAGTCTTCTATTGCTAAGGATTTCTCTTCATTGGTTGCTGGGCGGTTGAGGATCATGTAACTATAGAGTCCCATACCTACACGTCGGAACCATATCGTCAACCGTTCGGGAGAGGACTGTGAATATTCAATGCCTATGCACCCCATCTCTTTCAACTGCTTACGAATGTTGTCGTATTCCTCTTGAGATAGTCCCGCAATGGCCATGAGCGAGTCTTTATGCTGACGTGCTTCTTTGTCCCAATGGGCTGAATAAATGCAGTCACTACCTCTCACGTGAAACATCTCAAGTCTATTTCTCTTGAATTCCAATGTAACCTCACAACTGTCTTTAAGCACTGAATGCAGGTATCGGTGCAACTCTTCCATTTCGGTGTGATGTTCCTCATAATGTTTGGCCATAATGTCCGGATTACATCGTTGGCTGGGGGCTTGCACAAGAAAGTAGAGGATGAGCATCAGCAAATTGACTCCGCCCCAAACAACAGCTATCCGCTGCCAGATGTCCCGCCAACGCAAGCCCATAACAAAAAACACTATCGAAAGCACAATGGCCGGCAGAATAATCCAAAAGCAGAAAATTGCCAACATGAAACCGAGAAAATCGTCAACCCAGAATAAAACAATCATCGCTGTGACAACGGCGAAAGGAATCAGCTTTAGGATTCCTAAAAATATTGTGCGGGCTTTTTCTGTCATAAGGATTGTATTTTTCTGGTGATCAAACGTAATTCCAGGATTTTTATTGCCTGCTCGTAAGCTGTTCCGTTACCATATTGTTTGAAATTATTAATGATGCAATACTATTAATGCGATAATTTTTCAGAATAAACAGTTAACATATTGATCCAAATATTTTCGGAATTATCCCTTTTAGTCTTATTAAAATACAGATTAAATAACATCATCAGCTTTTGTTACTCCATTTCGCGGCTGGCCAATATAATGCTTCGGCGCAAATGTCCCATGCGCCGCGACCGAATACACAACTTATACTTCTATCCTATGCGGGGGTGGCCGCTTTGCGGCCGAAATTGCGGTGGAACCGCCACCCCCCGCATAGGATGATGAACGGGAAATAATGTATCACGGCGTGCGGAAGGCACGCTACAAAGATTCCCATAGTAGCGTACCTTCGGCACGCTGTATTTTACCATGAGTACCGCCACCCCAAACTGCGGCCTACGGCCTTGTTAGGGGTTAATAGGATTGCGTGCTTTCAGCACGACTAATCGCTTACATTATTTATAACACACTTGTATCACCAACCTAAATAAGAAATTATCGCATCAGTAGTTATTATGCAAAAAAAAAGTTTGTAACACATTGAAGTCTTTGTTATTGCTTTTTTATTATTTTTGCCGAGGAAACTGAAAACAATTGTCTTTCAATAGTGTAATGAAATGAAAAAAGTATTTTTGATATTGACATGCTGCGGACTATTTTTTCAAATATTCGCACAGAAAAAAATTGATTTCAATTCTATTGATAGGATAGAAATGTATTACTTGACCGAAGAGGCTTATTTTGATGTGGAATATCTGAATAATACAACAAAAATAAACGCAGAGATTGAATATCCTTCCTATAAGAAATACTCATGCACATTACCAGATTCTATTACTGTCGATTTGCTACAATTAGTAAAAGCCGCTTTTTTCGAAGACAGTCCGACACAAGGGAAAAATAGTGATGAGATTAATACAAGTATGCCTGTAGTCGGGATTACTTGTTATGCAAAAGGAAAGAAGATCTATAGTAATAGGATCTGCCACGAAATAGATTATCGTTTCTCTCCTGCATATACAAAGCTTATTGACAGATTATTGTATATCGTAACGCAACGTCAAGAATAATAATTCATCGAGGTCATAATCAAAACGTCATGTCCGAATATTTATACAAACAAACATCCTCTTTTCGCCTGATGCTGGTGCTACTCTTTCTCACTTGCACCCTAACGGGTATGGGACAACAGCAGGGCGGTATGGACTTTCGTAGCGAACTGGACCTCTTGGGAACTTTTCCCGCTTTCGCATTGGCTCCGGACGGGAATTGCTGGCTGTTGTCCGGAAATAATGGTCATGCCTATTACACTGAGGACATCCAGTCGGACTGGCACTACGCCACACCACTCTACCCTGCCGATAATCGAACATGGACAGAAATTAACGATTTTTCCTTTTTTGACTCTACCACCGCCATTGCGATTACATACGACAATTGGGGTCAACAGAACCATTGCTACCTCACCGAAGACCAGGGCAAAAGTTGGTCTCAACTTCCAATGGACAAAAACCTTGCATTAAGTCAAATTTGCATGGATGAGCAAGGGCATCTATGGTTGGCGGGGGCAGGATATGACCATATTCTCTTTTATTCCGACGACAAATGCAAAACTTTTATGCCGCTGCAATTGCCTGTTGCCACTACTGATTGGGCACTTGTCACCGCACTGGACATGCGTGACGGACAGTATGGTTTGGCGGGACTGAACATAAAGCACGACACTTTCCCACTTCTTTTGACTGAGGACAACTGGCGCACTACCATGCAGATTCCCACACCAATGGGAAACGGTAAGAAAATCGACAAAGTGCTGTTATGGAATGATTTATGGATAATCCGACAAGGGAAAGAGGTCTTTTTTACCTCCTCACAAAACATTCAGTGGCAACATTTTCCGATAAAAGTAACGGATTTTTATCTCGATCAGGAGACAAACAATCTTATAGCTTTCACCAACAACAACGAAGTGATGGTTTTCACATCTCCGACGAATTATCGTTTATTCACTCCCGAACCTCTGCCTGCAAAACCAGTAATGGCCGCCATGCACCATGGGACACTGTATGTGTGGTCGGTAGGACGAATTCTCTGCAAAGCGGATGAACACAGAATAATCTCTGTTTCAAATTTTTACACCACTGAAATACCTATCAGGACGCCGGACTTGGTGAGGGAAGGGAACCTGCATCTATGGGGTATTGACTTCCGTAATGTCCTTTACCTCGCTGACAAATCAGACGGCAAGTGGTATCGCCAACAGCGTTTCCCAATGAAAGTAAAGGATTTCTGGCTTTTAAGCGACAGCGTAGCCTTGATTTGGGACGGACAACAGCATTATACTTACTCTCTCACCGATGGACAACTGCGCGACTATGTGCTTCCAGCACCATTAGAAGAATTTTTGGCTGCACCGATTACAGAAGTCCAGCTTTGTGGAGGATACACAAATTCCCACGCAACCACTGTCCATTATTGGGTCAATTCTAACGGACAATTGCAGACTACACATACCTTTTCATCAAAAATTCACAGAAAACATCATTGCCAGACTTGTCCTATTAAATTCAATCAAAAGAAACAGAAATTCCAACATGAGGCCAGTCGGAATGAATTGGATAGCGTTCTCCGTGACATCAACCGGGATTATTCCAGAATACCCACATCAGATGAACTGCAAATCACCGAACAGGACCGACAAAAATACTACGAGTTAGTGGGGAATTTTGATTTCCTGTACGAAAGAAAATTCATGAATCCAAAAGCAAGAATTCCCAGTTTTGATGATGACATTATAGAGGACTTCTACCGAAAAGTACCCGATCGAATGGACACTTTGAGTGCCAACACGCTACGACAGATTCTATACAAAAATGAACACATACGTAGTACCGGAGGTGCCAACTGGTTTTATATTCAGGTCGTTAACAGCAACAGCGACACACTCCGATTCAGTCATTACAATATCGACAATGAATATGCATGGTACCTTCCTTGGATGGTGGAATACAACGGGATGCCATTCCGTTGTTACAATATAGCGTTGTCACACTGGGTGTCTGACTGCCTCCCGAAGAAATTTTACGGCAAAGAATGCTTCGATAACGCACGTTTCCTCTTGCAGGTAGCAGACTATCTGTGGTTAAGGAAGCAAGATTTTTAACCGTTTATCAGTTTTTCCCAATAGTCGTTGAATAATTGGCGGAGTTGGGGCTTATCGTCGATAATTTGACGCAGAAGCTCCAGGCGTTTGGCATTGGGCGAATCAGTGAACCATAGTTTGAGATAACCGTTGCGGCCGTATTTTTCGTGTAGGTGCTGCACCGTCCGCTCATAGTGCCCCGCCTTGTCCAGTTCGGGATAGTGTTCCAGCCCAAATTGCACGGTACGGCGGACAATCGTCTCGGGGTCGATAAAACGGTCGGCTTCGGCCACAATGCGCCCATACAACGTGCGCGGAGCATGGTCCGCCGAGGCACGGTGGTCTTCCGCCGCACAAGCCATCGTCTCTATCTGCTCGGGCGAAAACCACTGCAACAAATTCTGGTCGGCACGGATAATCCTTCCGGAGACCAGATGATGCTGCTCACGCCCTTCACACAAGCCTGTGTCGTGGTAGGCGGCAATGACATACGCCATCTCTGCATCTGCGCCTGTCTGTTCTGCCAGTTCCAAACTCTGACGGATGACCATTTCCGCATGATCGCGCCGATGCGCTGCGTCAAAGTTATCATATCGCGGCAGAATCTCACGTTCAATATAGGCTTGTATATCTTGACGAATAGTCTTCATTCAAATATATTTCCGATTAAATCCACACTTTACAATTTATTGCCCACAATCCGCTGCATCACAACTGCACAGGAAGCATCACCGGTAACTGACATGACAGTACGTCCCATGTCGATAATACGGTCGATGCCAGCAGCTACAGCCACGCATTCGACGGGAATACCTGCCGAAGCGAATACCATCGCCATCAAGGCCAAGCTGCCACCAGGGATACCTGGCGTGCCGATAGAGGCAACGGTAGAAGCGAAAGCAATGGCCATATACTGGCTCATGGTGAGGTCGATGCCACAACAAGCCGCCATAAACACCGAGGCCACACCCAGATAGATGGCAACCCCGTCCATGTTGATGGTCGCACCCAACGACAGCACAAAACGGCCGATGTCCTTATTAACGCCCATCTTCTCGGTACATTGCATCGTATAAGGCAGCGTTGCCACAGACGAATCGCTGGAGAAAGCGAAGAGCATAGCCGGCTGCATCTCCTTGAAAAATCTCAACGGGGAGATTCTGCCCAAGAGTCCCACCGCCGAGGCATAGACGACACCTGCGTGTACGGCGAAACAGAAATAGGCTAAAACCAACAGGGCTGCGTAGGAACCCAATACCGACGGGCCATTTTCAACCACTACTGGGGTTAGCATACAGAACACCCCAATAGGAGCCAATGCCATGATGTACTCTAAGATTTTGCCCACCACATCGTTAAAGCTGAGCGTCACCTTTCGGGCCATCTCTCCTTTCTCACCCACATGCACCATGGCAATGCCGAAAAACAAGGCAATCACGATGATTTGCATCATCGCCATGGAACTTACGGGTTCAAGGATGTTGTTCGGGAACATGTTCACCAGCTGGTCCATCACCGACAGATGCGGCGTCTCAACAGTCTCTGCCACCGCTTCCGTGCTGATGTGAATGAGCGGCAGTACGCCTTTTAACAAGCTGGGTACGAAAAGACCCAATGCCACTGCGAAAAGGGTTGTCGTCATAAAATACAGCAAGGCACGAAGTCCCAATTTGCCCACCTTCGAGATGTCGTTCATCGACAGAATGCCTGCCATGATGGAAAAGAGCACCAGCGGCACCACAATGAACTTCAACAAGTTCAGGAAGATGATACCGAAAGGCTTGATGTAAGTGTTAACAAAGTCGGCGTGATTGCCCAGCAGCACACCGACAATCACCGCTAACACCAAAGCGATGCCAATCTGAGCGGTTAAAGATATTTTTTTTAGCTTCATAAGCTTGCAGTGATTATCTCGGCGATATCCTGCTCTGTGAGTGGTGCGTATGCTTGATCGAGTCCTTCGTTTACGGCAATATGATGCGCCATCTCGCCGATACGGCTTTCGTCAATGCCCACCTCGCGCAAATGCATTGGGATGCCGATACTCTCGAAGAACTTGTATGTCTCTTCAATAGCCTTGTTGGCAATCTCCCACTGGTCCAAAGAAGCGTCAATACCGAACACGTTGATGCCATATTTCACAAAGCGCGGCAACGTGTGTTCATTCAGAATATGCTTCATCCAGCGAGGCGTAATAATAGCCAAGCCCCAACCGTGGGTGATGTCGTAATAGGCGCTCAAAGCATGCTCAATACCATGGCAAGGCCAGCCTGAAGGGCTGTTGCCAAGGGCCAAAATGCCGTTGCAGCCATACGTGCAAGCCAGCATCATCTCAGCACGGGCGGTGTAATCCTCTGGGTTCTCAAGGCATTTGCGGCCGTTCACCATCAAGCTACGCAGCATTGATTCGCAGAAACCATCGTTCAGCAAGGTGGTGTCCTCGGTAAAATACTGCTCCATCACATGGTTCATCGCATCGGCGATACCCGCGGCAGTCTGTTTTTTATTGACGGTGAAAGTGTAAGTGGGGTCAAGGAAAGAACAGACGGGATAAAGCAGTCTGTCTCCGTAACCGATTTTGTCATTGGTTTCGGTGCGTGAAATGACGCCGAAAGTGTCGTATTCGCTACCCGTAGCCGCCAAAGTAATGATGTCCACAATCGGAAGCGCGGCTTGTGCTTTCACCTTATAGGAGATAAGATCCCACGGGTCGCCGTCGTAGTAGGCACCTGCCGCTATGGCTTTCGAGCAGTCCAGAACGCTGCCGCCACCTACTGCCAGAATCACATCCACTTTGTGTTCCTTGCACAGACGAACACCATCAAGCACGCTGGGGTCGTATTTTGGATTAGGCTGGATATCTGAAAGTTCCACAATATCATAGCCTTTCAGCAATTCATGTACTTTTTGGTACAAGCCGATTTTCTTAATACTGCCGCCACCGTAAGTCAATAATATTTTCTTCCCAAACTGTGACATCACACCAGGAAGTTTCTCTATCACGCCTTTGCCAAAGATAAGGCGTGTTGGGGTTTGATAATCAAAGTTTTGCATACTGCATAAGTTTATAAAATTTCTTACCTGTTGATTCTTTAACGCATCATTATTTTTTCAAGAATGAAGAAAACCAACCATACCAGCAAGGTGCTTCCACCCACCTGGGCCATCGTTTCTCCTCCTTTCAAATGACACAAGATAAAAATAATACCAACTACAAAGACAATCAGGGCCATAATGAGCAACTTGAACATAAAGCTCTTGTATCCCTGAGATGAAAATAAATTTCTAAGATTTGACATAACTTTTTCTTTTTATTGCTAATAGATACTCTCTTTTCCTCGAGATGGTTCAAAAAAGCTTTAATCAAAGAATCCCAGTCCACTGATAGCGTTCAACATGCGGTCCACATAGTCCCAGGTAGTGGGTGACCATTTGAAGCCCAGACGATAGAGCACTTGCGTGGTGTACGGGTTACTGACGACCACCTGTTTGACTCTCATGCCATGGGCCATATCTTGGTAAGCAAGCATACTGGAAAGCGTTTTGGCCTTCTGTGGGTCGTTGCCCGCACTCTCCATGGTGGCATTGTACTCCTCGTCCTCCACAAGTCGGATGTCTGTACCCAAATTGTTGAATCCGCTGAGAACGTCACCGAGGAACTGCGTATGGCTGTTATAGGCATGGAATACGCAGCACTCCTTGGGTGTGGAACTGAGCAGGATGATAGCGTGCGCTGTTTCATCAATGGGCGAGAATTCCACTTTGCTTTCGTACAGGGAATAGGGGAAGCAGCCTAACATGTTATAGACTTTGATGCGCCCCATGAAGGAGTTCGTAGTAAAGTTGATCTGGAACTCACCGTCGCTGGTACGCGCCGCCAAGTTACCGACACGGATCACCTTGGCCGACAATCCATCCTCTGCCATCGATTGCAACACAATGCGTTCTGCCATGAACTTGGAATGAACATATTGGTTTCCTAGATATTGTCCGTCGTAAAGTCTCTGCTCGGTGAAAACATGGTCGGGAGCCATGGTATCGTTGACATTGAGACCGCTGGTGCTATACGTGGAGATGTGTACCAAACGTGCACCAGTCTTCAAACAAAGGTCAACACAGCGTTGTGCACCACCAATATTGACGTCTTCGATTTCAGTGCCTTCGCTGAAGTGTTTCACCACAGCGGCACAGTTGAACACCGTGTCAATCTTTGCCTGCACAAGAGTGGTCAAGTCGTTGGTGACATCACCGAGGATGATGTGGAGACGCTTGCCGAACAATTCATCGTATGTGGATTCGAAATAGTAAAACAGGAGGGTTTTCAGTCGGTGTTCAGCACCATCCATGTTCTTGTCGCGTACCAGACAGTAGATGTTCTGTGCATCCGATTGGATCAGTTCTTGCAAAACGTGAATGCCAAGGTAACCTGTGGCACCAGTAAGCAGCACATGGCCCAAGGATTGGCGTTCACCGTTGCGGAAGTTCTCCAATGTATTGTTGTTCAGCAAATTGTTAATAGCAGAATAGTCAAATTTGGTCACATCCTCATCATCGGTATTGACAATCGTACTACCTGTGACGAGTGCGGCAAGCTTTCTCGGGGTGGGGTTGGCAAAGACGTCGCCATAGGCCACATGCATTCCTGCCTTGTCGGCTTCGATGATAACACGGGTCACCATGAGCGAGGTGCCGCCCAAATCGAAGAAGCTGTCGTTGGCCCCAATCTTGTCCATGGAGAGAACCTCTCTGAAAATGCGGCAGAACAATGCTTCCGTGTCGTTGGCTGGTGCTACGTATTCGCGGTCTGAAACCTGCATAACGGGTGTAGGCAATGCCTTACGGTTCACTTTCTGGTTCTGGTTCAACGGAATACTGTCAATCTGCATCGTGGAGGCTGGAATCATATACGGAGGTTTCTGCTCGCCGATGAAGGCGTTGAGAGCCTTGATGTCCACCTGCTGGTCACTGACAATGTAAGCGGCGATGAATTTTCCACCATTCTCGTAATCAAAGGCCTGCACAGTAGCATCCTTGATGCCCGGGAATTGGCGAATCACGGCCTCCACTTCCTTGAGTTCGATACGGAAGCCACGGATTTTCACCTGACCATCTTTACGTCCCACAAACTGGATGTTGCCATCCGGGAGGTAACGCACGATGTCGCCTGTACGATAAACACGAGCATGTTTCGGGTCGTCGCTAAAGGGGTTCTTCAGGTAGGTTTCAGCAGTTTTTTCGGGACGATTCAAATAGCCACGGCTCACCTGCGGGCCTGTGACCCACAATTCACCGGCAGCTCCGACAGGTAATCTATTAAACTGTTTATCAACAATATATAGTCTCAAATTATCAAGCGGCTTACCGATGGGAATGTCCAGTTCATAATCCTTCACCCAATAATTAGTGGTGAAGATGGTACACTCTGTCGGGCCATAACCGTTGTACATCTTGTAGTTTGTCGGCGGGTTAAGGGCAGACAATTTCTCACCACCCACAGCAAAGCAACGTAATGAATGGTTTTCGACATTGGTTGCGAACTGGTAGCCCACCTGTGTGGTAATGAACGAGTGGGTAATGCCTTGTGTATTGAAGTAATCGTTGAGGTCGGGCAAATTGAGTCGAATGTCGTCGCCAATGATGTAAACACAAGCACCACAGGTCAATGCTGGATACATATCCATCATGCAGGCGTCAAAACCATAGCTGGCATACGCTGCCACGCGGTCTGCTGCAGTCAAGCCATAGTGTCGCTGATACCAATGGCAGAAAGCCACCAGGTTGCCGTGTTCCAGCTGACAACCCTTGGGTGTTCCCGTGGAACCGGAGGTGTAGAGCATGATGAAGAGGCTTGACGGCGTTGGTAGAGACGGTGCATGCACCGTCTCTATAGGGGCCAATGTGTCAATATCCTTTGTCAACAACACCTTGCCTTCATATTCATTTACGATGGGACGCAATTCTTCATCGGCAATGAGCAGTTTAGCGTTTGCGTCTTGCATCATAAAGTTCAGACGTTCGGCAGGATAGCTCGGGTCAAGAGGCTGGTAAGCACAGCCGGCTTTCAACACACCTAACGAAACGATGGCCATCCATTCGCAGCGTGGAATCAGTACAGAAACAATATCCTCACTCACAAGGCCTTGTGCAACAATATATCCCGCAATGCGTTCCGAAATCTCATCCACCTCACGATAAGTATATTTATGGTCATGATAAACCACCGCCATATTGTCGGGCGTTTGCTCCACTTGTTTGCGGAACAGTGAAACGATAGTCTGGGTGTCGTCGTAAGGCACATCCGTCTGGTTGAAGCTGTCGAGCACTGCGGTTTGTTCAGCATCCAGCAAAGAGACCTGTTGCAACGCCATCTCAGGATGGTGGATGAATACTTTGACCGCATTGCATACCGATTGTGCCAGACTCTGCATCAAACTATGACTGTAACGACCATTATCATATTCAACCATCACACCCGGCACACCCTCTTTCTCTTGGATGTAGAAAGCGATACGGAACTTCGGCGTATTCAGTTCAAGAGATTCTATTTCAAGTTTTTGACCATTGACCACATATTGGTCCATTACTCCCATCTGATAGGCAAACATGATTTCGGCCGACAGGTCGTAATCTGTGGCAATCTGTGCAAAAGGATACTTCTCGTGAGTCAAAGTCTCGTCAAAATTCTTGCCGGTCTCTCTCAGGAAGTCCATCACATTTTGCTCACCAATCTGGGCACTCATGGCCAAGGTGTTGACAAACATACCCGTCGTGTTGCTTATGCGTAAGTCGGAGCGACCATTGCTGATGGTGGTAATACAGATTTGCTCGTTGTTGGTGAAACGAGAGAGTGCATAGAACACCGCTGCCAAGGTAAGATGTGAAGACGAGAGATTGTTCTTCTTGCAGAATTCCTCCATCGAGTTGAAGTCCATCTTGCAGAAGACTTCGCTGACGGTACCTTGATCCAGCGGATTGGTCAGATCTGTAGGCACCTCGGTAACTCCTTCCACCTTGCCCAAACGCTCGTTGAAGAAGTTTTTGGCCTCCATGTAACTCGGCGTATTTTCGGCAGCTTTCTCGTCAGCAACGAAATTGGCATAGCTGATAGCCTCTGCTTCGATTTCTTTGCCATTCATCAGGTCACACAACTGATTCAGGAACAGGTCAAAAGAGCCACCATCGAAGATCAAGTGATGCACATCGGTCAGGAGATAGACATCGTGCTCAGTGGTGACAATTTCCATGCGGTACAAAGGTCCTTGTCTCAGGTTGAAAGGCTTTACAAACTCTACCTTGTATTTCTCCAATTCCGCTTCACTTAACTGACTCTTGGTAATGGCAAGAGGTAGATTGCTGTCAACAATCTGTACGATTTCACCTCCTTCGCTATCAAAATGCACAAAGAACTGCGGATGCGCCTTGATGATGGTCTCGATGGACTTTTCAAGCAACTGCACATCGATCCCTTGGGGGAAACGGATGAGCGATGGAATATTGTACACCGTGGATGTGGGCTGTTTCATGCAATCCACATAGACACCCATCTGTGCGTATGACAGCGGGGCATTTTTTAGTTGACAGTTGGCAGTTGACAATTGACTGTTGTCGGAACTTGAAGTGTTTTGAGTAGCAGTGGGAGCATTGAGCATATAGTTGAGAATTTCGTTCTCTATGCTTTGCAAAGTACCGGTCTTGGCTAATGATTTCGAGTCAAGGGTGACACCGAAACGTTTGTTAATCTGAATAGCCAACTTGATGGCCATAATAGAGGTGAGGCCTGCATAGCCCAATACTGTTGTAACGCCAAAGTCCTCGGTATTGATGATTTTTGCAATGATGTCATGGATTTCCTGCTCCAACACATTCATTGGCACATTGCTCTCCACCACAGCATCAGCCGCTTTCTTTTCGGGCTTCGGAAGGGCTTTTTTGTTCACCTTCTGGTTCTGATTGAGCGGAATGCGTTCAATCTGCATCGTCACGGCAGGCACCATATAAGGAGGTTTCTCCTCCATGATAAAGTTGTTCAAAGCATCAATATCGATTTGTTCATCGGCAACGATATAAGCAGCAATAAACTTGCCACCACCCTCTTCGTCGAAGGCTTGCACCGTAGCATCCTTGATGCCAGGGAACTGAAGAATGACACCTTCGACTTCTTTTAATTCGATACGGAAGCCGCGGATCTTGACTTGTCCGTCTTTGCGTCCCACAAACTGTATATTGCCGTCGGGGAGATAGCGCACAATGTCGCCAGTGCGATAGATGTGTGCGTATTTCTCACTGGAATCGAATGGGTTATCAATATAAACCTCAGCGGTTTTCTCGGGACGATTGAGGTAGCCGCGACTCACCTGCGGTCCAGCGACCCAGAGTTCTCCCGCCACACCCACAGGCAAACGGTGACCCGCCTTGTCAACGATATAAAGCTTGACGTTGTCCAATGCTGAGCCAATCGGGATATCCTTCATGGGCTTCGTCACATCGAAGGAGGTGATGCAGACAGTGCTTTCGGTCGGACCGTAGGCGTTCACCAGTGTGTAATTCGTGGGCGGAGTCAGCGGCGCCAACTTCTCACCTCCTGTCAACAAATAGCGCAGGCAGTGGTTCTCCATGGAAGTAGCAAACTGATAAGCCACCTGCGTAGTCATGAATCCGTGGGTAATCTGCTCTTGCTCAAAATATTCATTCAACGCTATCATATCCAGACGCAACTCCTCAGGGATAATATAAATCGTGGCACCACATGTGAGTGCAGGATACGTTTCCATCATATTGGCATCGAAACCGAAACTGGCATAGGCCGTAATTTTACAGCCGGAGGTAAGGTTAAACCTGCGATGATACCACTCGCAAAAGGCGACAAGGTTGCGATGCACTAACTGACAGCCTTTGGGCGTTCCCGTAGTGCCGGAAGTGTATAACATGATGAACAGCGACTCGGGCTTTACAGGAGTTGATAGTTGATAGTTGACAGTTGACAATTGATTTATATCCTTGGTAAGCAGCACGTCGCCTTTATATTCGTTCACGATATCGCGTAACGATTCTTCGGCGATGAGCAATTTCACGGAAGCATCTTGCATCATGAAATTGAGACGCTCCGAAGGATAGGTAGGATCAAGGGGCTGATAAGCGCAGCCAGCTTTCAACACACCCATAGAGACGATAGGCATCCACTCGCAACGCGGAATCAACACGGAGACAACATCCTCTTCATGTAGGCCTTTTCCATGGATAAAAGCGGCAATGCGGTCAGAAATCTCATCCAATTCTCTATATGTGAAACGTTTGTCTTTATAAACCACTGCGATGTTATCGGGTGTTTTCGCCACCTGCTCACGGAACTTGGAGACGATGGTCGCATTCATATCCAGTTCCGTGTCGGTCTGGTTAAAACTATCCAGCAAGGCGCGCTGGCTCTCGGTACAGATGTCGATGTCGCGTAGGAGGTTTTGGCTCAGAAAGCCCTCCAAGACAGCCTCGTAACTCTCCATGAATTGGTCAACCAGGGTTTCAGAGTATTCGTTGGACCTATATTCCGCTCTGATATGGTATTGTTTGCCAACATAGAAGGCCATCAGATAAAAAGACACCCCCTCGTTGTGTTTGCGGAGTTGTATGGCCTGCATGGGTTTGCCCATCAGCTCAGTGTAATCCATTAATAGTCCATGCCATGCAAATATGGAATTGGTTTGCAGGTTGAGATCTGTCATCATATCGGTGTAGGCATAGAGATCATGCTTGCGGCAGCCAATCATCTGTTCCTCGCCAGCTTTCAAAAAGTCGAGCACAGTAGTCTCTTCAGTGAACCTGGCGTAAACAGGCAGCGTCTTCACCGTCATGCCGACGGAATGTTGGAACTTTGGTTCGGTACGACCGTTAAAAACCGTTGTAAACAATGATTCCTGCTCGTTGTTGTACTTAGCCAACAAGAAAGAGTATGCCGATGTAAAAAAGGTGCTTTTTTTGATGCCGTTGGTCTTGCAGAAAGCATCCACCCGCTCCATGGCAATACCGAGGACACGGACTTTGTGGGCATCCGTTTGTTCGGGAATTTCGAGATCTGGCATAAGCTGGGTGAACGTGTCGCCGCAGTCGAAGTTTTGGGCATACCACTGCTTGCCTTCCTCAAAAGCGGGCGTTTTGCGCATCTCCACTTCGGCAAGGGCCAGTTTTTGCATCGACATCTCCTCGGGAGCCAGCGTGCCACCGTTATAAGCCGTCTCCACATCGCAAATGATAACATGATACGAGGAGCCGTCGCTGATGATATGGTGCATGTCAAAGAACCAATAAACATGCTCTGCATCGCGCATCACTTTGGTATGAAACAGCCTGCCACCATGGAGTTTGAAAGGCTCTATGAATTTTTGCTTCTCAGCCTCTATATCTAAAACCTGTTCAACGGAAAGGCTGAATTCCTCTTTTTCCAAGTCAATGGTCTGCATAGGCTCTCCGTCATCATTCAGCTCAATACGAGTGAAAAAAACGGGATGGGCCTGTATAGTCGCTTCTATGGCACGGCACAAACGATCGGCATCAAGACTACCGTCAAAAACATAGAGAAAAGGAAGGTTATAAAAAACCTCATTTTCGTGATGTACGCACTCGGCATAAACACCAAGCTGCGATTGAGACAATGGAGCGATATTTTTCATATAAAGTTGTTTTTTGTATTCGTTTGTTTTTTTACATCAAATATTTACTATGATTTCTTGAACTATCTACACTTAATTCTTTTTCTCACGTTTTTTCTTATCAAGCCAAGTGGTGGTGAAAATCGTTGGGTTGACAGTCAGCATCGCCCAAGCCCAGTGAATCTGGCGTTTTGCGGAGACACGCTGGAGTATTTCCATTGTCTCTGTTCCATACATAAAAGTGTAACCGGCACTTACAGTGACAAACTTTGCGAAAGTGTAGCCTATATTGAGTTCAGCTTCATGTCCCAAGGCTTTCTTCAATTTTCCATTTCTGCCATAGCTAAGATCGGCTGAAATGGCATAAAAGTGATAGGCCGCATTGATTTTCAATCCTTTAACAGGACTGACATTACCACCGGCATAGAGGTTTTGCAAACCAGGGGAGAAATTGTGCACATAACTGTTCATGTAGAAAAATTCCATGGCACCATAAAATTCGTGGTGTGAACCAAACAAGGGAGCAAAACCTCTGGCCTCTTGATGGTAAATAAGACCCAAAGTGCCCTTAACGGGGATAGGGAATTTATCACCACTCAGGTAATCATAACCAGCAAAAAGATTGTAAATTTCGTTGGGAGTAACCTTGATTTTCGCACTTCCCATGAAAGCATTCAACTTCATGCTGTGTTCCTCTTCGCCCATCTGGTAGTAGAAGGAACCCTCCATAGTGACTATGCTGGGATTTAACTTCACGTATGTTCCGAAAAGCTGCTGATAGAAGGTTTTGTTGGGCTTATCATCTCTCCGGCTCTGCATCCCGATATTCATGCCAATCACGGAGAATCCAAACAAAGATTTCGGTGTTTCATAGTGATACCAAAGTGTTTGCATAGTCTTGTAAGGCTGTATTCCTCCGGCATAGTATGTAGTACCAACATCTATGTTTTCTGAATTCTGGTTATAGGCAAGCATAACATGTACCTTATGACCGTGTCCCTCATAACCGAATTTCAGCGCGTCATGGGTGGGAGCTGTCATTGTCCAGTCATCATAACCCAAGATACGTTCATCGTCATATTCAAAAACCTGGCGGCCGACTTTACCAAAGAGCCCTGTCTTGTTGTGTTTCATGCACAGCCAGCCTTCAGACAGACTTAAAGTGCCACCGGCTTGCCCCCAAACTCCTGAGAACTGCGGCGAGAGTCTTATTTCTAACCAGTCGTCACGTTTATATCCTAAATTGAGTCGGTATTGACCCATGATGAAATGAGCCATACCCGCCTTTTCTTCTTCTTTCTTGGGGTCGAATCCGCCCATACGAAGTTCCCAACGGGTGTTCAGCTTAGTGTCAATATAGAACTCGTTATTTCCTTTGGTCTCAGTGTTCTCTTCGTTTTCTTCGTTTGCCTCCTGCGCTCGCAGGTTTAAGGACGACAATATGCCAACAAGCAAACAGATTCCGAAGAGGAATCTTTTTGTATAAATACTCATTTGTGGTCAATCTATTTATATAATTTCGAAAATCTCGTCCAGTTTTGTCATCTTGAAGACCTGCATCACATCGTTATTGACTTTGCGGAGGTACATTTTGCCGCCTTTTGCCACTGTTTCTTTACGGATTTTTATAAAAATACGTAATCCAGAACTGCTGATAAATGGCATTTTCTCGCAGTCGAGAATAAGTGTCTTATCTGCATTTTGCATTAGAGGTTCAATGGTTTCCGAAATCTGTTGTGCGGCCACTGTGTCCAGTCGTCCATCAAATGTGGCAATAAGCTGGTTGCCTTCCTCAGTAATTGTAATTTCCATATTGTAGGTCTTTTAAGTTCAATTATTTTTAATATGCAAAAATAAAAAAATATCCTATCCAATAACACCACATTGGTTAAATATTCAGGGTCATGGTCAGCATATTTTTTCCGTCTTTGTACTGATACTCCACTTTATTCATGATTTCCTTAATAAGATGGATGCCCAGTCCTCCAATAGGACGTTCTTCTATGGAATTGGAAAGTTTGACTTCCGGCCGTTGAAGCGGATTGAATGGAGTGCCCGCATCGCTAATGCATGTTTGAATCTGACCCTCTTTCGTCTCAATAGTAATCTCCACTGTACCCTTCTTTCCTTCTGGATAGGCATACATGATGACATTGGCAACCGCTTCCTCCAAGGCAAGGTCCAATTGCGGCAAATGTGACAAGTCTAGATTTTTCCGCTTAAAAAAATCACTCAGAAACGGTTCCAGTTTCTCCAACTCTTGAATATCATTATTCAAACTCAACGTGTAGCCACAACTTTGGAAACGTATGGCCAACATGGTAAGATCATCGCTTTGTTCAGCCTCTCCCACAAAACGCTGCACGGCTTGATGCATAATGCCGATTTGCTCTTCCGCTGATATTTCACCAAATTCATTCGCAATATCCAAAGCCTTTTCCTCACCAAAGAGTTCTTTTTCAGCATTTTCAGCTTCAGTCAGTCCATCGGTATATAAGAAAAGCGTATCGCCTGGATTTAATTGCAGCATTTGGGAAGAATACTTCGCATCGAGTTCCACGCCGAGTATAAGATTCAGAGCCAAATCCATATATTGTGCCTGCCCCGAACGAATAAGCATAGGTGGATTATGTCCTGCATTACAATAGCTTACAATTCCTGTCTCCATATCCAGCACCCCGATAAACATAGTGATGAACATGATATCCGGGTTGTTTTCGCCGACAGCGTGGTTTAAGGCTTGCATAATATGTTCAGGACGGTCATTATGGGCTGATAATGTACGAAACAAGCTATGGGTAATGGACATCAGCATAGCACCAGGTACCCCTTTGCCAGAAATGTCACCGATACAGAAAATCAGTTTGTTGTCACGTACATAATAATCGTAAAGGTCCCCTCCCACAAATCTTGCGGGTTGCAGGAATCCGCTGACATCCAGTTGTGAAATCAGCCCATCCCCTTTGATTTTGGAGGGCACCAACGACATCTGGATCTTTCTTGCAATAGCCAATTCATCTTCAATATGCTGGTTTTTGAGCCGTTCCTCACCCAGCCGCCATATATTTTTCACGGAACTGTAGGCAATCAAAAAGATGGTCACAAAAATCCCTATAGCCATAAGGAAGAATGCCAAACTGGCTTTACGCAAACGACTATACATGTCGGCATCAGTAATGGTAAGCGTCAACACCAGATTTTTCCCTTCAATGGGCTCCGTATAAATGTGACAACGTCCCCCTATTTTGTCCATGGCAGACGGTCCCACGATAAGCTCACCCGTCGATTCGGAAACAAGGGTGCAATAGCTATGGGGGTAAAGTTGTACGCTTTGGACAATTGCGGCCAACGAGTCCAAGGTGAAATCGACAGCGATCACCCCTACCCTTCTGCCAGTAGTGTCATGTATTGCCCGCACGTATGTCATCATTTCCCCACAGCCACCATCCTGGTCATAATAAGGATTACTCCAGTCGCCATTTTCAGACTCCATGCCCTGCTGAAACCATTCCATGGTCAAATAGTCATGATTCTCACCGCCCAGTTGCTTCCTAACCAATGTGTCACTATTCCAAGGATAACCTGCGTAAGCCAGAAACCAGCGACCTTTTTCGGGATAATAGTTCTCGATAAATGCAACACCGGCACTGGTGATTTGCAAAGTGGATTCCACTATATAGCTGGAAATAGTGTACATTTCATCAGGATTTTCAAGAGAGTGTTCAGCAAAAGGACGCATAGCATCCGCAATAGTCTCTGCTCTTCCCATGTGCGAACTGATAGCTTGCCCTGTCTGTGCTAAAACACGATGAGCTCGCAGCTCCGCATCGTTACGAATTTTAGACCTCAAATACAAATAATAAGACGTGCTGACTGCAACCATCAGGATAGCGGCAATGATTATCTTCCTGATTTCCTGTTTGGCAAAAGAATTTCTGGATTTATCTGTTGACATAATATTTGTCTTCATTAATCAATAACATCTGGCAAATATACATGTTTTTTTTAGAATACGGAATGTTATACCGAAAATACAACAGCATAGTGCACTATAATTTCTTTTTTCATGATATTTTTGACTCATCGTGTTACATTTGAAAAATTTTACCTATTTTTGCTATTGATTTTTCTCCAATTAACAAATAATGAAGAAGATAGTCTTATTGTTATACGTATTTTTCACAATCTGCAGTGTGACTGCCCAAATGAACTATTATGTTGGGATTCCATCGCATATAGCCTATATAAAAGATTCCGCTCGTTTCGTAATCGCTAACTTGCCGTGGAACTATAACGGACGGATAGAGCAACGAATGATGCCATATTATCTTGAACCCCTGAAACAATTCATGGACAAACACCCTGGCTTTAAATGCAACTTCTTGTTGTACGATTGTGTACAAAGCGAAGAGATGAGTTTGGCCTTCACGACCTATCAGGCAAAACGACTGAGAGAGTATTTTTTATATGAGGATACTCTGTTCGGTCTACAATATCTCAATGAAATCATTCCTCACGGCTACGCCAATCCTTTATTCAAAGACTTACAAGTGGACAGCAGCCAGCGGATCTACCGTTCAGAGGTTAACAATTCTCTTAAATCCAGTGTCATTATTGAGCTAATACAACAATACCCCATACAGAAGATGATACAGAAAAGCGCCTTTTACGCACAACCATGTGAAGGGGAGGTTTTTGACGTTGCGCCGATATTCCAAGGCGGAACAAGCGCATTATATGATTATTTGCTGCAACATATAGATTACTCGGTGGTTGGTCAAGCCGATGTAAGTGGGGTTATACTGGTAGAGTTCTTCATTGAAGCAGACGGCAGTGTTTCTATGCCTGAAATCAAACGGAAACTGTTCCCAGACTTGGATGAGCAAGCCTTGCGGATTGTTCGCAATATGCCCAAATGGAAACCCGCCAGCAAAAATGGACAAGCTGTCCGTTGCCGGTACAAAATCCCCTTGTACTACTATTTGCAATAGTCATATAGAAAGACTCAGTTTCTCTGCACATCATCCTTGGCCCGGCTGGTGGTTACCAGATAGACACCTAATGCAATCAGCACCAACGCCACAGGCTTATTCCATGTAAAGATGTCCTGTCCCAAAGCGATGGCCACACAGGCAGTCACCACAGGCTGCAAATTGCTGTACATGCTGACCGTTGTAGGCCGCAACACCTTCAAAGACAAGGGCAGCAGGAAGTAGGACACTACTGTAGCAAAGATTAAAATGGTCAGCAGATTGAGCCAAGCGGAAACAGGAACGGCATGATACAACATCGGGCAAGTCTCTTGTGAGAGGTGGTGTATAGCCAGTGGAGCACAAATAATGCTGCCGAACAGAAACATCCACTTCATCATCGTCACGGGACTGTATTTCTTGGAAACACTGCGTGTAATCAGCAGATAGGCCGCATAAAACAGGATGTTGACAAAGCACAGAAACAAGCCAAATGGATGGGCGTTCGCATCGATTTTCCACGAGAAAAGCACAATCATCAATGCACCACTAATACCCACAAACACACCGGCGGATTTCCGCACGGAAATGGGTTCCTTCAGAAAAATGGCAGCCAATATCATCACCACTAACGGACTGGTGGCGGAAATCAGCGACACATAGCTGGGCGAGGTATAGCGGAATGCCTCGGCGAAAGCAATTAAAGTACCCGCCAGCACAACAGCGCCAAAAACGAACAGTCCCATATCTTTTTTCTCGACCTTCTCGCGATTGAAAAACAAAGACAGTATCCAGAAACCCATTGCCCCGAACAGCATACGTACTTCCGTAAACACCTCCGGATGAATATATTCCGGGATGATGGCTTTGGAGCAGTTAGGATTGATGCCAAAAATGATATACACCGCTAACGCAGCCAGGTGGCCTACCCATTTTGGGGGTTGTTGATAGAAGAGGTTTGAACCCATAATTTCTTTCCGCATATATCTTGCAAAAATAGTCAAAAATTAGTAATTATGGTACAGATTCAACAAAATAAAAAAAGGTGTAATTTGCTGACAAATTACACCTTCGCTTTTGGTAGCGGGGGCAGGACTCGAACCTGCGACCTCCGGGTTATGAGCCCGACGAGCTACCACTGCTCTACCCCGCACTATTGTTTTGCAAAAGTACAATTTTTTTTGATAAACCAACATTTTCAGTGATATTTTACCTTACCCATTAAACACCTGACTATCAGAATTATATATAAACCCACATTTTGATTTCACTTTTTTTATGATACATTTTGCTCCATTTTTCGGAAGAATATAGGCATTTTTTGACAAAATAGTTGTATTTTTGTAGTCCAAAATACAATTTATGCTCAAAAAGATCCTATTCTGCATAGCGGTATTATTGACCGTCACCTCGCTATACGCCCAAGTGGAGAACAATACCGACACTTTCGCTGAGGATACCGTTTCCGCCAATTTCGAAGCGGCCATCACCTGCCCTACCATCGACTCCATCATCCAGCTGGCATTTGCCAAGAAGCCCATTGCAACTTACAAATACGGGGCCGCCGGTCCCAACCACTTCGACTGTTCCGGCTTCGTCTATTACTGTTTCGGGCAATATGGCATCAAGCTGCCCCGCAGCTCACGCGATATGTTTCTGGTGGGACAAAAGGTGCGGAAAGAAGACCTTCAGCCCGGTGATTTGGTGTTCTTCAGCCGTGGAAAACTGGAAATCGGCCACGTGGGCATTGTGATAGAGACCAATATTGATGGCCATCACAATTTCCGCTTCATCCACTCCTCCACCTATAAGACCAATGTCAGGGTTGACAATTCCATCAGCACCAACTATGCCACCCGTTACAAAGGGGCCCGACGCATCATCAGCTGCGATGGCATCGGTGGAGACGCTACCATCCTGCCTTCTGACACTGTGTTTTCAGACACCATTCCACCCATTCCAACAACCTCGGTAGTAGCACCGGCCAATTCACAAGTTACGCCTGCCACACCCCAGAAACCCGCTCCTGTACCTCAGCAATCCGCCATCAAATATCATAAAATCAAGAAAGGCGAGACCCTATCCAGCATTGCCCGCAAATACCACACCACAGTGGCGAACTTGAAGAAGTGGAACAAGCTGAAATCCGACTTTATCCGCGAAGGGCAAAGGATTATCGTGGCGAAGTAATTATTCGTTTTTTTGCACATAAAATTTACGGAATTATCCATTTTATGTCGAATTTTAGATTTATGGCGAGAAATTTATAGCATCAGCTATAGTCACACCATTTCGCGGCGGCAAATGAAGTGCTTCGGTGCATGGAAATTGCTCGCCGCGACCGAATACACAATCCCGTGATTCTTCCCTATGAGACGGTTGCGGTTCCACCGCAACTTTGGCCGCATCGCGGCCACCCCTGCATAGCATGATGAACGGGATATGTATCATGGCGTGCCAGAGGTACGCACCTGCTTCATCCACATAATCTTGTCGGCAACCTCCGAGAAACAGGTGGCCTCCTCCTGCAGCACGCATGCTTTCCACACGGCACAGCTACTGCGTTTCGCTATTGCCTTAATGAGTTTGCATATATATTTACACAAAAAAAGAGGCTACCTTTCGGCAGCCTCTTTCAAAATATGCTTAAGAATGATTATTTCTTCTTAGCAGCGGCTTTCTTGGCGGGAGCTTTCTTAGCAGCTGGTTTTGCAGCGGCTTTCTTAGCAGGAGCTTTCTTGTCCAAGAGTTTGAATTTCTTCACGAAATCATCCAAAACTTCTTTCAAAGTAGGAGTACCGATTTCCTGGAGTTCATAACCCACTCTCACGCAAGGCTGTTTGATCTTGATGAAGCGCTGCAGGTCGATAGGAGTACCGATAACAACGGCATCGCAAGGAGTCTTAGCGATAGTTTTTTCGAGGTCCTTCATCTGTTTTTCGCCGTAGCCCATAGCGGGAAGCAAAGTACCGATGTTAGGATATCTTTCGTATGTGGTGGTCAATTCACCAACAGTGTAAGGTCTCGGGTCGATCAGTTCAGCAGCACCGTATTTCATAGCGGCAACAGTACCGGCACCAATCTTCATTTCACCGTGGGTCAATGTAGGACCATCTTCGATAACGAGAACTCTCTTGCCTTTCAGCAATTCGGGTTTGTCAACGGTCAGGATTGAAGCACCGTCGATGATTTTGGCTTTCGGGTTAATGCGAGCCAGGTTAGCTCTCACCTTGTTGATGTTCTCCAATGAAGCGGAGTCGATCTTGTTGATAACGATAACGTCGGCCATACGGGCAACTACTTCACCAGGATAGTAGCTAACCTCTGCACCGGGACGCAATGGGTCAGCAACGCCGATGAACAAGTCGGGAACATAGAAGGGGAAGTCGTTGTTACCACCATCCCACAGCACGATGTCGCAACCGTCGGGATCGTTTTCAGCACCAGCCATTTTAACCCACTTGCCAGTCTGAGGATCTTTGGTCATACCACCTTTGAGGATAGCTTCATAGTCAACACCAGCGTAGATCACATTTCTCTTGGTCACTACATGGGGTTCGTATTCTTCCATCTCTTCGATGGTGCAGTTCTGCTTTTTCAGGTCAGCAACTTCTGCAAAACGCTGGATAGTCTGTTTGTTCAAATCGGGATCGTAAGGCATGGGGTGACGAACGGCAACAACCTTGAGGCCCATTCCTACCAAATATTCAATGATACGACGTGAAGTCTGTGATTTACCGCAACCAGTACGGGTAGCACCAACAGCGATAACGGGTTTCTTTGATTTTACCATGGTGTCCTTGGGTCCCATCAGCACGAAGTTTGCACCTGCTGCATTAACGATGGCGCTGATGCCCATAACGTATGAATACGGTTTGTCGCTGTAAGCGAAAACGCATTCGTCAACTTTGAACTTCTTGATCAGTTCGGGCAATTTTGATTCGGGATAAATACGGATTCCGTTCGGATAGAGATCCTTACCTGCCAATTCCTTCGGATACAAACGGTCGTCGATACCGGGAATTTGTTCAGCGGTGAAAGCTACAACATTGTAATCTTTGTTACCACGGAAATAGGTGTTGAAGTTGTGGAAATCTCTACCTGCAGCACCAATAATAATGACATTCTTTTTCATAAAAAATTGTGTTTTAGGTTATTATGTAAAAAAGATATTGTTTTTCGAAAAAAGCGGTGCAAAGATAGTAATTTTTTCGGTACGATAAAATATTTTTCTTTTCATAAAAAATAATTTTCGTAATTTTGTTATCTTTGCAATCTGAATATAGAAAACTGAAAAATCATGGATTATAAGCAACAATACCAAAGTCAAGAGCCCTGTATAAAAACAGAAAACTTTGAAGAAACAATTCCTCTGTGTTTCAACACCATTTATTATGTGGAAAATCCTGGGAACGACAGCTTAAATGAACTCGTGAGACAGTGTTTCCAACGAAATCCAAACAGCAGGCTTCCCCGCGACTTGCAAAGGCTCACATACCGTTTTCACTACCTCACCCAAGCGGATGTGCAAACCGGGAACCTGCGCAATCTCATCGCAAAAACAGGGACCGATACTGATAGTCTTGTTGCTGTTGAAACCATCGATCTTTTACGCAAATGCCTTCACGCCGACACTGGCGGCCATCTTGTAGCCCGACAATTGCCCAAACAAAAAAAAACTTACCATGAAGAGGAAGATGATAGCGTTAACGAGTTTCTTATCAGCTTTCCGCTTCATGAAGCCAACTACAGTGCGGAACAGACCGCCACACAAATACAGAATTTTGTAACAAACCTGGCCAAAGCTGACTTTTCTAGTCTTTCAGGTGTTTCCTACTACACATACTATTCTGACAAATACGAGCAGAGGACAAGTACAAGCAGAGGATCATCCTCCTTTACAATCAGTTTTATCGTCCAACCTCTCGATATTCCCAAAATAGATAAAGAAATGCAAGATGCAATAAATATATTGTGTCAAAAAGGATATATCGATATTTCCAGTGATGACGACACTGGCAATTCCACTAATATCCTGCGTAAAATCGCCGATGCCATAGAAAACAACACCAAACTTGACAAGTTTTGCAAATTACAGGTGAACAAACATGGGGTGATTTTCATTGAGACACCACAGGGTGGCACACATAAATGCGACTTTGGGAGAGGAAGGTTAGGAAGAGCACTCTACATTCTCTTTTTGAGGCAAATAGAACGTGCAGCTAAAGACCCGTCCGGAAAGATCGCCAAAACAATTTGCATCAATCCTATGGATTTGGATAAAGAAAAAGAAATGCTTACCCTTTATAAAAAAATGGAGCCACCGTACAGTCCTCTTGCTATGCAAAGAACCATCAAAGAGTATTGTAAAGACACCGAAAATGATAGAAGCAAAATCAACAAATTCTTCGAAAGAACTTTCTATTTGGATGTCATTGAGAAGGATTATCCAGGAAAGCACTACTCCATCAAAATTGTGGGCCAAGACCCCAGAACAGGCCAGAGTCTCTATGCTGTGGGATTGGACGCAAATGACTTCGACCTCGGCGAATACAGCATCGACGAGCTGCCATAGGATTTTCTGCTACTAGCAGAACGCATACCATCATGATTTCTTCCTGTATTTTTGCAGCATAAAAAAATCAATTAAAAACTGCAAAAACATGTTAGAAATCAACGGAAAAGAGTACAGCGACGAAATGATCGCTAATTTGCACAACAAGCGCGTGAAAGAGTATGCAAAATGGCGCCGGCAGAAAGCGGCGGAATTCCTTCAAACCAAAAAACGGACTAAATACTACCACTGCGAGGCCCTTTTTGATCCGGATTACGAAAACGATTTTTATATCCCGCTCCCCGACAAGATTGTGGCTCGTGTGCGTGCCCTCAAAGAGGAAATCGCCAATGACCCTGAACTGAAAACCGAGGAAGATCGGGCAGACGAATTCCGCGACAGAGTTTATGAAATCGGCAATGACATCGATGTGGACATTACCAATTTCGGCGGTTCAGAGTGGGTGTACACCAACATCGACATTGATGATTTTGTTCATGAGTACAACTTCGACATTCACTATTTTGACTGGAAAGGAGAGAAGAATGGAAAGCAAGTCCACTGTTCGGCAATCCTCTCTGATGAGGAGTACATCGAACTGCTGACACAATTGCTCGACACGCCCGAATGCTCGTTCAACCACTTGGCCTATCTCAGTCCAAAGCTCAAAGCCATCCATAAGAAGCTGAGCGACAATCTTCACCACCGAAGCTGGCTGACATACTATCCAGGATATGAGCACGACTATGCCGTACTGATGACTGAGTTGCGCACCGACGCCCGCCAACTGGAGAAACAACTGGAGAAAAAAGGCGAGCAATACCCGCACCTCAACTTCCTGAAGGATCCAATGGTAAACATCATCGTGGCACAAGCGAAGCAGAGAAACAACAAATAATTATTAAAATTAAATACAAAAAGATGAAAGAAGAGCTTGATTCACAGAAATATACAAAGCAGGCGGAGGAACTCTATAAGAATTCCATCGAAGCCACCATTGAATTATTAAAGAACAACCCGAACGGCCATTACATAGTTATTCCCAACTGGGATGATGAAGTTGACACCACTTCTTTGGATGATGTATTTATTAGCATTTACGGAGTTGGGCTGAATACCGAAAACCACATCTGCGTAAAAGCAAAGGTGGACTATGTAGGGTACGGCCATACCGAAGAAGATTTCCCGAAAGGATGGACTGGTGTTGATGAAATTCATCCCTCCTCGTATCCCGACATTTACCGTTTCGTGGTAGACAACATCACTGCTGCCACCGACAAAGCCATTGCGGATGCCGTGAAATGGGATGAAGGGTGACGAGCATCTAACCTATAGAGACGCGATTCGTCGCATCTCCATGGCCACATGCGCGAAATACAGTTATAATCACCAAAATATCTAGAAAAATGGAAAACAACAACATCAAAAAAGAGGAATTACACGAGTATCATTTAGAGGTTTACCTCGGCCCCTGCACGGCCATCCAAAAGATAGTTCGCGGCAAAAGCTTGGAAGGCTCTATTGCATATCTGAAAAAGAAGTACCCCGAGGCGACGGATGTGTGCGAAGCGGACCACTGGAGGTAAAGGGCTTGGAATCTGCTACAAAATGTGGTAGTCAATACCTAGCCTTCGTGCTTCAATTATGGCAATCCCATAATATTGCGGATTTTTTGTATTTGAGGAACAATATCCCCACTTTGACTTTGATAACTAAAAGGACTACTTCCACTATTTCCCCATATCAGGACCCGATTGTTCATCAAACGATAAGCACGAATATATGCATACGTTTGCCCTTTATGACTTTTCTTTTCAAAGCAGAAACTGGCATTCCCTTTCTCACATGGAACCTTATTACTATCATTAAAATTTTGCTTAACAAATTCCCTGTTCATACATGTAATAATTATGTGAGGATTTATTTTGTTAAGCAATTCCTGAAAAGTAAACCCTGCACATGATTGTAATATATTCTTATCAGCAGCTTTCAGATCACTCCATTTCTCCGTGGCAACAGGACTCCATAAGTCAATATGAATGGCTGTTCGTTTGTTAAATGAACTAATATAACTGGCATCAAATGCATGAAGTGCCACTTCATAATTACCAAACCATGGCTTGTACCATGTGGGGCTTCCATTTATGGAATTTGTATAATAAGCGTTCAAGCTATCTTTATATAGTTGAATATCTTCCGGTGAGAGAACAGATTTTCCTACCAAACTTTTTGCTTTAGGAAAACGATAATCAACACTATAAGGATAATTCTTTTTGTTGTTGGCAGTTGGCAGAAATTCCACATTAGATGGATTTAATCCTACTGTGACAATGCGCAAGTCGGACTTCAAATATGCCTCCAAATCTCCAAACCATAAAATTGGAATAGAATTTGGAATTACATAAGGCTCTGTTTTTATTTGCTGAAAACCATTCCAGCATTTTTGAATCAGTGTTTTCATCAATAATACTTATTTTTGTCATTTATAAAAACTATACTTCAGAATAAAACATTCTTACCCCTTCCAAACATCCTTGTTCTCGTACAACTTCTCTAATTTTTTTCCAAATCTCAATATTCTTCGAAATACTAGATAGCGTTACCTTAAATGATTGAGTTAATTTATCACTAATCCAAGGCAGTTCTCGCTGAATTAATTTCACTCTTTCAAAACCATTCATTCCACCAACCCCGACTTTACAAGGCACAAAACTGTACATTTTCTTCTTATATTGCTTGTTGAATGATGCTCCTTTGTATGAAACAAGCTTCTGAAATTTGTCAGGCTCAGGCCAGTCGTTAAACCCCATAATTTTATCATAATGTTGTGGAATATTACCACCCAAATCCTTATAATAACTCATAGGACTGTATGTTTTTCTTTCAGATATAACAAAAACGGTATCTAGAGCAAAATAAGATTTAAATTTACACGAACCAAAAAGAATAATAGAACCCTCTGACAAAGATTGTAGTATTGTTGACCCAGTTTTACGATTTTGTTGACAAAGGCTATACAAAAAATGATCTGCAAAAACAAATGGGTCTGTATTTTGCCGATGTTTAGTTTCATTACCATAAGGTTGAGGATATTTTGCAGAATCTCGATAATATAATGGCTCGTGAATATAGCAAGGGTAATCTCCTTGTGAATTCTGTGTGAGAACGGGTTGCACATTAGACCATGGTTCCCATTCTCCCCAAAAATAAAGGTCATCAGCACTTTGCTTTTTGTCGCTTTGATCAATATATTCACCTTTAACTTTCATGAATTTTCTCTTGTGATCAGAGAAATTCCATTCATACGGTTGACTGCCATTTTTGCGTTGTGTTTTGGTAGGTCTATGTTCACCACCGGGGTGAAGAAATTGGACTATATAAACTTGGTCTTGTTGATTTTTTTTCATATAAATACATTACGAATTACATTGCAAAAATAATAAAAAAAAACGGTTTTTTTAGGATATTATGCACGATAAAATTTCGGGGTATTCGGGTATTTCCATGAAAAAAATCGGAATTATCCCTTTTAGTCTTGTAAAAATTCAGATTTATGGCGAGAGATTTATAGCATCAGCTATAGCTTTTCCCTTTCGCGTCGGTCAGGTGTTGTGCTTCGGTGCATGCGATACTCGCGACGCAAACCAACACACGGGACACCCTCATCCCCGGGGTTGCGGTGCTCGTACCTCGCACCTTACCCCGGGCTATGTTCCTTGCAGGCTTACAGCCTGCCGCATCATAGCCACAGTACAGGAACATGTCTTACTGTGGTATAGACACATGATTAATAAAGTAGCCCGAAAGTCCATAAAGGAATCACCCGACCATGGCCATATTCGATATCGTCTATGAAAATATGCACCAAAAAAAGTGCACGGTAAATTTTCTGCTACTAGCAGAACACACACTAATCTTATTTTTATTCTCATTTTTGCAGCGTGAAATTAAAATTCACGCTATGCTATATTATGGCATAGCTATAACTTAATTTTACGGCAAAATAATGTCTGATAAATCAAATAAGACCATCATGAAAAAAGAAACAAACAACTTCAATGCCATCAGCACTTTCACTGATGTAGCGAGAATGCTGGACAACTCCCACAGCGAAATCCTCGGGCTTTACAACGAGTCCATCGCCAAGATTCCCTTTGACAGCAAGTCTTTCAAACACAAGCTGACTTCACCTGAAAAAACCCAGGAATTGCAAGACAATGTGCAGAAACTCAGTAAACTTTTGAAAGCCACCCCCGAAGAAACAATGATCTTTGTGGCCATCTATGCCTACCAACTGGTACACGACAATGCCGCCGATACCCGCGATATCACCCGTTTTTTTGGCATCAACGAGCTGGACTTTCTGCCACTGAAGAGCAGTTTACAATCCCTGCTGAAAAAAGGACAAATCCGCCTGGTGGAACGCCACAGACGCTACGACGAGTATAGAATCAGCAAAGCGGCGGAGAATGCTCTGCTCAACAACAAGCCATTCAAAGCTGAAAAAGCCGTGAAAATAGACCGCTACAAATTTTGCGAGCGCATTTCCGACTTTATCGAGATGCGCAGCAACGATGAAATGGAAACACGGGACTTATTCAAGTTGGCACAAGAGGAGGAAGAAAACAACAGCCAACTTAAGTTCATCAAGGATGTGAATAAAATTCTGTCATCGGTGGAGGACCGCACGCTCTTTTACGAAATCTGCGATGATTATGTGAGAGACAATCGCAGAAGAGCTGCCAGCGGACTCGACTGCACACTTTCCGACATCTACGACAGCTGTCGTGGCCGCCTAAATGTGGCCAAATCCATTATGGCCAAGGAGCACGCCTTGTTAATCAACGATTTGGTGGAACTGCTTCCGTCAACATTCTTTGGTGACGCCTGTCTTACTCTGACCGACAAAGGAAAAGCTCTTTTCCTGGAAAAAGACTTAGAGCTGTTCAACATCAAGGGAAAATCCGACAAACGACTGATTGCACCCGACAAGATTCCCGACAGAAAACTGTTCTTCAGTGAAGAACTCGGCAAAGAACTCAATTTCGTGCGAGAAAGTCTGATGGACGACAACTTTAAAAACTTGCAGCAACGCTTGGCCGACAACTCCCTACCCAAAGGAGTAAGTCTACTTTTCCACGGATTACCTGGCACTGGCAAAACCGCCGCCGCCGATATGCTGGCCAAAACCACTGGCCGCAGCGTCTATCATGTGGATATCGCCGCCTCCAAAACCTGCTGGTTTGGTGAAAGCGAGAAACTGTTCAAGCAGATTTTCACCGACTATCGAAAGATGTGCGAAAAAGAGGAAAAGAAGCCCATCCTCCTGTTCAACGAGGCCGATGCCCTTTTCAGCAAGCGCAAGGATGTGAACTCAGGCAGTTGCGCCCAGACCGAGAACGCATTGCAGAACATCCTTTTGGAAGAGATGGAGACCCTCGACGGCATCCTCATCGCTACCACCAACCTCAGCGTCAACCTCGACAGCGCTTTCGACCGCCGCTTCCTGTTCAAGCTGTATTTCGGACAACCCGACACCGAAGCCAAGAAAGGCATCTGGAAAAGCAAACTCAACTGGCTCTCCGACGAGGACGCCGACAAACTGGCATACCGCTATAACCTTTCCGGTGGTGAAATCGACAACATCGTGCGTAAAACCTTGATGGAAGAGGTGCTGAACGGCCAACGTCCCAGCTTTGCCACCCTCGAAAGCTGGTGTAAAGGAGAGAAACTGGAGCAGAAGAAAGGCGGAACGATTGGATTCACGAAAAACTGAAAATTGAAAACTGAAAACTGAAAGTTGAAAGTTAATAGAATTAAGAATTATGGAAAAGATCAACAACATCAATTTTGTGTTAGTTCACGAGGCGTTCCAAAGGGACGGATGGACGATGTACCACTATTTTATGAAGGGCAACAAATGGGTGAAAGGCAACGACACTGTCACCTGTTTCCGAGGTGGCTATAAATTGAACGGAGAACCGCTCAGCAATGAGCGCCTGGCAGAAATGCTGCACATCGACCAACGTGCTATAGCGGTGTGCGAAGCGATTGCACCGCATGAGGTACACGGTGCATACGGGAGAGCTTTTCTTGAAGGCGTTCGCTGGGCGGATGCACACCCGGTCAAGAAAGAAGGTAAATAAACCCTTGCCGAAAGTGTGAAAAAATATGATTCGGCACAATTATAATTCAGCCTTCATCCTCACAAATTTCCCTTGAACGTCTGCACGAGATTGCCTCACACGAACATGTTGTAGTTCAGATACAGTAAATTTTCACAATTTTGTTGAAAAACGACAGGATTTTTTTTATGTTTTTGTAAAAAGTCTTATCTTTGCAACTTAATATTTTATATCTTGTCTAGCAACTCAGGTAAAAAAACAATCAATATAAACAAGTTTGTAACATAGTAATTATGGCCGAATTATTTGATATTTCAAACAAGCTAAAACAAATAATAGATTTTGCCACAAAGGGAGCACTACACTCCAAAAATAACGATGGAAAAGATGGAGATATCACTGTCAAATGGAGTACTGGAAGAGGAACGCCCGCACAAGCCTCATGGATTGGATTTCTGGGACCATCTATAGAACCAACTAATGGTATTTATCCAGTATTCCTTTATTACAAGGATATTAAATGTCTTTTTCTGTGCTATGGAGTGAGTAGTACAACAAAACCAACAAAAAGTTGGGATCCCAGCTTGGTGGCTGGCAAAGTAACAATAGGTGATTATTTGACAAAAAAATTTTCAAAAAAATTCCCCAAAAAAGGTGATGTTAAATATAGAGAATCATTCTTATTCAAGGAGTACAGGAAAGTAAGCCCAACCACCATTCCTTCCTCGGTTGAGTCCGACATGAAAAACATTCTTGCACAATATTGTTCATATCTCAAAATAAAACCTCCAGTGGGAGTTTCTCTAATATCATTACCCTCAACATTCACATCACCATCAACACCCAAAACACCTTGTATGTTCCCTGATTATAAAGCTGCCATCAAGGCAAAACCATTCGTAATTTTAGGCGGGTTCTCTGGAACCGGAAAAAGTCAAAAAGTAAAAGAACTGGCCTTCGAAACATGTCCAACAAATTTACAAGATTCTCTTGAAACGACCCCAGGCAACTACTGCCTAATTTCCGTTAAACCCAATTGGCATGACAGCACCGAATTGCTTGGTTATTATTCTGGAATTTTAAACAAGTACATAGTTACGGACTTCATGCGCTTTCTTGTCAAGGCCATGAAATATCCACAAGTTCCCTTTTTCGTATGCCTTGACGAAATGAATCTGGCACCCGTGGAAGAATACTTTGCGGAATTTCTTAGTGTACTGGAAACTCGCAAAAAGGATGCCACCGGTAAAATTGTTTCAGCCGCATTGGTTGGCAGTTCAACTTTTGCAATACAAGATGAATTTGGTAAGGACATTTTCAACTTTAGCGAACTGGGACTAGATGAAATTAAAGAAAAAGACATTTGTGACGAGTTGAAAAGCAATGGTCTTTGTCTTCCTCAAAACGTCATTGTGATCGGCACCGTCAATATGGACGATACCACCTACTCATTCAGTCGCAAAGTCATTGACCGTGCCATGTCCTTTGAGACACCCATCGTTCCTTTGACAGGCATGCTCACAGGGAAAAAAATGTTAACCTACAAGGAGACTCGTGATTCTTATGATCATACGTATCAAACAGAAATGAAAGACAATTATCTTGCTGATGAAGTAAGTATACAAGACATGGTATTGGCAGGTAGTTTAATACCATCTGACGCTAACATAATTGCCCAAACTACCGATGAAATCAACGAAGCTCTTAAAGGATCACCTTTCCAAATATTATGGCGATTTGCCAATGAAGTTGCGTTATACTATAACTCTGTAAAAAAAATTCATAGCGCTCCTGATTGGAATGAAATCTTTGATGCCGCTATTATGATGAAGATTTTACCACGAATTGAAGGTGATTACGACAAAACACATGAACCACTTGAAAAATTATTAGCTCTATCAACTACAAGCCCTAAAAATTGGCCTCAAACAGCCGAAAAAATCAAAGCTATGCAATCCCGGTTTGATGGAGACAGTGGTTTCACCAGCTTTTGGAATTAGCAAATGGAACAGACGATTCTAAAGTTTGAAGCCACAGACTTCACCCTATCTATCACTACAAATATGGACAATTGGGGTAATCTGTGGAAAACATTCGAAAAACGGGTCGGTAGCGACGCCTGGACCTATAGTAACTACGCTTCAAGTTGCCCTGGAGAACTATTTCTCATTGATATGGAGAAAGCTAAGTCTCCTACTGGAAAGCCCGGGACTTTTGAATGGGACAATCAATACCCGACAATTTTTGAAGTTAAGTCATATCACTTTAAAATCAAATTCAAAAAACCACCGGTACACGCACGGGTCATTCATCCACTCAAAAAAATTGTGGATGGATTCACAAACGATATGGATCCCACTGACACGACCGTAACCGCTGTCAGAGGTTTTATTGACTTTCTCAATCAGCCAGGTATATTTACGCTTTGTTTTGAGTATGAATATCCAGATGGGGTTGTAAAAAAGGAACACTTTACCTTCGATGTCATCTCTCCAAAACTGGACACTCGAAAAGATATGCCCGCCATGCTCAATGCTATTAATGATGAGTATGAAGGTTATATTTTTGAGTATTTAACATTAACCTATCAAAGTCTGAAAGCAATAAAGAAACCTGTTCAGACGGCTTCAATGTGGCTTAGCATTTTTCGTCACGTCGCAAAAAAATACTTTTACGCTTGTCGGTTTGTTATTGAGCAACCAAACAACCGCTCTGAACGGACGACATGCTATGCGAAAGCGGATAAAATAAAAAAATGGAGCCGAACTGAAGAAGAACGTTTTAAACTGAATGAGGCGAATTTCGGATTAGAAGAAGCGGCCAATCGCTATTACCCTTACACTCAAATAATTAGAACCTCAAATACCCGCGAAAACAGATTTGTCAAATACACCTTAAAAAGCCTTTCCAAGAAATTTGGGAAAATAAAGGAACAGATAATAAAAAAATACGAGGACAAGCTCTCAGATGATGAAAAGAAAGAATTGGAGCATTTTCAAAAAACTTTTCAACAAATCTTAAAGCATCCTTTTTTCAAAAGTGTAGATGAATTTGAAGGATTCAAGCAGGAAAGTAGAGTCCTCCAACAGAGAAGCGGATACAGCACGATTTATAAAACATGGATTATCCTTCGAAGAAGCCTCGAATTACAAGAGGATTTGAATACCATAGGGCTTAAACAAGTGTGGGAATTGTATGAGATTTGGTGCTTCATTATGATGAAACGGCTCATCATAGATATTATAAATCCCTGCCACATTGACTATAGCCCTACGAAAGACAAAACCTTGGATCCATTATTAGATAATAGTATAGAACAAATCATCACATTTTATCGTCAAGGAGACGCGGCACACGAATATCCTATTACACTCCGATACCAACACCGATACAACATTAAGAATGGAACATCGGCCACTACCGAACAAAAACCAGATATCGTATTAGAAATCACATTAAAAGGAAAAAAAGCAAAAGATAAATTTGTTCTTACCTATTTGTTTGATGCCAAATATAGAGTGGATATGGACACATCGCCTGATTCTGGATTGGATGTCGGTTTGGATGATCCAATACCCGACACACTGGATCAGATGCACCGCTATCGTGATGCTATTCTTTATCAAAAAGCTGGAAAAATGATGAGGGAAAATGTGGGCGGCTATATCCTATTTCCTGGGAGAACCGCTATAAAAGATCCTGTTACTAAAAAAGAAGCCGCAGAAGATAAATACTTTTACAAATCTATTGATACCGTTAATATTGGGGCTTTCCCTTTCTTGCCGAAAGATAAAACCAGTAAAGATGTTCAAAGTCAATTGATTCGCAAACATTTGGAAAAAATCCTCAATGAGACGAATGTTTATCGACATATTCATAACACAATTCCGCAGAAAGGACTCACCTATAAAAAAAGTTCTCTCATCAAATAATGTTTTACGGTTTAAGCATTAAACCTATTGTTTTAAAATACAGTTTGTGTTGCGGTTGTAGGCGAATATCGCTCACTCATATAATCATAATGCCCATTATGTGTTATGTCCATACACAACCATTTTTATTTGAATGATTCAGTCGATATCAAGAAAAATATTTGTACATTTGCAACATCATATTCTCAAATCGTTGTTTAATGAATTTCGCGGGATTGGAAAATATGGTAAAAAAGAATAAAAATAGAAATTCACGTATTAAGAACGATGAAAAACTGGCCTGTGATTGGTGAATACTAAATTATGAGCATTATTGATATTAACGAAGAACAAATACACTCATACGCTCCTGACGTTTTAGAGGTGCTGTTGAAAGACCGCACAACCAACAAAAATATTTTTTGGGCTACCAACGACTATAAGGAATTGGGAGAACAATACACCTATTATTCACCGATACTTCCATCTTTGATTACGGGTGTACATGCTGATGTAATACGTCCAAGGGTGTTGAAAGCACGGCAACAGCAGTCTGTTCGTTCCAAGGAAATGGCGGAAGTGTTTACCCCTGCTTGGATATGCAACGTTCAAAACAACCATATTGATTCTGCTTGGTTCGGACGCAAAAACGTCTTTAACACCGAGAACAATGATCACTCTTGGACGACCACAGACTCTCCGATTGAGTTTCCTGACGGAAAAACTTGGAAAGACTATGTAATGGAGACGCGCATGGAAATCACCTGCGGGGAAGCACCATATATTACAAGCCGATACGATGTAACGACAGGTTATTTTATTGAACCGAAAGATAGAATTGGGCTACTTGACAGAAAATTGCGTGTGGTCGGCGAGAATACCACCACTATTGAAGAATGGATTGCAGCCGCTATCGATGCTTACAAAAACATATATGCATACGAATGGCAAGGCGATAATCTATTGTTGGCACGGGAAGCTATGTTATGGACTTTCGGCGAGTTTTTCTCCGCGAAATTCCATTGCGAGCCACCCAAAGAAACAGTATTAGAAATCGCCACCATAATCAGTTGGAATGTATGGCAGATGGACGGTCTGAAATGCGTGGTGCCTAATAGTTGTAAGACAGTGGAGCACACGGACCTATTTGGTAATACTATAAAAACAGAATGTCTTGGTTGTAAGAAAGGGAACATTCACCACCACAATGGTATTTATTGTCTAGTCAAAGACTGGGATACCATAGATAAAAAGACAGGGAAAAAAGAGGCGAAAGTGCCTTTTCACACACTGATTAAATAAATTCAACAAGAGTAACTTATGGCAAAATCATCACCAAAAGTAGCTTCAGCTGCAATTTCCACAGACAGTTCGACTACCTCAAATTGGATTGAAGAATTTAAAAAAGAAGCCGAAAAAATCATTACGGGACGAGTAGAACCACGCATATATGCTTTTATCACAAAATATGTGCCCAAGGCTTTGAAAGTAGGTGATACCTATCGTCCTGTAAAAGTGCGTTTAGAAGAATGGAAAAAATATTATGACGATATATTACCATCATCTCCAGTATTGGAAAAATTAGCATTGGCTAACCCCAATAATCCTAATGATTTTACCTATTTTAGGGACTACTCTGTTCATGAATATTTAGAGTCAATAAATAAGTATAGATTGCAACCTAAAAATTTTTCTTCTAATGTATATCAGTCAAATGAATTTTTTAGGGACACTTCAAAAAAGGAGATTGAGGCAGCCATCAAAGACATTCAGAATGCTTATAAGAATAAAACAAGACAGTATCAATTTTATACCGAACAGGGCTTGCCCGCAAAAACCACGATAAAACGCGATGAAAATTATAGTCCACGGGACATCCAACAACAGGCAATCGATAAATTCAAAACAGTATATCAACAAAGAAAGAACTTGTTGATGTATGCTGTAATGCGTTTTGGCAAGTCTTTTACGGCCATGTGTTGCGCAGAACAAATGGGGGCTCGTGTTGTAGTTATCGTATCTGCAAAAAAAGATGTAAAGGAAGCATGGTATCAAATTGTCATGGGTCATAAAAAATTTGATGGTTACGAGTTTTTTGATGCGGATACTTTGTTCGGAGATCCTAATGCCATCTCTAAACATTTAAAAAACAATAAAAAAAACAAAGCTGCCATATTTCTCACTTTGCAGGATTTGTCTGGCAAGGATTCCAATGGAAATTCTATTAAAGAAAAACACACAGAACTTTTTGATGGAACTGTCAAAATTGACCTTTTGATAGTGGATGAAACCCACTTCGGTGCTCGGGCAGAGCAGTATGGCAAAGTGTTGCAAGATCCCAAATACATTAAAGATACTACAAAAGGAAAGAAACTGGACGATGATGACTTTGTTGAAACCGAGGAAGGCGCTGAAGCTGTAAAAGTATTTAACGCAACGGTCAAACTTCATCTCTCTGGCACGCCTTATCGTATCCTGATGGGGTCTGAATTTGAGAAAGAGGATATTGTGGCTTTCTTCCAATATTCAGACATTGTTGCCAAGAAAAAAGAGTGGGACGACAAAAACATAGAAAAAGATGAGTGGGAAAATCCGTATTACGGTTTCCCGGAAATGGTACGCTTCGCTTTTAATCCCAACGAGTCTTCAAGGAAAGTACTTGAACAGCTCCGCAAAAACGGATACACATACGCACTTTCTGCATTGTTGAAACCTAAGTCGGTACAACATGATTTAACTGGCGATTACCAAAAATTTGTATATGAAAAAGAAGTATTAGATTTTCTACAAGTGATTGATGGTAAAAAATTAGACGACCAACTATTTGGTTTCCTTAATTATGACAAGTTAAAAGAAGAAGGTAAAATGTGCCGCCATATTGTAATGGTTTTGCCGTATAAGGCTTCCTGCGATGCCATGCAGAAACTTATTAATGATAATAAAAAGAAATTTAAGAATCTCAAGCACTATAATATTATCAACATCTCTGGTGTTGAGGTCAACAACTGTAAAGATGTTCTGAAATGCTCCACAATAGATAAGGGCATCACAGGTTATAGTGTTAAAAAAGATAATCTTGTTGGAACGGTGCGTAGTATCATCACGACCTGTGAAAATGCAGGGCAAAAGACTTTGACATTAACGGTAAACCGGATGTTAACAGGATGTACGGTGCCAGAGTGGGATACTATGTTATACATGAAAGACACCTCTTCACCACAGGAATATGACCAAGCCATCTTCCGTCTTCAGAATCCTTATACAAAAACATACATACACCCGGAGGAAGATGAAAATGGCAAGCCTGTGCTTGACAAAAATGGCAAGCAGATAATCAAAAAAATCAAGAAAGACATGAAGCCGCAGACACTGTTGGTGGATTTCGATCCCATGCGGCTATTCCTTTTGCAAGAGCACAAGGCTCAGATATACAATGTCAATACCGAAAAAATAGGCAATAGCGAATTGAAAGACCGCATAGAAAAGGAACTAGAGATCTCTCCACTTCTGACCATAGACCCCGTAAGTGGAATTGTAAAAGTCAATGCAGCTCATATTCTAGATAAGGTTAGCCAATACCACTACGACAGAGGCATACGCGAAGAGGTGGATGAGATTCCCATTGACATGGGCTTGTTTGAAAACGAGTCTTTCCGCGATACTATTGCTAAAGAGAATGAAATAGGCTCAAAAAGTGGATTGGCGTTTCCTGCAAATGAGGGCGAAGAAACGGATCCCAATATTGAACCAGTAGATGATAAGGCGACTGGCACCTCCAACGGAAATACCCCCGCAACAACAACAGAGAATAATCAGCCAAGCGAGGAAAAGGTATGGGAGAAGAAGTTGAAAAGTTATTTTGTGAAGATACTTCTGTACGCATATCTTACAGATGACAATGTGTCAAATTTGCATGATATTGTAGCTGGTATTGACAACAAAGATGATAACAAGCGTATAGCAAAACACTTGGGATTGGAAAAGGGAATACTGCAGATTTTGCTTGGCAACATTAAACGGCTTGGTCACTTTGAAATGATTTCTGTATTGGATTATAAGATACAAGACCTCAACAAACTTTCTCACAATAAAGGGTTAAGTGTTGAAAAGCAAGTTGAAGTGGCTTTGTGTAAATTTGGCAAGTTGGGGGATGCCATGGTAATTACCCCAGCCAATATTGCAGATGATATGATGGCACTACTTCCCGACAATTTTTTGCGTGAAACAGCCAATAAAGACGGGCGTATGCTTGATATTGCCGCAACATCCGGTGAGTTCGCCATGGCACTATACCATAGAATGAAAGATCTGAAAATTAAAGAAGACATTATAAAAAATAGCATCTACTCCATACCTAAGTCATCTATCTGTTATGAATTAACCCGAAAAATATACAAATTATTGGGATTAAATTTCGAAAATATTGCAGAACAGTTTGATGCCTTTGATTTGTTAAAAGTAAAAGATAATAAAAACAATATAGATTGCAATAAAATAAAACAACTGCTTGGACAGAAGAAAAAATTCTCAGAAATAACTTTAAAAGAAGAAATTACAATCCAAAATAAAAACACAATGATAGAGTTTAATGCGATAGTGGGAAATCCACCGTATCAAAAAAAAGCAACTGGTGATGCGAATGGCTCTGATCCAATTTACCATTTATTTATCGATACGGCGTGCGCTCTTGGAGACAAGGTAACATTCATTCATCCAGCAAAATTTTTGTTCAATGCTGGAAAAACGCCAAAGGATTGGAATGTAAAAATGCTTAATGATGAACATTACAAAGTGATAGATTATTGGGCAAATTGTGCGGATGTGTTTCCGATTGTCAACGTAGAGGGTGGTATTGCTGTATCATTATGGGATAAACATAATAATTTCGGAAAGATTGGAACATTTGTCCCATATAAATTATTGCAAAGTACTTTGAAAAAAGTATTGACAGAAAAAGATTTCAAGAGTTTTACAGAATTAGTGTATCCGCGTGATCTATATCGACTTACCGATATATTATACAAAGAAAACCCGGGTGCAGAAAATCGCCAAAGTAAAGGACATAAATATGATGTTGGTTCAAGTGTTTTTAAAAAATTCCCAGATTTATTTTATGACAAAAATCAATATGGTGGATGTAAGTATGTACAAATATATGGACGAGAAAACAATGTTCGAGTTCTTAAATGGATAAAAAAAGAGTATTTAGATGTCCCCGATAATTTTAACTCATATAAGATTTTTATTCCTAAATCAAATGGTTCTGGCGCAATAGGCAAATCTCAATCGACACAAATGATTGGAGAACCGACATTAGGTGCCCCAAATGTTGGAACAACAACAACATTTTTGTGTATTGGAAATTTCAACAAAAAAGAAGAAGCCGAAGCCTGCATGAAATACATCAAAACCAAATTTGTCCGAGCATTGTTGGGAACTCTTAAAGTAACTCCGGATAATCCGCGCGAGACTTGGGCAAACGTTCCTCTTCAAGATTTCACGTCGAACTCGAAAATTAATTGGAAAAAATCGATAAAGGACATAGACCAATATTTGTATAAAAAATACAAGTTAAGCAAGGATGAAATTGAGTTCATAGAAAAAATGATAAAACCTATGAAATAGTTATATCTTCTCATAGTTTCTGCCCATCATCCCTTCACCCTACACATTACACAAATGATATAATAATTTCCCAAAAAACAAATTATTATACTGCTCAAAGCGGAAAAAATTTTGAGATTCAGTGCAATTATAATTCTGTTTTCCTCTCACACTTCCATCGGTTCTGCTACTAGCAGAACCCAAAGCCGCATCGTTTTTCACCATATCTTTGCAGCGTAAAAATCAACAAAAAACTCAAAATAGGAATAAAATTCACTATTTTTGCAAAAACATCCTTAAACCACAAACAACATGGCAAAACAAGCAGCAACAAAGAAACCGGCTACCATTGTCGGAAAACTTGATCAACAAAACAGAAGACTCAATATTAACGCTTTTGAATTAGACAACGAAATTGTCTTCAATTATTTCAATACAATTCCAGAAGCCAACCGCGACGAAAAGTTCACACAAGCTCTTTACATCGGCGTTCTTGCCCTTATGGAAGACCGCATGTCAGCCTTCTTCGCCAAAACATCTAACGAACTGGGAACACAGCTCGAAAGTCTCAAAATGATTTTCGAAATGAAAAAGGAACTTTTCTTCAAATCAGCAGTGAAAGGACAAATCGCCGAACAGGAAATCGCCGATGCACTCCAAGAATTTCTTGCAAAGAAATCTATTAAGGACAGTGTGGCATTGACCGGTACTGCCAGCGAAAAAGGAAAGAATAAGACAGGTGATATCTTATGCCAAATTGATGGCACAAGCTATTCCATCTCCATTGAATGTAAGTTTGATAAATCAATGAAATTGGGTAATATCACCGATAAAGATGTGTTGACAAAAAAATCGGATACCGCATGGAGCCAGCTGATCGAAGCTGATTACAACCGTGGTTCACAGGCCAGCATCATCGTATTTGACAAGGCACTGGTGGATAAATCCATCACCAGTTTCACAGACAGTGTTGCCTATATTCCTCAAGTGGGTTTCATCGCCATCATTGACTCTCAGGCTGGTAACTACACCAATCTGGGCATCGCCTATATGCTGGCCAGAGACATCGCCACCAATGCAAAAACCGTGCAACTCGACCCGAACGTACTGACTATGATGATTACCCGTTTAGTCAAAGATGTAAAGGATATTCTCAATGTTAAAAACATGGTGGAAAATAACATCCAAAACAACAAAGAAATTCTCAAGATGTTAGAGAAGAGCCTCCTCATGATGGAATTCAACCAAAAATATTTACAGAAATTCCTCACTGACGGAACTTTGAACAAAGAGGATTTATTCAACTTCTACATGGGCGAAGGTATTAAGCCAGCGTATGATACGATCTGCAAAGACATTGAAAACACCTACCAATAAAAGAAGCCATTAATTCAAATCAAAACACAACGACAGGATGTCCTTCCACATCATGTCAAGTTGCTCGGCGATAATGCGGTTGCATAAGATGCCTTTGTAGCAGAAAACGCTCTGTAATAAGGCGGGGTTGGTCTGTACCACTACCCGAAAATTCTTGGAGAACAAAACCGCTTCAACCAAAGGCAAAATAAACATGCCTAGACGCTTGTTCATAATCTCCGCATCCGCAGATGACATCAGGATATTGTCCAACTCACTCCAGTTATCCTTGCCAGTAATCAGATTAATGGCTATCGCGTACGCCTGTTTTTGCTGAAGAAGCTGTATATACCTATGATTCAATTCATTATATATCAACCTTGAGACCAGAATCTGACCATCTCTAATCAATTCCAACTCCTGCTCGGTAAACGGGGAAAATTTTACCAGCACCTTCGATACCTCCACCAAAGGAAAGAATTCATCGATAAGCTCAGCACCAGCATTGGCATAATCCATATTGCTGAAATGGGTATGGGCGGCATAGTCGCGCTGCACATAGACCTTAATGCCTTGCTCCACCAGTTTTCCCACCAAATCGGGCGTAAACAGCACCACATCGGGAATTGGCCGGTCACCCTTGACCAAACCCAGCGTCACAGGTTGTTCCAGCAGCCCGAAATCTATCGTCTGCGCCTGCGTTTCCGCCCCCGGTACATAATGCATCACCAAGTCCATGTCTCTTAATATTTAAATTCACGCTTGCCGTCTTCCAAGACCTTAATATCTACCCTCACATAATCGTCTGTCAACAATTCTTCCACCTTCTCCGTCCATTCGATAAAACAATAATTGCCGCTGTAAAGATAGTCGTCAAAGCCAATTTTTACCGCCTCGTCAATCGAATCAATACGATAAAAATCAAAGTGATAGACAGGCTCTCCATCAGCCGTAAAATACTCATTCACAATAGCAAAAGTCGGACTGGAAGTGGTAGCGGTAACGCCCAACTGGCGGCAAATCTCTTTAATCAGGGTAGTCTTGCCAGCCCCCATCTCACCAAAGAAGCCGAACACACGCTCATCTGCATGTTTTTGCAGCAAATCTGCTGCCACCGTTGCCAATTCTTCCTGACTGTTGATTACCATTATTTTTGTTGAATTGTTGAGTTGTTGAACTGTTGAACTGTTGAAAGGTTGAAATTTTTGAGGGTGCGATTAATTGATTAAACAAATAAACAATTCAACAATTAAACGCTTAAACTCTTAAACATATTGTGTGTGATATTCTATCAGTTTCGGCATCGGGGAACCGATAATCGTGCCCAAACTGATATTCTTTTCCGCGGCCACCTCTTCAATGATTTCCTTGAAATGGAAAGCCACCGAACCCATCAGACTCACCGATTCATAGGTCATTTTGTCGTAATAGCCTATTTGGTTATCAAAAAACTCAGCAAAAGCCTCTTTGCATAAGCTTTTGATTACTGGATCATTCACATATTTCTGAATAAAGGGGGCAAATGATGAGAAGAACTTATTCGGACTGGCCTTGCGATAAATTCGCTGGATCACTTTCGGAGGATTGATATCAAAAGTTTTCTCGATTTCGTCCAGCAGATACATCGGCAATTTTTCCATCATATAGCAGGTCACTAATTTCTTGCCCAGATGTGTACCACTACCCTCATCACCTATCAAATAACCCAATGATGGAGCACGTTTTACAATTTGGTTGCCATCATATAAGCATGAGCTTGAGCCCGTACCCAAAATAGCCACCAATCCCGGCTTATTACCACACAATGCATGACAAGCCTCCATCAAGTCAGAATAAATCTTGAAGGATGCCGAAGGAAAATACTTGGCGATAACCGCGGCAATACGCATGGCATTTTGTTCTCCAGCGCAACCTGCCCCGTAATAAGTAATCAAACCCGGTTGTGCGTAGTTTTCAGGCAGGGAATTGACAAAATGCACAAAGACCTTATCAATCTGTTCATCACTGGAATAATTGGCATTGATACCCGTAGCGAAAAACTGATGCACCAGCTCTTTGCCCTTCAGTACAGCAAATTCTGTTTTGGTAGCACCAGCATCAATAACTATATGTATATCAGTATTTTTCTCTTTCATCATTTATAAGTTGCTTCGAGGAATAGAAATCGGATTATTGCGTTTGTATTGTGATTTTTTGTAACGCTGAATCAGCACATGATCTTCCAATGACTTATCACCAGCAAAATAAGCGGCGAACAACTTGTCCACCTCGTAATAATTCGGTACGCCCAACTGCTCACAATCACAGCTGCTAATACCCAAACCATCCACTGGAGTAGCATCAATGCAAGATTGCAAAGCGGCACGTTGCTCAGCATTACATTCATCCAACAAGGCCTTTGCCAAATGGAAGACTTCAGTTTTCCACAAATGCATGATAGGGGCATAATCGCCCACATCGCCGTGCAAAGTCCAGAAACCCGTCAAGAATTCTGAGTAGTTGTCGGTAGAAATCACCATTCCTCCGTATAACTGGGCCAAATCATAGAGCACCATCATACGCATACGGGCTTTCATATTACCCTGGCGCAACTTCGACAAATGCGAGTCATCGTAATGAATGAGCAGCTTTTTGTTTTCCAGAAAAGTCTCTGTCAAATCCAAATGCTGGAAATCCGTGCAAAAGTTCTTTCCTACCGTCAGCGAGCGGGCCACCTCATCATTGGGGTTGGTCTCAATAGTGATGGAACGGCCTATAAGCGGAATATTGTGTTGCAAGCACACTGGACGGAGCAAGGCAGAACACAAAGCGCTATCGATACCGCCGGAAATGCCCAGCACTAACGATTTCAAGCCGCATTGGCTCAAATAATCACTCACTATGCCACGAATATTTTCGGCCACTTTGAGCAAGCGCTCACGGTCGGTCATAAACGGGAAAAAATTACTGTCGGGTATTGTCATCATTCATTTTAAATTTAGAACTACAAAAATACAAAAAAAGCGGCAATAAAATTAAGAACTAAGAATTAAGAATTAAGAGTTTATTTGTTGAACTGTTGAATTGTTGAAATGTTTTTAGTTCTTAGTTCTTAATTCTTAACTTTCTGACTTCTGTCCACTGTCACCTGTCTCCTCGTATTTCGGCATCTGGCGGATGTAAATGTCACGCTGCGGGAAGGGGATTTCCACTTTATTCTTATTCAAAGTATTGTATATTACTTCTTTAATCTTGGCAACCACTCCTGCTTTTTCTTCTACCAGCACCCAGCATACCACAAACAAATCCACACTGCTGTCGCCGAAATCGTTAAAAATCACCTTCACGCCCTGCTTGGTATCAAACACATTCTTGCCTGCTGCATTTTTTACTGCCAAAGGCTCAATATTTTTGACCAGCATATTCCGCACTTTCTCCACATTCACACCATAGGCTACACCCACTGGAATCTTCACCAGCACATAGCCATGATTACGGGTAAGGTTTTTGAAATTCTTGCTGAACAAAGCTGCATTCTGGAAAGCCATCACACTGCCATCTAATGTCACAATCTGCGTACTCTGGTAATTAATGCTATCGACCTTTCCCTGAACCCCCTCACATTCGATATAGTCGCCCACACGCAAACGTCCCGTCATGAGCGAAATACCATAGATAAAGTTCTCCAACAGGTCTTTCATAGCGAAACCAAGACCGGTAGCCAGACCCGCCATCACAATGGAGATGCCGCTACTGGGCACTTCCAGAATCATCAGCGAGGCTACGACATACAAGCCCCATACCAGAATCGATATGATATTGTTGGCCAATGTAATGTTACCTTGGGGTTTACCTTCCTTTTTATTACGTTTTTTCAGCATCTGATAGAATGCCCTGATAGCATAATTCAGGTAACGGAACAAGAAATAGAGTTCAGTCACCAAACATATCTTGTACAAAGAAAGCTGGATCAGATTCGGTTTATTCAGGAAAACATACAAGAATATTTTTTTACATATAGAAGTCATCTCGAAAATGCTGGCAGCCCAATAAATACTTGCCGGTATCGACAGAATAGCCAAAATCGGCAGTAGTGCCTTAAAGAGGAAATCATAGAACCAGGTCTGACCGATATACTCTCCCTTAGCCATTTTCGGCTGGATTTTTCTATAGAACTTCTGCAAATCGTTTTCACTTCTTACTCTTTCACCCTGTTGTTTAGCGATTTTACGAATCAGATGATTAGCTTCGTACATCTTGGCCAAATCGTAGAAACAAGTGATAGTCTGGATAGCGGCCAACTGTATCATCCACCATACCATAATTTGTACAGCCAGCAAAACATAACCCATCCATGAAGCCACACAGGAAACAATCATCACAATGAGAGAAATCATGGTATAAACCATATCGCTGTCGGGTAATTTGGCGATTTTCTTTCTCACCACAATAAACTGCCATATTGTAAACAAAAGCAAAATAGGCGGATAAATGAGATTAACCAAATTATTCGGTATCAATATCATACGGAAGACTATCACCAAGAATGCCATGATAACAAACGGAATATAGGAACGCACACCGGCACGTATCTGTTTGTCATTCAATCTGATTAACAAAGAAACGAGTATCACCTCCAACAGCCAAGCATAGAATATCATCAGATTGATGGCCATACGGACGAAATTCTGTTTCACGAAAAACATGGCGATGGTGATGGAAATAGCGAAAATAGCCACACCACAGGCAATAGTGATGAAGAGACGCTTATTGTTGGCCTTGAAGTATCTTCTCCATTTTTTGGGAAGCACCCAACGCATCAACATATAGCTTAGCAAGCTGGCCAAAAGGATATAAAACAGCATAAACACACTGATACCGATAATGACGGGACCTCTCCATTCGGAAGCTGTCTTGAAGGGTTTGTATCTATCATCCACATCTTTCTTCGCCATCATATAATTCATTCTTAAGCGTTTGATAGTCTGGAAGTAATTACTGCCGCCATTGACGAAAATATTATTCTGGATCTTTTCGTATCTTGACATTGCGTAAGCATTCAGTTTCTCCACACGCTTGGTCACTTTTTCATAATGTTCCTGGTCGCTTTCCACCTTTTCAAGCAATGCTTTATAGTTGTCACGCAAAGCGGTGGCATACTCCACACAGGCTTCACGATCTTCCAGACCTTGGTCATCCAAAAAATAAAGAGAATTTTTAGCAGTATCGAGCATCCTTCTGGGTAACAGTCTCTGCAATGAGTCGGGTACCGTAGCAACCTCGCCATTAGGCAACATGCGGGGTGGCAGATTCTCCAGAACCTTGATTAACTCATCATAACGCTCAATCTCAGAGATGAGGCGCGCCTTCATCTTATCGTAGGGCATGTGGCGCATTTTCAGCTGCCGGTATTGTTCGGTAGCCGCCTGGCAAGCGTAAGCCATATCGAAAGTAAAGTCCGAATTCTGTGAATAGAGCATCAGGGCTATCTGATTGCTATTCTGCATCATGCGAACTAAATTGGCATGCTGTTCCACATTGCGTTTTTCCAGCATAGCCATAATCGCTTTCTGTTCGCTATAAGACTGTGCCAGCTCTGCACGCAACACACCTAAGGTTTGAGGCAGGTCTTTCTCCTTCAACACGGCATGGGCTTGGAAAACCGTCAGCACACATAGCAGGGCGAAAATGAATATCTTTTTCATATTTGAAATTTTATTTCTTACTTTATTTTTAAAATTGAGGTGGCAAAGATACGAAAAAAAAGCTGTATCTTTGCCGAATCAAATTGAATTACTATGTCGAAGAGAATATTGATAGCCACAGGCGGGGGCGACTGCCCCGGATTGAACGCCGTCATTAGAGGCATTGTGAAAAGTGCCGCCCGCGAAGAGGATTGGCATGTATATGGAAGCATCGAGTCGTTTAATGGTATTCTGAAAGATAATGTTGAAGTGGTGGAGCTGACTGAGAAAAGCGTGTCAGGATTGCATGTCAAAGGCGGCACCATCATTAAAACCACCAACAAAGGCGGCCCATTCTATTTTCCAGTGAAAAAAGACGACGGTACCTGGGTGACCGAAGACCGTTCGGAACTGATGAAAAAACGCCTCGCAAATATGGGCATTGATGCGGTCATCAATATCGGTGGTGACGGATCACAAGCTATTTCTTTGGCATTGAGCAAAATAGGCATCAATGTGGTGGGTGTACCCAAAACCATCGACAACGACTTATCGTCCACCGACTTCACCTTCGGTTTCCAAACCGCTGTGCAAATCGCTACTGAGTGCTTCGACAAGATTGTGACCACTGCGGAAAGTCATAGCCGCGTGTTTATCATGGAGGTCATGGGCCGTGATGCCGGCTGGATAGCCCTGCATACCGCCATCGCCGGTGGTGCTG
>JAEETJ010000063.1 GCA_016290295.1 Bacteroidales bacterium
GCGATGTGGTGGGGAAGGAAGACATCCCGCTGACCCTCAGCGGCCACACCCACGCCGCCCAGTTCTCCCTGTTCGGCGGCTGGACCCCCAGCAAGCTGCTCTACCCGCATAACCGCGGCCTCTACCGGGAACAGGGCCAGTACCTCTATGTCAACATCGGCCTCGGCGAAACCATCTTTCCCGCCCGCCTCGGCGCCGTCCCGGAAATTACGGTGATCGTCTTACGAAGAATAAACTAGGAACTATGCCCGTTGAGAAGAAAGTATCCAGCAGACTAAGGATCCTTGATAATTTGTTTAGGAGGCAAGTAGGCGTTTCTTATAGGCAGATACAGGAGATTCTCGCTGCCGAAGGGTATGCCGTGTCTGTCAGGACCATCCAAAATGACATTGACGTTCTCAAGAAGGATTATGGAGCGACATTCAGAGAGGGCCGTTCCGGCCATCAGATTCTGTTAAGATATCAGGATATTACTAAATCAGCCTTGGCTTCCGATGCTTCGAAAACCTTGATAAACGAAGCGCGGGAGAAATTGGAAAAGGAATTGTTCTCCCCCCATCTTCTTTTTGCCGCGTCTATGCTGGAGCATTTGGCCGAAGGTAATCCTGTGCGACAGTTCATCGATGCAGTGGATTTTGATTATAACGGAGACTTGACCGGAATCGAATACTTCCCGGATCTTCTTCGGGCCATTATCAACCGCACCTGTATATCGTATACTTATAAGCCTTTCAATGCCGACCCTCTTTCGGTCACGGTGTCTCCCATTCTCTTGAAGAATTATAACCAGCGTTGGTATCTCATCTGTATGTCGATGGTCGATGGGCGGTATTACATTAATGCTCTTGACCGGATTCAGGAAATAGTGTTTGCTGATGACATACCATTCAAGGAGCCGGATTATGATTATGTCCGCGACTGCCTTGCGCACACGTTTGGGGTGGGAAAAGCGTTCACTGATGATATTCCGACTGAGCAAGTCGTACTGAAGGTCTCTTCAAAGTATTACCCATATTTGGAGACAAAACCATTCCCGGAACAAGAGGCGCGTAAGGAGGGCGAGTACTATATTGTGTCTTTTAAGCTGAAAATCAATAAAGAATTGAAAAACAGGATTTTGGCTTTAGGACCGGAAGCTGAAGTACTTGCGCCGATAGCCCTTCGAGATGATATATCGCTGATAATCAATACAATGAGAGATAGTTACGCCAAAATAACGAAATAAAACTTCGTTGTTTTGTGTTTTTTTGTTGGCCATCTCAGAATATTGTCATATCTTTGCCGCGGCATTCGGGGGAAATCCGGTGCTGCTGAGTTCTTTTACGTACTGTGGTAAATTCAAGGACGAGACTCCTTAAAAAAAAACAGTTTGTCGTTTTGCCAACACCATCTGGCTGCGACACGGCCCACAAGGGTGGATTACCGGGAATGATGGTAAGTCTCATTATAACTCTTTTTATATGAAAAAGTCATATAAATCCGGAGTCCTTGGAGCAGCCTCAGTAAAAAGCGCTTCAGCAGTTGAGTCCACCCAGTGGACCAAGTATCATACACCTGGTGCCCACGGCTTTGCGGCCGAGGATGCCAATGCCCTGCACGACAAACTCTGCGGGAAAAGCGTGGACAAAGTTGGGCTCAACAACGAGCTCAACGGAGCGGATCGCATCGTCAACGGAACTCCCGTCCAGACGAAGTATTACCAGTCGGCATACGATTCGGTCAATGCTGCCTTCGACCTGGAGAACATCTATCGCTATCCCGGTCAGAAACTCGAAGTTCCCAAGGATCAGTACGAGGAGGCGGTAAAGCATCTCGAAGCCAAAATTCGGGATGGTCGAGTCCCGGGTGTAACCGATCCGGCCGAGGCCAAGAGTATGCTGGTGCAGGGGAACTGTACCTACAAGCAGGCTGTTCGCATCGCCAAAGCGGGCAACCTGGATTCCATCTGGTTCGACGTAAAAAACCAGGCGGTTGCCTGCGGGTTTGCCGCAGGGCTCTCTTTCGTTATTTCCTATGCATTCGGCCGTTTTTCCGGCCAAGACTGCAAAGCGGCACTGAAGTCTTCCGTCCAGCAGGCGATTAAGGCCGGGGCGCTGACGATTACGGCCGGCGTCGCTACGCAGCAGTTTCTTCGTACGCAGACTGGAAGAAACGCTGCCGCAGCGGCCACCAAAGTGGCTTCCAAAGCAGTGGATTCCGTCTGCCGGACAAAACTGGGCGCCGAACTTGTCCGCAAGATGATGTCCGCAATGCTTGGAAAGACTGTCACCCAGTCGGCAGCAAGGAATGCTTGCATCAAGATGGTACGGTCGAACTTCTTCACGGGAGCTGCGATGACCCTCGTTTCTACCGTCCCGGATGTTGTTAAAGCATGCTGCGGAAAGCGCTCCTGGAAGCAGGTTGGCAAAAACGCCGTTGTCAATACGGCTGGGCTCGGCGGTGGAACTGCCGGATATTGGGCCGGTGCGGCGGTCGGGACAGCTATCTGCCCGGGTATCGGGACCGTTATAGGCGGCGTTATCGGCGGATTGGGCGGAGGTATGCTAACCTCGTGGGGGAGCAAAAAGGCACTGGACTGCATCATCGAGGATGATTCCGTCCGTTGCACCAATTGTCTCGAGGAGACGATTGTGTCCCTTTGCGAAGCTCACGATACTACGAAAGAGAAATTGGAGACCATCCTCAAAAGGATGAAGTCCCAAAACGTCCTTTCGGAGAAGTTCTTCTGCCGAATGTACAAAGCTGGCGGCAAAGGTCGGAATTATCCGGCCATGGCTGCATTCGTAAGAGTGGAAATTGAACCCTACTTCGCTTAGGTAGATTCCACAGATTTTGTTTAACCCTTAATCCGTTTGCGATTATGATCATTTGCCCTTCGCCCTCCAGCGTAATCCGTGTGATTATCATCATTGTCCGCTCCATGCTCTATCTGTAGGTGAGGCCATGATGTGTCAGGAGCGGAAATAGCCTAAAAGGTTCAGGCCCGCGGCCTGTGAAGAACCATAGTTTTACTAATAATGTCTGATTCGCTATGAAGAAGGTCATTATCATCGCGATTGTTACGGCAATTACTAACATCGTTGTGGAGTGGGTCAAAAACTGGTGACAGTTACGTTCGCCCCTAATGAGTTATTGTCCAAGTGTCAAAGGAATTTGACACTTGGACAATATAGTAGGTATCAGCAGTGGCATGGTAGGAGGATGCATTGCTCCCTCCGATACGTGTTGCCAGCGATGTTATCAATCAAAAAGGGATGATAGTTACCCCCTTTTGAATTAAGAAGTCCTCGGATGATATTTAGTCATGAAGCCATAGTACCACTTCATTGCGAGAAAGAAAGCCGGATAGATCGATTTTTGAAGCAGTATATTATACTCAAGGGATGCCTCATCTTTCCGCAGATAGGTCGGATCATCTTTGAGGAAATGACTATTATTGTTAGTGATATTGCCAAGAAAATCAAGGACATATTTTATCTCTTTGCTGCATTTTTCATTAGGGAAGAGCGGCCTGTCATAGAGAATAACCTTTTTCCCTTTTTCGTTTTCATATTCCTCGCAGCGATTTGTTATATAGTCCAGACGGTTGTTGAAAGAAGACTTTTCTCCATCACCGGTTATGATGTCGCCATAATCCACCATCTTTTGAAGCATACCCTCCATAATCTTTCTCATATTATTGTATGGAATAGCTTCTGACTTCTCAAGAAGATAATCCTCCAACAACGCATTCATTGCAAGTTTGAGGTCTGAATCTAAATAACCTTCATGCAGGAGAGCAAGACACTCTTCATGCCCTTTGTAATAATTTAACTTACTATCGAGATCCTCTTTAATTTTAGTGAATAGAGGCTGAACACCAAGAGCTTTACTGAAACATCTGCCTAAATCCATTAATGGCCCAATAGTGATTTCAAATACTGGATCATCAGGGTTGGCAGAGTAAACATATTCAAGAAGTCCGGGATACTTATCAGCAAGCGCTTTTGCCGCACCCAAAACGCGGACATTGAAAGAGTCCTTGTGATCCAATCCATGAAGATCGAAGATGACGGCATCAAAAGTGCCGAATACATCCTTATTTGCTTCAAACTGTTCGTAACTTGAGGCGAAGGATACTTTCATATCATAATCTGCAGCCAGCAAGGCATCATCGAGAAGCGCGCTCCGTTCTAAGTTGATCTGCTTCTCTTCGGGGCTACTGGGGGCTTCAATCATGGGGACGAAATCATTATCCAACCATAAGATTTTGTATTTTTTTTCCATCATTTGGGTATTTTAATTATGTGACATACAGAATAATCGTCTGCGGAGGCTGTCTTGAACTCAAGGTCTCCTCCCATCGCTCTCATATGTTCCCTCGCCGAATGCATTCCTATCCCATTGTGCTTCTTTTCTCCATAGCAATAGCCGTATTCAAATATATTATTCAGCGAGCCTTCGAATTTCTCGCCATTGTTCGATATAGAGATTACACAAAAGGCTTTATCTTGAGAGATTTTCACCATGACTTTTTTCTCCCAGATGTGCTTGTTTAAAAAGGATTTCGTGCTGAATGCGTGATTAACTATATTCTCTTTAAGATTGAGTAGGACTCTGTCGACAAAGACTTTTCGATCACCAATAACTTCGATGCCAGAAACTTCATACTCATGCTGGTAGTTGATATCAGCTTCAATATCGTCAAGAACTTCCTGGAGGGCAATCAGCAAATTAAATGATTGGTAAATCTTTTGTTTTTCAGAGCCACTTTCTAAAGGGCTCTCCAACGTCATAAGGTCTGCGTATACCTCATCTGCCAAAGTAACAGATCTGATGAATTTCTTCTTGGCATTATAACCCGCATTGTTGTCCGAGAAATAATAGCTTTTCTGGTAACAATCATCATAGAATGCAACAATCCGTTTAGCTTGAGGAATGATTTCGGTAGTGACTTTTTTGATGGTAGCACGCATCTGTTTGAGTTGGTCGGTTTCCGAGTCATTCACATTTCTCCATTTGCTGGCAAAAACCATCATGATGTCTTCAGCCAATCGTTGAATGGTCGCATTCTCGCTTCCTTGCTCCTGTAAGTATAAATCAGTAGCTGCGTCCTTTCTATTGATAGCGTCGATAGGATCTTTTACAATGGCTCTCACACGCATGACAACATCATGCTTGTTCATCTCGATTTTTTTGAGAAGTTCTTGATAATCTGACATAGCCTATTATTATTCATCGATGTAGATAGCTTCATTAGAAATCTTCCCTAACAACTTAGCCTTGGAAACAGCATCGAATAGCGCTTCCTTAGGAAATTTGTCACTGGCGAAATCTTTTGGGCTCAGCTTGAATTGATAACAAGATACTCCAGCTTCCAGAAAACTAGTCTCTTTGATGATTTCTGAAAGACTTTGGCTCCAACGAGACAGTTTATATCTTGGAACTTTAAGTTTGTTGATATTTGCCTCAACTTCTTTGATTGCTTTTGTGTTCTTAGATCGAGAGAGAACAGTTGTTGTAATAACAGATACCCCGGCAATACCCCATCCGATTGGGCCAAGTGCAGCCAATAAAGCTGATCCACCAGCGATACCGGCTCCGCCAGCCGCCAAAGCACCTCCACCCAACCACGCGAGTGCAGCGTTGGTCGCAGCGACCCCGCCTAAAGCACTGATTGCCGCTCCTGTGCTTGCCGTTCCAAATGTCGTTGCTATCGCCATTGCGGCGCTTGGTCCCAAAGTCGCTGTTAGACCACCGGCCAAAGCTCCGGCGGTTCCGGCGACTCCTGCGGCAGCACTACCTTTATTCTTTTTACTATCCACATTCTGCATCCCGAATTGCTGGTCTTCCCAAGTGGCAGCATTTCTGATGTTGCCAGTATATGAATACGCCCTTTTAATTCCACGGCTGATAACCTCCGGACAATTAGGTAGTTTTTCGATGTAATGCTGAAGCTCCTGAATCAATCTTATATCATCTTTGCGATGCTTATAAAGTGTTTCAGCTTTTTTGGTGACAGTGCCTTCAAGAGCTTTTATCTCTTTCCAAAGGCGCTCAAGCTCGTCTGTTTTATCTTGAAGCGCCTGCCCTTTGGTCAAAGGGTTCAATATTGTATTTATAATTCCCATAACAATTCAAATACTCAATCCATCTTAAATCATCATCTCATTTCGAAGTGCACAAAACCTATGTGTTAGGATCCAAACAAGGGTGCGAATAATTTCACGAAAAAGGATTTGGAGAAATAATCATAAGCAAAACAAAAGTAAAATTAAAGTTTACGTGGTCTTCCCATATCCGAACACAAAGGTATAGTGAAAGTACTTAGCAAATATGAAAGTTTATTTCATACTCTATGTGATCAGTATCTACCGCTTGCATACTCCAGTTTCGCTTTTATCCGTTCTCTCAGCATCTGAGGTGAGAGAACCTCCATATCAGGTCCATAACTGAGAATCAAAGCTTCCAACTCCTTATTTATACGAATTCCAGGCAACCGAAGTATTGATGTCCCTTTGTCATTGTTTTCACTTTCAATTTCTTGCCAGGGTAATATGGGCTTTGTCTCAATATAAGGGACACGAGACTTTGCGATCCTAATAATGACATCTTTAATGGGAGTTTGGGGGTCGTCAACATCATTGAATGCTCCGGAAATGCCAACTAGATTACTTAAAGCAGAATCGATAAATGCCCAATCAGCTTCTTCATACTTCAAAGCTGGTACTTTCTTTATCCCCTCTTCAACGATTCTATCCAGTGCATAGGTCTGTAACCGTCCAGACTCATAATCTTTAGCTATTAGAAACCAACGGTCATTAAATTGTTTTAGAAGATATGGAAACACATATTTTAACTGAATATCCGCTTTGAAAGGATGATAGTAGAAGCCCAAAGCATACTTGTTCATACATGCTTCCAGAAAAGAAGAGAACAACTCTCCGCCGTTGAGAGAGAGATTATTCTGAAATTCAACATGGCGACCAAAATCTTCGTACTTGTCGATATTTATAAGCCCATCTAGAATATAAATAATCCACTGATAATGAGGTATGTCATCATGTATGCGTAATTTATCGACAATCTTCGAGATCGTACTTTTCTCCTTAAGGGAAAGATGATCGGAAAAAACAGAATTATTTATATCGACATATCGGAAAAGACGTTCTCGCCCGCGTTTCAGATTTGGCTCGAATTCAGCACAATACTCTTTAGTGAAAACAACTATGTCATTCTGAATAGTGCGTTTGTCAACTTGAATGCCATTTTCCTCCAAGGTTATTATCAATTCAAGATAAGTCATCCCCTCTGTGTACCTAAAACATTTGTCTAGGATTTTATGTCTCTGAATGACTTGTTTATCTACTGGCATAATGTCAAAGAGTCATTAAGGGGTTGCGCGTATGTCTATAAGGGGTTAACAAATAACGGTATATCATGATGGACAGCAGTAATCGCGCAGAACATCTTCTGTGATTTGGTGAAATGGAGAAGGTCTCTTATGTCACAAATGAGAGCATCTACAATCTCTTGAATGATTTCGAACTAAGGCCTGGAGGAGTTATTGCGCCATTTTGATACAGTGGTTGGGTCTTTGTCAATACTATCAGCCAACCTTTTGCTGGTCCTGTGCTTCTCTTCGAGAACAATCTTGATGCGATCGATTTCTTTTCCCATTTTGCATGGTGTTTTTATGTCGTCCACTAAGATAATGAAAAAAATTCAATTTTATTATTCTTGTTCGTTTTCGGAGAAATCGTGGCTCCCTTGCCGAGAAGGACCCTATTGGCATTAATGCTTTGCTATCTGCCTGATATTGTATGAATTCGCTGGAACGGCACCAAATATCATTATAAAGATAGGTTCGAGAAGTCAATGGAAGGATTATCCGATGGTGGCGCCATTGATTTACTTATCCAAAAGCATTGTAAATAAGTGAGTTTTCCTGCCTTAGGTTATGGCTTTGGTTCCCAGGTCCTGCTGCCGGATTCTGGCAGAAGTGTGCATTATCTTTGCGGCAATAACCATTAAGATAACATTTATTATGAATCCATTGTGTTTATCATCCCTCCGTCGGCTATAGTTGGGACTATTGGTATAAGGTAATTATGAAATAAATCTGAAGCAATATGGCTTTTTATAAATGTCCAAACTGCAAGGCCGTTTTCTCGGTCGATATCTTTATCGATCCGCTTCCGGTCAAAGAATCGGATTATCCGCCAATGCCGTGTCCGAATTGTGGCCATTTGTGCAGGGGCGCATCATTTACCGAATACATATTCGGCAAGAAGATTAAGAAGAAATAATACCTGCCAGATACACTGCCGGATTCTGGCAGAGGGGTGCGTTATCTTTGTGGACAAAACCATAAAGATTACGTTTGTTATGAAACCCATTGTACTTATCATCTCATCCCTGGTTGTGCTGACGCTGGGGATGAGTGTTTGGATTATTGTCGGCCTTAACAGATCATATTCTGCCTCGGAAATGCGCGAGGTCCATTCGGAGATCTCCAGGATGTCCTCGTCGGAGGCGTTGCAGGCTTTTGAGCAGGGCGGGATATCCGAGGGCCTGCTGGCCAAGGTGCTGGGATGTTCCCGATTCACCATCCGGCGGCTCCGCAGCGGAGAATCTGCACCGACACCCGCGATGGACGCGACCATCCTCGGCCTGTATTCGAACTACCTCTTGCTGGGGAAGTCGAAACTCTTGTTCCGGTGCTGGTTCTTCTCGGGTTACGACCCGTATTACTGCTACCCGGATCCGCTTCGGGAAACAGCAAAAAGCTGAGTCAGCGCCGCCGGGGTGCGTTTTTTGATAGGGTAGTGAGCCATGAAGACATTCTTGCAAGGGGTTCTCCTCGCCCTGGCGCTGCTCGCCGGGGCACACCGCATCTCCAGCGTGGAGCTGCGCGGCAGCTGGGTTTATCTGTACGACGAATCGGGCAAACAGTACAAGACGCTGAGTGCCTCGACGGTCGGGGAGGTCAAGGGGTACAGTGCGACCTTCTTCGTCTCCCGGCGGGGGGAGTGGATCTATCTGTTCGACAGCGAAGGCAAGCACTACAAGACGATGAGCGTCTCGACGGTGGGCGAGGTCACCGGCGTGGCCGGCGAGACCTTCACCTCCCGCAAAGGCTCCTGGATCTACACCTGGGATAAGGACGGCAAAAGAATCAACACCCGCCCCGCAAGATAGCCCTACAGCAAAAAGAACAACGCGACGCCGGTCATGCTGACAATCACGCCGAGGATTTCCTTCGGGGTGACTTTCTGCTTGTAGATCAGCGCGTAAGGCAGGATGATGAGCACCGGGGTGAGGGCCATCAGGGTGGAGGCGATGCCGGCGCGGGCGTACTGCACGGCCATCAGCGAGAGGGACACGCCGATGAAGGGCCCGAAGAGGGTGGTGAGGGCGGTGAACTTCATCCCGGCGCGGTCCTTCAGCGCGGCGCGCAATTGCGGCAGGGTGCCGCCGAGGGCCATCAGGACGAAGAACCCCACCATCCCCGTGAGCGAACGGATCATCGTGGAAGCGAAGGGCATCGCCCAGTCGAAGGCCGCAGGCGCATCGGCGGGCAGGGCCTCGGCATAGTGTTGCATGCCGATCTTGCTGAGCACCAGGCCCACGCCCTGGCCCATTCCGGCGCCGATGCCGAGCAGCACGCCCTTGAGCGGGAGACGCAGCGAAAGGCTGTGTTTCTCGCCCGAGCGGCTCAGGATAGAAATGGCGATACCTGTGAGGGTGACGGCCATCGCCAGCCAGGACTTCCAGGAGAGGGTCTCGCCGAGCAGCGCCCAGCCCGCGAGGGCGGCGAAGGGCGGGGCGAGGGTCATGAAGAGCTGTCCGAAGCGGGCGCCGATCACGATGTAGGAATTGAACAGGCAGAAGTCCCCGAAGACATAGCCTACCAGGGCGGAGAGCGCCATCCAGAGCCAGGTGGAGCCGTCGGCGTAGGCCGGCCAGGGGTGTCCGATGACGACCCAGAGCAGCCCTGCGAGCAGGATGCCGGAGAAGACCATTCGGAAGAAGTTGGCGCTCATCGCACCGAT
>JAEETJ010000064.1 GCA_016290295.1 Bacteroidales bacterium
CGTTGCGGCGTGTTTTCCAAAACCGATATTCAGAATCTGGCCAGCCGCAATGTGAGCCGCAACGATATCGCCAAGTCGGTCTTCAATGCGGTAGCTATTCAGGTTATCAGCTCGTTGGCCCGTGGAAACGATATTTTGCCAAAGGTGTTTTTCTGTGGCGGTCCCTTCGCCTTCCTGTCAGAACTGAAGGAGGCCTTTATCCGCTTGCTGAAACTGAAGGAAGAGGATGTGCTTATGCCCGAGCGTCCCGAGCTGATTCCTGCATGGGGCAGCGCGCTGATTGCCATGGAGGATATTGAACAGAGCATCACCTTGTCCGATTTTGTGCGCCTGTTCCGCGATCATCAGCAGGAACAGAAACAGCAAGAGCATGTCGGCTGCCTGCCGGCTCTGTTTGCGTCGGAAGAGGATCTGGAAAATTGGAAAAAACAGAAGAGTATTACTTTTATTCCTACCATCGACTGGGAGAATCTTGAATCCGAGGACTGTTACCTGGGTGTTGACTCGGGCTCCACTACGACCAAATTGGTGCTGGTGGACAAAGAAGGTCGTATCATTTTCTCGGATTATAGCCGCAACAAAGGCGACAGTTTCAAGGCTTTTGGTGAGGCTTTGGCCCGTTTGAAGGATGAGGCGGAGAAGCATCATAAGAAGATAAATGTGGTGGGCAGTGCCGCTACGGGTTATGGCGAGAATCTGATTAAAACAGCATATAATCTGCACGATGGCGTGGTGGAAACCATGGCACATTATCTGGCCGCCCGCACCATCGACCCGGAAGTGTCGTTTGTGCTCGATATCGGTGGCCAGGACATGAAGGCCATTTATGTTGAGAATAAGAGCATTACACGGCTCGAAATCAACGAGGCCTGTTCTTCGGGCTGCGGTTCCTTTATCGAGAATTTCGCCAATATCCTGCATTATCCGGTGGCTGAGTTTGCCCGTATCTCTTGTCTGGCAAACCATCCCTACGACCTGGGTACACGCTGTACCGTCTTTATGAATTCCAAGGTGAAGCAGGCTATGCAGGAAGGTGCCGATGTGGCGGATATCGCTGCGGGTTTTTCCTATTCAGTGGTGAAAAATTGCTTGTATAAAGTTCTTAAAATAAAGAATATCAGTGAATTGGGCGAACATATAGTGGTGCAGGGAGGAACGTTCAAGAATCTGTCCATTGTGCGTGCCCTGGAACTGATGTCGGGCAAGAGTGTGTTCTTCTCGAATGTGCCAGAGCTGATGGGAGCATACGGCGCGGCTTTGTATGCCAGAAACCGCCAAACTGACAGCAAGGTGCTGTCGCTGGCCGACATGATTGCTACCCAGACCTCTGCTGTGGAGATGGAAACATGCTCGGGCTGCGAGAATCATTGCCAGGTGAAAAAACTGGTGTTCTCCAATGGAAATACTTTTTATACTGGTAATAATTGCGAGAAAATCTATTCCAACAAGTCCGATTCCTTTGTCAAAGGCATTAATCAGCATCGCGAGAAGCTGGATTTGTTGTTCAAACGCCCGATAGTTCCTAAAGAACAGGCCCGTATGCGTATCGGCATTCCGCGAGCTTTGGGTATTTACGAGAATTATCCCTTCTGGCATGAGCTCTTCACCAATTGTGGCATCCAGGTGGTGCTTTCACCGCCTTCCACCAACAAGATTTACGAGAAAGGTATCCGTTCCATCATGGCCGACAATATCTGCTTTCCGGCCAAGGTGATGCATGGACATATTTATAGTCTGATAGAACAGAAAGTGGATAGGATTTTCTATCCTTACGTGATTTATGAGCAGAAAGAAGACCCGAATTCCCGAAACAGCTATAATTGCCCGATTGTGGCTGGTTACTCGGATGTAATCAAGAGTTCCATTGATCCGGAAGAGCGTTTCCAACTGCCCTTGGACTCACCGGTCATGTCTTTCAACGATGAGAAACTGCTACGTAAAAGCTGTACGGAGTATCTGCTGTCGATAGGCGTTCCTAAAAATTTGATTAAGAATGCGATAGACAAAGCCTTGCAAAGTCAGAAGGCCTATATGGATCGTTTGCATGAGCGTGCGATAGAGATAGTGGATAAGGCTCGAACAGAGCAGCGTATGGTCATTTTGTTGGCTGGCCGTCCGTATCATATCGACCCGCTGATTCAGCATAAAATCTCCGACAGTATCAGTGATATGGGCATTGATGTGATTACGGAGAATGTTACTTATCGTTCTGATAATGAAGTATATGGACAAATGCATGGGGTGTCGCAATGGGCTTACCCCAACCGTATTTTCAAGGCGGCGCATTATGTGGCTGAAAGTCAGGATAATATTCATATTGTCCAGCTTACATCCTTTGGCTGTGGTCCCGATTCGTTCATCATTGATGAGGTGAAAGAAATTCTGAATCGTAGTGGTAAAAATCTAACTATCTTGAAGATAGATGATGTGAACAACATCGGCTCCTTACGTCTTCGCATCCGTTCGTTAGTGGAAAGTTTGCAGTTCAAATCTTCTGAGTTGAACAAACGACCAAGGGTTACCACCAAATTGTTCATGCCGGAGGATAGGCAGCGTACCATTCTGGCACCATATTTTGCAGAGGGATACTCGGAGTTGTTACCCTCGGTGTTTAAGCACATGGGTTATAATTTGGTCAATTTGCCGCTTCCCACAACGGAATCCACGGAGCAGGGGTTGCGCTATGCCAACAATGAGGTGTGTTATCCTGCCACTATCGTAACGGGTAGTATTCTCACCGCTTTGAAGAGCGGTCAGTACGATTTGGACAAGACGGCGGTGGCGATTACGCAAACGGGTGGACAGTGCCGTGCCTCCAATTATATCGCCTTGATAAAGAACGCTATGGTGGCGGCCGGCTTCGAGAAAGTGCCCGTGGTGTCGGTGGCTTTCGGCGACGATATCAGTAACGAGCAACCCGGTTTTGACCTGCCCTGGGCCAAGGTGATGCGTAAAGCTCTGTTGATGCTCCTGTTTGGCGACTGCCTTGGCAAATTATATTATCCGGCAGTGGCAAGAGAAAAAGAAAAGGGAGCCGCCAAGCGTCTCCATGCTGCCTATTTGCGCCATGCTGGGCAGGCTATCGAACAAAACCGTCCTTCTGAATTGTACCGCATATTAGACCATGCTGTGACGGATTTTGCCGAAATCACAGAAGAAAATGACAATATTCCGGTGATGGGTGTAGTAGGGGAGATATACTTGAAATACAATGCGTTCAGCAATCGTCATATCCTGGATTGGCTGGCCGACCGCCATATTGAGGTGGTGGCTCCTTCCATGTATAACTTCTTCATTAACAGCTTTGTCAATAATCATATCAACAAAAAACAAAATATCAAGAAACCAGGTATGCCGCTTTGGATGAGCGACGCTTTGTACAAGCTGGTGCGTTTCTACACCCGCAAGTTCGACCGTATCTGTAGCCGTTATCGCTATTACCGTCCCTTTGCCGATTTGTTCAAAGATGCCAAGGCTGCGGAGAAAATCATTAACCTGGCTGCCAATTTTGGCGAAGGCTGGCTGATACCTGCCGAAATCGCCAATTTCGCGGAGAACGGGGTGAACAATGTGCTGAGCTTCCAGCCCTTTGGATGTATCGCCAACCATGTGATTTCCAAAGGTATAGAGAAACGGGTGAAGAAGATTTATCCTAAAATGAATATCCTTTCCCTTGATTTCGATTCCGGCACCTCCGAGACGAATGTCTTCAACCGCCTGCACTTCATTGTTAAATAGGTAGTAGGTAGTAGGTAGTAGGTAGTAGGTAGTAGGTGGCAGGTAGCAGGTAGTAGGTAGTAGGTAGTAGGTAGCAGGTAGTAGGTAGCAGGTAGTAGGTAGCAGGTAGTAGGTAGCAGTAGGGACGCGATGAATCGCATCCCTACGTAATCCTTTATTTTGTGATAATTACTTTTTTGAACAGACTGTCGCCTACTTTTACGAGATAAATACCGTCTGTGCTGATGCTGTATTGACGTCTGGACTGGGAGATGACAGCCTCATTGACAATCAATCGTCCTGTCATGTCGAAGATTTGTGCTGAGAAACCTACGGCATTGCTGATAACAATCTGGTCATTGTAGCTGTAAATGCTTACTTGTGACAACAACACATCGTTAATGTTGTCTGTCAGCTGGAAGATGGCGGTAAAGCTGCTGTCCTGTTCTACCGTAATGGTTCGTGGATTATCGGTGTTGCCGTCATTCCAAGATACAAATACGTATCCTTCTAAAGCTTCTGCTCTTAACAGGATTTCTGAACCATAATCGTATGTGCCGCCACCAATTACTGTACCCATATTGTCATCATTGCTCAGAACGGTGATAACATGCTGGTCAATTTCGAAGATGGCAGTCAGATTAAGGGCTTGTGTAACATAGATAGTGCGTGGGTTATCTGTGTTTCCGTCGCTCCAGCTGACGAAATGGTAGTGTGGAGCGGGGATGGCCGTGATAATTATCGCAGTGTTGAAAGTTACCGGTCCATCTATATTCACGTTGACTGTACCCATGGTCTCGTCATTGCTGCTGATATTGATGTCGAAAGTCTCGGGGATGAAATAGGCGGTGAAGCTACTGTCTTGTGTGACAGTGATGATACGTGGATTGTCGGTGTTGAAATCACTCCAACCTGCGAAAAGGTAATGCTCGTTGGGAATGGCGGTAAGCGTATCGGTGCTGCCGTAGGCATAGCTGCCATAGCCGGTTACAGTTCCCCATGGTGTGTCATTACTAACATTAACATTGATGGTATAGTTGTTGATAATCCATTGGGCATAAACGGTAATGTCTTGTGCGGGCATGGTAGCCGGCAATGGCTCGCTCCATCCGTTGAAAGTGTAGCCAGTCATAGTAGGATTGTCGATAGGCGTGATAATTGCGCCGTAGGCGAAGGTGTCGATGTCAAGCACCGTGTTGCCGTCCATATAGGTGATGGTGTAGGAGTTGACACTCCACTGAGCATAGACGGTGATGTCGTTAGCGGGCATGGTGGTCGGCAAGGGCTCGCTCCATCCATTGAAAGTGTAGCCTGTCAATGAAGGATTGTCGATAGGCGTGACAACGGCGCCGTAAGCGAAGCTGTCAACGTCGAGCACGGTATTGCCGTCCATGTAAGTGATGGTATAGGTATTGACGCTCCACTGTGCATAAACCACAATATCGTTAGCAGGCATGGTGTTTGGCAAGGATTCGCTCCATCCGTTGAAGGTATAGCCTGTCATGCTTGGATTATCGATAGGAGTGACAACAGAACCGTAGGCAAAGGTGTCGATGTCGAGCACGGTATTGCCGTCCATGTAAGTGATGGTGTAGGAGTTGACGCTCCACTGGGCATAGACGGTGATGTCATTAGCGGGCATGGTGTTTGGCAATGCTTCGCTCCATCCGTTGAAGGTATAGCCTGTCATGGTCGGATTGTCGATAGGGGTGACAATTGCACCGTATGCGAAGCTGTCAACGTCGAGCACGGTATTGCCGTCCATGTAGGTGATGGTGTAGGAGTTGACACTCCACTGGGCATAGACCACAATATCGTTAGCGGGCATGGTAGCCGGCAGTTCCTCGCTCCATCCGTTGAAGGTATAGCCTGTCATGCTTGGATTGTCGATAGGGGTGACAACGGCACCGTAGGCGATGGTGTCGATGTCGAGCACGTTGTTACCGTCCATGTAGGTGATGGTGTAGGAGTTGACACTCCACTGAGCATAGACGGTGATGTCATTAGCGGGCATAGTGTTTGGCAGTTCCTCGCTCCATCCGTTGAAAGTATAGCCTGTCATGGTGGGATTGTCGATAGGGGTGACAATTGCACCGTAAGCGAAGGTATCGATGTCAAGCACCGTATTGCCGTCCATATAGGTGATGGTGTAGGAGTTGACGCTCCACTGAGCATAAACGGTGATGTCATTAGCGGGCATGGTGTTTGGCAAGGATTCGCTCCATCCATTGAAAGTATAGCCTGTCATGCTTGGATTGTCGATAGGGGTGACAACGGCACCGTAGGCGAAGCTGTCAATGTCGAGCACCGTGTTGCCATCCATATAGGTGATGGTGAAGGTTTTGCCGCTCCATTGTGCATAAACGGTGATGTCTTGTGCGGGCATGGTAGCCGGCAGTTCCTCGTTCCATCCATTGAAGGTGTAGCCTATCAAGGTCGGATTGTCAATAGGTGTGACAATTGCGCCGTAGGCGAAGGTGTCGATGTTGAGCACCGTGTTGCCATCCATATAGGTGATGGTGTAGGTATTGACGCTCCACTGTGCATAGACAGTGATGTCGTTTGCTGGCATGGTGCTTGGCAATGCTTCGCTCCATCCATTGAAAGTGTAACCCGTTAACGTCGGATTGTCAATAGGTGTGACAACGGCGCCGTAGGCTAAGGTGTCAATGTCGAGCACCGTATTGCCGTCCATATAGGTGATGGTGTATGAGTTGACACTCCACTGTGCATAGACAGTAATGTCGTTTGCTGGCATGGTAGCAGGCAATGCCTCGCTCCATCCGTTGAAAGTGTAACCAGTCATAGTCGGATTGTTGATAGGTGTAACAACGGCACCGTACGCGAAGGTGTCTATATCGAGCACGGTATTTCCGTCCATGTAAGTGATGGTGTAAGAGTTGACGCTCCACTGGGCATAGACCACAATATCGTTTGCGGGCATGGTAGTCGGCAGTTCCTCGCTCCATCCATTGAAGGTGTAGCCTGTCATTGTCGGATTGTCAATGGGCGTGACCATTGCACCGTAGGCGAAGGTGTCAATGTCAAGCACCGTATTGCCGTCCATATAGGTAATGGTGTAGGCGTTGATGCTCCACTGGGCATAAACGGTGATGTCATTAGCGGGCATAGTGTTTGGCAGTTCCTCGCTCCATCCGTTGAAAGTATAGCCTGTCATGGTGGGATTGTCGATAGGGGTGACAATTGCACCGTAGGCGAAGGTGTCAATATCGAGCACGGTGTTGCCGTCCATATAGGTGATGGTGTATGAGTTGACGCTCCACTGAGCATAGACGGTGATGTTGTTTGCGGGCATAGTAGTCGGCAGTTGTTCGCTCCATCCGTTGAAAGTGTAGCCTGTCATGGTAGGATTGTCGATAGGAGTGACAACGGCACCGTAGGCGAAGGTGTCAACGTCAAGTACCGTGTTGCCGTCCATATAGGTAATGGTGTAAGAGTTGACGCTCCACTGGGCATAGACCACAATATCGTTTGCTGGCATGGTAGTCGGCAGTTCCTCGCTCCATCCGTTGAAGGTATAGCCTGTCAAGGTAGGATCGTTGATGGGCGTGACAATTGCGCCGTAGGCGAAGCTATCAACGTCAAGTACGGTATTGCCATCCATGTAGGTGATGGTATAGGTATTGACGCTCCACTGTGCATAAACCACAATATCGTTAGCAGGCATGGTGTTTGGCAATGCCTCGCTCCATCCGTTGAAGGTATAGCCAGTCATGCTTGGATTATCGATAGGCGTGACAATAGCACCGTATGCGAAGCTGTCGATGTCAAGCACCGTATTGCCGTCCATGTAGGTGATGGTGTAAGAGTTGACGCTCCACTGAGCATGGACTGTGATGTCGTTTGCAGGCATAGTGTTTGGCAATGTCTCGCTCCATCCATTAAAGGTATAGCCTGTCATGGTCGGATTGTCAATAGGAGTGACAACAGCATCGTAAGCGAAGGTGTCGATGTCAAGCACGGTATTGCCGTCCATATAGGAGATGGTGTAGGTGTTGATGCTCCATTGTGCAAAGACAGTAATGTTGTTTGCCGGCATGGTGGTCGGCAGTTCCTCGCTCCATCCATTGAAGGTATAGCCTGTCATGGTTGGATTGTCAATTGGAGTGACAACGGTGCCGTATACGAAAGTGTCAATGTCCAGAACCGTGTTGCCGTTCATGTAAGTGATGGTGTAAGAGTTGATGCTCCACTGAGCATAGACAGTAATGTCGTTAGCAGGCATGGTGGTCGGCAGTTCCTCGCTCCATCCGTTGAAAGTATAGCCTGTCATGGTGGGATTGTCAATAGGCGTGACAACAGCACCGTATACGAAAGTGTCAATGTCCAGAACCGTGTTGCCGTCCATGTAAGATATAGTGTAGGAGTTGACACTCCACTGGGCATAGACAGTAATGTCGTTTGCTGGCATGGTAGTTGGCAGTTCCTCGCTCCATCCGATGAAGGTATAGCCTGTCATAGTAGGATTGTTGATAGGTGTGACAATTGCGCCGTAGGTGAAGCTGTCAACGTCAAGTACGGTATTGCCATCCATGTAGGTGATGGTATAGGTATTGACGCTCCACTGAGCATAGACGGTGATGTCGTTTGCGGGCATGGTGTTTGGCAATTGTTCGCTCCATCCGTTGAAAGTGTAACCCGTCAATGTCGGATTGTCAATAGGAGTGACAACGGCACCGTAGGCGAAGGTGTCAACGTTAAGTACAGTGTTGCCATCCATATAGGTGATGGTGTAAGAGTTGACGCTCCACTGTGCATAGACGGTAATGTCGTTAGCTGGCATGGTAGCCGGCAATGCCTCGCTCCATCCGTTGAAGGTATAGCCTGTCATGGTGGGATTGTCAATGGGAGTGACAACGGCACCGTAAGCGAAGCTGTCAACGTCAAGTACGGTGTTGCCATCCATATAGGTGATGGTGTAAGAGTTGACGCTCCACTGGGCATAGACAGTGATGTCGTTTGCGGGCATGGTGGTCGGCAATGTTTCGCTCCATCCATTGAAGGTATAGCCTGTCATAGTGGGATTGTCGATAGGAGTGACAACAGCACCGTAGGCAAAGGTGTCGATGTCGAGCACGGTATTTCCGTCCATGTAAGTGATGGTGTAAGAGTTGACGCTCCACTGGGCATAGACCACAATATCGTTTGCGGGCATGGTAGCAGGCAAGGTCTCGCTCCATCCGTTGAAAGTGTAGCCTGTCATGGTGGGATTATCGATAGGAGTAACAACGGCACCGTAGGCGAAGGTGTCAACGTCAAGCACGGTGTTACCGTCCATATAGGTGATGGTGTAGGCGTTGATGCTCCACTGGGCATAAACGGTAATGTCTTGTGCGGGCATAGTAGTCGGCAATTGTTCGCTCCATCCGTTGAAAGTATAGCCTGTCATGGTGGGATTGTCGATAGGGGTGACAATTGCACCGTAGGCGAAGGTGTCAATGTCGATCACTGTGTTGCCATCCATGTAAGTGATGGTGTAGGAGTTTAGTGTGTAGTTTACCATTATGGTGACATTTTCGGCTCCCATATAACCGCTGACGCTGGTTTGACTGGCGGTATATCCTGTAATGCTTGGAGAAGGAATGGAGTAGTAGGTGCCGTAGTCTATGGTCTCTGTATAGCTTGGGGCTGCATTGGTACCATTACTATACTGATAAAGTATGGTTAGTGTGAAGGTGGTGTTGACGGCCACGGTGACAGAGGCGGTGCCAGTACAGCCGTAACTGTTGGTGCCTGTCACGGTGTAGGTGGTGGCGCTTGTCGGGTTGACAGTGACACTGGCGGTGTTGCCAACGGTGGTGCTGCCAGTCTTCCATACGTAGCTATTGGCTCCAGAAGCAGAAAGGGTGGTGCTTTGGCCGTAGTCGATGGTGGTGGTACCACCCACAATGGCGGTAGAGGCGGAGATGCCAATTGCCACAACGTCGCAGGAGGTCGTGAAGGTCTTTTGCTCGCCGTAGCTGGTGCCGACACTGTTGGTGGCGTATGCCCTTACGTAATAGGTGGTGTTGGGGGTCAATCCCGTGATATTGCTGGTGAAGTTTCCTGTGCCGCTACCATCGGTGCTGTGGTTGCCGCTCATAGTGGGGTTAGGCGAGGTGCTCCAGCACACGCCTCTTGCGGTCACACTTGCCCCTCCGTCAGCGGTGACATTACCTCCGCAGGTGGCGGTGGTGGCGGCAATGCCAGTGACATTGCTGGTGGTGACGGTAGGTGCCAGATAATTGACGGC
>JAEETJ010000065.1 GCA_016290295.1 Bacteroidales bacterium
TCATTGGCAAGTTCTTCAATATCATCAACACCGCCATACACGAATTCGGACATGCGCTCATGGCACTCATCATGCAAGGGAAAGTGCACAAAATTGAGTTGATGCGCGACACTTCTGGCACCACCGTAACCCAATGCCCTACTCTGGCTGGTAACATACTGGTATCTTTGGCGGGCTACCCTTTTGCTGCCTTTGCAGGCTGGTTTCTCTGCTATCTCAACGATGTTGGCTACCAAACCGGACTTATCATAGGTCTATCCATACTGATGATTGTAATGCTCATTTTTTGGATTCGAAACTGGTATGGGCTGATATGGATTGTGCTGTTTTGTAGCCTAAATGGATGGCTGATATATGCCAATAATCAGCAATATATCAATATTGCCGCCCTGTTTTATGCTGTTGTAGTAATGATTGAAGCCGTTTCCTCGTCTGTCATCTTACTGTTTCTCAGCATCAAGGACAGCAATGGAGCGGGAGATGCCACCAATTTGGCCAAGTTCACCCATATTCCCGCCTTCATCTGGGCACTGCTATTTCTGGCCTTTTCGGGCTGGATGGCCTATTTGAGTGCACAGTTAACAATTAACAATTAACAATTGATAATTGACAATTAACCTTTCTAAGCCTGAATTTTGAATTCTAACTACTATCCCCTAAGCACTAACTCCTATTCACTAATTTTCTCTACGGTTTCCACGAACTCCAGAGCATCCTTGGTGTAGCCGTCGGCATGGATTTGGTCGGCCAAAACACGCGTCAGCACTGCCCCACCCACATAGATTGGAGTCGTGACGCCCTGCCCTTTCAAATATGCGATTGTTTCCTCCATCGACAATACTGTAGTGGTCATCAGGGCACTCAAACCGATGATGTCGGGATGGTATTTTTCATCGGCTTCCTTAATAGCCTCTTTCGGAGTATCCTTGCCCAAATCAATCACCTTATATCCGTATGATTCAAAAATGACTTTCACAATATTTTTGCCGATATCATGCACATCGCCTTTCACTGTAGCCAACACAATAGTACCCTTATGGCTGTTTCCCTGGTCAAACATGGTTTTGATGACATCAAAAGCTTCCTTACAAGCCTCTGAAGCGGAAATCAGCTGAGGCAGGAAGATACGCTGCTTTTCGAAATCGCTGCCCACCTCGTTAAGGGTAGGTATCAGGATATCGTTGATAACACTCATTGGCGGCTGGTTCTTTAAGGCCTCTTTGGTTAAAGCGATACTGTCGGCCTTCAATCCACGTTTCACCGCTTCTTTCAAACTTAACTCCGAGGGTTTCACAGCAGATGTTACAGCCGCAGCAGCGGTATTCGTTGCGGCATTGGGAGCATCCGCCATAGTAGTTACTGGAATCACATCTTCTATATAAGCGTTCAAATCCTCAGGATTGCCTCTTAAAGCCTTGAATGCCAATATAGAATTCATCATGGTGGCATTGCATGGATTAATGATAGGCATAGTCAAACCATTTTCCATAGCCATCAGCAGGAACGAGCTGTTTATGAGCTCACGATTAGGCATACCAAAGCTGACATTGGACACACCCAGAGCCGTCTTCACGCCCAACTTGTCCGTGACCATACGCAAAGCACGCAAGGTTTCCTTCACCAAGGGTTGCTGGGCGCTGCAGGTTAGTGTCAAGGTGTCAATCATCATCCGATGGCGGGCGATACCATAGCTAGCAGCCCCATCGATAATGCGTTCGGCAATAGCGAAGCGTTCTTCCGCAGTCTGTGGGATACCATTATCATCCATAGTTAATCCCAACACCACCGCTCCATATTTCTTCGCAATCGGGAAAACTTTAGCCATATTGTCAGCGTTACCATTCACAGAGTTAATCAAAGGGACACCATTGTAATAGCGGCAACCAGCCTCAATAGCAGCCGGATTGGAAGAGTCTATCTGCAGCGGCAGAGCCGTGATTTCACTCAGCTGCACCACCACCTTCTTCATGTTCGCCACATCATCTGTCTTAGGCACACCCAGATTGACATCCAGCAGATCGGCCTTGGCCTCTTCCTGTTTGATAGCTTCTTTGAAAAGATAGTCAAAATCCTCATTCAGAATGGCTTCCTTGAGTTTTTTCTTTCCTGTGGGATTAATTCTTTCGCCACACACCTTGATACCATCCAACGGCAGATATTTGGTTGCGGAGGTGATAACCGTTTGTTTAACTACTTTTCTTTCTGGAACTGTTTTCCCTTTATTCGCCGCAATAGCCCTGATAAAATCGGGATTGGTACCGCAACAGCCGCCTAAAACAGCCACACCTGCCTGCTGGAATTCAGCCATTGTCATGGCAAAATCCTTCTCCGTCAGCGTATAGCAAGCCCTGCCATTATGGAGGGCCGGAATGCCACGGTTAGGCTGCACCAACACCGGTTTATCGCAATACTGCAGCAATTCATTCACAATGGGAATCAAATCGCGCGGACCCAAAGAACAATTCACTCCGATGGCGTCAGCACCCATATTGGACATCAGTTCTGCCATGATACGCGGTGAGGTACCCGTAAGGGTATGACCTGTATTGTCAAAGGTCATAGTGGTAAACACCGGTTTGTCGCAATTTTCCTTCACTGCCAAGAGGGCACATTTCAGCTCGTATAAATCCGTAAAGGTTTCCAAAATAAAGCCATCCACCTTGTCTTTGGCGATAAGCACCATCTCTTTGAAAGCCTCGTAGGCCTCATCGAAAGTCAACTCACCCATGGGGTATAGCATTTTGCCGAGAGGACCTATATCACACATCACATACTGGGTAGTACGGTGACGTTTAGCCAGCTCAATGGCACTTTCAATGACACATTTCAGGTCCTCACCTGGCATTTTAATGCGGTTAGCCCCAAAGGTGTTGGTTGTGATAAAGTCGCAGCCAGCTTCGATATAGCTACGGTGGATATCCGCAATTTCATCCTTATTGGTGATGTTCAGCAATTCCGGCATTTTCGACATGATGCCGCGTTTTTCCAGTTCGGTACCGAAAGCACCGTCAAAAATCATCACTTCGTGACCTAAACGTTCGTGTATGGTTATCATAGGGATTTGGGGTTATAAGTTAGGAGTTAAGAGTTGGGGTTGGGAATAGCAGGTTTCGCCTCGTTTTCGGTAAGCACATGCGGAAAACGCGACACAGTCTTTGCAACTTTTGCGGCTTTCGCCACCAATCCGCACGATACCCGTCATAGATTTCATCGGAAGCATTAATCCGGAATCTAAAAAGCTGATACCTATCTTGTTGGCTTTCACCAAAGCGGCAATCTTCTCATTATCTTCCAAGGGAGTGCCAGCGTAACCAGGACAGAAACGAAAACCCAAGGAATTATACGGCAGCTTCTTCTCATACTCGTCCGCAAGATGCTCAACATAGACTCCTGCGGTAGCGTCAAAGACCACTGCGTATGCCATATCCTCCATTTGCAGGCGTTTCAGACGGCGGTCCACCGCAATACCGATGGTGGTGGCACAAAGCAGGTATCCATCCGAACCCTTCAAGTAATCCATATATGCCTGATGTTTCAGCATGAAATCCTGAGGGTAATCATAAAACGCATGGACATACTTGAACTCCGACAGTTTCTCCACTTCGAGCAAAGCCCTGTCAATCAGCGATTCGGTTTGTGCATCCACGGTCGCATTCTGCTGATAGCCCAAATATTTCAGGATTTCGACCCTCATTAGCGTAATTCTTTTTCAAGGACATGATGGATCCGCTGATAGATGTCGGCGGCCACCTGGGCATTATTCATCGTGTAGATATGGATACCATCGGCATCGTTAGCCAGCAATTCCAAAATCTGGTTAACACTATATGCTATACCGATTTCATACATAGCCTGCTTGTCATTCTGGAATCGATCGAACAGCACACGCAGTTCAAAGGGTATGGAAGCCCCCGCCATGTGCATGATTTTATTGAACATGGTGGAGCTGGTCAATGGCATCACACCAGGAATAATGGGAATGGTAATACCCATTTTCCTGGCCACTCTCATCAGCCGATAATAATAATTATTGTCATAAAACAGCTGGGTAACGAAGAAAGAAGCTCCTTTATCCTGTTTTATTTTCAGATTCACAAGATCATCATAAAGGCTCTCGCTTTCGATATGACCTTCGGGATAGCAGGCTCCTCCCAAACAAAAATGATGCCGCTGTCGCAAATATTCCATCAGTTCAGAGGCATGACTGTAACATTTCAAGTAGTTGTCACCCGCATCCAGAGGCTTGTCACCACGCAATGCCAGCACATTTTCCAGCTGTTCTTTCTCCATTACCTCGGTAATCTGGTCCACATCATGCTGGTCGAACATACCACAGGTTAGATGCACCAATGGTTCGGCATTTGTGTGTTTTTTAATATAGGCAGCCAGGTCGATAGTGTTTTGGCTGAAATCTCCCGAGGCCTTGAAAGTTACGCTGATAAAATCAGGATTGAACTGCTGTAGTTTGTCAATGGTGCTGAAAATATCACTGATAGTACTATTAGTAGGATTCGGGGGAAAGACCTCAAAAGAAAAAGTCTTTTTCTTTTGCAAGATGTCGCAAATTCGCATGATTTAATAGTTTTTATCAAGAGATGTCTAAAATGCAAAAATAGTATTTTTTTGTTGAAATAATTACAGACTATGGTTTCATCTTCCCAAAACGAAGACAGTTGGTTTCTTGTGAAGGTCTATTTGCTCCTTGCGCCAACGGGCAACCGATTGCGATTTCAGGAATTGCTCGTCTGTAGCCATATTGCAAGCGATACACAAACGGGTATCAGGCTGGCATACCCGAAGGATAGACTGGAAGAGGTGGTTATTACGGTAGGGCGTCTCGATAAACAACTGCGTTTGGTTATTCTTAATCACCAGTGTTTCCAAGGCTTTCAAGCGAGCCTCTCTCCTATCCTGCTCCACGGGCAGATAGCCATTAAAGGCAAAGCTCTGTCCGTTGAAACCGGAACCCATCAAGGCCAAAACAATAGAATTAGGGCCTATCAAAGGTACCACTTCAATACCCAGCTGATGGGCTTTCGCCACCACCACGTTGCCAGGATCGGCGATGCAAGGTGTGCCAGCATCCGACATCAAACCCACATTTTTCCCATCCTCACAGCAGCGCAAATACTCATTCAAATCCACTCCCTGTGTGTGTTCATTCAATAGGAAAAATTCCAAATCATCTATAGCCTTCTGGATACCCAACTTCTTCAAAAAACGACGACCCGTGCGTAGGTCTTCCACAATATAAACATCTATATCATTGATGATTTCAGCATTATATCGCGGAAAAAGGAAGTCAAAATCCTTTTCGCCCAAAGAAGAAGGAATGAGATAGAGACGACCCTTGTTCATAGTTCATAGTTAATAGTTAATAGTTAATAGGTTACAGGATTACAGGATGAAAGGATTACAGGATTACAGGATTACAGGATGAAAGGGTTAGGAAGGTTAGGAGGGTTAGTTTTGAATTTTGAAGCCTGAATTCTATCCCCTAATCCCTAACATCAAACTTCTTACATCTAACCACTAACCACTGACCACTGGCCACTAAAACTTCAGATAGATATTGCTGCCAACCAAACGTTGGGAAGGTACGGTATGAGAGATGGAGAGGATTTTCAGATCATTCAGTTTGCTTTTCTTAGCATAATCCTTATTCATCAGTTTTTTAAACTGGTCATCCTGATTGAAGTAGGTGAATGACCATACCGCATCAGAAGCCGTATTGGCGGAGGCAAATCTGAACTGGTTTCCAGTCTCGATGTAGTTGGATTTCTTCACCACCTTTTTATAATATTCCAACGTTGTGGAAGTATCCGCCAGCACATAATAATCTTTCACCTGCATCATATAGTTATATATATCATTCCGGTAAAGGAATGAGAACTGGGATGCAAAACATACTGGTTCACACGCAAAAACCGATTTAGGCGTATTTTTCTGTATGGAATCCACATTCACACTGTCGGTGAAAAACGAAGCGAAGGAAGCCGCCGCCGTATCCAGTTTCAAGGCAAGGTAATGAAAATCGCAACTGTCGCCCGGCAACGAGAAGAAAACGCTATGCACTGGCGCCAACTTCCAGAAAGAATCCTGTTTTTCCTCAGCCACCTCATCTCTTACCCATGTACTTATTAAATCTTCATAATTTCTGTCATCCACTACCACCAAACTATTGGCAGTGATAGGCACCACACGCTGTGGGAACTCACCATCTGGAACGGCGGACTCAAACTGTTGAATTTTGGGATAATCAGTATCCATATAGCCAGAGAGAAACATTTCCGCATCGGAAAAACGGACCTGATAAGCACACCATGAGGATCTTCCTGCCCATGCATCAACCATAGCAAAACAAGGTTCATCCATCTTGGCTTTCACAAACTCAGCATACACGGTCGGATTCAGCAGCAACCAATTCTGTTTCACATTCTTGTCCACCATCTTATGCACCGCCTTAAAGGATTTGTCGTTGGAAAGTCCCTTAGGATATCTCAACTGCACAATGGATTTTTTCAGCAACTCCACATCCTCGGAAACAGAAAACACATTGTTGTGAAAAACAAATTTAAAATCCTTATAATGAGTACCATACGAATAGATCTCATATCCTTCAAACTTAATATTGTTTCGCGGGTCTAACTGAAGCAGTTTCAGCAAGCTTTTAAAATAACGTTCCTCCATACGAGTGGAGAACAAGGGTACAATCTTGTCGTCACTCACATAACCAGACACCAAAATCGGACCGTCTTTTTTAGGCATTTTTTCCAAAAACGACTCAAAACCAGCCAAACCATCCAGCGCAAACATCTCTGTCAGATATGGCATCAGCGAAGCGGAAGTCTTCACAAACTGCTCATTATCATTTATTTCAAAGATAAAAGCAGCGTCAGCCGGGACTGTCTCTATCAAAGGACCATTGGTCTGCCTGAAAAAATTGTTGTAAAAAAAGATAGCTGCCAAAATCAGCACTATGCCGACTATCGCAGTGGTGATGATCCATCCTTTGTTGTTGTTGCCACTCATGTTATTTAGGTTTCAGGGTACAGGTTTCAGGTTTCAGGGTACAGGTTACAGGTTTCAGAATTCAGGTTTCAGAATTCAAAGTTCAGGGTTAGTAAGGTTAGGAAGGTTAACTTTCAGTTTTCAACTTTTTAGTTTTCAGCTTTTTCTTCTTCTTTGTCGTCAATTAATTGTTTTTCAACTAATTGATTGTACCAGAGAACGACTTTCTTCATGTTGGACACATACACTCTTTCGCGGTCATAATTCGGCAGAACTTCTGCGAAATAAGCTTTCAGTGCATTGTTATCACTCACATTCACAGTACTTTGAGCACCATTTTCTTTCTTATAGATAGAAAGAAGAACAGACTGCAATGACACATCGTCATCCTCAGTGAAAATAGATATATTGTCGAGTGTGGCCACTCCGTCGTTCGGGAATACCGGAAAACGTTTGCCATCGGTCAAAGATTCCACGATGAAACTGGTTTTGTTGTGAGATAAAAGTTTGAATAAACCACCTTTTCCTGTAACAGATAAAATTTTAGATAAATCCATTTTTAATTAGTTTGATGATTAATAATAGATATAAGTTCTTATTCTTTTGTAAATCAACTTTTTGTCTTTATAACGGACCTCGCTGGTCCAATTTTTTTGCGCATCATGACCCGCATATTCATACTGTTCCTTGCTGTGATGAAGCCGGTCCTCAAACAACACTTTTTGCAGTGAGCCATCCTGCTGGTACTGCGTATAGGTATATTCTATGAGATCATTTTCACCTTTGAAAGCACGACGGTTCACTTCGTCCCCATAATTGTCATACTCAATGGTGATATACTTGAACAGCTTGCCAGAGGGCTCGAATTCGTCAACACGGCTCAACAGGCCCTGGGCATTGTATTTTGACGTGTTTCTCACCGAATAACCGTCATAAAAGCGCACCATTTCCACCACATTACCAGCTCCATCAGTTTTATAAGCGATATTTGATATCAGCGAGTCATTGGCATACACCTTTTCAGCCGACAAAAAATCATTCATATCGTACTCATATTTGCATACCAATGTATCAAAGCTGCCTGGATAGAACTCGGTCCAACAGTCGGGACGGGCATCGCTATGGTAGCTAAAAACTCGCAATGACAGCGTATCAAGTTGAGGCGACAATTTGCAATAATCCAACATATAGCCGTCCATGCTATAATGCTGAATGACAATAGCTACGGTGTCGAATCTGAGGGAATCGAGGCAAAGGGAGTCCGACCTCACATATTGTTCATCCGGAAGCAAGGTACAGGTCGTCAACTCCTTGACATTACCATAGATATGATTCCTTTGCAGATGATTTTTTTGATTGTCTGGCACGATAACGATCTCCGCGGTTTTCTGGCTGCAAGCCGAAAGCAGCAGCAGGCCGGTCGTCAAAACCGACAAAAACAGTGGATAGAAACGACATCGGCCTTTCATAAGTGTTATTTCACTATTTCGTCAATCAACTTGTCGTCAGCAATATTAGCGATAGTCACTTTCAAATCGGGATTCAGACTCATGGCACGTTTGATGGCGAACATAGCTCCGTCGTTACGGGCCCATGCGCGACGTGCGATACCATTGTTGACATCCCAGTAGAGCATGTTTTTCAGTCGGCGTTCCGCATCCTCGCTACCATCGAGCAACATACCGAATCCGCCGTTGATAACCTCGCCCCAGCCAACGCCACCGCCGTTGTGGATAGACACCCAGGTGGCACCGCGGAAGGAGTCACCGATAACATTCTGTACGGCCATATCGGCGGTGAAAGAGGAACCGTCGTAAATATTGGAAGTTTCACGGAATGGTGAATCAGTACCAGACACATCGTGATGGTCGCGGCCTAACACCACGGGAGCAGTCAATTTGCCCGACTTGATGGCATCGTTGAAGGCCTTGGCAATCTTGATACGGCCTTCGGCATCGGCATAGAGGATACGGGCCTGGGAACCAACCACCAATTTGTTGGCCTTGGCACCACGAATCCAAGTGATATTGTCGTGCATCTGCTGTTGGATTTCAACTGGCGAATTCTTCATGATCTCATCGAGTACCTCCATAGCCAAATGGTCGGTGACTTCAAGATCTTCGGGTTTGCCAGAAGTGCATACCCAGCGGAATGGGCCGAAACCGTAATCGAAGCACATGGGTCCCATGATGTCCTGAACGTAAGAAGGATAGCGGAAAGTGCCGTCTTCTTTCATGATGTCGGCACCGGCACGGCTGGATTCGAGGAGGAAAGCATTACCATAGTCGAAGAAATACATGCCTTCGGCAGCCAGTTTATTGACTGCGGCCACATGACGACGCAAGCTGGCCTGTACAGCCTCTTTGAACTTGTCGGGCTCATCGGCCATCATACGTTTGGACTCTTCGAAAGAGTAGCCTACAGGATAATAGCCACCTGCCCACGGATTGTGCAGGGAGGTCTGATCGGAGCCCAGGTCAACCTTGATATGGTGTTCTGCGCAATACTCCCACAAATCCACGATATTGCCTTGGTAAGCGAAAGATTTGGCAATCTTCTGCTGACGGGCCTCGTTCACTTTGGCCATCAGCACCTCAAGGTCATCACATACTTCATCTACCCAACCCTGTGCATAACGTTTTTGTGTAGCGGCAGGATTGATTTCAGCGGTAATGGATACCACACCGGCAATGTCACCAGCTTTGGGCTGGGCGCCTGACATGCCACCGAGACCAGCGGTCACAAACAACTTACCAGCGGCGCCGCCACCGATTTTACGGCAGGCATTCAGCACGGTGATAGTTGTTCCGTGAACAATACCTTGAGGACCAATG
>JAEETJ010000027.1 GCA_016290295.1 Bacteroidales bacterium
GGTGCATGGGAAATGCTCGCCGCGACCGAATACACAACCCGTAACTCATCCCTATGAGACGGTTGCGGTTCCACCGCAATTTTGGCCGCATCGCGGCCACCCCCGCATAGCACGTTGAACGGGAAATGTCTCACAGCGTGCCAGAGGTACGCACCTGCTGCAGTCAAATTATCGGGTAAGTTATCCAACGGCTGAAAGCCGTGTAAGAATTCAGCACGGGGTAAAACCCCGATATAATGAAATCTGCCCGATATTATCGCAGGATGAATACCCGCAGCATAACATAGCGTTACAGGACTAAAAGAGATAATTCCGTTTCTTTTTAGCAACTAATCCACCCGTTTGACAGTCTCCTTTTCATTTTTCACGGGTATAGGGGGCCGCATGGAGCTTGGATACATTCTGCGAGCAAACTCCATATTGCAGATGAAGGCTTTCCTTAAAATATCATCAGAAAAATTTGAACCAAACAGTTCTGGATTCTCTTTCATATATTCCTCTATCATCTCATTGCTGGTCAAACGATACAACTCCCCGCAATTTTGGCATGCAGCTGTCTCATCAGCTTCTATTTTCACACCATTAAGAAAAACATTTTCAGGCAAATCAGAAATTACGGCTTCCTCTCCAGGCATGCACAACACCAAATGCATCGTTGGAACAATACTGGAAATGTAATACAAAGGCGTAATTTCTTGAAAAACACTCGTGCGTAAGAGTAAACGCAATTCAAGAGCATGGCATTCGTTGGGAGCTAACGAATTCCTCACAAGAACACCATCATATCTGCCGATATTGCGGTTATCACAGACCGGCCTTTTACTCCATCCAAAACCATCCTCGTAATAGTACAAAGACAAGTTTCTATCGAAAAATCCAGTCGAAAGCCCTCCTTCTATATATATGACAGAGTCACTTGTATTAATTAGTTCGGCTGTAATTGTAATGGTCACATCTGGCTCATTGCAAATGACAACGTCGCCCAAACGGAATTTCTTGGGAGGTCTCTTGTGATTGGTCTCCGCATTAAGATTGTTGATATTCAAAGTTTTGAATACCAACGACAGCTGCGCCTCGCATTTCATGGAAGGAAGCGTCAAGGCAACAAAGGTCAAGGCAATATACAAAAGTCTTTTCATTCTCAATAAATTTGATGTTTCAATAATACCATATCTTACAACGGCTACTAAGTTTTCCCTTCTCATACATGCGAATCCAATTGTTGTACCGATCGTAACGATAGCTAAATAAAGTTTTGTTGTAATCGAAAGTATCCAACAAACTCGCACAGCATTCACCGAGCACATCGCCTTTATCATTGAAAACGGTTGCCTCAACTCTGCTTTCACACCAATTTCGGCCGTATTCATAACACACCTTGCGCTCATCATCGTAAATATTGATAGACCAATGTGACACGGTGCAACCATCTCTGCATTCCAACCATGTCACCTCTCGGCCAAGGCTGTCGTATTGAAATAGAACAAAAAAATCCTGAAATCCTGAAGGTCGGAAAAAAGCCAATGGCTGTCCTTCGGGAGAAAGAACTATTCGACTATTACGGGCCAAGGCAACGGTATCACTTCCAGGTTCAAGCTTGCGCCATACCGAATCACTAAAGAACAACTCCTGACAATGGTATGGATCTGAAAAACGATAAAGAGTGACACTGTGGAGGGTATCATTCCAATAGACCGTCCTTTGTGAAATATGACCTTGATCATATTCGTAATGTTCATCAACAGTTCTCTTTTTGCTATTATTGATAAGAGAAAACTGATAACGAGCTAATGTACCATCGGGATTAAAGTCAAAAACACTTGTCCTGTCATCTTCTTTGATTTTCATTTTTTTGACACGTCCGTATGGATTTCTTCCATAATAAATATCAATATTATCTCGTACAAGTTCATCTATCCGAGGTAATCGTCGCGAATTGTGCATCAGAGCTTGTTCCATCAAAAGAAGGTCATTCATAATTGAATCCCCCTGATTACGCAAATATACTTGTACACCAGTCAGATTGTCTGCCGTGTAGGGCAAATTAAGGAATGACGTAGCTTCTGCCGCCGACACACTATCATTGCAATCACAGCGATAACGCTCCTCATACTCCCAATCTTTCTGTCGTTCGCCTTGTTCTTTCTCAAGTTGCTTAATCCATCGTTTTTCCGCCAGCCGTTCCTTTTTCAACATATATCGATAGTTTACTTTTTCCCCCTTGGAATAGTGATAGTAGCTTCGTAAAATCACTCCGGACATATCATCAGGATGTCTTATACCCTGTTCACTGAAATATTTTGCCAAATGTGAGTTTCCCCATAGTCCCCAGTTGTTGCGAATCCACCTTCCCAACGCAAGGTGTGTCCTGCCCAAAAATTCGTTTTCATCAATTGAACGTATCCATTCTTTGCTTTCTGGCGACAAAACAGAGTCTAATTGCCCCATACAATCCTCTAGATTTACCGGAATATACAATGATGAGGAATCTTTCTGTTTATCAGTATCTTGCGCTAATCCGATATGGTTTACCAAAACAAGACTAAAACATAAGATAAGATATGCCACATTGGCTATACGGGGCTTAAATGCAGAGGTAATTTCCATTATTATTTTTTTAGATATAATCCATTCTCACATTATTATCTCCCCTTTAACATTCTCTTGGCATAATCTCTTGCATCCTCATCATCTAACTTGAGGACTTTCTTGAGGTATTTTCTGTCGTGGGCTCTGTCACCCAGATTGTAGTATGTATCGGCTATATTCAGCAACACAATCACATCCTTTGGATTAATGGCCTCCGCCTTTTTCAACCATTTCAGCGCATTGCTATAATCCCCCTCCATATTGTAAGTAACCGCCATGATATTCACGAAATAGATTTTCCCAGGGTAAATCTCTATCATGCGTGCAGCGATATCTCGCGTATAGCCCAGTATCACAGCTGCTTCTGTTTCGGATTTTTTCTTCAATTCATACTGTTCCAAAAATATTTTCTCATAATCTAGCACCCCACTCATGATGATGTAGTCAATGGGCTCATCCTCATCGGGGTATTGCCAGCTATCATGATATGTCTCTGTATAGCCCAGCATGCTCATAATCTCGTTATAAAAGGCATCCCAGCGTTTATACTTGCCCAGAGCATAAATCTTGCCCATGCGCATATCCAAACGATATGGATAGAGCTCAATTCCTTGGCTAATGATGGCTATCCCGGAATCACTAAGAGCTGAATCGTATCCTGATACCCCGTAAATGTACCCGCTAACATTGCCTGTGCTATCACGCAGTTCAAAAGAAGATATGACATCCTCATCTTCTGGCAACTCGGTGGACAAATGGACTGGGCCTTTCGATTTGTCGGAAACTTGGAAATAGTAATTAAACTCAGCGATATAACGCTCAGGGCTGTCATCCCCGGAAGCTTGTATCTGCCGTATCAAGCTTACCATCTGGACCAAATCCTCGTTCTGTAAGGCCTCGTAGAAGCTTTCATAAACATTTTCCTGTCCGTATGCCACGCCGAACAGCAGGAGCAAAGTAAGGGCAATTCTTGAGATAGTATTCATAGTTTTATTTTTCGAGAACTTCTTTTTTAGTTTTTTACGCTACAACTTCAGACTTTACAACACCCACTACGCTAAAATTGATTTTACAAAATTACAAAAAAATTGAAATAGGAATAAGTCATTTTGCGAAGTAATATCTTGAAAATTCATGTAGTAATATAATACGAAATTTTTCGTATCTTTGCCGATTATTTTCCCTTGCTTTTTCTAAGGAAATATTACATTGAAAAAATTATAAAAAGAAAAGAAATATGAAGATACAACCCCTGAAATGGTTAAGCTTGATTGGCATAGCAATCAGTATGATATCTTGCGGAATTGACATGCCTGAAGAAAAAAAGACATCATACGAAACAATGACAATTGAAAAACAGGACATCACAGTACCCATAAGGTTCAGTGCCAAACTGAAGGGACAGTCGGACGTAGTCATTTCGCCCCAGGTGAGTGGTCAGCTGATGCAGATATGCGTAAGCGAAGGTCAGCAGGTGAAGAAGGGCACGACCCTGTTTGTCATTGATTCGCGCAACGCACAGTTGGAGCTGGAGGCGGCACAGGCAAACCTGCAGGCTGCCGAAGCATCGGCAAACAGTGCGAAATTAGAGTACGAATCTAACAAGAACCTGTTTGAAAAGAACATCGTGAGCCGTTACATGCTGGACAATTCCGAGAATGCGTACAAGCAGGCACAGGCAGCAGTAAGCCAGGCAAATGCCGCTGTAAGCCGTGCAAAGGTCAACTTGGGCTTTTGTACCATCACCTCACCTGTAGAAGGTATCATTGGCGAAATCCCCGTCTCCGAAGGTATCCAAGTATCGCCCGGCACCCAACTGACTATTGTCAGCGGCAATACAAAGATGGAGGCTGTGTTCTCTGTGCCCGAGTCGGTGCTGGAGGAAGCTGTTGCCGAAGGTTATGAAGGAAAGGTTGGGGATGCACTGAAGGTGTTCCCTGATGTGACATTTATGATGAAAAATGGCACAGAATATTCGCACAAAGGACGCATTACCAGCGCCACCGGTGTGGTAAACGCCGCCACAGGTACTATTGCCTGCAAGGCCACCTTCCCCAATCCTGATGGCCAATTATACAGCGGCATTCAGGGCTCCATTATTTTGCCATACAATAACGAGAATGTGATAGTGATTCCGCAATACGCCGTGGTGCGACTGCAGGACAAAGCATTAGTATACAAGGTTAAAGACGACAACACTGCTACTGCCGTTACCGTAACCATAGAGGACACAGGTAATGGTAAAGATTTTATCGTGACAAGCGGTTTGAATGTCGGTGACAAGATTGTGACCGTAGGAGCAAATAATGTACAGGATGGAGAACAAGTGTTGTTCCCTGAAGCATCAAAAAACTAATAGTAAGTCATGAAGGGAAACATTTTTATCAACAAATATGTGATGGCATGCGCAATAGCAATTGTCATCGCATTGGTGGGTTTCATCTGCATTGTCACCCTGCCCATCGAGCAATATCCGAACATCGCGCCACCGACAGTGCGCGTCTCTACCTCATACACTGGTGCTGATGCAAACACCATCATGAAGTCGGTGATACAACCGATAGAGGAGAACATTAACGGTGTGCCTGGCATGACCTACATTACCAGCTCGGCATCCTCCTCTGGCGAAGTATCCATTCAGGTGTATTTTGAGCAGGGAACCGACCCCGACCTTGCCGCAGTGAACGTACAGAATCGCGTCAGCAGAGCTACAGCACTGTTGCCCGCAGAAGTAACCAAAGTGGGCGTACAGGTCATGAAGCAGCAGAACAACATCCTTCACATCGGTGCACTGAAGAGCGTTGATGGCAAGTATGATGCCGACTTTATTGCCAACTATATCGACATCAACGTGCGTCCCCGTTTAATGCGTATTACCGGTGTGGGTGATGTAATGTCACTTGGTAACACCTACGCCCTGCGTATCTGGCTGAAACCGGATGTGATGGCACAATACGGACTGGAACCGAATGATGTATTCGCAGCCATTGGCGGACAGAGTTTCGTCACCGCCACAGGTTCTTTAGGCGAGCAGAGTGAGAATGCCTACCAGTACTCAATGGAATACAAAGGAACGCTGAAAACCGTCGAGGAATTCAACGACATTGTGTTGCGTACGAGCGACGGCGGACACATGATGCACCTGAGCGATGTGGCTAATGTGGAAATCGGCGCTGTGAGCTATAACTACTCCTCTAACATTGATGGCAAACCAGGTACCATATACATGGTATTCCAAGCTCCGGGTGCCAATGCGACGGAGGTGAACGCCCGTATCAACAAGTTGTATGAAGAGCTGAAGCCGACGATGCCCGCTGGACTGGAATTCGAGATTTTGGAAACCAGCGACGACTTCCTTTTCGCAGCTATCCATAATGTGGTGGAAACACTGGTCATCGCTATCATTCTCGTTATTTTAGTCGTTTATTTCTTCTTGCAAAGCTTCAAGGCAACGGTGATACCCTCGATATCCATTATCGTGTCACTGCTGGGTACTTTCGCTATCGTAAAGATTGCAGGTTTCTCACTGAACATATTGACCCTATTCGCTTTGGTACTCGCCATCGGAACGGTGGTGGATGACGCTATTGTGGTAGTCGAAGCGGTGATGGCGAAGATGGAGGGCGGCATATCAGACGCCCGCGAAGCCACACGCCAAGCCATGAGCGACGTATCCATAGCTGTCATCTCATGTACGCTGGTCTTTATGGCTGTGTTCATTCCTGTGGCATTCATGCCTGGCACATCAGGTAGTTTCTTTCTGCAGTTCGGTGTGACGCTGGCATCTGCCGTCGGTCTGTCATGTATATCAGCATTGACACTCTGTCCCGCCTTGTGCGGTATCATGATGCGTTTTGACCCGAACGAGAGCGAGAAAAAAGACTTGAACTACTATGTCAAGAAAGCCTATACTGTCAGCTACAACGCTATTCTTAACAAATACAAAACTGGTGTAAGCAAGTTTATCAAACGCCCGTGGGTTGCGGGAGCATTGCTTGCAGGCGCTGCCGTATTGCTCATCTTTGCAATGCGTGGTCTGCCGTCAGGTCTCGTTCCGCAGGAAGACCAAGGTGTATTCTTCGCCGAGGTCCGTGCACCGGAAGGCTGTACACTGCATGAGACGGAGGAAATTGTCAAGAAAGTTGAGGAGAAGGTGAAGAAAATTCCCGAGTTGGAAAGCTACGCTGTAGTCAGCGGTTATGGTATGATGGCTGGCAACGCAGGTAGCTGCTATGCTACCCTCATCATCCGTCTCAAAAACTGGGATGACCGTCCGGGCATGAACCATAACATCATGCTCGTATATACGCGTTTCGCATTGGATTGTCAGGAGATCAAGAACGCCCAGGTCATCCCGTTCCAGATGCCGCAGGTACCGGGTTATGGCTCAAGCAGCAGCGTGAACTTAGTGCTGCAGGATTTGCAGGACCGCCCCATGTCGGAGTTTAACGCCGATGCTATGAAGTTCATTGCCAAGCTGAACGAGCGTCCGGAAATCATGATGGCCATGTCCTCCTATTCAGAGCGTTTCCCGAAATACGAGGTGAGTATCGATGCACCGCAGTGTGACCGTGCCGGTGTTTCACCCGCAGCGGTATTGAATACTCTTGGCGCCTATTGTGGTGGTGCCTACGTTGGCAACTTCAACCAGTTCGGCAAGGTCTATCGTATCATGGCAAATGCTGCACCAGAGTACCGTCTCGATCCCTCCGCATTGAACAACATTTTTGTCCGTGTACGCGGCGACAAGATGGCACCTATCTCAGAATTTGTGACCCTTAAGGAGACTGTCGGTTCGGCTTCCGTTGAACATTTCAACCTGTTCCAAAGCATCACCTGTGGTGTGATGGCCAACAGCGGTTTCTCCGAAGGACAAGCGCATAAGGCTATCGCAGAGGTATTCAAGGAAACGATGCCCACAGGTTACAGCTACGAGTATGGCGGCATGTCGCGCGAGGTAGAAGAGGCTGCTGGCTCTAACGCCACGGTGCTCATCTATGTTGTCTGTGCCATCCTCATCTTCCTCATTTTGGCATCACTTTATAACTCATGGTTCACTCCTTGGGCTGTACTGCTCTCAGTTCCCTTCGGTCTGATGGGCTCTTTCGGTGTCGTATGGCTGGTTTCATTGTTACACTTGCCCGGCATGGAAAACAACATCTATCTGCAGACAGGTGTCATCATGCTTATCGGCTTGTTGGCTAAGACCGCCATTTTGATCACTGAGTTCGCCTCGGAGCGACGCGCACAGGGAATGAGCATCCGTGATGCTGCTTTCGCTGCTTGCGAAGAACGTCTGCGTCCTATTTTGATGACCGTCGTCACGATGATTGCGGGTATGATACCGCTCATCATCGCCGGTGGTGCGGGTGCTAACGGCAACCGCGTTCTCGCCCTCGGTGTCACCGCCGGTATGGCCGTCGGCACACTGGCCCTACTCTTTGTCGTCCCCGCCTTCTTCATTGTATTCCAGACGCTGCACGAAAAGTTCCAAGGAGCTCCTGTAGCAGCACAAGAAGAAGCTGTTGTTTCAGAGAATGATAATAAAAACATGTCAGAGCAATGAAAAGATTATTCATCATCATTGCCGTCAGCGTAATGTGTTTTACGTTCACTGGCTGCAAAATTTATAACAAATACACATCCCAATCGCAAGTTTCCCCCAACATCTATGGCACCACGGAGGATGTGACAGCGGCACAAGCTGACCAATCTATTGCGGAACTTTCGTGGCGTGAATTCTTCACCGACCCGCTGCTGCAAAACCTTATCGATTCCGCCATAGCGAATAACACCGATCTCAATTCGGCACGTATTGCTGTGGAACAGTCGCAGGCCTCTCTCAAAGCAGCCAAATTAGGCTACCTGCCATCCATTTCCTTCGCGCCTTCTGTCGGGGTTAATTCATACTTGAACGAAGGAAGCATGGCATCCACCTTTACATACAATCTTCCATTGCAAATCGACTGGAATCTCGACATATTTGCTGTGAACACGAATCAGAAGCGCAAAGCGCAGGCTGTTCTTGCACAAGCCGAAGCTCATCAGCAACTTGTTCAGGCCAACATCATTTCTGCCGTCGCACAGCAGTATTGCATGTTGCAACTCCTTGACCGCCAATTGGAGATACTGGTCAACACCGACAGCCTCTGGAACACCTCACTGGAAACACAAAAATCCTTGTGGGAAAACGGCAAAGCTTTCTCAACAGCTGTCAATCAGATGGAAAATTCCTATCTGAATGTCAAAATACAAATTGTCGATGTCCGCCGCCGTATCCGCGGTGTTGAGAATGCCATCTGCCAACTGTTGGCCATCGCGCCACAACATATCGAGCGCACCCGTTGGAGTTCATACGAGTTTCCGCAACGCCTTAGCACGGGTGTGCCAGCACAGTTGCTGACCAACCGTCCCGACATTAAGATGGCTGACCACATGTTGGAAGAAGCTTTCTACAACACACAGGCTGCCCGCGCGGAATTCTATCCCAAGGTTTCGCTGCAAGGTCTGTTGGGATGGGGAAACAACTCCGGCATAATACCTAATCCGGGAACACTGCTGTTGAATGCTCTTGCGTCCCTCACACAACCTATCTTTGCCCAAGGTAAGCTGAGAGCCAACCTCAAAATCAGCAAATTATCAGAGGAAGATATAGCACAAAAATATGTGCAAACGGTCATCAATGCCGGCAACCAGGTCAATGAGGCTTTGGCTGACTGTCAGGCTGCAAGCGAGAAAGACAAATACTACAAACTTCAGTTAAAGGTATTGCATGAAGCCTATTCAGGCACGCATGAATTGATGGATAACGGCAAGGCCAACTACCTTGAAGTGCTGACCGCACAGGAATCACTTCTCTCCGCACAAATCAACGAAGCTGCCAACCTGTACGAAGGCTCGCGTGCCCTCATCGCACTGTACATCGCCCTTGGCGGCGGCACAAAATAACGGATATACGGAAACGCATATATAGTATCGGCTGCCACAATGTGGCAGCCTTTTTTTACGTAGGCGGCTGCCATAATATGACAGCCCTACATCATTTACATTGGCACTTCAATTAACTAATTTGCTAATTTGCTAATTAAAACATTTTTTTCGTATCTTTGCACTTTAATTCAAAGCTGATATTATTATGGCAGAAATTGAAATTGGAAACAAAAAAATCGAACTGGACGGTGACGGCTTTATGGTTGATCCCACCCAGTGGAATGATGAGCTGGCAGCCGCTATCGCCAAAGCTGACGGCATCGAGGAACTGACAGAAAACCACTGGAAAGTGGTCCGCATTATCCGCAGCAATTTTGAGGAAAAAGGCTTGGCTCCTATGGTTCGCACCATTTGCAAGGAAACTGGTCTGAAACTGAAAGATATTTACGAACTCTTCCCCTTGGGACCCGCAAGAGGCGCTTGCCGTGTGGCTGGTCTGCCCAAACCAGACGGTTGCGTATAGTAATCAGTAAAACTTGATACCATGTTAGTTACTCAGATTATTGCCTTGATTGCCCTGGCAATCTGTTTTGTATTACTACTCTCCCACTTTATCCGAATCATCCGTTTGGGCAAACCCAAAGATTTTTCCGAAAAAAGTGGTAGCGTAGCCAAAGGTGTGGCCTATTCCAACACCGTGGCCATGATGCCCCAGAACAAGGAATCCGCTTACTTGCATATTCCTTCCTACGCTTTGGGCATCCTGTTCCATATAGGGATTTTCACCAGCATACTGGTGTTCTTCCTCTCTTTCTTCAATTTCTTCAACCAATGGCTGTGCAACGATAGCTGTATTCACTACCTGATACCTCTTGTAACCGCAGCAGGCACCATTTCAGGCATCTGCTTATTCATTAAAAGATTGATCAACAGAAATTTACGCAATCTTACCAATCCTGATGATTACCTGTCTAACGGTTTTACCACCTTGTTTCAGTTAGCGACTACGCTTTATCTGCTCATGCCCGCCTGTACCTGCATGATGAACACCTATTACATCATCACTGCAATACTCTTGCTGTACATGCCGGTAGGTAAACTCAAACACCTGGTATATTTCTTTTCCGCACGCTACCATTTAGGTTTCTTCTATGGATGGCGTAACGTATGGCCTCAGAAGAAAGACGCTGAATGATTCCTCAACAAGATATTCTGATTAATGATTTCAACTATGAGCTTCCTGAAGAGAAAATAGCATTTTTCCCTGTCAGCGAGCGAGATCATTCCAAATTATTAGTATATCAGAACGGGCAGATTACAGATGCCTGTTTTGCGGATTTGCCTAATTTTCTGACCCCGGATTACCGTCTGATTTTCAACGATTCCAAGGTCATCCATGCCCGTCTGCTGGTACACAACACAACGGGTGCGGCCATCGAGATTTTCTGTTTGGAGCCACTGCAACCCACCACTGAGATTGCCAATGCCTTCACCCAAACAGGACCCGTAGTATGGAAATGCTTGGTAGGCAACGCCAAACGCTGGAAACAGCCCTTGAGCTTTCCGGTAGTGTTTGAAGACAAGACTTTGATGATAACCGCCAGCAAAGGGGAATGCAAGGATGGGACTTTCGAGGTGACATTTTCCTGGCCAGATGACAAGGTGACTTTGTCGGAATGGTTGGAGCAATATGGCAAAATGCCTCTCCCACCCTACATCAAGCGTGCCGCCGAGAAGGATGACGAGCAACGCTACCAGACCGTTTATGCCCGCTATGACGGCTCTGTGGCAGCACCCACCGCCGGACTTCACTTCTCAAAGCAAGTCATCAAAGCCCTCAACGACAAAGGCATCGCCACCGACTATGTCACCCTGCATGTCGGAGCTGGCACTTTTAAGCCGGTTTCCTGCGAGCGCATCGGCGACCACTACATGCATCGTGAGCAGATTGTCATCAGCAAACAATTCATTGATAGCCTGTTAAACAATCCGCAGAAGAAGATTATCGCAGTTGGCACCACAGTAGCCAGAACACTGGAATCTCTCTATTTAATTGGAGCCAAACTGAAACTGCAACGCCCCAACGCCCTTGAAGTGGAGCAATGGGAGGCATACGAGGACAAGGATTTGACACAGGTGGTGGTACAAGACGCCCTTCAAAGCATCAAGACATATATGGAGCAGCAGAAAACCGACACACTGTATGCTGCCACCCGACTGATGATAGTACCTGGCTATCAGCGTAAAATCACGCAGGCTATCATCACCAACTTCCATCAGCCCAAAAGCACCTTGTTGCTACTGATTTCTTCATTCTTGGGCGATAAATGGAAAGATGTGTATGCCCATGCGCTGAGCCATGGCTACAGATTTCTCAGCTTCGGGGATTCCAATCTATACTTATAAAAACTTCGTAAAACTTACAGCACTAAACACACCTACTCCCGAGAAAATTCACGGGAGTATGCTCATCTGCATTGCTACAAATATTCTTACATCTTCTCCGGCACATCAATGCCCAAGAGTGCCATACCTGACTTAAGCACCTTTGCCACCATTTGCGAGAGACGCAGACGCAAAGCCCGCAAAGCCTCATTTTCTTCCTTGAAAATTGGGGAAGACTGATAAAAGCCATTGAAATCCTTTGCCAAGTCGAACATGTAATTGGCTATCAAAGCAGGGCTATAACCTTCACCTGCAGCCTCCACTACCTGCGGATAAGCATACAGCGACTTCAGCAGAGCCTGCTCGTTGTCACCCAACAAGGAGACATCCTTACTCTGCTCTATCGAGATACCATTTTCCTTCGCCTTACGCAACAGCGACTTGATACGGGCATGAGTATATTGGATAAAAGGTGCCGTATTACCATTGAAATCAATGGATTCGGCAGGATTAAACAGCATATTCTTTTTCGGATCCACTTTCAGGATGAAGTATTTCAAAGCGCCCAAGCCTATCATCTCATACAACTTAGTGGCTTCTTCCGGTGTAAAGTCATGTTTTCCAAGTGCTTCAGTGCTCTCCTTGGCCTGCAAGAACATCTCGTCCATGAGGTCGTCGGCATCGACCACCGTACCCTCACGCGATTTCATCTTGCCGTTGGGCAGTTCCACCATGCCATACGACAGGTGGTAGATATGCTGGCCAAACTCTTTCTCCAACTTCTTGCCCAACACTAATTTCAGCACATCAAAATGATAATTCTGCTCATTGCCCACCACATAAATCATCTTCTGCGGATGGAACTCCTCGTAACGCAGCTGGGCGGTACCCAAATCCTGCGTCATATACACCGAAGTGCCGTCGCTACGCAGCAACAACTTCTCGTCCAGGTTTTCAGATGTCAGATCCACCCACACCGAGCCATCTTCTCTACGATAAAAAACGCCCTTCTGCAAGCCTTCCTCCACGATGCTTTTTCCAAGAAGATAAGTATTTGATTCATAATATGTTTTATCAAATTTAATGCCCATTCTCGTGTAGGTCTGGTCAAAACCGGCATATACCCAGCCGTTCATCTTGTTCCACAGACCGCGCACTTCCTCGTCGCCACTCTCCCACTTCCGCAGCATTTCCTGGGCTTCCAGCATCAGAGGAGCCTTCTTGGCCGCCTCATCCTCGCTCATGCCCTGCTCTTGCAGCTGCCTCATCTCGGCCTTGTAATGCTTGTCGAACTCCACATAATACTTGCCCACCAGATGGTCACCCTTCATACCCGATGACTCGGGAGTCTCATCATTGCCGAACTTCTGCCAAGCCAGCATCGACTTGCAGATATGGATACCACGGTCATTCACCAAGTTCACCTTGACCGGATGCTTGCCACAAGCCTCCAGAATGAGGGCCACTGAATTGCCTAACAGATTGTTACGCACATGTCCCAGATGCAAAGGCTTGTTGGTATTAGGCGAAGAGAACTCGATCAACGTAGGTTGCTCATCTACCGCAACATTCTTTCCAAAATTCTCATTATCAATATTTTGATTCAGAAAATCCAGCCAAAAATCCTTGCTAACTGACAGATTCAGGAAGCCTTTGACCACATTGAAAGCGCTGATAGAGCCATGCACACCGTCGGTGGTAGTGAAAGCACTGAGTTTCTCCTGCAATTTAGCACCGATTTCGTTGGCCACGGCATCGGGGGCCTTGCGGGCGGCCTTCACATAAGGGAACACCACGATGGTAAAATCACCCTCAAACTCCTTACGGGTTTTCTGCACAAGACTCTTATCAATTTCTATATCAAGATTATACAATTCTTTCAGCGCATCCTTCAAAGCGGCGGCAATCAATAATTCCAACATAGTCGTAAATTTTTGGCAAATTTACATAAAATCCTCAAATGACACACAGACGGATAAATTTTATTGTTGGCTAAAATTTGTTAATATTAGAGGTCAGAAATCAGGGATCAGGGATCAGGGATCAGGGGTTTGGGGTTAGAGAATTAAGAATTCAAACTGTCAATTATAAATTGTCAACTGTCAACTTAATTGGTACTTAAGCACATTGTTAATTAGCACATTAGCACATTGGCACATTGTTAATTGGCACATTAACTAATTTGCTAACTGAATTTTTTGTATCTTTGCCGCTCATTTTATTAACCTAAAAATTATTGCAATGATTCAGAGAATTCAATCCGTGTTTTTGTTTGTTGCAGCGATTGTGACCATCATTTTACTCTTTATTTCTATTGGCGACATTTACACCGCCGAGGCCCAGTACACCTTCACCTGCTTCAATGTACATCTACCTAATGGACAAGTGGTTATGAGCACCATTTACATTGCTTTAATTCTGATTTTATCCGCCTGCATTTCTATTTATGCCATCTTCAAATATAAAGACAGGATGAAACAGACCCGGATTGTCTCCATCAACATGCTGGTATTTTTGATTGCCATTATGCTGATGATTTGGGTATTCCCCGATTTTCTGTTCCAACGCAAAGGTCTGATGCAGGAAGGCGATATTTTCCGCTTCAACTATTGGATCATGATTTTCGTGATTCCGCCAGTATGTATGTTTTTAGCCAACCGTTTCATCAGAAAGGATGAGCGTTTGGTGCGTTCTGCTGACAGACTGAGATAAGCATGACGGAAGCCGCTGTTTTATCGGTTGCCCAGGTTCGCGAAAGCGAGGCACTGACCATGAGCGAAGAGCCCATCAGCTCGCTTGACTTGATGGAGCGTGCCGGCACTCGATTCACCGAACATTTGTTACAACACTGCCCTATCGACCGCTTTGCGGAGATTGTCGTGGTGTGCGGTCCTGGCAACAACGGTGGCGACGGACTGGTGATTGCCAGACACCTGTTTTCTCACAATTTGCCCGTTCGGGTGTTATTAGCTGTGCCCGAGGGGGGCAGAACAACTCCGGAATTTGAGAACAATTTGGAACGCTGGCAGGCACTGACGGCCCAAAAAGAGACCGCAACGCAAGAAACGGAATATACCCACAACTATCAAGAAGGAGAGACGCTGCAGTGGCACCGCCCCACCCTGCTGATTGACGCTATCTTCGGCATAGGCTTGTCGAAGCCCTTGCGGGATTACCAGGCCCACCTGGTGGAAAGCATTAACCAGTCAGGTGCTTATATTATCGCAGTGGATGCCCCATCGGGCATGCTATTGGATGGGCACACTGAGGAGAAAGCCCTCAGCGTCATGGCACAGGAAACATACACCTTCCAGTTTTACAAGTTGGCGTATTTGTTGCCCGAGACCTACCGCCGTTGCGGGGAGGTCAGTGTGATAGACATTGGCTTGCGCTTGCCGCAAGGCGATTATAAGATGCAGCTGATTGAAGCGGAAACGATAAAAAGGCTGATACATCGTCCCAATAAATATGCCCACAAAGGCAGCATGGGTCACGGTTTGCTGATTGCCGGCAGTGCCGACATGCCAGGTGCGGCCATTTTAGCTGCCACGGCGGCTTTACGCGGAGGCATTGGCAAGGTGACAGTTCACAGTCCCTCGAAGGTCTGCGACCTGCTGCCAGCTGCCATTCCCGAGGCCATACTCAGTCGTGACAGTAACAATGACAGTTTTAGTCAGATTTACCTTGAGTGGCATCCCGGAATCAATGCTGTGGCCATCGGCTGCGGATTAGGCAAGAGCAAGGCTGCCACCCAGGGATTGAAGAGTGTACTGGACGAGGTCGGTGACCCGATGATTTTGGATGCCGACGCATTGAATATACTGGCGGAGAACAAGACCTGGTTGGGCTTTCTGCCCGCCAATTCCATATTGACTCCGCATATCAAGGAATTTGAGCGCATGGCGGGCAAAGCCGACAATGACTTTGACCGCATCGAGAAGTTGCGTGCCTTTGCCCAGAAGCACGGAGTTATCGTCATCCTGAAGGGGGCCCATACGGCGGTGGCCATGCCTGACGGACGAATATTCTTCAACACTACCGGCAACCCCGGCATGGCCACCGCCGGCAGCGGCGACGTGCTGACAGGGCTGCTGCTGGCACTGCTGAGCCAAGGCTACGCCCCCGCGGCAGCAGCCCTCATCGGAGTTTGGCTGCACGGCGCCGCTGGTGACTGCGCAGCCGCGCAGTATGGGCACCCCACTACCCTCATCGCCTCGGACATTCCGAAATGCTTCGGACAGGCGATACAGTTAATAGTTAACAATTAATAATTAATAGTTAGAGGGGAAATTCTTTGAATTCAGAATTCAAAATTCATAATTCAAAAAGGGTCGTGGCATGCCACGACCCTTTTGCTTTGCGCGGACGCAATGAATTGCGTTCCTACTCTTTCACGACCTTGCGGATGCCTATCATGCGTTGGCCATCAACAGCCTTGATGAAATAGACGCTGGCAGCATACGATGAGAGATCGATAACCGTCGTTTCACCCGTTGCCTTCCAAGTCTTCAACCACTTGCCGTACATGTCGTACAATTGGATCTCCGCATTCGGCGACAGCAGCACATTATTCATGCTCAACTGTACATTAATCTTGCCGTTGGTCGGGTTCGGATAAACATTCATCGCCACATTCATCAGGTAGTCTTTGATATCCGTAACAGTCAGGTGCAGAGTAATAACGGAGTCGCAACCATCAGCAGTCTCCATCACCACGGTATAATCTCCTGACTGAACCGTTCCAGGCATAAAGGTGGTGTCGCCATATGTGAACGGCAGATCATCATCACTGATGGTCAGGTAGTAATCAACAGTGACAGAATGGTTGAGAGACAAGTTCAAAGTAATCACCGAATCACAGCCAGCAGCATTGGTCATTATAAAGGTCGGTGTATTGGCATCGGATGTACTCTCATAGTAGGTCACACCGTCAATCCACAGCAAGCTGTCGCATGCCTCTTGAACATCAACAGCTGTAGTACTATGATTAATAGTCAGGTGCAAGGTCACTGTACTGTCGCAGCCGTTAGTGGCACCACCAACGTATGTATAGGTCGGGGTTGTCGTGCTTTCGGTATATGTAATACCATTGATCCAAGTGAAGCTTTCACATGCCACTTGCTCGTCAACACCCGTTGTCGGCTGGTTGATGGTCAGGTGCAGCGTTACTGTACTGTCGCAACCGTTGGCAGCACCACCGACGTAAGTATAGGTCGGGGTGCTCGTGCTAGCGGTATAGGTCACACCGTCAATCCAGGTGTAGCTGTCGCACGCCACTTGCTCGTCAACACCTGTTGCTGGTTGGTTGATGGTTAGATGCAATGTTACTGTACTGTCGCAACCATTGGCAGCACCACCGACGTAAGTATAGGTCGGGGTTGTCGTGCTTTCAGCATATGTTATACCGTTAATCCAAGTGAAGCTTTCGCAGGCCATTTGCTCATCAACACCCGTTGCTGGCTGGTTGATGGTCAGGTGCAGCGTTACTGTACTGTCGCAACCATTGGAAGCGCCACCCATAATCGTGAAGGTCGGGGTTGTTGTGCTGGCAGTATATGTCACACCGTCAACCCAAGTGTAGCTTCCGCAAGCCTCCTGCTCGTCAATACCCGTTGCAGGCTGGTTGACAGTCAAGGTCATCGTCACCACAGAGTCGCAGCCATTGACCGTGCTCAAAGTAGCTGTCTGCGTGCCTGCTTCTGTGAATACTACACCGTTCCAGGTGTATGGTAACTCGTTGGCGCAGATCGTCTGGGCATCCGTAACCGTGTATGAATGATTAACAACCAAATGCAAGGTCACGATACTGTCGCAGCCGTTAGCAGCACCTCCGACAATAGTGAAGGTTGGCATCGTCGTACTTTCAGTATAAGTACTATCGTCCATCCATGTGAAGCTGTCGCAGGATACTTGCTCATCGATGCCCGCTGTGGGCTGGTTCACTGTCAAGGTCATCGTCACCACAGAGTCGCAATCGTTAACCGTGCTCAAAGTAGCTGTTTGCGTACCAGCAGTGGTGAACTCAACGCCGTTCCATACGAGAGGCAACTCATTGTCACATACCGTGCGTTCATCGGTCACATTGTAGGTCGGGTTGACATGCAAGGTCATCGTCACCACTGAGTCGCAATCGTTAACCGTGCTCAAAGTGGCAGTCCGAGTGCCAGCGGCAGTGAATTGGACACCGTTCCAAATGATTGGCAGTTCGTTGTCGCATATCGTAAGCTCGTCAGTCACATTATAAGTTGGATTGACATGCAAGGTCATAGTCACTACTGAGTCGCAATCGTTGAACGTGTTCAATGTGGCTGTCTGCGTGCCGGCAGCGGTAAACTGGATACCGTTCCAGAGGATTGGCAATTCGTTGTCGCATACCGTGCGCTCATCGGTCACATTATACGTCGGATTTACATGCAAAGTCATGGTTACCACAGAGTCGCAACCGTTAACTGTGCTCAGAGTAGCTGTCTGCGTGCCGGCAGCGGTAAACTGGATACCATTCCAAACGAGAGGCAACTCGTTGTCGCATACCGTACGTTCGTCACTTACATTGTAAGTTGGGTTGACATGCAAAGTCATGGTTACCACAGAGTCGCAATCGTTAATCGTGCTCAAAGTGGCAGTCTGTGTGCCGGCAGCAGTAAACTCGATGCCGTTCCAAATGATTGGCAGTTCATTGTCGCATACCGTACGCCCGTCGGTCACATTGTAAATCGGGTTGACATGCAGGGTCATCGTTACCACAGAGTCGCAACCATTGACAGTCTGCAAGGAGACAGTTTGTGTGCCAGCCTGGGTGAACTCAACTCCATTCCATGTATAAGGCAACTCACTAGCACAGATGGTCTGGGCATCAGTACCCTCAAGGGAATTAACCACCGTCAAGGTCATTGTCACAACGGAGTCGCATCCGTTCACGCTTTGTAAGGTTGTGGTCTGTGTGCCAGCCTGAGTAAACTCGACTTCATTCCATGTGTATGGCAACTGATTTACACAAATGGTCTGGGTATCGGCAACTTGATAAATCGGGTTCACCGTCAAAGTCATGGTTACCACTGAGTCACAATTGTTTATTGTGCTCAAGGTTGCTGTCTGCGTACCAGCAGCGGTGAACTCTACGCCATTCCAGATAATTGGCAGTTCGTTGTCGCACACCGTGTATTCATCGGTCACATTGTAGGTCGGGTTGACATGTAAGGTCATAGTCACCACGCTATCACAATCGTTAATCGTGCTCAAAGTAGCAGTTTGCGTACCAGCAGCGGTAAACTCTACATTATTCCAGAGGATTGGCAGTTCGTTGTCGCATACCGTACGCTCGTCGGTCACATTGTAAGTCGGGTTGACATACAAAGTCATCGTTACCACGCTGTCGCAATCGTTAACCGTGCTCAAAGTGGCAGTCTGCGTGCCAGCAGCTGTGAACTCTACATTATTCCAGAGGACTGGCAATTCATTATCGCATACCGTGCGCTCATCGGTCACATTGTATGTCGGATTGACATACAAAGTCATCGTTACCACGCTGTCGCAATCGTTAACCGTGCTCAAAGTGGCAGTTTGCGTGCCAGCAGCAGTGAATTCCACACCATTCCAGAGGATTGGCAGTTCGTTGTCACATACTGTACGTTCATCGGTCACTTCATAGCTATAGTTCAACGTCAAGTGCAAAGTCACCACAGAGTCGCAGCCAGCAGCGTTCGTCAGCGTGACAGTCGGGGTATTTGTGCTTTCGGTATACGTACTATCATTTATCCATGTGAAGCTATCGCAGGCAATTTGATCATCAATGCCCTCTGTGCTTTGGTTGATAGTCAGGTGCAGAGTCACGACAGAGTCGCAACCGGCAGCGTTCGTCAAGGTGACAGTTGGAGTATTCGTACTCTCGGTATACGTTATATCATTAATCCAAGTGTAACTATCGCACGCCACTTGCTCGTCAATGCCTTCTGTACTATAGTTCACCGTCAAGTGCAGGGTCACGACAGAGTCACAACCAACGGCATTTGTCAACGTGACAGTTGGAGTATTTGTACTAACGGTATATGTGCTATCGTTTATCCAGGTGAAGCTATCGCAGGCAACTTGCTCATCAACACCCTCTGTGCTGTAGTTCACCGTCAAGTTGTAGGTTACCGTGCTGTCGCAGCCAGTTGCCAAGGTATAAGTGTAGCTAATGGTATCGCTTTCCGTGTAGATGCTGTCGTTCCAGACAAACTCGTCGCAGACGAGGGTATCAAGCGTTATATCATAGCTTGGGTTCACCGTCAGGAACAAGATAACAATGCTGTCGCAACCTTCGGAAGTCTGCAGGGTACTAGAGTAGGAACCTGCTGTGGTCAGCTCTGTACCATGGAAATCATAGCTTTCACCCTCGCATATCGTTTTGAGAATATTGACAGTCGGTGTGATATGCTGACGAATCTCTTTCACTCTGAAGCTTTTCTCAAAATACATACCGCCAAAGTCTGTGGTTCTAACACGAACATAATAATTCAAATCACTACTACACACAAAGTTAGCATTCGTTCTAAGACTATTTCCCTCTATCGTAAAGAGGTCATTGTCATCACCACCCTCACCGTTTACCAACGTGTAGACGAAAGGCTGACTCATATCATCATCCACGGTAGAGAAAGTACCGATAAAGGTATTTAACGTATCATATTCATAGAAGGTATTCCCTGTCAGCATCAAATCCATTGGAGCGGTATTGTAATTGACCACTGTATCAGGTTGAGCTTTAAACGCTTCCTTATTGCCCACATTATCCGTAGCAATAGACATAAACTGATAATACATACCGTTTTCGAGTGCATAGGAAAGACTGCTATCGGGATGAGTTCTTCCCAGCGACTGGTAAGTTGCATTATTCACCGACATAAACAGCTCAACTTCCTTCACACCAGAGCCATTAGCATCATCCTCCGCATCAAAGGAAAAGGTACAGTACAACGAATCCTGCTCATTCATTTCAGCAATGAGTGTGGAAGAAGGGGCAACCACATCGAAAGTATTGGTCCATACATTAGTACCAATGGATTCATTCTCGTCAAAAACAATCAATGCTTTGGCAGCTACTGTATCTCCCGTAGCCACTGTATTTTTAGGCGAGATATAATAGCTGACGTAGCCCTCACCATGTCCCAAAGAATCATTGATAGCCAAAAAGCCCATCTGTGAATTTACCGGTTCGGCTCCTGTAGCGGGGTCAATACTTTGGAATATCCAGAATAATTTGTTGTTTTGGATATCCAAACCTGCGGTAACATCTACCCAAACGCCTAAGGAATCGGACACATCCAAGCGTTGATAGTAAGAAGTCACATTGGAAGGCACAGTGAACACAAAACTGCCGAAGCCGAAATCACTCAAGCGGAAAGTCGCAAAATCTTGATTTACAGGAATATCATAGGTAACTTTCACACGCGAGGCTGGTGCGGTGGCGAAATCAGGATCATTCTCAAATTCAATAATATAATTCATCTTGTCGGTAGCATTCACAAAACGTTTTTCTTCCGAATATCCTGTAGGACCAGTAATCTCATTAGGATCAACTGCACACTCTTGAGTCTTGGCATAGCCCTCCAAAATTCCCGTTGCCGAATTGCCATCAGCATCAGTAACAGTACGGGAAATGGTAAAATGTCCAATGGGTGGAGTATATCTGAATGTACGGCTACCATCGGGGAATGTATATGGAGGACGACCACCACGAACATTGATAGTATAGGTTACTTCTGGCATGCCACTACAAGTGGCTTTTACATATTCTGGTCCAGTAATAGTCACTTCGAGATCATTCACACAACCTTCCAATTCGACATCATCTTCAAAATATATAACATCCGGACATGTTCTTGACGTAACCTTGACATGGTAAATCCCCTCCGACAAACCTTCCACCACATCATCGGATGAAGTTGCTCCATTTTTCAAGGTCCACTTAATCTCACAATCTTCCCGAGCCTCTTCGGGAATACTTAACTTGAGCACCCCATCTTCACCGGGATCACAAGACTCGGCTCTAACCATAAAACCATAAATCACACAAGGTACGTCAAACACCTCATCATTAATAATGGTCAAATGCAGGGTATCAGCAGTCGGGCAACCATTTTCACTAAGAAATTCGGCAGAAGCATAAGTTCCACTATGATAATAAGTTTCATCAGTCTTATTCCAATGGTAATATTCACTCTCTGATATAGTTTCCACACTACCCGCATTATAATCCAAGGTCAATTGAAGTGTATCATAGCTTTGGCAACCATGCTCATCCGTTGTTGGGTATGGAGAAACATAAGTGCCTGAATCGAAGAACACTTGTCCTCTCCACGTATATTTATCGCCACAAGCGGTAATCCTTTGTGTATGTCCCGCAGGAGGCCGAATTCTAACAGTCTTCGAATGAGTAGCTTGACAACCATGGTCAGTTGTTCCTCTTACCGTATAAATTTTTTCAGATTCGGTTTGTGTCACTGTAAGGGAAGCCCCAGTTGACCCACCAGGATACCAGATATACGAAACCGCGCCAAAAGCATAACGTGCCGTAGCTATCAGTGTCATGGGTTCTCCTTCACACACAAGGCTATCCGCCAAAATGCCAATTTCAGGTGTAGGATTAACCCTTACATATTTGACACCCACTCCTTGGCAGTTGTTTCCACTCACATCCCCTATAACCGTATATTGGTTACTCTCTGTCGGGGTAATCTGTAACTGTGGATTAGTACCAACAACTGCACCTGTCAAATTTTTCCATACACAAGAGCCCACCACATTGGCAGCAGTAAGCGTAACAGAATTTCCTGCACAAACCACATCATCTCCCGTAACGCTTATCACAGGCCGCGTGCCCAAACTCACCGATTTGGTAACAGTAGCGGAGCATCCGTATGAATCAGTACCCGTAACAGAGTATATGCCTGCCACATCAACAACAATAGCAGCAGAGGTCTGTCCGTTGCTCCACTGATAATCTTGCGCTCCTGATGCCGTAAGCGTAAGATTATCTCCTGGGCAAAGTTTATCACTTCCACCAATAACAACCGTTGGCAAAGTGCGAAGATTCAATGTTTTAGACGCAGTGGCAGTACAACCGTGTTCGTCCGTACCTGTAACGGTATATGTTCCCGCAGAGTTTACAGTAATGGATGCCGTGGTTTGTCCAGTACTCCATTCGTACGACTCCGCACCAGAAGCTGTAAGTGTCACTGTCTGTCCGGGACAAATGGCATCTTTATTACTATTGATTTGGAATGATGGCAAACTATGCACTGTCACCGACTTGGTAGAAGTAGCGGTACAGCCGTGCTCATCCGTTACCTTAACTTTATACTCTGTATCTTCCGTAGGAGAAACGGTAATCTGGCTTTCATCATCCCCAGTATTCCACTCGTATTCCTCTATAGGCCAATCATGTGAGCCTGTTGCCGTACCAAGTAACAGCTCTTTCCCTTTACAAACTTCATCATCACCATCAATACTGACATGAGGATTAGGATAAACAATCACATCAACAGTATCTTTAGATTTACACTTATTGGTATCAGTACCCGTTACAACATATTTGAGAGTTGAACCAGGAGGAGAAATCAGGATAGTATCCTTTCTCTCCACCGAGCTGGTCCAAATATACGATTCACCTCTATTCACCTCAACCCAATCATAAAATTTCGCACCTGTAGCAATATACATGGAGGTATCACCAGCACAAAGGGTATCCCTACCATTAACCACTGTTGGGCCTGTGATGCTCACCTCCGGCAAAGTGTTGACCACCACATTCACCGTATCTTTCGCCTTACACTTATTGGTATCGGTACCCGTAACGATATACTTGACATTCGCGACAGGACTTATCTTTATAGAATCCTTTGTTTCCACAGAGCTGGTCCATATATAGGACTTATTCCAACTGTAATATTTAGCACCTTCACCTATCAGCAAGGTAGTATCGCCTTTGCATATAGTATCTTGGCCGTTCACCACATCAGGACCAGTGATTTTCACTTCCGGCAATGCAAGAACCACCACATTGACCGTATCTTTCGCTTTACACTTATTGGTATCGGTACCCGTAACGATATACTTGACATCCACCTTAGGACTAATCTTAATGGAATCCTTTGTATCCACCGAACTAGTCCAAATATAGGATTTATCCCAACTGTAATATTTAGCACCTTCACCTATCAGCAAGGTAGTATCGCCTTTGCATATAGTATCTTGGCCGTTCACCACATCAGGACCGGTGATTTTCACTTCCGGCAATGCAAGAACCACCACATTGACCGTATCTTTAGCTTTACACTTATTGGTATCAGTACCCGTAACGATATACTTGACATCAACCTTAGGACTAATCTTAATGGAATCCTTTGTATCCACCGAGCTAGTCCAAATATAGGATTTATCCCAACTGTAGTATTTGGCACCCTCGCCAACAAGCATCGTTGTATCACCCTTACAAATGGTGTCCTGTCCGTCAACCACATCCGGACCAGTTATCCGTACCTCTGGCAAAGCATGTACCACAATATTTACCGTATCTTTCGCTTTGCACTTATTGGTATCGGTACCCGTAACGATATATTTAATATTTTCTTTAGGACTAATCTTAATGGAATCCTTTGTTTCCACCGAACTGGTCCATATATAGGGCTCATTCCAAGTATAATATTTAGCCCCCTCTCCTACCAGCATCGTGGTATCGCCCTTACAGATGGTGTCTTGACCATTCACCACATTAGGACCGGTGATTCTCACTTCCGGCAAAGCATTCACCACCACATCAACCGTATCTTTAGCCTTACATTTATTGGTATCAGTACCGGTAACGATATAGCTGATATTCGCCACAGGACTTATTTTTATAGAATCTTTTGTTTCCATAGAGTTAGTCCATATATAAGACTCACTCCAACTATAATATTTAGCTCCTTCTCCTACAAGCATGGTGGTATCGCCTTTACAAATGGTATCCCGGCCATTCACCACTGTCGGTCCCGTAATTTTCACTTCCGGCAATGCATGCACAACCACCAAAACAGAATCCTTTGCCTTGCATCTTGTAAGAGTATCTTCTCCTTGAAGAAGATATTTCTTATTGACGGTCGGGAACGCCATAACCGTGTCGGCATGAACAATGTCGGCATCAATTTTCCATGAATACAAATGCGCTCCATTGGCAACAAGCATTGCAGTATCACCTTTACAGATAGTGTCGGTACCGTTAATCACTTCAGGACCCATGATTCTCACTTCAGGCAAATCATAAACGGTGAGAGTCACCGTGTCTTTAGTAGTACATCCCACCCCATGTGCAGTTCCCGTAACAATATAAGTTCCAGGCTTTGTCGCTTTATAAATTTCAGAAGTTATATTATCGTCTGCGGTGATACTTCCGTCATCAAGTATCCAAGAGTACGAGAAAGCTCCCGAGGCAGTAAAAGTCGCGGTATCCCCATCACACATTTTGGTCTTATCGGCTGTAATGTCCACCCCTTCAACCTCAACCGTTACGGAAGCGGTGTTTTTACAACCAAAGAAGTCGTATCCCGTAACCGTATATGTTGTTGTTCTCTTGGGCCAAGCTTCGACAGGTTGACCAAATAGATTTCCTGGACGCCAAACATAATCATGAGCTCCCGAAGCTGTGAGTGTCACACTATATCCCCTACATATTCTGGAAGTATGGGCATGAGCAACAACACTCGGCAGAGGAAGCACCAATACCGGGAAGGTATCTGTAGCATGACAACCATAACTATTGGTTCCCACCACAATAAAGGTGTCTATTTCTGTAAGTGTAACCGTAATGGAATCCTTTGGCACAGAATTGACAGGTTCCGCCATACCGTTGCCAGTATGCCACCACCAGTAAGTAGTTGCGCCAGTGGCTTTCAATCCTGAAATCACACCAAAACAAACGGTATCATTACCATCCACTTCCACATTCGGCACAGGGTTTATGGTCAGTTTCAAGGTATCGACACTGGCATACCCCATGGCATTATCGTAGGCATAGGTATATACACCACTGGTGTGATAGGTTTCACCATTCGCATCCCAGGTGTAGCTACCGCATCCCGTCGCCACGGTGACATTATGGGTACCCTCGTCAGGGGGAGTCTGCGCATACGCAGCACCCAACATACTGGTTAGTAAAACTGTCAGTGAAGCTATTTTGAAGAAAATGGAGCTATGTTTTTTCATAAACTTTCCTTTCTATTTTTTATTCACATACATCACCAATGCCATTATGATTGGTGTCAAGTTGGTCAGGGTTAAAGGTGTTGGGGCAGTTGTCGCTTTCGTTAGGCACACCGTCACCATCAAGATCAGGATCACACACATCTCCCACTCCATCGCAGTCAATATCAAGCTGATCACGATTGATAATATCTGGACAATTGTCATTTTCATTCAGAAATCCATCCCCATCACGGTCGGGATCGCACACATCGCCAATACCGTCATGATCCATATCTTCCTGTCCCGGATTGGCAATTTCCGGACAGTTGTCGCAGGCATCACCAATGCCGTCACCATCGGAATCCAATTGATCGGGGTTATAATGTAGTGGACAATTATCTTCATTATTCGGGATACCGTCAGCGTCCATATCACCAGTGTCTTCCTCTTCATTGGGAATGCCATCGCCATCAATATCATCATCACAATCATCTCCAATGCCATCCAAATCGAAATCCAACTGATTCGGATTAGGATAGTTTCTACAGTTATCGCAACTGTCGCCGATACCATCCCCATCGCTATCCAACTGGTCATAATTAACATGTGAGGGGCAGTTGTCGCACACATCCCCTACGCCGTCTCCATCAAAGTCCGCTTGATTGGGATTCGGTTTTCCCGGGCAATTGTCGCAAACATCCCCAATACCATCACCATCCGTGTCACTCTGGTCGGGATTTGCTTTGCACGGGCAGTTATCCTGGCTGTTAAGCCAGCCATCGCCATCAATGTCCTCAATACTTTCGGCGGAAATAAAATTGCTCACACCAAAATTCTCAAAGAAAGACAGCAGATTACCCATCACAGCACTCGTACTATCATCTTCTGCCACTGCTGCATACCACTGTCCATCAACCTGTTGCATACAAAAAGGAGTTATTGTCAACAGAGTATCATGATGATAACAATTCACCATGGCTAAGGTATAGCCATTCAGCTCGTATGTAAGGATGAGTTTCATTTTCTCCACAAGGGAAGTCGTAGCAAGATATTGGTTGACCAAACTAGGTTGAGTAAACACCATATCGAAGATTACCCTGTCTTCTGGCCGGTATTGTTGTTTGATATTCTCCATGGAATTACTCTGATATGCCTGCAACAATCGACACAAAAGTGCTGACGGGTTATTTGCTTCCGCAGAATTTTGACTACCACCAGTAAGAGATATCATACGGCTTTCGTCTTCTGAAGGGGCCATCCCAAACAAATTGTATGAGAAAACGAGTCCACAGATACAGTGACTGCTATCGGGCATATACATGCTCCTGCCATCCGCACCCAAATCCATGGTCATGATGTAATTCATAGGGGTGTATGCCGGGAAACGACAGCTTTGAGCTTGTACACGCATACACGACAAGACACTGGCAGTCAATAATAAAACTATATATAACTTTTTCATCTTCATACCTTTTTAATCCTTAAACAATACCGTTGAGCCAATAGGGACGGTCATTTTTTTTGTGTACATGCTAAAGAACGTCACTTGGCAAACAAGGCTCAAATCCAATTTCAACCCATCAAACTCTACACCTTCCCCCAGCGTCCATGACATTGACGCAGTTCCTGTAGCGACGGCATCACCTTGTATCGACAGGACATCCCGACTAGCCATCGACACTTCCGCACCAATTGCCACGTCTGCAGATATAGAGACAGGTACAGGATCAAGGCCTGAACAATCTCCTTTGTAGGTATATGAGATTGGGCCGACATCAATTCCCGCACTAAAACCCACATGAAAATTCAAGCCTCCCACTTTAGGGATACTGAACTGGGTGGGGATATAACAATCAAATGTCAGTCTGGGAGCGATAGAGAAACCCGATAGCGTATATCCTGATATCTCCTCACCTTCACAGCATGCTCTGAAAAAATGGATATTAGGTTCATTGACAACAGGATCAAAGCCAATTTCACACGGAGATGCAGGAGCACCTTTACCCAGAAAGTCCACAAAATCCTTTCCCTTTTGCAACATATTCTTCAGCATCTCCACGCCTTGCATAACTTTATCCAAATGAATACTTGACCCTGTTGATACGGAGAGTCCCTCATTATACACATCCACTGTTGCTGTCTTAGTGGAGGTATTGTTAGCGTAGGACAAACGGAATTGCAATTCCTGCTGATCCACTACTCCACCCCAAGTATTGCTTACAAATTGCGGGCTGACAGTCACTAACGAACTATATCCAGGAGGATCTGTTTCAATGTCAAAATCCGACAAACGTACAGAATCCCCGTCATTGTAGCAGCTTTTCTTGGCCGTGACACTCTTGATGCCAATTGAGTCAACTAAATACACTGTCACATCATCCTCATTCTTGCCGCAGGAAGTTCTTTTAACTACGTGGTAAACATTGATAGGATTCCTAGGATTCACCGTAATAACCGGTTGATGATTATCCCCTATAATATTGGGGCCCGACCATTCATAGCAATGATCTTCTTCGGCATCAGGCACTCCGATGTTCACCTGTTGCGAATTATCATCCCTTTGCAATATTTTCTTATCCTCGCCGGCAAATGGCTCATTGGACTGCGCCCAAAGCGGCAGACAAGCCATAAGCATAAAGGCGGATACAAACAATGATTTGATATATTTCATAACATGCATTTTTTATTATTCAACAACAGGTTTTATAGAGAATAGAAGAGATGCGGAAGTATAGGTATAAATCTTGATACTGCCATAGCTGCCCGGTCGGAGCAAACCTTCAGGTTCACCCTCTATAGACAGCGGTATTCGTAATACTTTCTGACCCAAACGGATTTCATCCGAAGAAAGCGCGATGGGACAGCCACCATTACTCGTAATTTCCAATACCTGGTCGTGCAAATCCTCATTGCCGATATTGCCATACTCCAGCATCATCACCACAGTACGGTTCGGACGTGGTGCTCCTGGTATAATCAGATCAAAGCCAAGACCATAGGGTGACGCGTCCTCAATGGTAAAACCATCGTGCAACACGGTTTCTCCCTCGCAGAAATTCACAGCACAAACATCATAAATTCCCGTTTCACGACCAGCGAGGTCAAAACGCACAAACGCCTGATAGTAGTTTTCGTATATCAGCGTATCTGCCCATATCGTGTCACTGTCATTGCGCAGGCAAACCAGCATGTCGGGACGGAAGCGCGAGCCTGTCAACTCAACGGTCACCACCCCCTCGTTACTGCCATGGTTAGCATCAACAGACATCAGGATAAAAGGCAGAATATCCGCACGCAGAATAGTGTTTTGAGCTTCATTTGCAGGTGAGAAACCATAGACATTCACCCCATAATAACCTTCTTGGGTATAAGGTATATACAATGAGGGATTGCCCGTATATTGGCCCACAGTAGAATAGTTATAGTTCAGATTATCACCTATCTGATTATGAGTAGCGTATATCTGGTTGTAGGCACCCAAAAGTGAATCTTCAGAACTCAAGTGGATACGTACCGTTTGATTAGTATTTTCGCCTACCACCAGCATATAATCAGATACTTCATTATTGACCAAAGAATCAGACACATCGGTATTGAATGGCAAAGGACGGATGGTGACTTCAAAGGGCTGTACCGAGCAGGCCGAGTTGTTGCTGTCATCAGTCTCATTGAAAGCATTGAGCACATCCGTTTTGACAATAAGATAATACTCACCCATAGACAGGCCACTCACACGTGCATCTATACTTTGCGACATAGAAGAACCTATATTCAGGTCAATAGCAGAGGTCACACTGCCCAAAAGGCGGTCACCTGCATCAAAGATAGTGTCCGAGGAGATATATGCCAAGGTACGCAGGTCACGACCACTCATCGGATTAGAGCCCACGTTGTATATGTTCCATTGTGCATGGAGTCTGCCTCCTGAAACCACTGTAGCATCACTGGTCACATCAGTCACAATCAAGTCGCCAGGTGCATGCATATTCACCTGTAGGGGAATGTATACGACATTATTGTCCCGATTAAATTCGTACATCGAATTACGGTCATTGACCGTCAATGTTAATACACTATTGCCTGTATAGGGCAAGGGAATCCTGAACTCCACCGTATCAATATAGTATTCATCCTGGTCCAGAGTCATATTATCTTTCAGGTTGTAATTAGCGGGACCTGTTGAAAGCCATGAGTCTCTCCAAGATTGTTCTTCGATGGGAACACTGCCGACATTCTTTACCTTATAGGCCAAACGGGCGGGCTGACCGCTATACACCTCATCCAAAACAACAGCATCCATAATAGACAAATCAGGCACAGGCACCGTATTAACTACCAATGCCTTGACACGCATGTTATTGGACATATTAATATCTGGATTATCTTCTGGCCTCACATAGCCTTTCAGATACGCTGTCGTTGGTGAACCGTATGGAACTTCGAACCACAAATCCTCCCAATATTCCTCACCGGCAAAGACAGGTCTAGTATGTTCTCTTGACAACAACTGATCACTATTACTGTTGTCCACCACATCACCTGGTCTATTTGCCAAATAAAATTCATCCTTAAATATATAAATTGAAGGCAGGTTGGATAAATTCTTCACTTTCATGCGATAATGCACCATTTCCCCCCATTGCACAGTATCAGGGCCTTCTATTGCCATAACGGCAAGGTCTAAAGGATAATTTTCTACTTTATACCGGTCACTGAGCACATAATTATTGTTTTCTCCCGTATACTCATATACATTTCTCCCTGCATCCACCAACATGTGGATAAAATAAAAACCTACGGAAAATTCGCTCAAACTCATGGTCAAAGTGGCCGTTAATGTTATCTCTTCGCCCACAGCCAAATCTAAAATGTCCCGAACAACAATAGGTTCATCCATGGGATTATAAACGGCGGGACTATTTGAGAAAAAGAAAGCATGATACACTGCTGCATTATTCAAATCAACAATACCATCATTACGAATAGTATATTCAACAGTAAATGGGCAACCCAAATAAGTGACTTGCGGAACCGTAAAGCTGGTCACATGAATATCCGGCCATGGACTTAGCCGTACTGTAAGTTCCTCACTTGTTCCCACATTGTTGTCTATCTGGTCGCCTTCGAATATCCTCCGATTTCCGTTACACACCACAAAAATATATCCTGGTCCATTTGTTCCATCAGGAATGGTTACCGGATACGTAAAAGTTTGCATTTCACCCGCTTCCAAACGGAAACCATGATGTTCATACGAAGCAATCAAGCTTACATCATTATTCTCATAGCTATTGGGACTTGTACCAAAATAGATATTATCTATCATTCTAAAGCCCTCCAAATCAGGTGCCGAAGCAACGCCACTTAAATTCTTCAGGGTATAGGACAATTCGACTGTAGTACCACTCCATGCTGTATCAGGATTTACCGCCACATTGACAACCGTCAAATCAGGCGGACTCACTTGTAAACTATACTTGGTCACATTATTATCATTGGCGTCGTATTCAAAAACATTGGAGTTAGCGTCGGTTTTCACAAACAGATTCCATTCCCCATCAATACCAACTGGAACATGCAGGGTAAACTCTTTCTGATAAGACTCACCCGGATTCAGTCGTCCAGAATGTTCCTCCAGAGACACCATCGTTGCTTGAGTGGTTAACATCGTGTCACGACTAAGGAAAATCGCATCGTTCCACTCATCCACGTAAGTAGGTCCATATCCCATATTAGTTACCGTATAGCGGCAGACATATTGCTCATTGGCAAACACTACCGCCGGCATATCAATTGACGTAACCACCAAATCCGGATAAGGAGACAGGATTACATGCATCGCCTGGGGATCAACCGCACGATTATTTTCCTCCCAAATACTTTCAAAAATTGTGTTATACTGGTCAGTATGGACAAAGACATAGTAGTCACCCATAAAATCGATGGGTATTGTTATGGTGGAAGTCCGTTGAATACTGCTGTCTGGCAACAATCTTCCTTGATATGGAATGGAGCCCATCAAAAAGGCACCTTCCATGTTCAACGAGGAGTCTTGTGACAGGTATATGTCATCCTTCCATTCGCCATCTGCCAGAATTTCACCTTGATTGAGCACCGTCCATGTTATAGGTATCTCATTTCCGGAAAACACATCAGTAGGATGGGCAATGGCAGTCACAATTAAATCAGGTACTGGAGGAGTGAGAATACTCACCACCCTATAATAGAAATTGTCAGTTTCTTTGCCAGACTCTTCTGTTATACCAAGGCCACCATATGCTATACCAGAAAGATAGGGATACGGATTGCCATCAATACTGGGGGTATAGGGATCTGGGGCAATGGTGTCTCCTGTCAATGAAAAATCAATATCATGGATAGCTCGAACATTTGTAATGACAAAGAGATAATAATTGCCCACATAGTCTTCTGGAATAGTCACAGTAGTTGAGTTGGTGTAAGATTCTCCTGGTTCAAGTGATTGCAAGTTGGGGACGGTTGCCAACAATGTTTCCCTCACATCATACCAAAAACCACCACCAACACCATCCACACCCGATAGCCAGATGTAGTCATTCCAAGTCCCACCAGGTGGTGTTGTTCCATAACCATCATTCCTAACGGTCCACGTCACCGTCATTGTACTTCTGGCATAGGGAGCTGAATTCGTAATCTGCGTCACGTGCAAATCCGGATACAATACCGGTTGCAAACACTGGGTTCTGAACATCAATATCGGAGATGGTGGGCCAGCTGTGGTATCATTGCACAAAACGCAAACCGTGACCATATAGTCGTTTTCTAACGGCAAATCCCTTATAACATACCTATTGTTATTCACCGTATCCTTGATTTGATCATCCATTGTTAAGCCATACGAGACTATCCACCGGTTCACCCCTTCATCACGATTCCACATCAGGGTAACCACATCACAGCTCACGTCAGCGGTCAAGCCAGTCACTGCCGGACAGATATCAGGTGTTCTATAACCCTGACCAATAATAGTCACCCACACGGAGGTATCGCTCACCAGTGTATCGTTGCAAACCGCAAACACATACACAGTATAGTGGTGGTTTTGGATCAAACCCGTCAAAGTATAGGCTGTATCCATTACCATAAGCTCCACCGGAGCCGAACCTTCTTCGGCATAAGACAGAAGCCATTGTTCCTCACCACCTCCACGGTTCCATGTCAGTTGAGCCATATCAAACATCACTTCCGCACTGAGATTTGACACTGGCAAGCATGACATAGGATCCTGCGGACAATGAGGCCGGTGGAAATACACTGAAGCTGATGGTTCGCTCTGCATCTGTTCATTGCAATAAGACTGTACAAAAGCGGTATAATCACGTCCTTCCTCCAAGTTTACCAAAGAAAACGTTGTATCATTCACGAGGATGGTGGTAAGTTCCTCTCCCACTTCACCATACGACAACAGCCACTGATTTTCCCGATAAATCCGATTCCACTCCAAGTGCACAGAATCACAATGAACACTTACACTCAAATGTGTAGCAGGCAAACAGGCACAATCCTCACTAAGCTCCGAGCATCCAATATCCACTATACTGTCGCGGACACGCATATTGCCATAAAAGTCAACATCGGCATCTACAGCCTCATTACTACCCTTGTCAACACAAGCCGACAGAGGATGCAAGCGGAAATCTCCTTGGTCGGGATTCATGAAACGCACATACAGTTGTTCTCCATTATACCTATCGTTTTCAGGTGCCAGCATAATATTTTCAGTTCCCACATAATCTCCCTCTACCGCACAATAATAAAGATTATTTTCAGTTGTACTTCCTCCAATATTGTTAGCTTCATTGACAGAATTACCCCAAGTACCGTACTCCAAGCCATTAAATCTGTTACCCCAGAATATACAGTTTGTTGCCGTCAAGGTACTGCTATAATTGTAAAGTCCGCCACCATTATTGCTTCTCTTGACGGTATTCCTCACGATATCACAGTTCACAAGATCCACATAAGAATAGCGCGAGCCCACACCTATGCCGCCACCTTGATTTGAAGCGACATTATCATGTATCAAGCAATTGGAGAGTCGGGCATCACTTCTATAGACTTTACTGGAAGCGGACACACCACCACCGAATGAGGCGGCATTATGGGCGATTTCCGTATGTTCAATTATGGTACCCCCAGCGAACAAGCCACCACCATACACAGTTGCGGAGGTCATTTCTGCTCCATTATTGACAATTTTGCAATAGCTGATTTTATTTCTATACATCGGTTCATCCTGATAGGTATATCTTTCGTATCCATACGCAAACACACCGCAACCCCACTTGTCTCCAAAGCCATCAATCACATTGTTTTGCACAATACAGTTCTTCAGATGGCTGTTCGCACGCATCACCACACCCGCACCATCATCAAAAGTTCTTCCGTTCTGGATAGTAAAGCCGTCCCACACCACAGAATCCGCTTCGTCAAAATCATGGCTTTGGAACAACACCCGCTGTTGTTCCTGACCATCCAAAATAGAGACATGCTGTGTAAAATCACGTTCTGCCAATGAATATGTCGGAGGTTCATTTCCAGCAAAACCACCATACACACTCACGCCCTCTTTCATTATAAAAGCACTGGAAGAGCTCGGATCATCACCGTAATAAGTACCGGCAGCCACCCATACTTTGGCACGGTTAACGGCGGCAATCTTAACAGCATCCTGAACAGATCCAGTGGCATTTTCCCAATTATTGCCAATTCTGGTACCCACACCACCTTCTTTCACATAAACAATGCTGTCGGGCAACGACATTAAAACAGTGGCATTATAGGAAGACTCATAGCAGCCAAGGTCGACAACTCCTCGCTGTACACGCGCATTGCCATCCAGATCGGTGCTGTCCAGCACCACAGTATCGCCCCTATTGATACAGGGGGAACTTGGCAACAAGTGCCAATCAACATCATTAGTAACATCATCAGCACCCACTTCAGTCGAAGGATGAACAAAATGAGGAGCGAACATGCCATTGGCATAATCTTCCGACATCAACACAATGTTATGCTCACCTGAGATAGGATCATCAGAAGCCACATGGCTGGCAACAAGCTCATTATACTCGTATTCCTTCACCACCCCTTCAACAAAACCGTTTCTCTTATTTCCCCATATAATACAATTGTGAAGTTCAGGTTCCCCATAAATACCGGCACCCACATTCTCATCATCCTCACTTACAATTTCATTTCTGACGATAGTGGTATTACACATGCGGTTCTCCGAACTACTATATAAACCCGCACCAGTCTTAGCTGTATTATTGGCTACCAAACAGTTGACTATACCCAATCCATAATTTTCATTCTTACTGCCGCTATGGTCATATACACCGCCACCTTTATCACCAGCCCTATTATAGATAATTTCACAGTTTATGAGGCTTGAACTATTACCCAGATACACGCCACCAGCATCTCCGCCTTGTGTAGTGTTGTATCGAATTGTACTATTACGAATACTTGAGGACCTTTCAATGTACAAACCGCCTGCTGAAGTCTTGGCATCATTGTTCTCAAACAAGCAATTTTCAACCATGACATGATCCGTCATATATGCTCCACCTCCAGAACCTAGAGAGACCGAATTATCTCTAAACACACAGTTCCGAACAAACATGCTGTCGGGGGCATAACTATAGTATTGTCCACTACAATACAAACCACCTCCATATCCACCGGAAGACATATTGAAATTATCAGAAAAAATACAATTATACAGATTGACAGTTCCTCGGAGACATGCACCAGCACCCTCTTCATAATATTGGTCCACGTATCCTCGCTGGATAGTGAATCCATCCCAAGTTGTACGTGATGTAAACGACTCTCTTTGATTCAACACACGTCGTGAATACTGTCCATCAAGAACAGTGGGATGCAGGTAAAAATCACGATAGGAAAGGTCATAATTTTCGGGTTCGTCACCCACGAAACCGCCATATACATTCACGCCTTCCACCAAAATGAAAGCGTCAGCGAGTACGGTATTGCCATAATAGGTACCTTCGGCCACCCAAACATCAGGAGTTGTACCAAAGCGCTCTTTGATCAACTTTGCCGTCTCCATAGCCCATTGGATATCGTTGCATGCCTTACCCCAACTGGATCCGTTGCCCGTTCCAGTAGTGGTGACATATATTTTGGACAAGCGACTCACTCCTGAACGGAATAAGACAGTTCTCCACGCACTGTAATCTGAACCACATTTGGAACGAATACGCACCTCATATTCAGTATTCTGCTTCAAGTTCCGCAAAATATATGGACTACTGGTTGTAGGCAGAGCCATATAAGCATAACCAACTTCGCAATACTCCATCTCGCAGTCTGTTGTATTCATTCCCTGAGTGAACACCAAAGTGGCAGAGGAGTCGGTTACAGCCACTACTGAGACACTGGCCCTATCGCAGACACCAGCAGAGCAGGCTCCTGTTAATCTGACATTTGCGCATATATCATCCACATCGTAAGAGGTCGTCAGATTGGTCGGATCAATATCTTCTCTCCATGATTCCACATAAATACTTCTATTTTCGGCAGTCCGATGACCTCTAAATCCATAGTACCTGGTAATGGAACTATTATATGAACCTGTATTATCATCCACAACCAGTACCAAATTATTCTGACCATTGTAGTCGAAGGGGAACTGCAAAGGAATAGGAATCCAAGTGCTATCCTCCGCACATTCAAACGCAATGCCGCCCGAATAAACCAAAGAAAGCTGGTTAAATGGAATCCAGTCATCACCATGCTCAAATTTGGATTTCATAGTGTGCGTCATATAAATATTTAGGGTCCTCGCCACCTGTTGAGTCGTTTTATGATGCTGGAACCATAGCGTGTCAATGGTACCCACCGAATTTATTTCTTCCGCCAAGAAAATTTGCTGGGAATAAGAAAAATTCTCAGTAAAGGGGATACCAGAATAGATGTAATCGTTATCATTGGTACCTTTTTTGACAGTAGCATTCATGTGACCATTATTACAGGAGGTCGTAAAACTCAATTCTGACGAATAAGAGGAAGTATGTTCCGCATCGCAAACAGCGCGTAAACGCACCATATAAGTTGTTTGCGGCTGCAAATCCGTGAGCATAGCATGATGGGCATGAATTTGTTCGGGAAAGATTGTCCAGTTGCTTGCGCTCTCTTGTTTGTACGACAATTCATAGTACAAAGGCTCATTGGGATTATCATTCTGCCATGTAATGGTGGCAGAGGTGCCATAAATATCCTGTGTTGCCATCAAAATAGGAGCAATGCAATATTCCTCTCCATGATATTCATAGCAGCCAATATCAACGGTGCCGCCATGCACACGGGTTTCACCTGCGAGATCTTGCACTGGCAGTTCAGGATTAGCTACACCAGCATCCACCATAGCAGACTGGCTTCGCAAACGGTAATCCCCACTCTCTGGACTGGC
>JAEETJ010000066.1 GCA_016290295.1 Bacteroidales bacterium
TCACTGCGGCAAACTCTTTGACGTTGTAATTCCAGACATGTTTCTTCAGCCACCATGTCGAGAACATGGATGCCATATAGCGTTTCATGGCCGAGGCTTTCCCTAATTTGGTGTCTATGGCGGTCTCTACGCCCATGCCGATACCTGCAAAACCGAAATTGGCCTCATTGCCAAGGTTCCAGTTGTTGACGGTACAGCCCGTGGCTAAAATCGCATCAGCCACAAATTCTCCGTAAGCTTCGAGAACTACGCAGATTTCATCAAGTGTCAGTTCTGACCACTCTTTGCCGTTTTGCAAGGCATAAATCTCCGGGTATTCTTCAAAACGAGGGGGTTGAATGCGATCCATATCCATATAGGTATAGGCACACATGATTTCTGGATTAATGGGAATACCTAAGGCAGCAGCAATCTGACATAAATGTATTCCTTGATCAAAAGTATGCACATTGGCATTTTCATCCGGCTCGCCATCTGTGGTGTTTTCGACGGTTTTGTGCCGCTTGGTGGCTATTCTCACATACATTTCCGTGGAGCCGAGTTCCCGATAAATGGTCTGCAATTCTTCAGGGGTGGTGGCGGTCTTGTCCCCAATCACAAAAGAATATCCCTGTTCAAACTGGTTCAGTGAGAAAGGACTCAGCGAAAGGGCCACACGGAATCCTTCGGCATCATTTGATAAGGCTGCCTTGTTCTCTGTCTTTTTTTTCTTTACGGCTGGCATGATATTATCACCTTCATCTGTTCTTGCCAATTGCAAAACAACCGTTTGTGATTGGCTCAGCGTTTGTGAAATGTGTTGGGTCTCCTTTTCCATACCGGCAACCATGATGTAACCGACATATTCCATTTTATCACCGATTTGTAAAGACGCGCCATGGCATGTCTCTACAACACCTGCATATTCAATTTGATTGGAGCCACCCCCTTCATTGCACATCATCTTAATGGAGGTCTCGTGGCCATTCATACGGGCTGCCATTACATACATGCCTGGTTTGGCGAGGGTAATGTGAAATTTATGGGTGCCTGCTTGTAGAGACGTACATCCGTGAGTCTCTACAACATATCCGTTCATATCTGCAATAACAAATGTCACATCTCCATCTTCCGCCATCGTGAGGTTTGCCTCGGTGGTGCCATTGAAGGGATTAGGGTTATTTTGTGAGAGAACTAAAACCTTGTCCTCTGTCATGTTTTTCATGGTTAAGACGGTATCGGGCCAATAGAGTGTTTCTTGCCATCCTTTGCTGTGGTTAGTAACAACCACACGGCTCAGCTGTATGTTTTTTTTGTCAGCATCTCGACCCGTGAAGCTGATGGTGAGATTTTGTGCCATTGTGGAACAACACATCAGCACTAAAAGAGAAAAAGTAAGAATTCTTTTCATAATAGTAAAAATTATAACGCTGCAAAGTTACGTCTTTTCATTCATATTCATATAACCCGATTGCCGCAAAAATTGTTCTATTTTCCACATATTTCTTGCTTTATTGATATAAAAGTACTATTTTTGTGGTCTAAAACACATCTTTATGGAAATGCATTTTTCGCATAACAATTATTTGCCCAATTTTAACACCGATAAGGTGGACTCACTTTTGACGCTTGACAACGACTATTTTCAACTTTCTGAATATCACCCACAAAGCAGCGAGTTTCCTAAGTATTTCCACATTGATTATTATGCAGTCGAGATACTTCTCGAGGGCGAAATGCACTGTAATATTAACCTACACGATTTGCATGCCAAAGCTCCGTGTGTGATAACGTTGTTGCCGGATTTTGTGCTGCACGTTGAATCCGCTTCAAAAAACTGTAAAGTTTTGATATTGGCGCATAACGACAAGTTCGCTGATGATTTGCAGATGCAAGATTATTCCTATCGCGCCAAGCAGGCTGCTCGTGCTTATCCGTGTAATAAACTGACAAAGAATCAACTCCAAGTTTCAGTCCAATATTTTCATCTTTTGCATGAAGTGTTGCGTCAGCAGAACAACCCCAATGTCAGAGATTGTGTCATTAAACTGACCAGTTCGTGGTTTCATTATCTCCAGGGTATTTTTTCAGCACTATACAAACGGCAGGCAGAAAACTCTCGTGCCGAGCAATTGACGGCGGATTTCTTTGCTCTTGCGGAAAAGAACAGCTGTCAGCATAAAAATATTGCGTGGTATGCGGAACAACTGTGTATCGCACCCAAGTATTTGGCTAATGTGATCAAGAAAACTACGGGTAAGACAGTCGGCTCTTGGCTTGGCGATTATGTGGTTTTGCAGGCGAAGACGCTTCTTACTACATCTTGTCTTTCTGTGCAGCAGATTGCCGACAATCTCGGTTTTCAGAACCAGAGCCACTTCGGTACATACTTCCGCCGTGCCACAGGAGTTAGCCCAAGGAAATACAGGGAGATGCGGGGGATAGGAATTAGGGGGTAGGGATTAGGGGGAGTCTCGGGCTTCGCCCTCGAGGGGAGTTTCGCTGCGCTCAAGGGGAGTCTCGCACTGCGTGCTCGAGGGGAGTTTCGGGCTTCGCCCTCAAGGGGAGTTTCGCTGCGCTCAAGGGGAGTTTCGCACTGCGTGCTCAAGGGGAGTCTCACTTCGTTCGAGGGGAGTTTTGCTGCGCTCAAGGGGAGTCTCGCACTGCGTGCTCGAGGGGAGTTTGGTGGATGATGGGATTTTGAATGCAGGGTTATGATAAAAAAAATCCCGAAGCAACCGCCCCGGGACTTTTACCAATTAACAATTGATAACTATTAATTATTAACTGTTAACTATTAACTGATTAGTATCCGAAAATCTCTTCTAAGCTGAGTTTCGTGATTTTACCGTATTTCTCCAAGCCTTTGAAGTCCACTTCGTTTTCGTTACCCAAAACCACAACGGTGTGCTTCTGGCCTTTGATATAGGTCTTGTTGAAGTTGAGCACATCGTTGAGGGTCATCTTCTGGATGGCGTTGAAGTCTTCCTTGTCGGTGGGAGCTTTCAAGCCTTTTTCTTCGCAGTTCAGGTAGTAGTTGATGATGCTCATCTTACGGATACGGTTGGTTCTGTATTCTGACATCAAAGCAGTCTTGGCAATGTCGAAGTTCAGTTCAGAAACCGGCATGTTGTCCAACAAATCTGTGAAAGCTTCCAAAGCGTCAATCAGCTTGTCATTCTGAGTGCCGATATGGGTCATGTTGTAGTTGTAGCGGCCTTTTTCGCTGGGTTCAACATAGTAAGCGGCAGCGGTGTATGCCAAGGAGCGTTTCTCACGGATTTCCTGGAATACGATGGAGTTCATGCTGCCACCGAAATACTCGTTGTACATCTCAATCTGCGGACTGAGGGTCCAGTTGGCAGGAATAGAAGTGTTCAGCTGACGACACAGGGACTGTTTGGCGTCGTAGTGAGCGAAATACACCTTGTTCTCTTTGGTCTGCAGACGGTCGAAATCGGGATTCTGCTTCATGGGTTTCTTGGCAGGATGCACACTGTGCTTGTCGGTGATTACCTTTTGCAGGTCGGTAAGACTCATGTCGCCATAGTACATGATACGCTGCGGCTGTGAGGTCATGGTTTTAATCTGGTTGATGATGTCCTGAGCTTTGATTTTCTGGACTTCCTCGTTGGTAACCAAATATTTGCGCATGTTGTCCTTGCCGTAGGAAGCGTAAGACAGCATTCTCTGGAAGATGGTGTTCTGGCGTGACTTGGCATCTTGACGCTGTTTTAGCACATTGCTGATAGAATTCTGTACGGATTCTTCGGAAATTTTGGGGTGGTTCAAGATGTCTTCAACGATAGCCATAGCCTTCTCCATATTTTCGCTCAAACCGGAGATGTTTACACGGGCGTATTTGTCGCCGAAGCTGATGCTGTATTCGCAAGCGAGATCATACATTTCACGGTTGATTTGGCTGAGCGTGCGGTTTTCGCTTTCCAACTGATCAAGGAAACTGTTGGTGATGCCGGCTTTTTTGTCATACAAGGAACCGTAGTTGTAGCGGTAATACAGCTGGAAACGGCCGTTGTCGGTATTTTGCACGTAGAGGATCTCATTGCCATTGGCTTTGCCTTTCTTCATGTCTTTGTTGAAATCCACAAATACAGGGCTGATGGGTTCTACTTTGATTTTCTTGATGTCCTGGAGGAATTTGCTTTCCACATCACGGTTGATGACCACCGGGGTGATTTCGGGTTTCTCTACTTTCTGCACGTCGCGCTGCTCGCCCTGACGTTTGTAAACCACTACATAATTGTTGTTCTTGAAAGTACGTCTAGCAAAGTCAATCACGTCTTCCTTGGTTACCTGGCTCATGTTGTCGGTCTCGTTCAACACGTCTTGCCAGCTCATATGAGCAAGGTAGGCCATTGCCATCGCCATGGCGCGGTTGTTGTTATTTTCCACCTGGGTCATTTGACTGAGCTTGCGGTTGTTGATGGCGGCGGTGAGCAGTTTTTCATCCCAGTTGCCTGATTTCAGAATGTCAATCTGTTTCAGCAACAGGTCTTTCAGCTCTTCGAGCGTTTGTCCTTTTTTAGGTCTGCCTGCCAGACGGAAATAAGCGTAATCATTCAGGTCGCTTACACCAGAGGATGCGTATTGGGCCAGCTGTTTCTGGTTGATGTTCTCATCTATGATACCGCAAGAACCGTTCATCAGCACAGCGTCAGCCATTTCTGCCAATAACACGTCGCGTGAACCGGTACCGGCATCGATACGGAAACCAATCTGTAAGTTTTCAGCTTCCAGACCGTAAACGTCCACCACCTTCACTTCACGGATGGGATTCTCTTTTACGTAAGTGAAATCGGGGATGTAACGGGGTTGAAGTTTGCCAAAATATTTGTCAATCAATTTGATAGCTTCTTCTGGATCGAAATCACCAGCCATGGCAATACAGTAGTTGTTAGGCACGTAATAAGTTTTGTAGTGCTTGTTGATGTTGGTCAGTGAGGGGTTCTTCAGGTGTTCAACAGTACCGATGGTGGTCTGAGTGCCATAAGGATGATGCGGGAACAGGGCCTCGTTCATCTTCTCGTAGGCGGTACGGCTGTCGTTAGCCATGTTCATGTTTTTCTCTTCATAAACTGTTTCCAACTCGGTGTGGAACAAACGGAATACAGCGTTTGAGAAGCGGTCACTCTCAATCATCAGCCAGCGTTCCAATTCGTTGCTGGGGATATTCTCCTGATATACAGTCATATCGTTGGAGGTGAAGGCATTGGTTCCCTGTGAGCCGATAACAGACATCAGCTTGTCATATTCGTTGGGAATAGCATACTTGGAAGCCTCGTATGATACAGAGTCAATCAAGTGATAGATGGCTTTGCGCTTAGCAGGGTCGGTGGTGTGATTGTAAACCTCGTACAGTCTTTCGATTTCCTTCAACTGCACTTGTTCTTTGGCCCAGTCGAGAGTACCGAATTTGCTGGTACCCTTGAACATCAGGTGTTCGAGATAGTGGGACAGACCAGTAGATTCGGCGGGGTCGTTCTTGCTACCCACGCGCACGGCGATGAGAGTTTGGATGCGGGGTTCATCCTTGTTGACGGACATGAAGACCTGCAGACCGTTGTCCAAAGTGTAATGGATGACGGTCATCGGGTCATTCTGGTAAGTTTCCTTTTTGTAATTTTGGGCGTCCATGCTGAAGGCGAAAAGGCAGAAAACGGCAATCAACAAGCCCGACATAAATCTTTGTTTCATACTTTTTATATTTAATTAGTATTTTTTCCAAGTTGCAAAGATACGGAAAAATCAATTAGCAAATTGGTCAATTAGTAAATTAGTTAATATTCTAATTGGATTTTGAATTTTGGATTTTGAATTATGATTCTACTGATTTCCTTGACTATGTAAGCTAAATTGTTGTAATTTTGCAGCGAAAATTTGAAGTGAAGATGGCAAAGAAAAAATCAAAGAAATCTAAGGACGCAAATGACCCGATAAAGCGTTTTTTTGTGATGGTGGGGAAGGTGTTGCTGGTTTTGTTCCTTTTCAGTATCCTACTGCCTTTGGCGTACCGTTGGATTAATCCGCCGGTAACCCCTTTGATGATTATCCGTAAGGTGAAAAATGATGCACCCATAGAGAAAGAATGGCGTGATATAGAGGAAATATCACATTATATGGCTGATTGTGCAGTGGCGTCCGAAGATAATAATTTCCTGGCTCATAGAGGTTTCGACTGGGGAGCAGTGCAGAAAGCTATCAACGAGAAAAAGCAGGGTAGGCGGGAGCGCGGTGCTAGCACCATTTCGCAGCAGACAGCTAAAAATGTGTTCCTCTGGGACGGCCATTCCTGGATTCGGAAGGGAGGGGAGGTTTACTTCACTTTTCTGATCGAGACTTTCTGGAGCAAGGAAAGAATTATGGAAGTTTATTTGAACGTGATAGAGATGGGAAACGGCATATATGGGGCGGAGGCCGCTGCCCAACATTATTTCCACAAAAGTGCCGACAAACTGACTTTGCGAGAGGCCGCTCTCATTACCGCTTGTTATCCCTCGCCATTGAAGCGTAATCCTGCCAATCCAACAGGATATTTGAACAAAAGAGCGGGACAAATCAGTGCATTAACAAAAAAAATTGGTCGCATCAAATTCGATGATGAATCCATTGCCAAAGCCAAAGAACGCTATGCCAAGCGCAAAACGGAGTGGTATGAGATAGACTTTTAAATTAGCAAATTAGTTAATTGGTTAATGTGCTAATTGTCAATGTGCCAATGTGCTAATTATCAAATTTTCAATTGAAATCGGCTATTGGTGATATGTCGGAAATTTAGGCAATGAAAAATTTTTGAAAGGCTGTTGAGCGTATTGAAAAAAGTTGTATTTTTGCAACCTCAAAAACGGCGGGGTAGCTCAGTTGGTTAGAGCGTCGGATTCATAACCCGGAGGTCTCGAGTTCAACTCTCGATCCCGCCACTGACATAAAGAAAAAAGCCTTGCATCTGCAAGGCTTTTTTCTTTTACTCTTTTTCCGAAAGTTCCAACCACCGCATGGATTTGTCATCTAAGGAAGTCTCGACCTCCTGATAGCGACGGCTCCAGTCGGTGAGCTCTTGCGAGGTGCCTGCACCGCTGTTCATCTTCTCGATGAGTTCTTCCTTTTCTTTTTCCAGCTGTTCGATTTCAACCTCCAGAGTTTCGAATTCTTTGCGTTCTTTGAAGGTCATTTTGTTGGGGTTGGTGGCTCTGGCGGGCTTGCTTTTACCATCTTCCACCGGTGCTGGAGCGTTGATTTTGGCAATGCGCTTCTGCAATTTCAGTTCCTTGTCCTTCTCAATGCGATATTCTGTGTAGTTGCCGTAATAATCTTTGATTTTGCCGTGACCCTCGAAGACGAAGATATGATCCACCAACTTGTTCATAAACCATCGGTCGTGCGAGACCATCAGAATGCAGCCGGTGTAATGCTCCAAAAAGTCCTCCAGCAGATTCAGTGTGTCAATGTCAAAGTCGTTGGTGGGCTCATCTAAAATCAGGAAGTTGGGGTTCTTCAGCAGGGTAATGAGCAGGTGTAATTTGCGTTTCTCTCCACCACTTAGGTCTTCATAATAAGTGTATTGCTGCTCGTATTTGAAGCCAAAGTGATTCAAGAACTGTGAGGCACCCATGTAGTTGCCATTGTCCAGGCGAATCACTTCTGCCTGCTCCTTCACCAAGTCGATGATGCGTTTGTTGCCGGAGTAGGGGAGACCATCCTGTGAGAAATAGCCGAATTGGATGGTCAGTCCCGGGGTGATTTTGCCGCCATCGGCCTGCAATTCGCCCATAATCAGCTTCAGAAAAGTACTTTTGCCCGTGCCGTTGGGACCGACAATGCCGCATTTTTCTCCTTTTTTGAAGATATAGGAGAAGTCATCTAGCAAAACATTGTCAGGATAGGCAAAATCCAAATTGTTGATTTCCAATATTTTGTTTCCCAATCGCTCGGTGCGGACCTTGAAGCCTTCCTGTTTTTGCTCGGGGGCTTTGCTGACTTCCTTTTTGAGTTCCTCGAAGGCATTGATTCGGGCTCTGGCTTTAGTAGTACGTGCCTGCGGAGAGGTATGCACCCATTCCAACTCCTTGCGGAAAAGTTGCCGCAGTTTCTCATTTTCAGCGGCGGCATTGGCCAGTCGCTCGGCTTTCTTCTCCACAAAATAATCGTACTTACCTCGGTAATGATACAACTGTCCGTGATCCAGCTCGATGATGTCATTGCACACTTGGTCCAGGAAATAGCGGTCGTGCGTTACCATGAGCAGCGTCACATTGGCGGCTTTCAGGTAATTTTCTAACCACTCAATCATCTCCACATCCAAGTGGTTGGTCGGCTCGTCCAGTATCAGAAGGTCTGTGTCGGCAATCAGAGTTTTGGCCAGTGCGGCTTTCTTCCTTTGTCCTCCAGACAATTCATTGATATTCTTGAAGATATCATGGATGCCAAAGCGTGAGAGTATTTCCTTGGCTTTGGCTTCGAAGTCCCAGGCATGCAGGCGGTCCATTTCCATAATGGCCTTTTGCAGTCGCTGTTGCACTTCAACATTTTCGTGCTCCGTCTCTGCCAACACCATGCAGGCTTCGTACTCTTTAATGGCCTGAATGGTAGGTGTTTGTGCGTCAAAAATGGCGTCCAAGACCGAGAAGTTGTCGGCAAAGCGGTCCATCTGAGGCAGATAGGACACGGTAATATCATTTCTAATGACCACCTGGCCGCTGTCGGGTACATCATAGCCCGCAATGATGTTCAGCAAGGTGCTCTTGCCGGTACCATTGCGGGCTATCAATGCGGTCTTCTGGCCTTTTTCAAGACCGAAGGTAATCTCGGAGAATAACTCTTTCTCTCCGATGCTCTTCGACAGTTTTTCGACGGTCAAATAGTTCATCAGAAATGAAGATGAAAATTATAAATAACTATGCCTGAATTATTTAACAGCGATAGTTTCAATTTCTACCAAAGCTCCTAATGGCAGGTCTTTCACAGCGAAAGCAGCTCTTGCCGGCGGATTTACGGTATAATATTTGGCATACACCTCGTTCATGGGTTTGAAATAGGCGATGTCGCTTAATAAGCAAGTTGATTTGATGACATTGTCGAAAGTATAACCAGCCTCTTTCAGGATGGCTTCGATGTTCTTCATCACTTGTTCGGTCTGAGCCTCAATGCCTTCGGGCATTTTGCCTGTAGCCGGGTCAACGGGAATCTGACCTGAAATGAATAACATTCCGTTAGCTTCGATAGCTTGGCTGTATGGACCCACAGCCTTGGGTGCGTTGTCAGTGTGGATGACTTTTTTCATAGTTGTTTTTTTTATTTTTTGATATCCCCCACATTGCGCTGCGCTTATGTGGGGTTAATAAAATTTAACCTCTTCGAGGTAACTTATAATTCTTAATTGTTCTTAGTTCTTAGTTCTTAACTGTCAATTATCAATTGTCAATTATCAATTGTCAATTATCAATTGTCAATTGTCAATTGTCAATTGTCAACTTTACCCTATGCTTCCCTCCAGGCTGATACTCAACAGTTTCTGAGCCTCTACAGCAAACTCCATGGGCAGCTTTTTGAGCACGTCTTTGGCATAACCGTTGATAATCAGGCTGATGGCA